>DASWIA010000030.1:0-2557 GCA_036397895.1 Acidimicrobiales bacterium | reverse complement strand
TGGGCCCACCTCGACATCGCCGGCCCGGCCCGGACGTTCACCGAGGCCGATCACTACCTGACCAAGGGCGGTACCGGGTTCGGCGTGCGAACGCTCGTCGAACTGGCGCGCCGGACGGCCGACGGCAGCTGACGCCCTGCGTTCCGCGATCGGTAGCATCATCGGCAGTAATGCCGCGTCGTAGACTCCCGGTGGCGATAATCCTCGACCTGTCGGCGCTCGCCGTCGCCATGTTGGTGGCCTCGCTCACCGTGTTCGGTGAGCCGTACCCGTGGTACGCCCGACCCGGTTCGGGAACGATGATCGCCTCGATGGCATTCGGGGCCTTGCTCGGGACCTTCCTCGCGTTCCGTCCCGCCGCCGAAGGACCATCGCGGCCGTCGTACGGCAGGGCGGTGACGATCGGGGCCGTCATGGTGGGCACCAGCGCCGTCACCATCGTCCTCACCAGGGCGTTCTGGTCGCGGGCCTTCGTGCTCACCGCTACCGCGGTCTGGCTGGTACTCGCCCTGGCCCAACGGTGGGTGCGCCGTCGTCGTCCCTGGGCCGAGCGGATGGTGGTGATCTCCTCGGAAAAGGCACTGATCGGAGACCTCCTCGGCGCTCCCCACGCCGACGTCGTCGCCGTGCTCGACCCCAGCGGCGAGGCGCCCGAGGAACCCATGGGTCATGGCACGACCATTGCCATAGACCTGCGTGCCGTGCTGAGCGACCCCATGGCCCGGTTCGTGTCGTCCTCGAGTATCGCCGGGTATCCGATGCGGTCCCTGGCGAGTACGTACGAAGAGCACACCGGCCGGCTCCCCATCATCCATCTCATGGAGGGGTGGGAGCTGACCGTGCCCCTGTCAGGTAACCGGCCTTACGTGCGGGCGAAGCGCGCTCTCGACACCGCGCTCGTCCTTGCCAGCGCGCCGCTGTCTGTGCTGCTCGGAGTCCTCATCTGGCTGGCGATCAAGATCGAGTCGCGCGGTCCGGCGATCTTCCGGCAGGAGCGTGTCGGACGAGAGGGCCGCCCATTCACGCTGTACAAGTTCCGGACCATGCGCAACGACTGGGGGAGCGGCGCCCGATTTGCCGCCCAGGACGACGACCGACTCACCCGGGTTGGCAAGGTGCTGCGGCGCATCCGCATCGACGAGCTGCCGCAGCTGTGGAACGTGCTGCGCGGCGATCTCAGCCTCGTCGGTCCCCGGCCCGAGCAGCAACCCTTTGTCGAGCAGTTCAGCCAGACCATCCCGTTCTATGGTCATCGCCACCTGGTCCGCCCCGGGATCACCGGCTGGTCGCAGGTGAACTTCGGCTACGCCGACAGCGAGGCGGACACCGTGGAGAAGCTTTCCTACGATCTGTTCTATGTGAAGCACCTGTCGCCTTGGCTCGACCTCGAGGTGCTGGGCCGCTCGGTGTGGACGGTGCTGTCGGGCTTCGGGGCTCGCTGAAGTTCGCGTTTCGCTATTCGCGACTCGCGATTCGCAACAGACCATTGACGATGGCCGGGACGGCTGCACCTGCCGCGGTTTCGACGGTCACCGTCGCCAGGCTGTCGAAGTCTGTGGCACCCCGGTTGACGATGACCATCGGATGGCCGTTGTCCACGACTGCCAGCGGGATGTAGGCGGCGGGGAACACGGACAGCGTCGATCCGACCACGAGGACTGCGTCCGCCCGTTCGGCCAGTTGGTGGCTCCGGAGCATGGCATCGACCGGCATCGCCTCGCCGAAGAACACGACGTCCACCTTGAGCGGACTGCCGCAGCGATCGCAGTGCGGGTCGTCATCTCCGGCCTCGACCCGAGCCAGGATGTCGGTGGTGTCGCTTCGGTGGCGACATCCGGTGCAGATGGCGTGCCGGGCGTTGCCGTGGAGCTCGACCACCGCCTCTTCCGGGAGCCCGGCTGCTTGGTGGAGTCCATCGATGTTCTGGGTGACACAGCCCTGCATTCTCCCCGACTCCCAAAGGCGTACCAGGGCCTCATGGCCCGGGTTGGGGATGGCGTCGAGGACACCCGACTCGTCCCGGTTTCGCCATGACGCCACCCGCGTCTCCCGTCGCTCGAGATAGCGATCGATGGTGAACTCGTCGGGATCGACGCGTGTCCAGACCCCGTCGGGTCCGCGAAAATCCGGTATGCCCGACTCGGTGGAGATACCGGCGCCGGTGAAGACGAGGAGACTCGTCGAGCCGACTAGGGCATCGACGGCGGCAGCGATCGGGTCGGACATGCGCGCGAGGGTAGGGAACGCTTCACGCTTCACGCTTCACGCTTCACGCTCTTGGGTCGGTTCTTGCGTTGAGCGTTGAGCGTGAAGCGTTTCTTTCGCGTTCTGCGAGAACCCTCTTGTATCTAACTGCGGTTAAGTGGTACCACCTCTTTATGACCGCCGTTGTGCCCGGGTTCATCCGTCGAGATGTTCGTCCTCCCATCGACGCGGAAGTCGCGCCAGCCCCGGGCGCAGCTGCGGTCCGCTGGCTCGCTGCCACCGAACGGCCGTGGATCGAACCGTGTCTCGGGATCGACCCGGGTGCCGGCCACCATCCGGCGGATCCGGCCGT
>DASWIA010000029.1:0-114806 GCA_036397895.1 Acidimicrobiales bacterium | reverse complement strand
GCCCCGAGTCGACGACCGTGGTGCACCCCCGCGGGGGTGCACCACAACGGGTGAGGCGGACACCCGTTGCCTCTGGTCGTCGAGAATGGCGCTCATGTCGCCTACTTGGCCGAGCCCGCCTGCTGCGTGCCGCTGAACGTGTAGTCGATCGTCGACGTCAGGCCCTGGAAGGAGTTGCCGGCTGTCGTGGGCAGCGTGACGGTGATCCGCAGGTAGTCGGTGCCACCGCTGGTAAGCGCGTTCATCGTGTTGACCAGGCTCAGGTCCTGGTCGGCCATGATGAGCGCGGTCTGAGCCAGGATCGTATCTGTCGTCCCGCTGCAGGTGTAGGTGTAGGGGGGTCCCGACTCGGTCCAGGCCACCGAACAGCGATCGATGGTGATCTGAAGACCGTCGGTGGCATCGGTGTCGAGCGCGCTCGAGACCGTGGCCTCCGTCGTCAGCTCGACCTCGGGGAAGTTGGTGGACCCGTCGTTGGTGATGGTGGCGGTCCGCTGGATCGTGTCGCCGGGAACGACGGCGGTGGCGCCGGTGGCGAGACGGTTGGTGGACCCCGCCGCGGCGAGGCCCATCGACAGCGAGCCGGTCGACAGGGTGTGGCTGTCCGAGTCGGTTCCGGTGAAGCTGGCGAACGTTCCTACCGCAGCGATCGAGGCGGTGAACCCCAACACGATGACCGACAACAGGGCCTTGGATGTGAGCGAACGCGATGACATGTTGATCGTGAGCCTTCCCAGCTGGACCGGCACCCGTGCAGTGCTGGTGAGGTAGTCCCGATCGACCCTTGGTCGCCGGTCTTGAGCACGTTTGTGCGCGTATCGCGCCGAAACGCAGATTGGTACCGCTTTCATCGCGCCGGGGCCCCTGTACGCGTGGCTGCGACCGGTTCACCGAGGCGCCAGCAGAATCCGTGTGTCGATGTGCGGTTGACTGTTCGGATGCGACGAAGCATCGACGACGCCACCGACGACCATCCCGCCGACGACGACCGATCAAGCGTTTCGTGGGCCGTGGCCCTCAGCGATGACTGCGAGGGCTGCGCCGACCTCCGCGTGGTGCTCACGATGGAGGAGATGGGCGCCGCCGGCTATGGGTTGATCGCCCACCTTGCTCCGCCCACTGCCCGCCGGTTGCGCACTGCCCTGCGCGACGCCTTGCGTGAGCTCGGCGAGGACGTCGGATCATGATGGCTTCGGGTTCGACGACCCGCCCTCGCCCTAGCCTGAGTCACGATGGCTGAACCCGCTACCGCCGAGAGCCCCACGCTCGACATCGCCACCGGCACCGGCATCGACGTCCGCAAGGTCGCGAAGCGGTTCGGTCCCACCGTTGCCCTTGCCGGTGTCGACCTCACCGTCGAGCCGGGTACCGTCACCGTGCTCCTCGGTCCTTCGGGCTGCGGGAAGACGACGCTGCTGCGATCCATTGCCGGACTCGAGGTGCCCGATGCCGGTGAGATCCGCCTCGGTGCCCGACTCGTCACCGGCCAGGGAGTGTTCGTGGTCCCCGAGCGCCGGCGGGTGGGGATGGTGTTCCAGGACTGGGCGCTGTTCCCCCACCTCACCGTGTTCCGCAACGTCGCCTACGGTGTTCCCAAGGGTGCCGACCGCGTCGTGCGGGTGCAAGATGCTCTGACCATGGTCGGGCTCACCACCCAGGCCGACCGACTTCCGGCCACGTTGTCTGGCGGTCAGCAGCAGCGGGTGGCGCTCGCTCGAGCGCTCGCCCCTCGTCCCGAGGTCCTCCTCCTCGATGAGCCGTTCTCGAACCTCGATACGGCGCTGCGGGTCGCTGTGCGATCGGAGGTCCACGCCCTGCTGGCCGAGCTCGGGGTCACCGCCGTCTTCGTCACCCACGACCAGGAGGAGGCCTTCATCCTGGGAGACCGCGTGGTCGTCATCCGCGCCGGTGTCGTCGAGCAGACCGGAACCCCCGCCGAGCTCTACGACGCCCCGGCCAACCGATGGGTAGCCGACTTCGTGGGCGACGCCAACTTCGTGCCCGGCGAAGCGACGGCAGGCACGGCGGCGACACCCCTCGGTCGCGTACCCCTCGTCGGCGACGTCTCGGGACCCGTCGACGCATTGGTGCGGCCCGAAGCGCTCCACCTCACCGACGGCGGCGACGGCACCGTCGAGCTGGTCGAGTACTTCGGCCACGACACCATGTACCGGGTTCAGTTCGCTGGGCTCTCGTTGGCCGTGCGTTCGACCGGTCCGCCCCGCCATCAGAGGGGCGACACCGTTGGAATCCGCTACGTCGGCGACCCTGCACCCAGCTATCCCTCATCGACGGCTGAGCCCGCATCGACAGGCTGATCCCCGCTGCCTGCCCGGGTAGATGTTAGGTAGGCTTTACAACTGGAGAGAGGCAGCGTTAGTCTCTCCGGCCATGTCCAAGAGAAGCCCTCTTCGTGCCCTACTCAGCCTGCTGGTCCTCGTCGCCCTCGTTGCCGCGGCCTGCTCGAGCGACTCCGATTCCAGCGATGGCGCCGCCGGAACCGGGACCGCACCCGAGGACGGCGGAACCCTCACCCTCTACACCGGGCGGGGTGAAGACCTGATGCAACCGGTGATCGAGGCCTTCGAGGAGGCCACCGGCATCACCGTCGACGTTCGCTACGGCGGCACCGCCGAGTTGGCGCTGTTGATCCAGGCTGAGGGCGATCGCAGCCCGGCCGACGTCTTCCTCTCCCAGAGTCCCGGCGCCGTCGGGTTTCTCGCCGGCGAGGGCATGCTGGCTCAGATCGACGAGGATGTCGCCAACCTCGTCGAGGAACGGTTCCGCAACGACGACCGTCGATGGGTGGGCATCACCGGCCGCATCCGGACCCTCGTCTACAACACCGAGCTGGTCGATCCTGCCGATCTGCCCGCGTCGGTCTTCGATCTCGCTGATCCGGAGTTCGCCTCCCGTCTGGGCGTGGCGCCCACCAACGGCTCGTTTCAGGACTGGGTCACTGCCCTGAGCGCGCTGGCCGGTGAGGACGCCACCCTCGAGTTCCTCACCGCGCTGGCCGATGCCGGGGCTCCGACGTATCCGAAGAACGGCCCCATCGTGGAAGCCGTCGGTCGGGGCGAGATCCCGTTCGGGCTCGTGAACCACTACTACGCGCACATCCTGAAGGCCGAGAACCCCGACCTCCCGGTCGAGAACTACATCTTCCCCGACGCCGACCTGGGTGCTCTGCTCCTAACCACCTCGGCCAGCATCGTGGCCCCGACCAACAACGCGGACCTCGCCAATCGGTTCATCGAGTTCCTGCTCGGTGACGAGGCGCAGCGGATCTTCGCCGCCGACGAGTTCGAGTACCCGTTGGCCAAGGGTCAGGTGCCGGTCATCGACCTGCCCCCGCTCGGCGAGATCGACCTGCCGGCGTATGACCTCGAGGAGCTAGGCGGCGGACTGGCCCGCACCCAGGAGCTCATCGACGAGAGCGGCGTGGCCGGCGTCTAGCGGGCCCCTGATGATACGCCGCCGGCCACCCCACGATCTCTACCGGGCGTCGCCAGGCATGGTGGTCGTGGCGGTGCTGGTGGCCGTTGTGTTCGCGGCGCCGCTCGGCTACCTGGTGGCGCGCACGGCGACGACCGACCTCGATCACGGCGCGCTGATCACCAGCGAGCGGACGCTTCGGCCACTGGCTCGGACCCTCGGGCTGGCCACGGGGGTGGCGTTGGCGGCGTCGGTGTTGGGCACGAGCATCGCCTGGATCACCACCCGGACCGACCTTCCGTTCCGTCGCGCCGTTCGGGTCGTTGCGACGATGCCGCTGGTGATCCCCTCCTTCGTGGGTTCGTTCGCGTTGCTTGCCGCACTGGGCCCCCACGGTGTGCTGTCGGACGTTCCCCTGGTCGGATCGCTGCCCCGACCCACCGGGTTCTTCGGCGCCCTCGGGGTGCTCACGCTCCTCACCTACCCCTATGTCCTGCTCCCGGTCGCCGCCCGCCTCCGGGCCCTGCCCGCGTCCCTCGAGGAGGGCGCCCGCCTCCTGGGTCGTGGGCCATGGCGGGTGTTCGCCACGGTCGTGATCCCCCAGATCCGTGCCGCGATCATGGCCGGTGCCCTGTTGGTCTTCCTCTACGTCGTGAGCGACTTCGGCGCTGTGTCGATGTTGCGCTACCGCACCCTCAGCGTCACCATCTTCGAGAACCGCCTCGTCAACCAGCCCGTGTCGCTCACCCTGGGTCTGCTGCTGGGGCTCATCGCGGTGGCCGTCGTGGCAGCCGAGCGGTGGCTGGTACGACGCGATCCACTCCCGCCGTCGATGTCGAGCTCCCAGCCCGTCGAGGTCAGGCTCGGCCGATGGAAGGTGGTTGCCGGCGGCGCCATGGGAGCTGTGATCGTCGCCGCGCTGGTGGTACCGATTTCGGCGCTGGCCACCTGGGCGTGGCGGGGGCTCACCACCGACGTGGTGCACATCGGCATCGACGACCTTTCGCTCGCCGCCCTGGCCCGGCCCAGCTGGAACTCGGCGTCGGTCAGCCTGATCGCGGCCATCGTGGCCGTGGGCCTGCTGTGGCCGCTGGCCTTCTTGACCACCCGATCCCACAGCCGGATCGGTTCGGCGGCAGGGATCATGGTGACGTCGGGGTTCGCCCTGCCTGGCCTCGTCATCGCCCTGTCGCTGGTGTTCTGGGCGCTCCAGAGCGACCTCATCGCGCCCTTCTACCAGACGATGCCGCTGCTGGTCCTCGGCTACGTCGTGCACTTCGGGGCTCAGGCGTTGCAGGCCGCCAATGTGGCCGTTGGCGCGGTGCCTCGCCGGTTCGACGATGCCGCCCGGCTGCTCGGCGCGTCGCGTGCACGGCGGCTCCTCACCGTCGACCTGCCGCTGATGCTCCCCGGGCTCGCGGCCGGGGCGGGCCTGGTGCTGCTGTCGGCCATGAAGGAGCTTCCGGCCACCCTGCTGCTGGCTCCCACGGGGTTCGACACCCTCGCCACCCGCATCTGGTCGGCTGCCGAGGATGGATTCCTGGCCGAGGCAGGCCTGGCATCGATGGTGCTGGTCGCGGTCAGCAGCGTCCTCACGTGGCTGCTGGTGATCCGCCGCGCCGACCGCCTCGCCTGAGCGTGACCGCGGCGTCCTCGACCTCAACGTGTCGGCGTCGAGGCGACTGGCCCGACCTCTCCGTTGAGACCGGTCGACGCAGCGCTACGCCGGGGTGACGTGGATGCGCTCTCCGGCGAAGGAACCGACGCCGACATGATGATCGTCGATGGCGACGGTGAGAGTGCCATCGGGAGAGGCCGCGGTGACGGTGCCGGTGACGCCGGGACGGATCGACGAGTCCTCGAGGAACTCCAAGAGCCCAGGTGTGAACTCCAGCTCCTCGGTGATGCGACGGATGGTGAAGCCGCTGCCCACCTCGACGTCGGACATCGGCACCGTGTCGGGCGGGGCGTAGCTGCTGCCCGGGATGGGGTTGCCGTGCGGGCAGGTGGTGGGCTGGCCCAGCACCCGCACCAGCGCCGCTTCCACCGATTCGCTGATGACGTGCTCCCACTTGCCCGCTTCGTGGTGGGCGTCGGACCACGAGAGCCCCAAGATGTCGGTGAGGAACCGCTCCGCAATGCGATGACGCCGCACGACGCGCTCGGCCAAGGCCCGCCCGGCGGCGCTCAGGGTGATCCTGCCCTCGTCGAGAACGATGAGACCCTCGTCGGCCATCTTGTGGATCATCTCGGACACCGCGGGCCGCGAGACCTCGAGCCGCTCGGCGATCCGGGCCTGGATGACGTCGATGTCGTCCTCCGCCAACTCGAAGATCGTCTCGCAGTACTCCTCGAACGCGGGATGCCACTCTTCCATGAGGTCGATCGTAGAACGCCACGGCCCGAAGGGCACCCCCCCGACCCTCGTTTGCGGAATCGGAGAGGCCGTTCAACAGCCTCGAGCGCGGCTCGGTGTCGGCGTCAGCGGGCGCCGGAGCGGTTGATGGCGGCGTCGTCGGTGCCCAGGTAGGACTCGACCACGCGAGGATGGGCCAACACCTCGGCCGGACGACCCTCGGCGATGGGCTGGCCGAGCTCGAGGCACACCATCCGGTCACAGATCGACGACAGCAGCGGCATGTCGTGCTCGATCACCATGATCGAACAACCGGTGTGCTGTTGCACGCGCACCAGCAGAGGGCCCAGCGCCTCGGTCTCCTTCTGGGCCACGCCACCAGACGGCTCATCGAGCAACAGCACCGAGGGGTCCTGGGCCAGGATGCAGGCCAGCTCGACGATGCGGCGCGAACCGGTGGACAGCTCGCCTACCAGCTTCTCGGTGAAGGCTCCGAGCCCCATCAGATCGATCAGATCGTCGACCTTGCGGGCGATCGAGCGCTCGCTGCGCCGGTTGGCGGGCAAGCGCAGAGCGGCACCCGACATGTCGGTGGCGTCGATGTGACGCTCGAACGCCACGGCGATCACCTCGGCCGTGCTGAGGGAGGGGAACAGGCGGGCCTCTTGGAACGAGCGACCCAGCCGGTTGCGAGCCCGCCAGTGCGGTGCCCAGTCACTGATGTCGGTGTCGCGGAGCAGGACATGGCCGGAGTCGATCCTGTGAAAGCCCGAGATGCAGTCGAACAGGGTGGTCTTCCCGGCGCCGTTCTGGCCGATGAGGCCCAGGATCTCGCCGTCGCGCAGCTCGAGTGACACGCCGTCGACAGCGCGGACGCCGCCAAACCGCTTGGTGACCTCTCGGCACTCCAGCACAACCGGCGCTTCGTTCGACGGCGGGACCCGCGCCGGCATGGCGGCCAGCGCCGCCCCCTCGTCGGGCGACTTCGTCGACGAGGTTGCACGCCTGCCCTTCCCACGGCCTTTGCCGTTGCCCCCCGAGGAGGTGGGTCCCTCGCCGGCGGAGCCGGCGCCCTCGATGAAGACCGACCGGAGGATGTCGGGTCGATCCAACAGGTCGGCGGTCGGCCCCTCGAAGCGGACCTCGCCCTTCTCCATGAACACGGCGCGCTGGGCCAGGTTCAGCGCCACGTTGATCGACTGCTCGACGACCACGATGGTGGTGCCGGCCTCGTGGATCCCTCGCACGACCTCGAGCAGCTGGGAAACTACGGTGGGGGCCAGGCCGAGCGACAGCTCGTCGATCATGAGCAGCTTCGGTCGGCCCATGAATGCCTGGGCCAGCGTGAGCATCTGCTGCTCGCCGCCCGACAGGTCGCCGGCTAGCTGGGTGGAGCGCTCACTCAGCCGAGGGAACAGCTCGAGGACCTCATCGATGGAGCGGGTGATGCGATCGCGGTCCTTGCGGAACATCCAGCTGGCCATGCGCAGGTTCTCCTGCACCGACAGGGTGGGGAACACGCCCCGGCCGCCGGGCATCTGGCTCATGCCTGCCCTGGTGGTTGCATCAGCGGTCCAGCCGACCACGTTGGTGCCGTCGAAGGTGACCGTGCCGGCGGTGGGCTTCACCAGCCCCGACATGGCCTTGAGGATGGTGGACTTGCCGGCGCCGTTGGTGCCGAGCAGGGCGAGGATCTCGCCCTCGGCCACGTCGAGGTCGACGTCGAAGAGCACCTGCACCGAGCCGTAGGAGACGTCGATGCCACGGCATGACAGCAGGGGAGCAGCCGGTCCGTTGGTCGAGCTCATCGGTCGGCCCCCACGGATTCACCGGCACTCCCGCCACCGCCTGGGACGGAACCATCGGCATCAGATGATTCGTCGTCGTCCACCGGATCGCGTATGTCGGCAGGGGCGTTGAGGGCGCCGGCGATGGTGTCGGTCTCGTCGGCTGGCTTGTCCTCGGTGCGACGGTCGGCCACGAGCGAGGGAACCAGGATGTCGTGACGCTTGGCCACCCATCGGAGCCAGCGATCGCGCACCCAGTGAGCAGCCTGGCCGAGCCCGCCCGGCAGCGCGTAGAGGATGACCAAGAGCCCGGTTCCGGTCACCAGCAGCCGGTAGGCGGGGTCGATCACCTGCTCGAGCCATCGGAGGAGGAACACGCCCGAAAGTGCACCGCCGAGGCTGCCGAGCCCACCGATGACTGCCATCGAGAACACCTCGATCGACTGTGCGGGCTGGTAGGTGCCGCTGCCCGCCCCGTGCAGCAGCACCACGTGGATGCCACCGGCCACTCCGGCGAACACCCCAGCCAACATGAAGCCGCCGATCTTGGTGGCGGTGGTGGGAACGGCCATGGCGTCGGCGGCCCGCTCGTTGTCGCGGGTGGCGAGCAGCACTCGACCGGCGCGCGACGCTCGGATGCCCGATGCGGCCAGCAGGGCCGCCACCAGGACGGCCAGAGCCACGTAGTACGCGGTGACGCCGTCCTCGAGGTCGACCGAGCCCCAGAGGTGCGGGCGGGTCACGCCGCTGGGGATGAGGCTGGGGAAGTTCACCGGGTTGAGGAAGAAGGAGTCGAGGGCGACGGCGAAGGCCAGTGTGGTGACGGCCAGGAACAACCCCTTGATGCGCAGCGCGGGCAGGCCCACGAGCAGGGCCACGAGGCCACCGGCCAGGCCCGCGATGGCGAGGGTGACGAAGAAATCGACGTTCCAACGCACGATCAGGTTGCCGGCGACCACTGCGCCAGCGCCGACGATGGCAAAGTGTCCGAGGCTGATGTGGCCACCCCAGCCGGTGAGGATCACCAGGGACACGGCGACGATGCCCCACACCAGCGCCACGGTGATGAGGAACAACGAGTCGGGGTAGAGGTGTGGGATTGCCAGCGCGGCGGCGGTGACTACGGCCAGCAGACCCCACCGGGCGGCGACGACCTCACGGAGCCCCCGCAGCTCTCGGGGGATGGGCCGAAGGACGCCGATGGTGGACCAGCTCGACGCACCCGAGTCCTGGCCCCGGCTCAGCTGGTGGCGCTGGGCCAACAACGCCACAAGGATCACGATGAGGAATGCGACGTCGACGGTGCTGGCCTTGTCGCTGTTCCACAGCACGACCTGCTCGAGCACTCCGAGTCCGACCCCGGCGGCGACGGCCTTGGGGAGCGACTCCATGCGCGCCACCACCGCGGCGGCGAGCGCCGGCAGCAGCGGCGTGAGGCCCGACAGCGCGTCCGACGTGACGCCCTGGAACGGTGCACGCAGCATGAACGTGAGTGCCGACAGGCCACCGGCCAGCGCCCACACCATGGTGGACAGGCGGCGGATCGGGATGCCCAGCAGCAGCGCCCGGTCGCTGTTCTCGGCGGCGGCCCGAACGGCGACGCCGGCGTCGGTGCGCACCAGGAAGTAGGCGAGACCGGCGATGACCACCGGTACGCACGCCACGATCAGCACGTGCGCTCCGGTGAACAGGACCGGCCCGATGTTGATGCTGACGTTGATCGGGGTGTCGTAGCCGCCGAGCAGAAGCGGTCCGTCCATCCAGATCGGGATGAGCAGCTGGAACCCACCGAGCACCTGGGTGAGACCGATGGTGGCCACCGTGAGCACGAGACGGCTGCTGTTGGTGAAGCGGCGGATCACGACGATCTCGGTGAGCGCGCCCACCGCCACCCCCATGAGCAGACCGATGGTCATGGCCAGATAGAAGTTCCAGTTCCAGGTGAGGAACAGGTTCACGGCGAACACACCCGCCACCCCGCCCATGGCGCCGTAGGCGAAGTTCACGATGCGCGTGCTGCGGTAGAGCAGGATCAGCCCCATCGCCAGCAGCGCGGTGACCGTTCCCAGCACGGCGCCCAGCAGAACCACGGCAACCGGCGCGCCGTTGGGCAGCAATCCGGCCATCAACGGCCAACCCATCAACACTCCGACGGCGATGGCGATGTTGCGTGCCGGGCCCGCGGTGGCCAGGGGCTCGGGCAGCACTGAACGCGCGTTCACTGGAACACCCTCGGCTCGCCGGTGGGCCACTGGCCGGTCCGGTAGCGGACGCCGGGCTCAGACTCGACGTAGGCGCCCCGCTCGTTGTTCTGCTTGGAGGTGCGCTCAGGGTCCCACCAGATCTCGCGTGCGTCTTCGGTGGGTGTGTAGTTCTGCGGGCCGAATCCCCAGGTGCCGAGGGGGCCCGTGCCGCCGGGATACTCGAACATCCCCTGTTCGAAGGTGGCCGGAGTGAGCTCGGGTCCCGCGCCCTGGATGCCGATCGCCAGCATGTACAGCGCGTAGTAGACGAGGTCGACGGCGAAGGCCGGCTCGTCGTCGCGGACCGCCTTGTAGGCCTGGTATCCGTAGGACGCCCGCAGAGGCTGGGGCGACCCGAGGTACGACACGCCGAACGCCCGGGACCACTGGTCCTGGTCGTAGAGCTGGCCGATGAGGTCGAGGTCGGTGAGGGCGGTGCCGGTGACGACCCACTCGGGGTGGTAGTTCTGCTCGGACGCCTTCGAGGTGAGGAAGATCGGGAACACCGGATCGCAGCCGCACAGGATGCTGGTGATGCTGTCGCTCTTGAGTCGGGCGATGATGTTCGATGCCTGGTTCGACATCGACCCGAGGTCGAGCTTGTAGGCCAGCCGCGAAGTGGGCGGGCGGCCGTAAGACTTGAGGATCGCCTCACCGGCATCGACGCACTCCTGGTACCAGGGGTTCTCCGGCGCCAGGGCGACGAACTTTCGGGGCGCACCCTCGATCGAGCCGCGGGCGTGGATGGCGGTGCCGTCCATCATCCGCTTGTGGATGTACTCCGCCACCGTCTCGACGATGATCGAGCAGTCGGTGGTCAGGCTCCAGGCGTACGGCCGCCGGCTCGTGTACCACTCACGGCTCATGTAGGGGGCGTTGAAGGCCACGATGCCTCGGCGCGACAGCGCGTCGGTGTAGGGCGGGGTGCCGGCGTTGACCTCGGCGAAGGCACCGATCTTCTCGTCGACGTGGATGGCGTCGGCCTCCGCCTCCTCCTGCCCGCCGCCCAGCACCTCGTTGGTGGATGAGCCCTTGCCGTCGAAGAACACGAGCTTGATCTGCCGTCCGTAGAACTGGAACCGGGTGTTGAAGTACTCGACCAGCGCCACTGCCGTGCGCTTGAAATCCTCGGGCGTGTCGTCGATCTCGGCGCCGGCCACGGCGGCGAGGGCCTGCTGGAAGCCGGGCTCGTTGAGCACGCGGGCAGCCACCACGATCTCGGTGTCGGTGACCCCTTGCGAGTTCGCTCCCGCGTTGGTACCGGCGAAGGCGATGCAGGGCGGGCTGTAGGTGTCACCGGGCACTTGGAGGGTCCGGTCAGCGCACAGGCTCACCGTGCCGGCAGCGGCCGGCAGGTTCGTGCCGGGTGGTGGTGCCGCGTTTCCGCCGGCGCTGGGCGCCGAGCCGCCGGCCGGCGAGGGATTCGATCCGCCGGTTTCGGTCGCTCCCTCAGCTGCGTTGTCGACCGGGGAGAGGCCGGCCTCGTCGGCCGGCTTCTCGATGGTGATCCCGCCGACGTCGGTGATTGCACCGGTGGCGGCGTTGTCACCGGTGTTCTCCGAGACGCTGGGCACGACGACGGCCATGAGGGCAACGGCGACAGCCACGCCGACGAGCGGAAGCCGGTCGCGCAGGCGGTCGACCAGGTTGGTGAAGCTCATCAGTCGACCACCTGGTAGCGCTGGTTACGAGATCGCCGCGTGTCGCTCAGCGCCGTTCCAACGACGGCGAGAGCGGCGAGCAAACCGATGGTGACCAGCGTTGCGGCCCGTCCGTCAGGCAACGAAGCGGCGGGGACGACAGCCACCGCCCTGGGGTCGCGCTGTCCGGGCAGCGCGATGGCGTCCTGGGGCTGAGGATCCGACGGTGGGGTCGCCACGCCCGCCGGTGGGCGATCGATCACGCTGCCCTTCACGGCAGGCGTCGGCTGTGCGATCGGACCGGCAGGAGGTGCGATGGCACCGGGCTCCGACGGAAGGTTGCCGAAGCCCGGGAAGCCGCCGAACAGATCGTCGAAGTCCTGGCCCTCGGTGAAGGCCGACACCCCGCCCAGCTCGATGTCGAGCGACCCGATCCCGGTGGCGACACCGAGGACCACATCGAGAGCGGTGATGACGTTGCCGGTCCGGCAGTCGAAGTCGATCATGGCGTCGAAGATGGCCTGGCGCGCCGGCTGCACGCCTTCGGCGATGGGCCCGAGCACCTGGGTCCCCAGCGGTGACTCGTGGACCGTGATGGTGAGCGGGTTGACGGTGACCGTCCCCAGCTCGTTCACCTGGGGGCCGGGGATCTCGATGATCAATCCGGTGGGGGCCAGCACCCCGTTGATGGCCTCGGTGAGCTGGTCAAGCCCGTCGACACCCTCCTGCGGCATGGTGAACCGCTGCCCACCGGCCTCGATGACGTCGAACGTGAACGAGCCGCCGGCCTCGAGCACCTCGTTGTCGGATCCGCTGCGATGGATCGCCTCCCAGCGCAGGCCCAGGAGGCGGAGCTGCCCGCCACCGAGGTTGATCTCGGGGATGACCGCAACCGCCCGGGACTCGCGGATGCCGTCGATGATCTGGCTGGTGGCCTCGGCGTGACCGCCGGGGGCAAGGGTTCCGAACCCTTCGTACTCCAGCACGCCGAGTTCGACCGCGGCGTGCCCGAGGGGTTGATCGGTGGCTCGAGCGTGCTGCTTGCCGAGCCCCAGCGTGCCTCCGTTCATCGAGCTGCCCTGGTAGACGATCGTCTCGCCATCGCCAGCGCCCTCGTTGCGCGAGTCGACGGCGAGCGTGGGTGGCTGGCTCTCGCGTGGCCACGTGGGGTCGCCGCCCGTGCAGCTCTCAGCGGCGAGGACCAGGCCCAGCGTGGCCAGATCGATGGTGCGCGACTGCCCGCGCCCAACCTGGTTCTGGTAGTCGGCGATCACCTGGCCGAACGAAGGGGCCCAGTTGAGGCCACCGGTCTCGGGTCCCACCCGCACCAGCTCCGCCCGGGCCTCGCCGCTGCCGAGGATGAAGTCCTCATCGGCCGACGCACCGATGGGTGCCAGCGCGGCCAGGGCCACCACCCCGGTGGCCACAGCGGCCACCCGGCGGGTTCGCCGGTAGCGCGTGGCCAGGGAGTCCGAGGTTGTGGCTGCTGCGACGTCGTGGCGCGTTGACACTCGTATGTTCCCCTTTCGCTCACAGGCCCCCATCCGGTCCGTGAACGGCACACATCGTGACACATGTCACCCGTGCGTCGTAGTCGGGGACTTTCGCCGCCGTCGCGCGCATTCCCTGCGTCTCCTGCCCTTCGCACCGGGATTCGAGAGTCGGCAGGGCCGACGCGGCACGCGGTGACACGCCGTCGAGAGTGGGCGGGGCTCGGGTGAGCGGCCATGATGGGCGGCCATGACTGATCTGTTCTCCGTCGAAGGCAAGACCGCGGTCGTCACGGGTGGCTCCCGTGGGATCGGACTGATGATCGCTCGAGGCTTCGTGCAGAGTGGCGCCAAGGTGTACATCTCGTCACGCAAGGCCGAGGTGTGTGACGAGGTGGCTGCCGAGCTCACCGCCGAGGGGCCAGGAGAGTGCGTCTCCGTTCCCGCCGACCTGTCGACGGAGGACGGGTGCCGCCGTCTCGCCAGCGAGGTAGGCGAGGCCGAGGACCGGCTCGACATCCTCGTCAACAATGCCGGAGCCACCTGGGGTGCCCCGCTGGCTGAACACGACGACGCCTCCTGGAACCGCGTCCTCGACCTGAACGTGAAGGGCGTGTTCCACGTCACGAGGTTCCTGGTGCCCCTGCTCAAGGCGGCGGGGACGGCGGAGGAGCCAGCGCGGGTCATCAACATCGGCTCGATCGACGGCATCCACGTGCCGATGCTCGAGACCTACAGCTACTCGTCCTCGAAGGCCGCGGTGCACCAGCTCACCCGCCACTTGGCTCGCAGCCTGGCGCCGAAGATCACGGTGAACGCCATCGCGCCGGGACCGTTCGAGTCCAAGATGATGGCCGCCACCCTCGACGCCTTCGGCGATCAGATCGCCGACTCGGCACCGCTGAAGCGCATCGGGCGGCCTGACGACATGGCCGGCACCGCACTGTTCCTCTCCTCACGCGCCGGCGCCTACCTCACCGGCGCCGTCATCCCCGTCGACGGAGGCATCGCCGCCATCGGGTGACGGAGCCTCAGCTCGTGGGGAGCAGCCCGGCCAGCGAGGCGGTGAGCGTGTGCTCGATCAGGTTGTCGACGGGCGGCCAGGGGAACTGCGGCTTGGCGATCAGCAACGAGGTGAGTCCGTGGCTGCTCGCCCACAACCCGATGGCCACCGTGAACGGATCCAGATCCGGTCGAAGCGCCTTGGCATCGATGGCCGCATCCACCGCGTGGACGAGGTGATCGAAGGCGGCAGTCGACCGCAGGCGCTCGGAGGCGTCGTCGCCCTCGAACGCTGCACGGGTCATGAACAGCAGCCGGTACTGCTCGGGGTGCTCGAGACCGAAGTGCACATAGGCCCGACCACGAGCGGCAAGACCGCTGAGTGGATCGGGCTCCTCGTCGGCCGCCGCTGACGACCGCCGGTCGAGCTCGGCGAACGATTCCTCGCACACGGCGAAGATCAGCTCGTCCTTGGTCTCGAAGTGACGGTAGATCGACGGTGCGGTCACGCCGACTTCGGCGGCGATGGCTCGCACCGACACCTCGGCCACGTCACCCGCCTGGAGGAGGAGGCGGCGGGTGGCGTCGAGGATCTCCCCCCGCAGCCGGTCGCCCTGGCCCTTCGGGGTCCGTGGTCGTTCGGCGCTGCGCGGGTTCACGGCCGGTGTGATGCGGTCGACGACGGGCCGGCCGTCGAGGCATCGCCGTTGGAGTGGTCGCCGTCGCTGCCGGCCCGACGAGAGGTCGCAGCGGCGCGCTCTTCGGGCGTCACCACGCTGACGTTGCCGGGGCGGCCGGGGGCGACGAGCACCCGCCGGGCGGCAGGTGCGCCGTCGCCGTTGGCCGTAGTCGGACCGGTCGACGAGCCGGTCGACGAGCCGGTCGACGGAGCGCTGGAGACCATGGACACGCCAGCACCCGAGTCGGTGAGATCGATGCTCGCAGCGTCGACGGCGGCTGTGGCCGCGGCGAACACTGCCGTGGACTCGCCGGTCTCGGAGAAACCGAATCGTCCGTGTACCCGGCGCAACGCCGCCGGCGCCCACCAGTTGGCCCGGCCAGCCAGGCGCATGAACGCCGGGACCAGCGTCGCTCGAACGAGGGTGGCGTCGACCAGAACGGCGATGGCGAGCCCGAGCCCGAACAGCTTGATGAAGCTGACGCTGCTGGAGATCATGGCGATGAACACCACCGAGATCAGTGCCGCCGCCGCAGTGACGATGCGACCTGTCTTCTCCAATCCGACTGCCACCGAGAGCTGGTTGTCACCGGTGCGGTCGTATTCCTCCTTGATGCGGGAGAGGAGGAACACCTCGTAGTCCATCGACAGCCCGAAGGCGATGCAGAACATCAGGATCGGCGTGGTGATGGCCAGCGACCCGGTGGCGGTGAAGTCGAGGAAGCCCGACAGGTTGCCGTCCTGGAAGATCCAGACCATGGCCCCGAACGTCGCCGTGAGGCTGAGCAGGTTCAGCACGATGGCCTTGAGTGGCACCACCACGCTTCCGAACATGAGGAACAGCACGACGAAGGTGATGATCCCGATGAGCATTCCGGCTACCGGGAAGTCGGCGAACATCGATGCCTTCGAGTCGACGAGCTGAGCGGAGGCACCGCCCACCGAGACCTTCTCGAAGGGGTGCTCGACAGCGCGCACCGCCTTGGCCATCGCTTCGCCGTCGGAGCTGACGGGCTCGACGGTGGGGATGGCCCGGAGCCAGACGCTGCCCGACTCCGGGTTGGTTAGGACCGCGCCGAAGGCTCCGGGGTCGGCCACGTTCTCGCCACCGACGTAGACGCCGGTCGGAGAGACGACCCGGGCCACGCCCGCGGTAGAGGAGAGGTCGGCGGCGTAGTCGGCGATGTCGCCCGCCCGGGCGGAGAGGTCGTCGATGCCTTGCACGATCACCGACGTGGCGAACGCCTCGTTGCCGTCGAAGTTGGCGCGGATCTCGTCGGACACCATGCGGGTGGAGGCGCCCGGTGCCTGCACCCGGTCGTCGGGCAGCCCCAGCTCGATGCGCATGGCGGGGGCACCGAGGAAGAGCAGAAAGAGGATGACCGACGTGGCAACCGGAAGCGGGCGCTTCATCACGGCGACGGCGATGCGGTGCCACATGCCCTCGCCCACCTCTTTGGGCTGGCGCTTGAGCACGGCCCACTTGTCGACGTTGGACCCGAGGGCAGCGAGCATGGCCGGAAGGGTGATGATGCTTCCCGCCGCCGCGAGCATGACGACGGGGATACCGGCGTAGGCGAACGACCGGAGGAACGCGAACTCGAAGATCACCAGCGCGGACAGCGACGACGCCACCGTCAGGGCGCTGAACAGCACCGTGCGCCCGGCAGTGTCGACGGTGCGCACCACGGCATCTTCGGTGGACAGCCCGTGGCGCAGCTCCTCGCGAAAGCGCGACACGACGAAGAGGGAGTAGTCGATGGCCAGGCCCAGGCCCATGGCGGTGGCCATGTTGAGGGCGAAGATCGACACCTGGGTGAACTCGGCCACCACCCTCAAGACGAAGAAGGTGCCGAGGATGGCGAAGGCCCCGATGGCCAGTGGCAGCGACGCCGCCACCACCGACCCGAAAACCAGGATCAGCAGGAACAGGGTGATGGGGATCGCGATCCCCTCGGCGCGGGCCAGGTCCTGCTCGATCGTCTTGCCGATCTCGTTGAACACCGGTGCGAACCCGGTGACGCCCAGCTCGACGAGCTCCTCCTCGCGATCGAACAGGTCGGTGAGCTCCTGGGCGATGGCGTCGACCTCGTCGTCGTCGCCCTCGATGGTGGCCAACACCAGGGCCTGGGTGCCGTCGCTACTGACCAGCGCGGGGTTGGGGAACGGCGTCCACGCCGACAGCACCGGTTGACGGACTCCGTCGTGCTGGCCGAGCTCGGCGACCAGCGCGGAACCGACGACAGGGATGGGGCCGGAGTCGACGCGTCCCTCCTTGGCCGTCACCAGGAGCACGAAGTTGGGGTCACCGGTACCGAACTGCTCCTCGAGGAGGGCGGTCACCTGCTCCGACTCGCTGTCGGGGTCGGAGAAGCCACCCGACGAGAGGTG
Source organism: Acidimicrobiales bacterium (assembly GCA_036397895.1). Lineage (GTDB taxonomy): Bacteria > Actinomycetota > Acidimicrobiia > Acidimicrobiales > DASWIA01 > DASWIA01. The sequence goes on along the minus strand of DASWIA010000029.1, from coordinate 97,783 downwards.
ATCGGCCACGCCGCCGCCCACGGTCCCGAACATGAGGAACACCGCGAGGCTCGTCCAGATGATGACCTTGCGGTGATGTACGGAGAAGCGACCGACTTGAGCGAGCATGGGTCCCCCAGGGACAGCGATGGCGGCGATGGAGCACGCTGAGATAACAGCGATAACCTAACGGTCCCACAGCATGGAGTCGGTCCTCACCGCGATCAACATGACATCGGTCACGGGGTCTCCAGATGGACGGGTCCGATGACCGGAACCGGTGTCCGCTGCATGTGTTCGTCGGCGAGCGCGTTCACCCGTCGTCGGCGGCTTGCGCCCACGGCTGCCGTGCCCCGATCGTTGCCGAATGGAAACCCACCGACTCGCCCCGCTCGATGACGACCACCTCTTCGAGCCCGACGGCCACCGTTGGGTGCCCTCGAAGATCACCGCCGGTCCCTGGGCAGCCGACGCGTTGCACGGCGGCCCGCCCACGGCGCTGGTCGGCCGGCTGATGCAGGCCCACGACGCGGGCGATTCCCAGTGGTTCCTCGCCCGCCTCACCACCGAGCTCATCCGTCCCGTTCCGCTGGCCCCGCTCGCCGTCCGTCTCGACGTGGTTCGCCCCGGCCGGCGGGTGCAGGTCATCGACGCCGTCGTCGTCGATCCCGACGGTACGGAGGTGATGTGGGCCCGGGGTGTTCGGCTCGTGGAGCAGCCGAATGGCGTCGACGAGTCGACGATCGTCGTACCGGAGGTGACAGCGTGGCCGGCTCCCATGACGTGCCCGTCGTGGACGTTGTCGATCGGCCTTCCGTGGCAAACATTCGGCGATGCGTTCGAGTTTCGTCTCGTCGCCGGCCGGCCGTTCACCGAACACGGTCCGGCGTCGGCGTGGATGCGGCTACGCCTCCCGCTGTTCGCCGGCGAGGACGTTCACCCGCTCGACCGGGTGCTCTGCGCGTCGGACTTCCCCAACGGCATCGCCAATGTGGTGCCGTTCGAGCGCTTCGTCTACGTCAACCCCGACCTGACGGTGTCGCTGCACCGGCTGCCGGCCGATGACTGGATCCTCCTCGACGCGGCGACGCACGTGCGTAGGCTCGGAAACGGCGTGGCCCGGGCCGACCTCCATGACGCCGAGGGAGCCCTCGGCACCGCCATCCAGTCCCTTCTGGTCACCGCCCGCTGATCTCCCAGACCGACCCGGTTCGGTTCGCCGCATCCCAGGGTTCGCCGTGACCCGGGGCGGGCGAGCCTCGTTCAGGCGACCTGTTCGACGGCCGGGTCCGACTCGATCGCCTCGTGGTCGAGGGCGAGGACCGGGGCTTCGTGGGCGGCGGGTTCGACGAGGAATCGCATGGAGGCAACCGCCACCATCGCTGATGCCGCGACCAGCAGGAAGAAGACGGTGTCGCTCACGAACAGGCGAGCGGTCAGGAAGGTGACGGCTCCGATGTTGCCGTACGCCCCGACGAGCCCGGAGATCTGCCCGCTCACCCGCCTCTTCACCAAAGGCACGATGGCGTACGTCGCTCCTTCCGCGGCCTGCACGAAGACGCTGCACAACATGGTGGCGGCCACCGCCAGCACCCAGGGCCAGGCCGATCCGAGAGTGCTCATGAGGGCGTAGCCAAGGCCGAGCCCGCCGAGCAGGACGGTCAGCGTGCGGCGGCGGCTTCCCGTGATGTCGGACAGCATCCCGCCGGCTGGGCGGCTCACCAGGTTCATGAAGGCGAACCCCGACGCCGCGATCCCGGCCAGTGCCGGGCCGAGACCCCAGGTGCCGGCGAAGAAGCCGGGCAGCATGGTGACGACGGCCAGCTCCGACCCGAAGGCGGCGAAGTAGGCCAGGCACAGCGCAGCCACCGAGCGCGTCGGGTACTGGTCGTCGGACCGGTAACCGCCGGCAAGGGCAGGACGGTTCACCCGGAACACCGTGATCTCCTGAACGACCAGCAGCACCAGGGTGACGACCAGCACGACGGTGAACGCGCTGTCGGAGATCACGCCGACACGCCACACCCGCCATGCGATGAGGGCGATCACCGCGTTGACCGGGATGGTGAGCGCCGCCAGCAGGAACACACCAGCCCGGCTGGTGACCTCGAGGGCGCCTTGGCGATGAGGCCGCACGTAGACGACGCCGGGCGGGGTGTCGGTGACCGCTCGGAGGTACACCACGCCGTATAGAGCGGCCACGACACCCACCGAGCCGATGGCCCATCTCCAGCCGTCGGCGCCGCCGACGAACCCGGCGAGCACGGGCAGCGAGAAGGCGGCGGCGGCCGAGCCGAAGTTGCCCCAGCCGCCGTAGACGCCCTCGGCTGTGCCCACCTCGGAGGGGGGGAACCACTCCGACACCATGCGGATGCCCACGACGAACCCGGCGCCGACGACAGAGAGGGCGAGGCGGCTGAGCACCAGCATCCCGAAGCTCGGCGCCAGGGCGAACAACGTGTTGGGCACGACGGCGAAGATCAGGATGGCGCCGTAGACCCGCCGGGGGCCGAAGCGGTCGAGCACCATCCCGATAGCGACCCGGGCCGGCACCGTGAGCGCCACGTTGGCGAGGCCGATCACCTTGATCTGGTCCGACGTCAAACCGAGCTGGTCCTGGATCGTCGAGGCGAAGGGCGCGAAGTCGAACCACACGACGAACGACAGGAAGAACGCGAACCAGGTGAGGTGGAGGGTGCGATAGCGGCCCGTGAAGCTGAGCAAGCTCGAGGTGCGGGCCCGGACGTCGGTGAGTGATGGAGTCACAGCGGCATCGTGGCGGAACGGGGTTTCGCGAACGGTTCGTCCCGATGACGTGCCGTGGACGTTCAGCGCACAGCCATGGCGGATTCGTGTGCGGCGATGCGGTAGCCCCGCCTCACCACCGTCTCCACGCTCGATCCTGCCGTGCCCAGCTTGCGCCGGAGTCGGGTGACCGTCATCTCGACCGCGTGCACGTCGGCTCCCGTCCCTCGCCATACGTGACGGAGGAGCTCGCGCTTCGACACGACGTGGCCTGGGCGGTCGGCCAGCACACCGAGCACGCTCCGTTCGCGGTCGGTGAGCCGGATGGGCGAGTCGTCGACGAACACCATCGTCCCCTGGATCCGTACCGTGGTGGTGCCGAGTCGCAGCTCGCGCACCCGGGTTCGTAGCCGCCGCTCGAGATCGGCCACGAGGAGTCCGAGGCGATGGGCGGGTGCGACCCATGGCTCGATGCCGGACTCCTCGGCCGGCCGGGCCGCGCTCGGACCCATGCACATGGCACCGGTTCCTCGCTCGAAGGCCTCGGCGAGGAGGTGGAGGCGTCCCGTGTCGTCGGCCTCGTCGACAACGACTCGCATGGCCGCGGCCGAGGTGAAGGTGACGGCGTCGAGTCGGCCAGCGCAGATGTCATCGACCAGGCGGGTGATCACCTTGGCGTCGGGAGAAGCCGACGTACGGTAGGGAGTGATCGGCACCACGGTTGCACCCATCTCCTCGATGCGGGTCGAGAGTCCCGAATGCTCGGCTCCACGACCCGACTCGACGATCACCACGCGGCTGCCGGTGATCTCGACGGTGGAGAGGTGGGTGACGATCTCGGCGGTGGACTCGGCGGTGGGCTGCCACGACGTCGTGAGGCCGAGCGCCGTTGCCGCCCCCAGCGCTTTGGCCCCCCGGCAGACGATGTCGCCGTCGCCCACCGCGGCGAGGAGTGGGGTACCGAGCCCCACGACGTTGGCCACGTCGAACCAGGCTCGGAGACCGACGCCGCTGTTGACGACGAGGCGGTCGGGAGGGGTGGCGATCACCCGCTCGGTAGTGGCCACCAGGTCATCGATGGTGGTGTTCATCGCGGTGGCCACGACCGGAGCCATCACGACGTCGGCCCCGCGTCGGCGGAGCATGACCGCTTGATCTTCGGCGCGGCGGTCGGCGGTGACGGCGATGGTGAACCCGGTGAGGGGTAGGGACTCCACGCAACACAGGGTGCCCCGGCGAGATGTTCAGCGAGTTGCCGAACCGTTTCCGTCTGTCGCCGATCGTCTGACCTCGATCTGGTCCCGTTGTGTACGGACCTCATAGGTGGGCACGCCGACCATGTCGTCATCGAGGCATCGCCCTGTCCGCAGGTCGAACCGCTGCTTGTGCAGCGGCGAGGCCACCGTGGGGATACCGCCGTGGTCGCCCACGATCCCGCGCGACAGGACGCTCGCCCCGGTGAACGGGTCGATGTTGCTCAGGGCATACACCGAACCGTCCGTGGTGCGGAAGAGCGCGACCGGCACGCCGTCGACGCGAGCACACACCCCCAGGTCGGGGGCCAGCCGCGTCACCGAGCACGCCGGCTGCCAAGTGGTGGTCATCGGGGGGTCCCCACCGGCTGCGGCCGCCGTTGTCCTCGCTCCCGTATGTACAGGAGCGATTCGTCGATGCCGTCGTCGTTGACGTAGTGGGTGAACCGATCGAGCGCCTCGGCATCGTCGAGCGTGGCCGCCCATTCGCACCGGTAGGACTCGATGTGGCGGGCCATGTCGGCCTCCAGCTCGGCGGCGAGCCCCAGCTCGTCATCGACCACCACCCGGCGGATGTAGTCGATGCCACCCTCGATCCGCTCGCACCACACCGAGGTCCGCTCGAGCCGCTCGGCAGTGCGGACGTAGAACATCAGGAACCGGTCGAGGTAGCGGAACACCGACTCGGTGTCGACGTCGGTGGCCAGCAGCTCGGCGTGGCGGGGTCGCATGCCGCCGTTGCCGCAGACGTAGACGTTCCACCCGGCATCAGTGGCGATGACCCCGAAGTCCTTGCCCTGCGCTTCGGCGCACTCGCGGGCACAGCCCGACACCGCGCCCTTCAGCTTGTGGGGGGATCGCAGCCCGCGGTACCTGAGCTCGAGATCGACGGCCAGCTTGGTCGAGTCCTGCACGCCGTAGCGGCACCAGGTCTGCCCCACGCAGCTCTTCACCGTGCGAAGCGCCTTGCCGTAGGCGTGGCCCGACTCGAACCCGGCGTCCACGAGCCGTTGCCAGATGGCTGGCAGCTGGTCGACGCGCGCACCGAACAGATCGACGCGCTGGCCGCCGGTGATCTTGGTGTAGAGATCGAACTCCTTGGCCACCTCGCCGAGCGCGATGAGCTTGTCCGGTGTGATCTCGCCGCCCGGCACCCGCGGCACGACCGAGTAGGTCCCGTCCCGCTGCATGTTGGCGAGGAATCGGTCGTTGGTGTCCTGGAGGCTCACGTGCTCGGAGGCGATCACGTGCTCGTTCCACAGCGAGGCCAGCATCGATGCCACGGCCGGCTTGCAGATCTCGCAACCGTGGCCCTGCCCCCAACCAGCGAGCAGCTCGGCGAAGGTGCGCACCTGGGCCACCCTCACGATGTCGAACAGCTCTTGGCGGGTGAAGGCGAAGTGCTCGCAGAGGCTCCGGTCGACGGCCACACCCGATCGCTCCAGCTCGGTGCGGAGGATGGTGGTGACCTCGGGGGTGCAGCTGCCGCAGGTGGTACCGGCGCGCGTGCAGGTCTTGAGGTCGGCCACCGAGGTGCAGCCGTCGGCGATGGCGGCACAAAGCGTGGCGTGGTCGACGTTGTTGCAGGTGCAGACGGTGCCCCTGCTGGCGTCGACCGAGAGTGGCGCGGTGAGGAGGTCGAGCGGGCGGGCCGGCAGGGGCTCTCCGGAGCGGAAGTGGGAGAGCAGGATCCCATAGGCGCTGGCATCCCCCACGAGTACTCCGCCCAGCAGGCGAGCGCCGTCCGGGGACACGACCAGCTTGGCGTGGGTCAGGGCGATCGGATCGGACATCACCACCGAACGGGCGTCGTCGGTCGTGCCGTGAGCGTCCCCGAAGCTGGCCACCTCGACGTCGAGCAGCTTGAGCTTGGTCGACATGTCGGCGCCTGGGAACGTGTCGTCGCCACCGGTGAGCCGTCGAGCCACCACCCGCGCCATCTCGTATCCGGGTCCGACAAGGCCGTAGCAGCGACCGTCGACCGCCGCGCACTCACCGATGGCCCACACGGAGGGATCAGCGGTCGCGCATGTGTGATCGACGAGGAACCCACCCCGATCGCCTCGCTCCAAGCCGGCGACCTCTGCCAGGTCATCGCGGGGTCGGATTCCGGCGGAGAACACGACCAGGTCGGCGTCGACCACCTCGCCGGTACCGAAGCGGACACCAGCGGCCCTCCCGCCGGCGCCGACCACCACGGCGTCGGTGGCCACACCGGCATGCACGTTGATCCCCAGCGCCTCGATGCGCTCCCGCAGGGCGGCACCGCCCCCGTCGTCGATCTGGGCTGGCATGAGGTGGGGAGCCATCTCGACGACGTGGGTGTCGAGGCCCAGGTTCATCAGGGCGTTCGCCGCTTCCAAGCCGAGCAGCCCACCACCGACGACCACTCCGGTCGTGGCTCCGGCGGCCCACGACCCGATGGCGTCGAGGTCGTCGATCGTCCGGTAGACGAAGCAGCCGTCGGCGTCGCGGCCGTCGACGGGGGGGACGAAGGGGGAGGAGCCGGTGGCCAGGATCAGCGCGTCGTAGGGCACCACGCGGCCGGCATCGGTGGTGACGGCGCTGCTCAGCCGGTCGATGGCGATGACCGCTTCGCCGCAGATGAGCTCGACGGCGTTGTGGTCGATGGGGTCGAGGGTGAGGTCCTCGAGGGTCGCCCCACCGAAGTAGGCCGACAGCCGCACACGGTCGTAGGCCGGTTGGGTCTCCTCACCGAACGCCACCATCCGCCACGAATCGCCGAGTGCCCCGGTGGCGACCATCTCGCTCAGGAAGCGATGACCGACCATCCCGTTGCCGACGACCACGACGGTTCTCATGGCGGCACCGTACGAAGGCCGTGTTTCGCGGTCGTGCCCCGGTCGCGTCGATCAAGTGAACGTCGCCGCACAGTCGTCGCCGAGCGGCGTGCAGGCATCGTGGTCCAGCCGTAACGGGAGCGAACCGGCCGGGAAACACGGTCGGACCATGCTGCGACGGTGCTGGCCACTCCTGTCGACGACTACCTCGCTCGTCAGCGCGATCTCACCGCGGTCGAGCGGTTCGCCCAGCGCCATGCCGACCTCGAGACCCCGTTGCAGGCCGACGTGTACCGCGACCTCATCCCACTCTCGACGCCGTCGCCCGGCCAGCAGTACGCCTTCGAGGTCGACTTGGACCTCTGCACCGGGTGCAAGGCCTGTGTCACAGCGTGCAACAGCCTCAACGGGCTCGATCCGGACGAGAGCTTCCGGTCGGTCGGCGCACTGCTCACCGACACCGCTCTCGGTCCCCATGTCCAGACCATCACCACCGCCTGTCACCACTGTGAAGACCCGGCCTGTCTCAACGGCTGTCCCGTGGATGCCTATGAGAAGGATCCGGTCACCGGCATCGTGTCGCACCTCGACGACCAGTGCATCGGCTGTCACTACTGCGAGCTGACCTGCCCCTACGAGGTGCCCCGTTTCAACCAGCGACTCGGTGTCGTGCGCAAGTGCGACATGTGCCGCGACCGCCTGGGGGCAGGAGAGGCGCCGGCCTGCGTGGGGGCGTGCCCGACGCGGGCGATCAGCGTGACGCTGGTTGAGACCGGGGCGCCGGCCGGCGAGCGGCTGGTGCCGGGTGCCCCGCCGTCGCGCCTGACGAAGCCGACGACGGTGTACCGCTCATCCGTGCCGCTGGCCGGCCCCTCCGTCGCCGCCGACCACCGATCGTTGCGCCCCTCCCACGGCCATCCATCGCTCGTGGCGATGCTGGTGCTGACGCAGATCTCGGTCGGAACCCTCCTCGTCGACCTGCTCACCGGTGGCAGCCTCACCGCGCCCGGCCGGACCAGCGCGGCGGTCACCGCGTTGCTGCTCGGCCTGATGGCCCTGGGCGCCAGCTTCGGGCACCTGGGTCGGCCCCGTTACGCCTACCGGGCCGTGCGCGGGCTTAGGCATTCGTGGCTGTCGCGGGAGATCGTCGCCTTCGGGGTGTTCGCCGGCGCGGCGATGGCCACTGCGTCGGCCACGGTCGTCGACCATCCCTGGCTCACCGCCGGCGTCGTCGGTCTGCTCCGGTGGTCGACTGCGGGTGCAGGCGTCGCCGGGGTGGTGTGCTCGGTGATGATCTACGCGGTGACCGGCCGGCGGTGGTGGCGTCTGAGCGCCACCGCGGCCCGCTTCGCCGCGACGACGGTCACGACCGGCATGGCCACCGTCTTGGCGGTCGGGGGCCCGGGCCACCTCGTCGGTCCCCTCGTGGTCCTGATGGCCGTCGAGCTGGCCGTCGAAGGGGTCACGGTCCTCGCCGCCGGCCCACCCGACACCGACATCGCCCGCTCCCGGCAGCTGCTTCGGGGGCCGCTGCGGTCACCGCTGCTTTGGCGGCTCGGCCTGGGCACAGCCGCGATGGCGATGCTCGTGGGCGGGTTGCCGCTCGTCGCCTGGGCGCTGGTCGTCGCCTCAGCGTTGGTCGCCCGCTGGCTGTTCTTCGTTGCCGAGGCATGGGCCCCGATGCCGGGGCTGTTGCGATGAGCACCCGCTTCGGTTGGCCCCGGCGCCACTTCGACGGACCCCTCACCGACGAGCTGGTTCGCACCCCGGGCCGCTTCGGCCTGGGTCAGGTCCCGACGCGGCTGGCGCCCGACGCGACGACGTCGATGGTGTGCGGGTTCTGCTCGACGGGCTGCTCGCTCGACGTCCACCTCCGTGACGGCAAGCCGGTCAACATCACCCCGACCGTCGACTACCCGGTGAACGACGGCATGGCCTGCCCGAAGGGGTGGGAGGCGCTCACGCCGATGTCATCGGCCGACCGTCTCACCCGCCCGATGGTCAGAGGTCGTTCGGGACGGCTCGAACCCGTCGACTGGGACACCGCCATCGGGCGGTTCGTCGACGGCGTGCGTAGCGTCCAGGACCGGCACGGTCCCGAGGCGATGGCCTTCCTGTCGACCGGGCAGATCCCCACCGAGGAGATGGCGCTGCTCGGAGCGCTGACCAAGTTCGGGATGGGGATCGTCCACGGCGACGGCAACACGCGCCAGTGCATGGCCACCGCGGTGACGGCCTACAAGGAGTGCTTCGGCTTCGACGCGCCGCCTTACACCTACGAGGACTTCGAGGAGTCCGACGTCATCGTTCTGTGGGGATCGAACCTGGCCATCGCCCATCCGATCATGTGGCAGCGGATCGCTCGCAGCGACCGCGATCCCACCATCATCGCCGTCGATCCACGTCGCACCGAGACCGCCGCCGCCGCCCAGATCCATCTGGCCGCCAACCCCGCCAGCGATCTGACCCTGGCCTACGGCTTGGCCAAGAGGCTGATCGAACGCGGCGCCGTCGACGCCCGCTTCGTCGAGCGACACACGTCGGGCTTCGACACCTTCGCCGCCCACGTCGCCCAGTTCGACTCGGCCCGGGTGGAGGCCGATGCGGGAGTGTCTCCCACTCAGCTCGACCAGGCCGTCGATGCCATAGCCGGCGCCGGACGGGCGTCGTTCTGGTGGACGATGGGCGTAAACCAGAGCCACCAGGGTGTGCGGACGGCGCAGGCCATCATCGCCCTCGCCCTGATGACCGGCAACATCGGCCGGCCAGGAACCGGCGCCAACTCCATCACCGGTCAGTGCAACGCCATGGGGTCGCGGCTGTTCTCCAACACCAGCGGGCTTCTGGGCGGGCGCGACTTCGCCGATGCGACCGACCGGGCCGAGGTGGCCGAGATCGTCGGCGTGCCCGAGTCGGTGATCCCCCGCCGGCCGTCGTGGGCCTACGACCGGATCCTGGAGGGCATCGCCGGCGGAGAGATTCGGGGGTTGTGGGTTGTCGCCACCAACACCGCCCACTCCTGGATCAACCAGACCGACTGCCACGACCTGCTGGACCGGCTCGACCTGCTCGTGGTGCAGGACCTCTACCCTGACACCGAGACCGCCCAGCGGGCCGACATCGTGCTCCCCGCGGCAGGGTGGGGTGAGAAAGACGGCACGTTCATCAACAGCGAGCGGCGCATCGGCCTGGTCAAGAAGGTGAAGGCGGCGCCGGGCCAGGCCCTGGCCGACTTCTGGATCTTCAAGGCCATCGCCGACGCCTGGGGATGCTCGAACCTGTTCTCGAAGTGGACCGACCCCGAAGCGGTGTTCGAGATCCTCCAGTCGCTGTCAGCGGCCCAGCCGTGCGACTTCACCGGGGTGAACGGCTACAGCGCCATCGAAGCGGCCCGGGGCATCCAGTGGCCAGTGATCGAAGGAGACGAGCCGGCCACCCATCGCCGGCTGTTCGGCGACGGCCGGTTCTTCACCGACGACGGTCGGGCGCGCTTCGTGGTCGACGAACCCCGACGTACGGCGGAGGCGACCAGCGCCCGCTACCCCCTGGTCCTGTTGACCGGCCGGGGCAGCTCGGCGGAGTGGCACACCCAGACACGCACCGGCCGCTCGCCGGTGCTGCGTCAGCTGTCACCGTCGTTGCTGCACGTGGAGATCCACCCCGACGACGCGGCGACGCTCGGCATCGCCACCGGCGATGACGTCGTCGTCTCCTCGCCCAGGGGTTCGCTGCCGGCGCGGGCCCTGGTCACGGCGACGGTGGGCTTGGGTCGGGTGTTCCTGCCCATGCACCACCCCGAGACGAACCGGCTGACGTTCCCGTCGTTCGACCCGCACTCCCGCCAACCGGCCTACAAGTACGCGGCGGTCGAGGTCCGCCTCATGGAGCCGTGGGAGTCCCGAGGCGGTCAGCGGTTGAAGGGGGTTGTGTAGAACCAGGTGGCGAACCCGGCGCCTTGGTCCTGGAGTGCCTGGCGGAACTTGAGCACCAGCGCTCCGGCTTCGGTGCGTTCGAAGAACCACGCCTCGGCCTGGCGGGCGGCGGGGACGTGTTCGGCCAGTGCCACCGCCGCCTCCTCGTAGAACCCGCGGAGGTCCACCATGGCGTCATGGGGGTGAGCAGGCATCCCGGCTTCCTTCCACGGGGTGCCGTCGTCGACGACTGCCAACATGGCGGACACCACCTTGTCGAGCCCGTCGACGCCGACGTGCTGCAACGACGTCCGCCCCCCGTTGGCGGCCCGGGCGCGCTCCCACGCTGGACGCAGGGCGAGCAGCTCGTCGAGGGCGGCGGGCACGTCGGCGTCGCTGCGAGGTGGGAGCGGGCAGACGTCGGGCTGGGCTGATCCGTCGGTGATGACCTCGTCGAACCGATCGAGGACCGGGCCCTCCTCGCGATCGAGCAGCTCGAAGGCGGCAGCCAGCACTCGATGGTGCAGCTCGGGGTCGTTGGGCCGACCGAGCGGGCGACCGAGCGGGAACTCACAGAACAGGGCCCGGGGTGGGTGCGATCGCTGGACCTGGCCCCAGACCGATGCCAAGGCCACGGTGGCGATCCCTTCCGCTTCGATCGCATGCGCGAGCGCACACACGGTGCGCGTGCAGAACGGTCAGACCGGCGTGAGCAGCACCACGTCGACTCCGGCGTCCCGGAGCATCTTGGCGGCGGCGGGGCCGGTGTCGACGCGGATGGTGCCCATGGTCTCGTCTTGGGCACCCATGAAGGCGATGTTGACGTCGCTCACCTTGCCGATGACCCTGCGGCCCTCGAGCTCGCGCAGGCGGGCGACGGGCAGGACGAGCTCGAGGTCGGCCACGAGTCCGGTGCGGTCCCAGTTGGGAGAGAAGTGGCTCAGCACCAGATCGGTGCGGTCGGCCGGGAGGACCCGAAAGCTCTGATCGAGCGAACCGAAGCCGTCCTGTTCGGGTAGGCGCAACCCGGCGGTGGTGACGATGGCCACCGTGGCGTCGGCAAGAGGAGGAGGTGTGGTGAACGGAGTGGTCGGGTAGTCAGGAACCGGTATCTCCTCGACCGCCGCTCTTACCTCGATGTCACCCGTCATGGTTCGTCCCCTTCCCAGCGTGTCCTCGGCGCCCCGAACGTATCGGGGCCGCGCGGTGGATCACGAAACGGGGTACCAGGACACCGGTAGGTTGAGTCCTGCATGGCCCGCCCGTCGCCCTCCCCCGGTTCGGCTTCCGCCGCTGCTGGCGACGACGCCACTGTCACGCCGCTGCGGCGTGGCCGGAGCACCACCACCTCGTCCTTCGGGGTCGGCCGGCGCGAGAGCCACGACGCATCGGGCTTCTACGAGCGCTTCTCGGCTCCCACCATCAGCCACGACGACGAGGTCGGCGTCATCGCCGCACCCGACCAGATCTGGGTGGGAGATGCCCGCGACATGGACACCCACGGGAACGTCGCCGACGCATCGGTGGCACTGGTCGTCACGTCGCCTCCCTACTTCGCCGGCAAGGAGTACGAGGCGGCGTTGGGCGAGGGCCATGTACCCGCCAGCTACTTCGACTACCTCCAGATGCTGCGCAACGTCTTTGCCGAGTGTGTCCGCAAGCTCGAGCCCGGTGGCCGCATCGCCGTGAACGTGGCCAACCTCGGCCGCAAGCCCTACCGATCGCTGTCGGCCGACGTGATCACCATCCTCCAAGACGACCTCGGCCTACTGCTGCGAGGCGAGATCATCTGGCGCAAGGCAGAAGGCGCCGGTGGCAGCTGCGCGTGGGGCTCGTATCAGTCGGCGGCCAACCCCGTGCTGCGCGACCTCACCGAGCGGGTGGTGGTGGCCAGCAAGGGCCGTTTCGACCGGGCGCATCCCCGCCGCCACCGCCAGCAGGCCGGGTTGGCCCATCGAGACTCCATCACTGCCGAGGAGTTCATGGCCGCCACGCTCGACGTGTGGGATCTTCCCGCCGAGAGAGCCACCCGCGTCGGCCACCCCGCTCCCTTTCCGGTCGCCCTGCCCCGCCGGCTCATCGAGCTGCTCACCTACGAATCCGATCTGGTGCTCGATCCGTTCATGGGCTCGGGCTCCACCGCGGTGGCCGCCGTGCGCACCGGTCGTCACTACGCCGGTTTCGACACCGACCCCGCCTACGTCGAGGTGGCCAACGAGCGTGTCGCCGCCGAGCGCGAGCGGCTCGAGCGGGTGCGCGAGGCGGCCGTGCCACTGGTGGCGCGCCCCCCAGGTGAGCTGGCCGATGCCGATGGCCCCCACTTCCAGTCGCGCTCGGTTCGTGAGGGGGGTCGCGCCAAGGAGCTGGGCCAAGAGGTGCTCGAAGCGGCCGGGTTCACCATCGAGCGCAGCCCGGTTCGACTGGGCGACGGGGTCGAGGTCGACTTCGCCGGTCACGGCGCCGACGGTCGCCCTTGGTTGGTCGATGTCTCGGGTGCCTTCACGTCCAATCGTGCCGGTCTGCGTCGCACCGACACCCTCTGGAAGGCCATCGGCAAGGCGGCCGTCATCAAGGAAGGTGGGGCAGCCGAGCGGCTGTTGCTCCTCACCACGGACCTCCCCACCCGCAACAGCGCCGGTGACAAGGCGCTCCGGGCGGTGCGGGGAGCGAGGCTTCCGGTGTTCGACGCGCTCGAGATGCTGTCACCTGATGGCCAGAGGCGGCTCTACGAGTACTCACATGGTCGCGACGAGCCGTTCGAGCCCTACCTCTCGGGCTCCGCCGCCGACCACGACGCGCTGGACCTCTTCCGAGCCGCCGACAGCGGCTCGCCCGGCGAGGCCACACCGGCCGACAGCGCATCACGCCCGGCGGGGCCGTAGGCCATGCTGGAGCCGGTGACCGACCGCCTCCCCTTCGCCGACTCCGACGCCGTCCCCGATTCCGACGCCGTCCCCGACCCCCGTGCCGGCACCGGCACCCGCACCGAGGACGGTACGCGGGAGGATGCGGCCGTGGCACCGTCGTTCCAGTCGGCGGCGACGGCGCAGGGCCAGGTGTTCGCCGGCCAGTGCGATTTCCTGCTGGAGCAGAACGGCTTCCGGCTCGATACCGAGCGGCTGGTGGTCTCCGAGGTGGGTGTCGAGATCGATCGGGTGGCCACCGCACCCTCGGGAGGGCAGTACTGGTTCGAGTACAAGGGGAGCATCCAGGGCAGCCGGCCCGGGCTCAAGCGCACCGACACGGTGAAGAAGGCCGTGGCCAACGGTGCGCTGCTCCGGGCGGTGCCCGAGGCCGCGCCCTACATCGTGCTCACCAGCCACCTACCCGAACGCGGCGCCGGCGCCGCCATGCTCACCACCGCTCTCGATCTCGGCTACCTCGCCGACGTCATCTGCGTCTACGACCCCACCGCGTCGTCGCGCCTTCGGGCCCTCTGAGGCAGCATGGTCGCCATGGGCACTGCTGATCCATACGCTCCGTACCGGCCTCTGTCGGCTGACGAGGTCGCTCGAGTCGCCGAGATCGTGCGGCGCGACCACGACGTCACCGACACCACCCGGTTCGCTGCCATCACCCTGAGAGAGCCGGTGCTGCGCGAGACCGCCCCGCCCCGCCAGGCGAACGCCACCATGTTCGACCGCCACACCGGGCTCATCACCGAGCTGGTCGTCGACCTGAGCGGCGACGGCAGCGTCACCGTCACCGCCAGCGTGGCCGATGCCATGCCCTACCTCCTCATGGAAGAGGCGTTCCTCTCCATGGAAGCGGTCCGCACCGACGAGCGATGGCAGGCGGCCATGAAGCGGCGCGGGATCGACGATTGGTCAAAGGTGCAGCTCGACCCGTGGCCCCCAGGTACCTTCGACGAGCCGTGGTACGAGGGCGGACGCCGCATCACCCGCGTGCTCAGCTACTACCGGGAGCACCCTCACGACAATGGCTACGGTCGCCCGATCGAAGGCGTCATGGCGATCGTCGACCTCGCCACCGAAGAGGTCGTCGAGGTGGTCGACACCGGTGTGGTCGACGTTCCCACCGACCGGGCCTCGTACTACCCCGGCGACAACCAGCCCCAGCGCGCCGACCGCAGAGCGCTCGACATCACCCAGCCCGACGGGCCCTCCTTCACCATCGACGGCTACACGCTGCGCTGGCAGGGATGGTCGATGTCGGTGAGCCTCCACCCCGTCCAGGGGCTGGTGCTGCACCGTGTCACCTACACCCACGCCGGCACAGAACGCAGCGTCCTGCACCGGGCCGCCCTGTCGGAGATGGTGGTGCCCTACGGCGACACCGACGAGCTTCACCGGTGGAAGAACGCCTTCGATTGCGGCGAGTGGGGTCTCGGTCGCATGACGAACTCGCTGACGCTCGGCTGCGACTGCCTGGGCGAGGTGCACTACCTCGACGGTGTGCTGGCCGACGAGGCAGGCAACCCGTGGATCATCGAGAACGCCATCTGCATCCACGAAGAGGACTTCGGCATCCTGTGGAAGCACCACGACCTCCACTCGGGCACCACCGAGGTCCGTCGCCGCCGGCGGTTCGTGGTGTCGGCGATCCACACCGTCGGCAACTACGAGTACGCCTTCTACTGGTACTTCTACGAGGACGGCACCATCGGTCACGAAGCCAAGATGACCGGCATCCTTCAGACCAAGGCCGTCCCGGTGGGCACCGTCGATCCCTATGCCACCACGGTGGCGCCGGGGGTCGTCGCCCCGCACCACCAGCACCTGTTCTCCATGCGGCTGGAGTGGGATCTCGACGGCGGGCCGTGCACGGTCAGCGAGGTCGACGTGGTGGCCGATGAAGGTGGAGCTTCCGACCCGTACGTCAATGGCTTCCGGCCCCACGCCACCGTGCTCGAGACCGAGTCGCAGGCGGTGCGGACCGTCGATCCGGCCACGAGCCGGTCGTGGCTCGTCACCAACCGGTCCGTCACCGGTGGCCTCGGCCAGCACCCCGCCTTCAAGCTGTTGCTCGGCGCGCCCCCCACCCTGCTCGGCGGTGAGGGATCGATGATCCGGGCCCGGGCCGGGTTCGCAACCGCCAACCTGTGGGTCACGCCCTATGACCCTTCGGAGATGCGGGCGGCGGGGGAGTACCCCAACCAGTCAGCGGGGGGCGACGGTCTCCCGGCGTTCGTTGCCGCCGATCGCGAAATCGTCGACACCGACGTCGTCACCTGGCTCACGTTCGGCATCACCCACATCGCCCGCCCCGAGGACTGGCCCGTCATGCCCACCGAGCCGGTCGGCTTCACGCTGCTGCCGTTCGGGTTCTTCGACCGCAACCCCACCCTCGATGTGGCGCCGTCACCGGCGAACCACTGCCACACCGACGACGCCTGAATCTGGCTCTCCTGCCCGATCCTTGGGCGGGCGGCGACGAGCCGAGCGGGCGGTGGTCAGCCGCGGGAGTGCGGCAAGGCCTGGCGGAAGGCCGACGACAGCGCCGGTCGGTCGTCGCCGGCATCGACGTCCAAGGGGAGCTGGTCGGAACCGGGGGGCTCGGGATCGACCTGGGCTTGCGTGGCTTGTGGCGTCTCCGCCCCCGCCGGGGGCCGGGCGGAGCGTTCGTCGTACATCACCCAGTTGACCGGCAGCGTGAGCCGCTCGGCGTGACGTGCGCAGAGGATGTAGTCGTGGGCGCTGTCGGACGCGTGCAGGTCCCGAAGCCAGCCGATTCGCTCGGTGAAGTCCGAGGACAGCCGGGCGGCGGCGGTGTCGTTGCAATCATTGCGGGCGCACTGCTCCGATGACATCAAGCCGCACGCTATCCCTGCCGGGAGCCCGAGCGGTGCCCACGATTCGTTGCCGGGATCGCACCGCGCCTGAGGTGGGCGCACCCTCGGCGCGGACCGCCCGCCACCTGCGATCCGCTTCGAGGTCCGAAATGGGACCTTCGACCCGGTGCATTGGACGGTGCGGTCCCGCCGGGTGGTGACCTCGGGCGGTGGGCAGCGCCCCCGGTGGAGAACACGATCGACTCACGCCGGTCTCGCCGGCCGGGAATCGGACCACCCGTTGACCCAGTCGGCTGGCGAGATCGCCTCGACGTCGTTGCGAGGGAGGAGAGGTAGATGTTGATAGATGAGAAGACCGGCCTTGAGGTCCTGACAAGACAGGAATGCCTCCAGCTCCTCGCCAGCCATCACCTCGGACGCCTCGGGCTGTCGATCGGGAGCCGCCCCATGGTCCTTCCCGTCAACTATGTCCTCGATGGGGAACGCATCATCTTCCGAACCGATGAGGGGACGAAGTTCAACGAGGCTGTGCGCGGCAGCTTCGTGGCGCTCGAGATCGATGACATCGACACCTTCTACCGGTCGGGCTGGAGCGTGGTGGTCGCCGGCCGTGCGGACGAGGTCACCAACGATGCCGACCGCAAGCACGTGCAAGATCTCCCGCTACGTCCGTGGGCCAGAGGCCAGAAGTCTCATTGGGTGGCCATCGAGCCCACCACGATCACCGGTCGCCGCATCCGCAGCGACCTGCCGGTTGACGTCTAGCCCCAGGATGAACGCCATCCCGGCGACGCCTCGTCGATCGAGGTGCGCGTGACGGAGACCTCCTGAGTGGCTGGCCTCCGTCAGCGCTCGCGCCGCGCTGCCTCGTCGGCCACGCGAGCGGCGAACACCGCGGCCTCGGTCCGTCGCTGCATGCCGAGCTTGGAGAGGATGTTGGACACGTAGTTCTTCACCGTCTTCTCGGCCAGGCAGACGTCGTCGGCGATCTGGCGGTTGGTCAGGCCGTCGGCGATGAGCGCGAGGATGCGCCGTTCCTGGGGGGAGAGTCGCGCCAGCCGCTCGTCTTCCTTGGGAGGGTTGCGAAGGCGCTCGAGAACTCTGGCCGTGACGTTGGGATCAAGGAGGCTCTGTCCAGCCGCAACCTTGTGTACGGCTTCGATGAGGTCGTTTCCCTTGATCTGCTTGAGGAGGAAGCCATCGGCTCCGGCCATGATGGCGTCGAACAGCGCTTCGTCGTCGCTGAACGACGTGAGCATGAGGCACCGAGTGTGAGGCAGCTCGTCGCGGATGGAACGGCAGATCTCGATGCCGTTGCCGTCGGGCAGGCGGACATCGAGGATGGCCACATCGGGGGACAGGGCCTCGGCCCGGCGCAGCGCCTCGTCGGCGGTGGCCGCCTCGCCCACCACCTCGATGTCATCGTCGGCTTCGAGCAGACCGCGCACCCCATGGCGCACGACCTCGTGATCATCGACCAGCAGCACGCGGATCGTCATGGCACGATTGTCGCGCGCCAGCTCCCGTCCGTGTCGTGCTGTCCGGTCGCGATACGGTCGCAGTGGTGGATCCGGTGAACGAAGTGCACGACCGCCTGGTCGATGCCGTCCTCACGTTGGCTGCTGATCTCGACCTCGATGTCCTGCTTCGTCGCATCACCGAGGCCAGCGCCGGTCTGGCCGGCGCGCAGTACGCGGCACTCGGCGTTGTCGGCGCCGGCGGAATGCTCGACGAGTTCGTGACCCATGGGGTGTCCCAGAGCGTGATCGACGAGATCGGATCGCTCCCCGTCGGGAAGGGAGTGCTCGGGTCGCTCATCCGGAATCCGCATCCCATCCGCCTGACCAACGTCGCTGACCACCCGGAGTTCGTGGGCTTCCCTGACCACCATCCGCCCATGCGGACGTTCCTGGGAGTGCCGATCCGGGTGCGAGACACCGTGTTCGGCAACCTGTATCTCTGCGACAAACGAGGCGGCGGCGAGTTCACCGAAGACGATCAGGCCCACGTTGAGGCCCTGGCCGCGGCGGCGGGCGTCGCCATCGAGAACGCACGGCTCCACCAACGGCTCCAGGGGATGGCCCTGACCGAGGAGCGGGAGCGGATCGCCCGCGACCTGCACGATCGGGTCATCCAGCGCCTGTTCGCAACCGGCATGGGGCTCCAGGCCCTCATGCCCACGCTCAACTCTGAGCAGTTCGAGGTGATGAGTCGCTCTGTCGACGAGCTCGACGAGACCATCAAGGAGATCCGCTCGACCATCTTCGATCTCCAGACCAGTGACCGGCGGGCCACCCGGCGGCGCCTGCTCGATGTCATCGCTGACCGTACGGCGTCGCTCCCCGACCCACCCGGCGTCAGCATCGTCGGCGCGGTCGACGAGCTGTCGGCGTCGGTGGTCGAGGATGTGGTGAGCGTCCTGTCCGAGGCGCTGAGCAACGTCGTTCGGCATGCCCAGGCCCGCGACGTGGAGGTTGCGGTGCACATGGCATCCGACCAGCTCGTCGTGGTCGTGGCCGACGACGGCCGGGGCATGCCCGCCCTCGCCGAGGAAGCAGCCGACGCATCAGTCCGTGGTCGCGGCCTGACCAACCTGGCTGATCGAGCGGCGCGGCGAGGCGGCGAGTTCGTGGTGGAGCCCGCCGACCCGGGCTGCCGGGTGGTATGGCAGATCCCGATCGGCACCTCGAGGCGCTGACGCCCTCGAAATCCCCGACGCCCGGTTCTTCGAGGTGGTCGGGCCGGTCCTTCGGGTCGGAGCCCGCCACGTCGTCGTACAGTCATCGGCATGCAACTCCCCCAGCCGGCTGTGCCCGAGTGGAGCAGCCTCAGCGGCTTCGACGACTTCCCGGTCCACCAGGCGGCCGAGCCGGTGCGCCACGCGGCCACCAGTGATCGAAACTTCTACGACCGCTACTACTTCAACTGCTTCGATCGCGGCGGGCAGATCATGGCCGTCTTCGGCATGGGCGTGTACCCCAACCTCGGCATCCACGACGCGTTTGTCATGGTCAACGACGGTGAGACCCAGCGGGTGGTTCGGGCGAGCCGACCCATCACCGATCGATCCGACCTCACGGTGGGACCCATCTCGGTCGAGCCGATCGAGCCGCTGAAGCGGTTGCGGGTGGTGTGCGATGGGGTTGAGCACGGTGTGGCGTTGGATCTGATGTTCGACGCCGCCGGCCCGGCGTTCGAGGAGGAGCCTCATCGGTGGCGTTCACACGGCCGAACGATGATCGAGACCATGCGATTCGCTCAGGTCGGGAGCTGGACCGGAACCCTCCAGACCGGAAGCGACCGCTACGACGTCACGCCCGACGCCTGGTGGTCCACCCGGGACCGATCATGGGGTGTGCGCCCCATCGGCGAGGACGAGCCGGCTGGCATCCACGGCCTCGGCCTCGTTCAAGACGGGTTCCTATGGAACTACGCGCCGATGCGATTCGACGACCACACATTCCTGTACATGTGTCAGGAGCGATCGTCGGGGCTGCGTGACCTGGAGACAGCCGTGCGGGTCTACCACGACGGGCGGCCACGCCAGCACCTCGGGCGACCCGATCACGAGCACCGGCTCGCGCCTGGGACCCGGTTCGCCCCGACGTCAACCCTTCGGTTCCCTGCCGCCCCCGGCGGGCCGATCGAGGTGGACATCGAAGTCCTCCAGTCGTCGTTTCTCCAGTTCGGCACCGGCTACGGACGCGATCCCGATTGGCGTCACGGCATGTACCAGGGACCTGACCTCGTCGTTGGGGGGGTCGAGAAGACGATGACCGACCTCGACGGCATCGAACGCTTCCTCGTCGACGCCTCGGCTCGCTTCACCTACACCGACCCCGCCACCGGTGTCCGCCACGTCGGGTACGGCCTCCACGAGTTCGGCTTCTTCGGTCCGTTCCCGTCCTACGGGCTCCACGATCTGGTCGACACCCACGACCCCGATCGGGTCGAGCGGCACGGAAGCCTGCCCGACTCCCGCGCTCGGTGAACGGCGGTTCAATGTGACCGACATCGGCGCCTCCAACGAGATCCCGCGCCACACCGACATCGACCATGCTTCGATGGTGGCCCGGCTGACCCCCTGGTTCACCCGTCAGCTCGACGCCGACGAGCTCCAGATCACCGCCCTTTCGGTTCCCGAGGGTCAGGGCTTCTCCTCGGAGACCGTTCTCGTCGATGCGGCCTGGCAGCAGGAAGGTGACGAACAGTCCGGACGGTTCGTGCTCAAGGCCGAGCCCACCGGCCACGTCGTCTTCCCGACCTACGACCTCCATCTCCAGTTCGAGGTCATGGAGCGCGTGCGCCGGCATTCGGCGGTTCCCGCCGCCCCCGTTCGATGGGAGGATCCCGGTGGCGAGATCCTGGGTCGGCCGTCCTACGTCATGGATCGCGTCGACGGTCGGGTGCCGCCCGACAACCTCCCGTACACGATCGCGGGCTGGGTTCTCAGCGACCTCGAGCCCCAGCAACGCACGACGATGATCGAGCGATCGGTCGGTGTCCTCGCCGGAGTGGCGACCATCGATGTCGACGCCGCGGGACTCAGGTTCGTGGACCGGCGCCGTTACGGACCTACCGGCGTCGACCAGCAGCTCAACGAGTGGGCGGCCTACCTCGACTTCGCGTCGCCCGACCGCACGCACGAGGCGGGGGCCGCGGCGCTGGCCAAGCTGCGTGACACGCTTCCGGCGTCGCCGCCCCCGACCGGGCTCAACTGGGGTGACAGTCGAATCGGCAACCTCATGTACGGCGGTGACGACGGCGTCACGCCGGTCGCCGTGCTCGACTGGGAGATGGCCTCGCTCGGCCCGGCTGAGGTCGACCTTGGTTGGTTTCTGTACATGCATCGGTTCTTCACCACCGCCCTCGGCGTTCCTGAACCCGACGGCTGGCCGAGCGAGGAGGCGCAGATCGCGGCGTTCGAATCGGCGATCGGCCGTACCCTTGACGACCTCGACTGGTACCTCCTGTTCGCCGCCTACCGCTACGGGATGATCATGGTGAAGATCGTCGCCAACCAGGTGGCGGCCGGCATGGAACCGTTGTGGGGACCCGACGACAACCTGGCTGTGGTGCTGATGTCGTCGATGCTCTGATGCATGCTGTTCCCGCGCCGCGACACCTTCGCCGGGCGATCGGCCAGCGGGTCAGCCGGTGGCAGGTACCGCGGTTTCACCGATGAGGTTGATCGACTTCGACTCGAGGTAGGCCTCCAGGCCCTCGGGTCCCAGCTCGCGGCCCATGCCGCTCTGCTTGTAGCCCCCGAAGGGGGACCCGAAGTCGAGGATGAACCCGTTGATCGACACCGTTCCGGTGCGCACCCGCTTGGCAATGCTGAGCGCTCGGCCGGCGTCGGGACCCCACACCGAGCCCGACAACCCGTAGTCGGAGGCGTTGGCCAGCCGTACCGCCTCGTCGTCGCCCTCGTAGGGGATGACGGCCACGACGGGGCCGAAGATCTCCTCGCGTGCGATCGTCATGTCGTTGTCGACGTCCACGAACACGGTGGGCTCGACGTACCAGCCGGAGTCGAGACCGGCAGGGCGGCCGCCGCCCACCGCAACCTTTGCGCCCTCGGCTTGGCCCTTGTCGATGTAGCCCAGCACCCGCGCCTGCTGGCGCTCGGTGACCAGCGGCCCGATGGTGGTGGCCGAGTCCAGCGGATCGCCCACCACCTGGCTGGCGAACAGCTCGGCCAGCCCCTCGGCGACCTCCTGGTAGCGGTCGCGTGGAGCGAGCACCCGGGTCTGGGCCACACAGGCCTGGCCGTTGTTCATGATCGAGGCCGAGACGAGTTCGGGAAGTGCGGCGGCGAGGTCGACGTCGTCGAGCAGGATCGCCGCCGACTTGCCGCCGAGCTCGAGGGTGAACCGAGCCAGACGATCGGCGCACAACGAACCGATGCGCTTGCCGGCAGCCGTCGATCCGGTGAACCCGATCTTGTCGACGTCGGGGTGGGTGACGAGGTGCTCACCCACCTCCCGGCCGGCCGGGACGATGTTGAGAACACCCGGCGGGAGGCCGGCATCGTGCGCGATCTCGGCGAGGATGAGAGCGTCGATGGGTGTCTCGGGCGCGGGCTTGGCGACCAGCGTGCATCCGGCGGCCATTGCCGGCCCGAACTTCAGCATTGTCGTGAAGAGGGGAACGTTCCAGGGCGTGATCGCGCCCACCACGCCCACCGGTTCGCGGCGAACGAGGGTGGGACCCATCATCCCTTGACGCTCGTCCTCGAACGCGTAGCTGCGGGCCAGGTCGGCGTAGAAGTCGAGCACCATGGTGGAGGCCAGCGTCTGGCCCATCGCCGACCACGAGATCGGGCACCCGTTGGCCGCGCTGATGGCGGTGCTGATCTCGTCGGAGCGAGCGGTGATGCCGGCTGAGATGGCGGCCATGACGTCACCCCGTTCGGCGGGAGACATGTGAGGCCAGGGTCCGTCGTCAAAGGCGCGGCGGGCGGCGGCGACAGCCCGGTCGATGTCGGCTGTGGAGGCGTGGGGCACCCGAGCGATGACCTCTTCGCTGTGGGGTGAGACCACGTCGATGGTGGTGTCGGTGGCCGGGTCGACCCATTCGCCGCCGATGTAGAGGTGCTGGCGGACGTCCATCTCACAACCTTTCCTCATGTGGTCTTCGACACTGTGTCAGATGCGGCGGAACCGGCGGCAACCCGCCGCCAAACCAAGGGGATTCCCAAACGAACGTTTGATGGTCTAGGTTGGCGGCATGGTGTTCGATCCCTCCACCCTCAGCCAGATCGACCTCAACGACCCCCGGGTATACGACGACCCGTGGGACTTCTACCGGTGGCTGCGCACCGAAGCTCCGCTGTGGCGCGACCCCAACAGTGGGCTGGTCGCCGTCTCCACCTACGAAGACGTCCAGCACATCTCCAAGACGCCTCAGCTCTACAGCGCGGCCAAGGGCGTGCGGCCGCTGGTTCCGGTGCCGATGTCGATCATCTCGATGGACGACCCCGAGCACAGCCGCCAGCGTCGGCTAGTGAGCCGAGGCTTCACGCCCAAGCGGGTGCGTGAGCTCGCCCCCCACATCCGCGAGCTGACCAACCAGATCATCGACGACGTGCAGCACCGCGGTGAGATCGACTTCGTCGAGGACTTCGCCATCCACGTGCCCCTCATCGTCATCGCCGAGATGATGGGCCTCGACCCCGAGACCCGCCTGAAGCTCTACCGGTGGTCCGACGCAATGATGGACGGCGACGGACACGTCGACATGGACGATCCGAAGCTCGTGGCCGCCACCGACGCCTTCGTCGAGTACACGACGATGTGTCGCGAGCTCATCGACCAGCGCCGCACCGATCCCCAGGACGACCTCATCTCGATCTTGACCAAGGCCTACGACGAGGGCGAGCTCGAGTGGGACGAGACCACGAAGTCGATCTCCCAGATCGACCACGAGCTCTCCAACGACGAGCTGCTGATGTTCTGCGTGCTGCTGGTCGTGGCCGGCAACGAGACGACCCGCAATGCCATAAGCGGCGGCATGCGCGCCTTCTCCCTGTTCCCCGATCAGAGGGAGAAGCTGATCGCCAACCCCGAGCTGATCGACCTTGCCACCGAGGAGATCATCCGGTGGGTGTCGCCTGTCCTGTCATTCGTCCGCACGGTCACCGAGGACCACACCTACAAGGGCATCGACCTCATGGAGGGCGACCAGGTGCTGATGCTCTACCAGTCGGCCAATCGCGACGAGTCGGTGTTCGAGCGTCCCGATGAGTTCGTCGTCGATCGAGACCCGAACCCCCACGTCGCCTTCGGCTACGGCCCCCACTTCTGCATGGGTGCCAACCTGGCCCGACTGGAGGTGAAGGTCGTGTTCGAGGAGCTCTTCAAGCGCCTCTCCGACATCGGTGTCTGCGACCCCGGCACCATCGATCGCGGTGACTCGGCCCTGGTGCTGGCCCTGCAACACCTACCCGCCGCTTTCACCCCGGTCCCCGTACACCAATGAGCGCGCCGGCGATCGCTGCGCCCGGTCCGCGGGCTCGAATCCTCAGTGCTGCCCTGGAGCTGATGGCGGCCGAGGGCTCGGCGGCGGTATCGATGCGCCAGCTCGCGCGTGCCTGCGATCTCAACGTCGCGACGCTCTACCACTACTTCCCATCCAAGGCCGACCTGCTGCGGTCGGTCATCGTCGATCGGAACTACGTCGAGCTGCTCCAGGTCGGGTTGCCCGTCGATGCCGCGCTGCCTCCGCGTGAGCGGCTGGCCGGCCTGCTCCGGGCCATCTGGGCCGGCGCCGTCCATGAGCAGGAGGTGTGGCGCTTGGTGATCGGCGAGTCGCTCAGGGCCACCGACGCCGCAACTGAGGTGGTGGCCGACCTCGTCGACGCCCTCCGCTCGGCGCTCACCGACTGGGTGACCGACGGGTTCCCCGAGCTGGCCGCCAAGGGAATCGACAGCGGAACGGCGGCCGATCTCCTCAGCGGTCAGGTGTTCGGCTTCTTCATTGAGATACTGGTCGTCCCCCGGTCCGATGCCGCGGCCACCGAGGCCTACCTGTCGGAGCGCGCCGACCAGCTGGCCGCCTACGTCTTTCCCGCCTGACCACGAGCCACCTCCCGACCAGCGCCGAAC
Source organism: Acidimicrobiales bacterium (assembly GCA_036397895.1). Taxonomy (GTDB): domain Bacteria; phylum Actinomycetota; class Acidimicrobiia; order Acidimicrobiales; family DASWIA01; genus DASWIA01. The sequence continues at coordinate 72,736 of DASWIA010000029.1, read as the reverse complement.
ACCGCCGGCACTCACGAAAGGTCCCCGCCCATGCGAACCGAGATCTGTGATCGCCTCGGCATCGAGTTCCCCATCTTCGCCTTCACCCACTGCCGTGACGTCGTCGCCGCCGTGTCGAAGGCCGGAGGGTGTGGCGTGCTCGGCGCCCTCGCCTTCACACCCGAGGAGCTCGAGGTCGAGCTCAGCTGGATCGACGAGCACGTGGGTGACCGCACCTACGGCGTCGACATCGTGATCCCACAGAAGTACGAGGGCATGGGCATCGACGACAAGACGCCCGAGGAGCTCGAGGAGATGTTGGCGGGGATGATTCCCGACACCCACCGCCAGTTCACCGAGCGGATCCTGGCCGAGCACAACGTTCCCGAGCTGCCCGAGGACCAGCGCCCCCGCTCACTGCTCGGCGTCACCGAGACCACCACCACACCGTTGGTCGACGTCATCCTTCGCCACCCCAGGGCGAAGCTGGTGGCCAACGCGTTGGGTACGCCTCCGCTCGACGTGGTGCAGAAGATCCAAGACAGCGGCCGCCTGGTCGGCGCGCTGTGCGGCAGCGTGAAGCATGCGCTGAACCACAAGGCGGCAGGTCTCGACTTCGTGGTGTGCCAGGGAACCGAGGGTGGTGGACACTGCGGCGAGATCGCCTCGGTCGTGCTCTGGCCCCAGGTCATCGACGTCCTCGACGGCATCCCCGTGCTCGCCGCCGGTGGCATCGGCAACGGCCGTCAGGTCGCGGCGGCCCTGGCCATGGGGGCGCAGGGGGCGTGGACGGGATCGTTGTGGCTCACCGTCGAGGAGGCCGACATCCCACCGGCGCAGATGGCCACCTACCTCGAGGCCACCAGCCACGACACCGTCCGCTCGCGGGCGTGGACCGGCAAGCCGTGCCGCATGCTCCGCAACGACTGGACCGATGCCTGGGAGTTGCCCGAGTCACCTGAACCGCTGGGCATGCCGCTCCAGCTCATGCTCACACTCGACGCCGTCGCCCGAGGCCACCACTATCCCGAGGCGGCCAAGGATGTGAACTTCAACCCCGTCGGTCAGGTTGTCGGTCAGATGGTCAAGGTCGAGCGGGCGGGAGACGTTGTTCAGCGTCTCGTCGAGGAGTACATCGAGGCGTGCAGCCGTCTCGAGAAGCTCAACAGCAACGCCGTGGGCTGAGGATCTCACGGCCCAAGTTGCTCTCGGCGTTTCGCGGGCCCGCGCCATCGCCCGTTCAGGCCAGGCGTTCGAGGTGGTTGCGTCCCGGCGCCATCCGCCAACGCGACGCGATGCGGGCGGTGCTGCCCGCATCGGCGACGTCGTCGACGGTGCGAAACGTGGCCTCCACGGCATCGGTGTCGACCTCGAGCACGACGTGACCGTTGGTCGTGTCCTTCCAGGCAACGTGGGGATTGCGATCGAGGTCCACGTCGAAAGGGCTCGATGAGATGGCCGGTGTGGTGAATTCGGGCACCGTGCGCTCCCCGTCCCGCGGCGCCCACGGATCCGGATGCACGTTGGCCACGATGCCGCAGTGGTAGTCGCCTGAGACGACGAAGGGGTTGTCGACGGCGCCGAGCGAATCAACTAGACGGCGGCGTGACTGCGGATAGCCGTCCCACGCATCTCGGTAGACCCACGGCTCATTGGTGGGACTGATCGGATGGGTGGCCGACCCCGCCACCTGGGTGGGGCTGGCCACCAGATCCCATCGAGCGTGGCTGGACTCCAATGATGCGTCCAGCCACGCCTGCTGTTCGTTGCCCAGCATGGTGTGGTCATCGTTGTCGGCGCCGTCGCAGAGCGGACCTCGGTCACCGGCGCCAGAGCCCCGGCACGGAACCGGCGATGCGAACTGGCGGGTCTCGAGCACGTGGAGCCGCACGAGGTCGCCCATGTCGACGGTGCCGTAGCGAGGAGTGTCGGCCCCCGTCGGTGCCGGACCGCGCATCGGCGCGTTCTCCCACAGGGCGCGTGCGGCGTCGAACCGTCGCTGCTCCCACGCAACGGGATCGACATCGCCGTGGGCGGCGCCGGTGTAGTTGTTGGTCACCTCGTGGTCGTCCCAGGTGAGCGCCCACGCCGCGGCCGCGTGGGCCGCCTGGAGGCCGGGAGAGAGGTGGTACTGGGCGTAGCGCTGCCGGTAGCTCGGAAGGTCGCGCGCCTCACCGCCGACATGGGGTGTGGCCGCTGCGGACGATCCGATGACGGTGTCGGGCGGGTACTCGTAGATGTAGTCCCCGAGGAAGATGATCAGGTCGGGGTCGATGCCGGCCGCGTCGCGCCAGGCGGCGTGATGGCCCCATTCGATCCCCTGACACGTGGCGACCACGACCCGAGCCCGACCCGGCGCGAGCGAGCTCAGCCGGAACCGGCCGGTCGCGCTGGTCTCGTCGCCGAAACCGAACCGATAGTGATGGTCGACGCCGCGCTCCAAGCCGTCGACCGACACATGGACGGAGTGGCCGGCGGCGGCGGGTGCCCGGGCGGTGCCGGACGCGACGACGGTGGCGAATCGGTCGTCGGTCGCCACCTCCCAGGCCACATCGGCATCGGCATCACCGGGCATTCCGGCGCCGGCCGGATCGAGCGGGTCGGGAGCGAGCCGGGTCCAGAGCACGATGCCGTCGCCGCGCGGATCGCCCGACGCCACCCCGAGCGTGAACACCGGGCCGTCCACGTCGCTGGGCGCGACCCGCCCCGACGACGCAGCGCGGCAGCCGCCGAGCACACCCCCCGAGATGCCGACAGCGGCCAACCCACCGAGAAACGTTCGTCGCGACAGCCGGGCCACCATGTTGCCCGTCACCGATGACTGCCTGTTCGCCGATGCTCGGAAGGTCAGGCCGCAGCAGAAGCGGCTTGTGGTCCCTTCAGCAGCGAACCGGGTGTCTCCCCCGTCCACTCGCCGTTCTCGAACGTCACCGTGCCCCTCTTGACGGTGGCGACGTAGCCGTCGGCCTCCTGGATGAGCCGCTTGGCGCCACCGGGGAGGTCCCACTCGAGATGGGGACGGGTGAGGGCCAGCGACTCGAGGTCGATCAGGTTCACGTCGCCCGCCATTCCCGGGATCAAGCGCCCGCGGTCGCGCAGGCCGTAGAGGTCAGCCGTCTCGGAGGTCATCATCGCCACGCTGTGCTCGACCGGGAACCGATCCTCGCCGCGATCTCGCGCCCAGTACGAGAGCATCCACGTGGTGACCGAGGCGTCGCAGGTCTGGCTGGCGTGAGCACCCCCGTCGCCGAGACCGAAGGCGGTGTAGGGCGACTCGAGCATCTCCCGGGCCGGTTCCAGCGACTTCTGGCTGTAGTTCAGCACCGGCGTGTTCAACAGCTCGCCACCATCGCCCTCGATGAGTCGGTCGTAGAGCACCTCCCACGCCGTCCGCCCCTCGAGCTCGGCGATGCCGGCGATCGAGTCCTCGTAGCCCGGCGTGTAGTTGGGCGGATCGCCGAGCACGAAGGTGAGGTCGGGGGTGAGCAGTCCTCGGACCACGGGATCGTCAGACTGTTCGATCTCGACCAGCATCCTGGCCCGCACCTCGGGCGTTCCCATCGCCGCCACTTGCTCGGGGAGCGACCGGAACCCCATGCCGAGCTCACCCCAGGCCGGGGTGAACATGAAGGGGTGGAAGGTCTGGAGCCCTTGAAGTATCGACACCGTGCGGGGATGCACCTGACCGATCACGTTGGATCCTCCGGCCCGCGCCTCAGCCAGGAGCTCGAGCATCTCGGCCCATTGGTCGGGCGCCGAGTTGTTTTGGGTCAAGCCGAACAGCACCGGCCGGCCGATCTCGGCGGCCAGACGACGCATCCACTCCATCTCCTTCGGTGGGGCGGCCACGTCCTCGCCCAGGGCGCCCGCTGCCGCCAGCTCGAACACCCCGAAACCGGCCTCGGCCAGCGCCAGTCCGATCCCGAACAGCTCGTCGTTGGCGGCGAAGGTTCCGGGGACCGGCTCGCCGTCGACGGCGCGGTGGGCGAGGGTGCGTGAGGTGCTGAAGCCGAGCGCGCCGGCGTCGAGGCCCTCTGCCACGATGGCGGCCATGGCCTCGATGTCGGCGGGTGTGGCCGGCTGGTTGCGGGCGCCACGCTCACCCATGACGTAGGCCCGCACGGCGCCGTGGGGCACCTGGGTGCCCACGTCCATCGTCCACTGCTTGGTGGCGAGGTGGTCGAGGAAGTCGGGAAAGGTCTCCCACTGCCAGTCGATGCCCACAGACAGCGCGGCGCCGGGTATGTCCTCGACGCCCTCCATCAGCCCGATCAGCCACTCGTGTCGGTCCGGGGCGACCGGAGCGAACCCGACACCGCAGTTGCCCATGACGGTGGTGGTGACGCCGTGCCATGCGGAGGGGGCCAGGACCGGGTCCCATGTGGCCTGGCCGTCGTAGTGCGAGTGCACGTCGACGAAGCCCGGCGTCACCAGAAGCCCATCGGCATCGAGCTCACGGATGCCACGCCCGCCGATCTGGCCGACCGCGGTGACGATGCCGTCGTCGATGGCCACGTCGGCCGTGCGGCCGACCGAACGGGTGCCGTCGACCACGAACCCCCCGCGGATCACCATGTCGTGACTCACGCCCTCGCCCCCTTCTGCGCCGGTCACTCGAAGCGGCACGATCGCATCGGCTGAACGCCCGTTCACCTGGGCGTGACGACGAGTCTCGCAGGAGTTGCCGGGGGCGACAATCTCTGACCCTCCATCAGATCGGCCATGCTGGTGGGCGATCGTCTTAGAAGCATGCCGTCGCGGCGCCGGGAGGACCCATGAACCAGACCTACGAGTTCGACGGGGGGACGGTCACCATGCCGGTCGAGGTGCGCGATGCCGCCGCGGCGACGGCCATGTTCGATGTCGACGCCACCTATGCCGCCACCCTCGTACCCCCGGCCTTCGACGTGGTCCAGACGGCACCGGGCCGCACCGATCTCTCCATCGGCTGCATCGACTACGTCGACAATGACCTCGGCGACTACCTCGAGGTCGGCATCATCTTCTTCGTCCGTCCCGCCGCCGGCCCGACCGACGGATCGGCGAATGGCACCTTCATCTGGAAGCTGCCGGTGGACCAGCAGTTCACCTGCGACGCCGGCGAGGGCATCTGGGGGTTCCCCAAGACGGTTGAGCGGATCACCGCCTCGTCATCGGACGATTCGTGGACGTGGCGTCTCGACATGGACGGCCAGCACGTGTTCACCGTCACCCTTCCGGCGGGGGGCGATGACGACATGGGTGACATGGACATGACCACCTACACGATGCGCAACGGCGTTCCCCACGCCACCGTGTTCAGCCAGGGCGGTCCGTCGTCCGCCGTCCGCATCGGTGGCGACGGTGTCTCGATCGAGCTCGGGTCCCATCCCATCGCCAAAGACCTGGCCGCGCTGGGCCTGCCGGCGGGGGCCACGATGTCGACCTACACGGGTCACATGCACGGCCGCTTCGAGGCCCCCGAGCGTCTCTGATCCAGCGACCCTCGGTCAGGGGCGACGGTGGGCGGGCATGGCGGCGGGCTGCTCGAAGGGTTGTGCCGCGAACTGCTCCATGATCTCGGTGACCCACCACTGCGGTGCGGCGCCCAAGAGGGTGTCGTAGTTCCAGTAGTCGCTCCACCGGCGGATGACGTCGCCGTCGACTTCCATCACGGTGACGAACGGCAGGGTGGCCGACTCCCCGGTGTGCCAGTGCCAGGTCTCGGTGTGCTCGATCATCACCACCCGGCCGTCGGACACGACGTGGTGCCACGAGTGGTCGTGTGACTCCACCGAGTCGAACCCGATGCGGATGCGCCGGACGATCGACTCGCCGCCGAGCGCCCCGATGTCGGGCGACGGGACGTCCTCGTAGAAGGATGCCTTGTCGAGGTGGGCGAGCATCGTGTCGTAATCGCGCCGGTAGAGCGCGTCCCAGAACCGTTCGATCACCTCACGGGCGTGATCAGCCATGAGCGACGGCCTACCACGTCCCCACCTCCCCGGTGGCGCGAGCGAGGGGTGAACCTGCGGGTGGTGGCATGGTGGAAGTACCCTGCCGTCGCCATGGTCACGATGCTCGAGACGACCGTTCCCCACCGCAAGGGCGCCAAGGTTCGTGCCGCCCGCGACCTTCACGGCGTTCCTGAGGGCACCCCAGGCAAGGTCAAGCTGATCAACGGCACGCACTGGCTCCGCTACTGGGTGCAGTTCGAGAACGGCGAGTGGCTGGGCTCGATCGACCACGCCGCGCTGGTGCCGGCCGGTGACTGGGAGGCCTACCTGGTCCGTCGCGACCTGGAGCCCGAGGATGGTGCCGAATTGAGCGAAGAGGCCGTGGTTGGCACCGGGGACGCGGGCGGGTCGGGCGAGGGCCTCGTGGTCGACGGTGTCGTGGTGCCGCAATTCCTACTCGATCGTGCCAAGGCCGCCCGCCAGCGTCTCGGCGTCGACTGAGCACGCGCCGATCGCCACCGATCAGCCAAGCGAGTGCGCGGCCTCCAGGCACGGCATCAGGGCATCGAGGCTGGGACCTACCTCGTCGACCGACCCGACCCACAACAGGGTGGTGGCATTTCCCACGCCCGCCTGGTGGTACTCCCTCACCTTCTCGGGAGTGAGCCCCGCGAAGTAGGGGCAGGCGGTGATCTCGATCTCGTCGAGGCTGCGACCCTGCTCCTCGCACATGGCTGACAGCTTCTGGAGGTAGGGGGCGAGCTCGTCGGGTTCCTTCTGGAACACGTACCAGCCGTCGGCCAGCCGTGCCGTGCGCTTCAGGGCCGCGTCGGAGTGGCCCCCGACGTGGATCGGTGGGTGAGGTGACTGGGCCGGCTTGGGGTCCATCCGGCACTCGGGCAGCGTCCAGAACTCGCCCCGAAACGAGGGTCGCTCCGATGTCCATAGCTCCTTGAGCAGCTCGAGGTACTCGTCGAGTCGGGCACCCCGACGTTCCCACCCCACGTTGCAGGCCTCGAACTCTTCCTCGCACCAGCCGGCGCCCACTCCGAGGTCGAACCGGCCACCGGAGAGGTAGTCGATGTTGGCGATCTCCTTAGCCGCGTACACCGGGTGGCGCTGGCCCAACAGCTCGATTCCGGTACCGAGCCGGATGCGATCGGTGATCGCCGCGATGTAGGCAAGCGTGGTGTGGGGCTCGAGCATCCCCGTGTTGGGCGGGACCGGGATCTTCCCGTCGGCGCTGTAGGGGTAGCGGCTCTGGTAGTCATCGAAGAGCACGACGTGTTCGGCGGCCCACAACGTGTCGAAGCCGCGCTGGTCGGCCTGGGTGGCCAGCTCGGTGATGATCTCAGGGGTGTGGAAGGGGCTGGACAGGGCGGCGAACAGGCCGAGCTTCATGGGTAGCTCCTCGGGTTTGGTGGTGGTCGCTGAACGGTGGTCTGGCCTTGTCGCCGGCGGTGGCCGCGGTCACTGGCGGGTTGGGGTCCGAGCCGACTCGGGTACCCCGGTGGTGGCGGCATCGCGGTCGGGATCGGCGAGGCTGGGGATGACGTGGCGGCCCATCAGCTCGACCGTCTGGAGGCGCTTGTCGAGCGGGATCTTCCACGGGTTGGTGAGACAGAGCAGCAGGTCGACCCCCGCGGCGCGGAAGGCCTGCGCCTGCTCGACCGCGTCATCAGGTGTACCGCAGATCACGGCCCCTATGTCGAGCATCCAGTCCATGCTGATGTGTTCCACGAGACCGTCGTCCTGCATCTTTCGAACGTCGTCGAGGTAGTCGTAGGTGCCATCCCGACCAGCCGCCATGTCGTCCATCCACCGCACCACCGAGGTGATGTGGGTGACCGACGCCTTGGGATACCAGAGGAACGACGCCTCGGCGATGGCTCGCGCTTCTTGGCGAGTGGGGGCAACGACGCACATGAGGAACGCAGCGGCGCAGTCGTTGACGTAGGCACCGACCGGGGAGGTGCAGCGCTCGAGGCCCTTGCGGTACAGGTCGATCCGCCCGGCGAGCTCCTCGGGCGGGACGGCCACGCCGAACGAGCACAGGCCGAGACCCAGCTCGCCCATCAGCTCGTGGCCACCGGGGCTTCCGGTGGCTCCGAACATCGGTGGGTGTGGGGTTTGGAACGGCTTGGGAAGCACCCGCCGCTTTGGCATCGACCAGTGCTCGCCGTCAAACGATGCCTCGTCGTTGGTCCAGCACTCGACCACGTGGCCGATGGCCTCCCGCCACATGCCGCGCGTCTGGTCGGGCATGATCCCGAACCCTTCGAGCTCGGTGCGCGTCGATGACCGTCCGGTACCGAAGTCGACCCGTCCGCTCGAGATCAGGTCGAGCACGGCAGCCGACTCGGCCGAGCGGACGGGGTGGTTGTAGGGCTTGGGCTGGAGGCGGACGCCATAGCCCAGACGGAGGTTCTCGGTCTGGGCGGCGATCGCCCCGTAGAGGACCTCGGGGTTCGAGCAGTGGCTGAACTCTTCGAGGAAGTGGTGCTCGACGGTCCAGAACCCGTGCCAACCGTTCCGGTCGGCGGCCACCGCCTCGGTGATCACGTCGTGGTAGGCGCGGTGCTCGTCGCCGGGCGTCCACGGCTTCGCTACCGGTATCTCGTGGAACAGTGCGAAGCGCATTCGGTCCTCCGGGCGGTGATGAGCACGCGAGTGGGTCGGTGCCGAGAACCTAGCGATCGTTCCAACAGTGCCGAGAACGCGACGGCTCAGTCCTCGACCTCGGTTCGCCGCGGTGGCGTGGGGGAGATGCCCCCAGAACCTAGGTCAGGACGTATCGTCTTCGGCATGCGACGACTGAGTGGAGTTCTGATGGCTCTGGTCATGCTGGCGGCCGCATGCGGGTCCAGCGACGACGATGGCCTCTCCCAACGGGTCGAGTCGCTCGAGGCACAGCTCCAGGCCTTGCGAGCCCAGCTCGAGCTCCAGCTCGATGTGGAGCTGGGTGACACCGACGCTGATGCGCCGGCGGATGTCGAGGGCGAGGGCGACGGCGTGGCGGCCGGCGAGGAGAAGGAGAAGGCAGACGCGCCTGATCCGTCGACGTGGACGTTCGATCTCAAGGGTCTGGGCCCGATCGAGGCCGGAATGACGGCAGCCAAGGTTGAGGAGCTGATCGGTGGACCGCTGACTCACGAAGGCTTCGACTTCTTCGGCGGCAGCTGCTGGTTCGCCTCCACGCCCAGTCTGGGTGGCATCAGCTTCCTGTTCGTGTCGACGGGCGAAGGTGGCGCCGCAACCGAGGCCGACGGCATCGTCGGCCGGGTCTCCGCGGTGCAGGGCACAGCAGGCGCCTCCAGCTGGCAGACGCTGTCGGGCGTCAAGGTCGGTGATCCTGCTGCCAAGGTGCGCTCCACCTATGGAGACCAGATCGAAGCCCAGCCCCATGCCTACGTCGAAGGTGGCGAGTACCTCACGTTCGTCCCCACCTCGGAGACCGATCAGGAGTTCCGCATCCGGTTCTTCACCGATGGCTCGGTCGTGCAGGAGATCCACGCCGGGGACCGCCAGGTGTCCGGCTACATCGAGGGCTGCGCCTGATCCTTGCTCAGTAGACGTTGCCGGCGTTGTCGGCGATGGGCCCCGGTGGTTCGGCGCGAAGGTCCCACACCGAGATCCCCGGGTAGGCGAGCTGGACGGCGAGGTGGTCGGCCAGCATCGGGCCGAGGTCAGTGACCGCCATCGGCGTCTGCGGGAGCCCACCTCGAGCGACCCACCGTGGGAACATCTCTGCCGCCAGGTCCTCGGGCATGTCCGAGCCGGCTTCGGTCCCCCACGTTGGCCCGACGATGACTCGCGTGAATCGAACCAACGGGTGCTCCTGGCGCCAGGTTGCGATGGCGGCGTCGAGCCCGCCCTTGGACGCGGCGTAGGTGCTCATCCCATCGCGAGGGAGGGAAGTGACGTCGCTCGAGAGGTATAGACAGATGCCGAGCTCGCTGAGTCGAGAAAGGGTGGCGCGGGTCACGAGCCCAGCACCGATGAGATTGGTACCCAACGCGTGTTGCCAGTCCTCAGCGGTCGCGTCGCCGATGCCCACCAGCGGAGTGACACCACTGGCGTAGACCATGGCATCGAGTCCGCCGAACACGTTCTCGGTGGTCGCCAGTGCGTGCTCGACACTGACTGGGTCGGTCACGTCGACGGGCACGGCCACGGCTCGCTGGCTGCGATCCTCGTCACCCCCGATGGCCGCCGCCAGGTCGTCGACCAGGCTGTGGAGCAAGTCCTCACGGCGAGCGGCGGCAGCCACACTGGCGCCGAGATGCCAGAGCCGGGCTGCGATCGCCCTGCCGATTCCCGACGACGCCCCCACCACCAGCACCCGCCGTCCCGACAGATCCATTGTCAATGTCATGGCCCTGAAGCCTTGCACGCGTCAGGAACCTGCGCCCCTGAGCAGCCGGACCGCTCGCATGTCGCGATGCGCGCATCCATCGAGACGGGATCGGCGGGCGGCGGGCGAGCGGTAGTTTGATGGGCATCGATACTTGTCGATGAACACGACCACCGGTGAGCATCTCGACGGGACTGGAACCATGGCCAGCCACACCACACCCGCAGCCGACCAGCATCAGCGGTCTCCGGCTCCGCCACCCCCCAAGGACCCGATCTGCTGCGCGTCGGTCGTCGCCGAACCGCTCGGCGACGCCGACGCCGCCGATCTCGCCGCTCTGTTCGGGGCCCTGGCCGACCCGGTGCGCCTCCGCCTGCTGAACCTGGTGGCGGCGGCCGGCGAGGTGTGCTCGTGTGACCTCACCGAACCCCTTGGTCGCTCGCAGCCCACCATCAGCCACCACACCAAGGCACTTGCCGAGGCCGGTCTCCTCATCGGGGAGAAGCGTGGCCGGTGGATGTGGTGGCGCATCGTGCCCGAGCGCCTGGCGGCGGTGAGCGACGCCCTCGCCCTCTAGCGGGGACGCCGGCCTAGGGTCGCGCCCCAATGGTTGACACGACATCAGACGGCGATCGGTTCGCAGCCACCGAGGCGCTGTTGGCCAAGACGCGGGATCAGGCGCGCCGTGGGGAGCAACGGGTGGAGCCGCGTGGAGATCACCCACGGCGGGAGCACATCGACTTGCTCGATGGGTACTGGTACGCCATTGATCCCCACGACGACTGGGCGTGGATGCGGGCGGAAGCCCCCGTCTACCACGACCCGAACTCCGACGTGTGGGCCGTCACCCGCTACCAGGACGTGATGTTGGCCTCGAAGGACCCAACGACGTTCAGCAACTCACACAACATCCGTCCCAAGACGGGACCCGTCCCGATGATGATCTCGATGGATGACCCGGCCCACAAGCGCCGTCGAATGCTGGTGAACAGGGGGTTCACGCCGCGTCGCGTCCGCGACCTCGAGGGAGCGATCGGTGCCATCTGCGACCGGCTAATCGACGGCGTCTGCGAACGCGGCGAGGCCGATGTCATCGCCGACCTCGCCGCCCCGCTCCCGCTCATCGTCATCGCTGATCTGCTGGGTGTCGCCGAGGAGGACCGCGCTGACCTGCTGCGGTGGAGCGACATCATGCTGTCGGCCACAACCGGCACCGATGTCGCCGCTCTCGAGGCGGGCGGCAAGGCAATGGTGGAGTTCCAACAGTGGCTCGACGGGGTACTACCTAACCGCAAGCGGGCTCCGGGCGACGACCTCATCTCCGTGCTCGCTCACGCCGAGGTCGATGGCCATCGGCTCGATGACGAGTCACTCCTGTGGGAGTCGTTGCTGATCCTCGTCGGTGGCGACGAGACGACCCGCCACGTCATCGGCGGGGGCACCGAGGCACTGCTCACCCACCCCGATCAGATGCAGCGCCTCCTCGACGACCCCGCCCTCATCCCCAGCGCTGTCGAGGAGATGCTGCGGTGGGTATCGCCCATCAAGACGATGAGCCGCTATGTGATGTGCGAAGTCGACTTCGGCGGCCAACATCTCAGCGAAGGCGACGAGGTGCTGCTGACCTATCCGTCGGCCAACCGCGACGCCGACGTGTTCGACGGTCCGTCCCGCTTCGACGTGGGCCGCGAACCCAACGACCACGTGGCCTTCGGGTTCGGGCCCCACTTCTGCCTGGGCAACAGCTTGGCCCGCCTCGAGCTGACAATCATGTTCGAGCGACTGCTGCGCCGGCTCGGTGATCTCTCCCTGGCCTGCGATCCCGCCGGCCTGGTCCGCCGGCCCTCCAGCTTCATCAGCGGATTCGAGGCGATCCCAGTGACGTTCACGCCGTCATCGTCTTCCATGCGGTAACGGCGGTGCTGGACCGAACGTAGGTCAGCGAAGCGTCACCCGGCTGCCGTCGCCTCGCCGGCGGCGCCGTGAACCGCCGCTGGGCGCAATGAGAGTACGACCGAGCAACGCCGAAAGGCTTTCGAGCGGCAGAAATTCATAGCCGGCTTCGGCTCGGACGAGGTCGGTCTGCTGGAAGGCCTGCACCATGGCCGAGAACGTCAGCGCCAGATGATCGCTGTCGCCGGCGTGGAGGGAGCCGTCGTCGGCTCCCTGGGCGAAGAGCCGAGCCTCGGCGCTCATGGCCCGTCGGTAGCCGGCCGCGAAGCGGGTGGACAGCTCGCTCCACACCGAGCCGATGGGATCGCCTGCCGCTCGCAGCACCAACGTGGCGAACTGCGGATTGGCACGGAAGTAGGTGACCTGGTGCTCGGCCAGGCGAAGCAGCCGTTCAGCGGCGGTGCCCTCAGCCGAGACGATCGCTTCAGTGCTGGCGACAAACCCCGAACCGTGCCGGGTCATCACCGCAGCGAAAAGGTCGTCCTTGCCGGCGACGTGGAGGTAGACGGCACCCACCGACATCCCTGCTCGCTCGGCGATGTCTTTGATGGCCGCCTCGTGGAACCCCTCCTGGGCGAACTGCGCCTCGGCCGCGTCCAGCAGCCGCTGGCGGGCCTCGGCCGACGGCCCGCTGTCGTCGGTGCCCGAGGTGACGTCGGTGCCCGGGGTGCCGTCGGTTGCTGACGGTGCTGCGGTGGCTGAGGCTCCGGTGTCAGTCATCGACGTGCACGCTACCCGCATCGGGGCGCTCACTGAACGACGGTTCAGTAAGGTGGCGAACGGGCGCTACCGTGACGGCGATGTCCCGTTCCGACCCGGAGGCCGTCGAGCTGAACCCCATCAGCTACGACTTCCACGACGACCCGTACCCGATCTATCGACGCCTGCGGGACGAGGCGCCGGTGTACTGGAACGAGGAGCACCAGTTCTTCGCGCTCAGCCGCTTCGCCGACGTGCATGGGGCGTTTCGCGACTGGGAGACGTTCAGCAACAGCCGCGGCATCGCACTGGAGACGATGCCCATGGGCGGCTCGGAGACTGGAATGATGCTGGAGATGGATCCGCCGGACCACACCCGGCTCCGCAAGCTCGTATCGAAGGTCTTCACCCCTCGCCGTATCAACGAGCTCGAGACGAGGATCCGCGAGATCGTCAGGCATTATGTCGAGCCCTTCCGCCGGGCGGGCGGTGGTGATCTGATCGGCGAGGTGTGCGGCCCGTTCCCGATGGATGTGATCTCGGTCATGTTGGGCGTCGAGTCCGCCGCCGACCGCGCCCACCTCCGGCACCTTGCCGACGATCTGGTGGCGCGCGAGGACGGCAGGATCGAGATCCCACCCAAGGCGGTCACGGCGTGGATGGATATCCAGGAGTACTTCCGGGCCGACGTTGCCCGTCGACGCTCCGACCCCGACGATGGGTTGATCGGCGCGCTCATCGAAACCGACGTCGACGGTGAGCGGCTCACCGACCGCGAGGTGATCGGCTTCGCCTTCCTGTTCGTGGTGGCCGGTCACGAGACCACCACCAAGCTGTTGGGCAACCTCGCCCTCGAGCTATGGCGCCACCCCGACCAACGACGGGAGCTGGGCGATGATCCATCGCTGATCCCCAACGCACTCGAGGAGATCCTCCGCTACAACACCTCGTCGCAGTACATGGCTCGCTACACCCGGCGCCGCTCCGAGTACCACGGGGTCGCCATTCCGCCTGACTCGGTGGTGCTGCTCCTCATCGGTGCCGCCCAGCGTGACGACCGCGAGTTCGAGGATCCTGACCGCTTCGACATCCACCGCGACATCCGCCGCAGCCTCGCCTTCGGGTCCGGTCCGCACTTCTGCCTGGGGGCGAGCCTGGCCCGCCTGGAGGGACGGGTCGCGGTCGAGGAGCTGCTGCCGGCACTCGGCGACTACGACATCGATCTCGACGGGTGCGAGCGAATCCACGCCGGCAACGTGATGGGCTACCACCGGATCCCCGTGTCGACGTGACGGGCGTTCAGTGTGCTCGACCGAGGAGCATCTGCCCGGGGCGGCACGCCGACTCGAGCAACGACCGCTCGTCGTCACCGAGCGCGTCGGCGCGCGACGGCGGGAGGCCCCGGGCGAGCGCGGCCGCTCTGGTGACGAACGTGTCGTCCGCCGGCAGATCGAAGAACGCTTCGATGCGACGCAGGACCGGGCCGGGGTCGGTGACGAGCTCTTCGAAGCGGACGTCGAGCCACTGGCCGGCATCGATGTTGGCGAGCGCTCGATAGCCACGCAGCACCTGATCGGACCAGTAGCGGCCGGCCACCTCGACGGGGGGAGGGTTCTCGACGACATGGCGGATGATCGGCGTGTCGTCGCCGTCTGGAGCATCGACGTCGTCGGGGAACAGGTCGTAGTAGATGGCCAGGGCCAATCGGAAGAAGGGGTGCGCCCGGATCGACAGCGCGGCCTCGATCCCGTCACGGTGGATGTGCACGAACCGGGCATTGGGGTAGAGCGCGCCCAGCTCACCGACGTAGTCGATCGACGAACCCGACCGCTCGATCCATACCTGGTGGCCGGTCCGATCGGCGAGGAACGAGAACAACGCCGCGTAGTGATCGGCCATCGTTGACGGTGGGCGTGCTCGAGCGGTGGCGATGAGCTCGTCGTATAGGTGGTCAGGCGTGGGGGTGAGCCACGGCATCATCGACACCAGCAGCCAAGGCACCGGCTCACCCGGTTGCCACTTCATGCTGGGCTCCCCGAAGGGGTAGGTGATCTCGTCGGAGCGGTACCCCATGCCGATCAGCCGGGTGGTGACGAACTGGTCCTCTGACAGCAGCGCGGCGAGATCGGCACCGGTGACCACCCCGGGCCGGAATCGCCGTCCCCAGTCCAGGCCGGTGAACCACTCATGGAGACCGACCACCGAGCGGTGGACCGACAGCATCTTGAGCAGCAGCGTCGATCCGCACCGGCCTGTGCCCACGACGAAGCGCCCGACATCGTCGATCACCATCGAAGCCGCCGAGAGATCGCCTGCTGGCGCCGTCGCAGCGCCCCCTGACGTTCGGCCGGATCGACTCGAGCCAGCCCGGGTGGGAGGGCACCGTCGAGCTCGTCGAGCGCCATACGCCGAACGTGCACGGCCGGCAGCGTCTCGGACCGCGGCATCAGGTAACGGACGGCCAGCGAACCGGCCGAACGGCCGCCCGGATCGAGCCAGTTGGCGACTCCTGGGTCGTCGTGGGCGACGACCATGGTGAACCGGGAGTCGAGGTCGTCGTCGGCCACCGCCTGGGAGTCGTTCAACGATGACTGCCGCTGACCGAAGTCGATCGACTGCCAGTACCTGTCGCACAACGAGACACCCCAGTAGCGCGCCGCCGGCGGCGCCACGGTGAGCACCAGCGCCTCATCGGACGCGCACCTCCAACCCCCCATGCCGTAGGCCTGGCCCTTCAGCCCCGACGCGCTGTCGGGGGGCAGGAACGGCTGCACGGTCCACTCCGTCGCATCAGGAGCGACGCCACCGATGAGTCCCCGCGACAGCTCGTCCCAGCACGAGGCACCGCCACGGAGCCATTGGGCCAACAGGCCCAGCCGTTGCTCGAGCGTGGTGGGATCGAGCGGTGGCGGCGGCAGGCCGACATCGACGCGCTGGAGATCGAGCACCGCCGGCTCCTCGCTCCACCAGTCGCTGAAGTACTGGCGGATCAGGAGGAACGAGCCGCCCTCCGTCGGCGGGATCTCCACGTCGACCGTGGACCCGAGGTCATCGCCGGTGCGCCACCAGGTGGCCTCCCACCCGGCGAAGTCGCCGTCGCCCTGGTGGCCCGAATTGACCTGTATCTCGAGGTGGCGGGCGGAGCCGCGACTTCCGCTCAGCCGGTAGGTCCCGGTCGGCGCCAGGCGGGAGTAAAGGTAGGTGGTGTCGGGGTTGTCGAGCCCCCACGACATCCGGTGCTCGATGCTGCGGGTGAGCATCGGGGCGTCGGTGTCGTCGGCCTCGACGCAGATGCGTATGCCGGCGGCCACGAAGCGCAGCAGGTAGCGCACGCCTTCAGCTGCTTCGGCGTCGGGGGCGTCGGACAGCAGTCTCGGCAGCTCACCCACCGCGGCCATCACGTCGCGCCAGCTCGCACCGGCTTGGGGGGGCAGGCCGGTCATCGGTCGCCGAAGCGGGGGGCGCGCCGCTCGGCGAACGCGGTGGCTCCCTCGACGGTGTCGGCCATGGCCACCAGCTCCATCGACTGCTGGATGCCGCGGTCGAGAGCCTCGGCCGGGGAGAGGTGGGCGGCGGCGTAGGTGAGCTCCTTGAATGCTCGCATCGCCGCCGGTGCCATGGCTGCCACCCTTTCAGCCCACTCCAGCGCCACGTCGAGGGCAGTGCCGGCGGGTACGACACGGTTGACGAACCCCACCTCAGCCATGCGGCTGGCTGGGAACCGCTCATCGCCGAGCATCACCAGCTCCAGCACGTGGCCGGGGGCAACGCGCCGGGCCAACGCGCCGAGCCACTGCGCCGGGAGGTTCCACCGACCCTCGGGCAGACCGAAGGTGGCGGTCGAGCCGGCGATGCGGAGATCGGCACCGGTGGCGATCATCATCCCGCCACCCAGGCACATGCCCTCGATGGCGACGATCACGGGCTTGGACGCCAACCCCTCAGCCATCTCGGGATAGGGCGGATCATCGAATCCACCACCAGCCGCGGCGGCGATGTCGGCCCCGCAGCAGAAGTGATCGCCGCCGGTGAGCACCCCGACGCGTAGGTCGGGATCGTCGTCGAGCTGTCGCCAGACCGAGCCGACGGCCTTGAGGCCCGGCCCGTCATAGGCGTTGCGCTGATCGGGCCGGTCGAGGGTGACGACCAGGACGGCGCCCCGACGTTCCGACCTCACGTACGCGTCGGTCATCGGTCGCGAACGTAGTTGGTCATCAGATCGCCGTCGTCGGCAGCGTCGCCGGCGTCAGGCGACCGGCAAGGTTGACTGCCCGTCGGTGCCCCACCACGAGGCGGTGAGCTGGAGTCCGTCGATGCTCGACTGAGGGAAGATCTGCTCGAAGGTTCGGCGGTACCCGGTTCGGCTGATGAGCCACTGCCCGGAAGGATCGGCGGCCACGCCGTCCTCGCTGACCTTGCGGTACTCGTCGGTGTAGAAGGCGGCGCCATGGACGACCAGGTCGTACTCGCCGACGATCACGTAGTCCTGAAGTGCCCACGTGCCTGCCGCGGTGACGCCGTCGGGGCCGATCGAGATCTCGGGGTGGCTGCAGCGGTGGCACGACAAGAAGTCCTCCCGTCCCATCGATGTGCGGAGGAACTCCATGATCGAGTCCCGCCCCTCGTAGGAGTACTTCCCTCCGGAGTACCGGGCAACGGCGTCGGGTGTGAACGACGCTTCGAGCAAAGCCCAGTCCTTGGTGTCGATACCGCGCAGGTACCTGGCCTTCAGCTGGCGGATCAGCTCGATCTGGACGAGGTCATCGGTGTTCATGACCCCACATCGTGTCAGAGGCCGCGCGAATGATCAGGGTCCCATCAGGCGGCGGGGACGAACGAGCCCTGGCAGTTGAACCCCTGCTGGGGGTGGAAGCGGGTGAACTGGCCGGCCTTCACCGTGATGATCAGCTCGCAGTTGTCGGCGTAGGTCTGCTGGCCCAGGTTGAGCTTCTCGGTGACGCCGTCGCTGTCGTAGGTACCGATGGCCCGCAGGGCAACCAGCAGCCCCTCCCGGGTCAAGTTGGGTCCCGCGTCGACGACACCACGGGCGAAGAGCTTGGCCGAGAGCCATCCGTAGATGGCGAACAGGTCGACGGTCTGGTTGGGATCGATTCGGCCCATCCACGACACGAACTCCGCGATCTCGGGGATGGTCGACGCGTCCTCGCCCATGTACATGGCGAGGTTCTGGGAGATCATCGTGTTCTGAGCGGCAGCGGGATCGCCGAGCAATGTCAGGAAGCTGCTGTCGTAGGCGGTGGCGATCGAGTACTTCAGCGGGGGGTTCCAGTTCTGCTGGTGAGCAGCCGACCACAGCCGGGCCTGCCCGGTCACGTCGCCGAGGTACATCATGTTCTGGATCCCGAGATTTCTCATCTGCACGATGTCGGCAGTGAAATCCGACTCGGTGGCTTGCACCTCTCGCGTGTAGCGGAAGTCCCATCCGACGGTCTCCGCCGCGTTCATGAACCACTCGGCGTTCTCCCGCGCCACGTCGACCGCGGCCCACAGGAAGCCGGTGTTGGCCACGACGTCTGGGCCCAACGTGCTGGCGAAGTACTCGGGGGTGGTCGTCTTCCAGCCAACCTGGATGGGGAGGGGTGACATGTGGACGCCGGTGTTCTGCCGTGCCAGCGCCAGCGCCCGCCCGATGTCGGGGATGCCGCTGGCTTTCATCTCGCCGGCGCCGGCGCTGTCGAAGGTGGAGAACGAGCCCACGAGGGCGAACGCCTTGTCGGCGAACTCGCGGTGCTTGGCTCGGTTGGTGCCAGTATCGAAGTTGTCGTCACCCGACAGGACCTTGATCTGGCGGCCGTAGATGCCGCCGGCGGCGTTCACCTTCGCCGCGTAGGCCTGGACCCCCACCAGTGCGCCCCGGAAGAGACCCGGCACGGGACCGCTGAGGGTCGAGACGTTGCCGACGGTGATGTCGGTCTCGGTCACACCCACGTCGGTTGCGCCGCCGTTGCCCTCGGCCGGCGGCGGTGGCGGCGGTGGAGTATCGCCGCCGCCCCCGCCAGTTGACCCACCGCTGCCGGCGTCCGCCCCCGCCGCGCCCGACCTCCCTAGGCCTGAATCGGTGACCGCCCCAGCCGACGCCCCGCCATCGAACCCACCACCGTCGAGCGACGAGGAGGTGTCGATCGCCCCGGCCCCGAGCGCGCCGCCGAGTGGCAGGTCGGCGAGATCGGCTGCTCGTTCGGCCTGCACCTGCTGGGGGCTGACGCGCCCGCCGCATGCCACCGCCACCAGGGCAAGGGTGCTGAGCAGGGCAACGGTTCTCAGCCGGGGCATGGGTGGGCGTCCTCGGTGGGCAGGCGAAACATTGACATCGGCGGGAGTCGGCATGGTTCGACGGGTGCGCGGTGCCGACATCACCGGCTGCCGGCGGCCAGGGCCACGTCGGAGACATCCGACTCCGACGACGCGCTCAGCCCGACCGGCACGTCCTCGTCGCCGACCGCGGCCCTCCGATGCTTCCACGCGGCGTAGCGGTCGAAGATCACGCCGGCGAACCCGTTGGGGTAGCGGGAGACGACGATGGCGCCCACGCCGATGAACAAGCCCTGGAGATCGACATCGGGCAGGTAGCGGGTCTGGATCTCAGGGAGGATGGTGACGACGACTCCGCCGATGAAGGCTCCGGTCACCGACGTGATGCCACCGATGGTGACGAGCAGGTAGATGAACAGGCTCTGGATCACTCCGAAGTCGAGACTGCCGGCCGACGACCGTACGGTTCCGAACAGCGCCCCCGCCGATCCGGCCAGGAATGCCGAGACGGCGAACACCGCCACCTTTGTTCCCAAGATGTTCATTCCCAACGTGGCGCAGGCCGCCGGTGAGTCGCTCATGGCCGAGAGCCGCCGACCGAACGCGCCCCGACGAATGGCCAACACGATGACACCGAAGGCGGCAAAGCCGAACACCGCCACCATGTACTGAGCGCGGTCGCCTGCCAACGAGATCGGCCCTGCCTGGAGCGGCTCGAACAAGATGTTGCCGCCGCTGTCGAACAGCTTGGGGTGGTTGAAGATGATCTTCTCGGCGAACAATCCCACTGAGAAGGTGGCCAGCGCGAGATAGAGATCCTGGAGACGGAGCGCGGGAAGAGCCACCAGCGCCCCGATCGCGGCCGCTACCAGCCCGGCGACGAGGATCCCGACCACGGAACCCCCGGGGAACATCTTTCCCATCACCGCGGCGCCGATGCCGACGAACACCAGCTGGCTCAGCGAGACCTGACCCCCGTAGCCACTGAGCAGGACCAGCGACAGCATGACCATTCCGAGGACGAACCCACCGCTGAGGTTCAGCAGCCACACGTCGTTGAGGAAGAACGAGGCCACGAACGCCGCGCCCAGGAACGCTCCCGCGGCCCGGAGCGACGATCGGAGGTCGGGGACCCGTGGGCTGGCCACACCGACCCCGATGCGGCCGGCCCGTAGTCGGGCCTGGGGCAGGAAGACCAGGATGGAGAACAGGAAGATGACCGGGATCACAGGTCGAAGCGACAGCAGCACCGCCTCGTTGCCGAGCCAGCCCTCACCAAACTCCCAGCGGGGCCCGTATCCGATGATGTAGCTCTCGGCCAGGCCGATGCACATGGCGCCCACGAAGGTGAGCGGCAGGCTCTGCAGCCGCCCGAGGATGGCCGCCGCGTAGCCGTTGATCACCAGCAGGGTCAGGACGATGTGGCTGAGGGTGAGCGTGGGGGCCAAGAAGATGCCCGACAGCGCCGCCAGCGACGCACCGACGGCCCAAGAGAACCCGGCGATCTGTTCGGGTAGCGCGCCGTTCTGCGCGGCCAGCTCGCGGTTGTCGACCACCGCTCGCATGGCCACCCCCAGCCGGGTGGAGAACAGGAGCATCCGCAGCCCGAAGGCCACCAGCGACGCCGCCACCAGCACGCTGATCTGGTGGTAGGACACGAACACGTTGAAGACCTCGATGTTGGAGCCCTCGAAGAACCTCGGGACGTTGCGGGCGACGTTGCCCGGCCAGATGGTCTGGCCGATCCCCAGCATCATCACCAGCAGCCCTACGGTGACCACCAGGGTCACACCGACCGGCGCGTCGTGCAGGCGGCGGAACAGGATGCGTTCGAGGAGCACACCGGTGAGCGGGGCGATGACGAAGAGAACCAGGATGAGTGACAGCCACGACGGCACACCCCAGGCGGCGCTGAGCTGCCAGAAGGTGAAGGCCATCACCATGCCCAGCGCGCCGTGCCCGAAGTTGAAGATCCCCGTGGTGGTGTAGGTGACCACGAGCCCAGTCGCGGCGATGGCGTAGATGGCGCCGGTGACGACCCCGATGATGGTGAAGCTGAAGAACTCGGTCACGGGCCCCCCTGAGCCGTCCTGCCGACGCGCGACGCGCTAGCCGGTGTACTGGTGGAACGTACCTTCGCAGTAGAAGCCGGTATCGGGGAAGATCCGCCGGAACCCTCCATCGGCGGTTCCTTCCATGTACATCTCGCAGACGCTCGGCGCCTTGGCCGCCACGTTGTGCACGGAGTGCAGACCGCTGGCGTTGTAGCTGGTGGTCTTGGCCAGCTCGGCGAGCACCTTCTCGCGGGTGACCTCGGGCCCGGCCGCCGTCATGGCGTTGGTGAGGAGCTGCCCTGCGGCCCATCCGTAGAGCGCGAAGAGATCGAACTTCTGGTTGGGATCGATGCGCCTGACCCACTCGTTGAACGTGACGATCTCGGGGACGGCGACCGCGTCCTCGCCAAGGAACATCGACATGTTCTGGCCGATGATGATCCCCTCGACGCCGGCCTTGCCGGCGAACTTCACCAGGTCGGAGTCATAGGCGGCCGGAGATGGGTACTGCAGGGGCGGGTCGTAGCCTTGGGACTCCATGTCGGCCAGGAACCGCCCGATGCCCGACGCGTCGTAGATGATGAAGAACCCCTGGATGTTCTGGCGGCGCATCTGCACCACATCGGCGGTGAAGTTCGACTCCGTGGCTTCCACCTGCCGCGAGTACTTGAACTCGAAGCCCACTGACTCGCATGCCGCCCGCTGCCATGAGGCGTTGTCGCGAGCCGCGTCGGCGTTGCCCCAGAAGATGGCCATGTTCTTGATTACCTGATCGCCGAAGCGGTCCTTCAGCCACTGGCAGCCGGTGGTGGGCCACCCGATCCCGAAGGGAACCATCGAGTAGTGGCGCTCGTAATCCTGGCGGGCGGGGCTGAGGGCGCGGCCGATGTCGACGACACCGACGCTCTTCATCTCGCCCACGCTGGCCGCGTCGAACAGGGAGAACGATCCGCTGAAGGCGAAGACCTTGTCCTTGAGCGATCGGTGGGCCGATCGGTTGGTGCCGGTGTCGAAGTTGTCGTCTCCCGACTCTACGCGGAACTGGCGCCCGTACAGCCCGCCGAGGCTGTTCTGGTACGCGAACCAGGCCTGCGTCCCCACCAGTGCCCCGCGGAAGAGCCCGGGGACCGGGCCTGACAGAGTGGACACGTTGCCGATCACGACCTCGGTCTCGGTGATCCCGACATCGGTAGCGCCACCGTTGCCCGCCGCCGGTGCCGGCGGGGATCCCGGCTCGTTCCCCACCGAGCCGGGATCGCTCCCGGTTGGTGCCGATCCGTCTCCGCTGAATCCGAGGGAAGAATTGCCTTCGAGGCCCAACGAAACCGAGTCCGACTCTGCGAACGCCGCGCCGGGGCCGACACCATTGGTCCGTCCACCGGCGGCTTCGTTCCCGCCTTCAGTGAATCCCACACCGGCGGCCAGAAGATCCTCGGCCTGCTCGGCGCGCACCTGCTCCTCGCTGACCCGCCCGCCGCAGGCGACGGCGACCAGAGCCAGCACCACGACGATCGATACACCTCGGATGCGGATCATCGGCCCCCCTGGTCCTCAGCTCCCCGGATGGTCGCGCTCTGGCACAGCCTGACCACACCGGGCATCATTGGTACCTCATGACAGGAGGTATGCGCCATGCGCGCATCGAATTCCTGCGTGAGAGGGCAAACGATCGACAGGGGGGCCTGTGTCGGCACCGGAGACGGGGCTACATCGCCAGAACGGCACCGAGACGGTCATCGACGCGCTCCAACTCGAAGATCTCCGCGCCGGCTACGGCCGCATCGAGGTGCTCCACGGCGTGAACCTCACGGTGCCGAAGGGCAAGGTCTACGCGCTGCTCGGTCCCAACGGGGGTGGCAAGTCAACGACACTCAAGGTCGTCAACGGTCGGATCAACCCCATGGGCGGCACCGTCAAGATCGCCGGCACCGTGGTCAACGGGGCGTCGACGGCGCGCCTGGCCCGGGCCGGGGTGTGCAGCATCCCCGAGGGCCGAGGGATCTTCCCGAACCTCACCGTCACCGAGAACCTGCTCATGGGGTCCTACTCCGCATTCGGGCTCAGCTCGGGTGAGATCAGCGAGCGGGCGTTCGCCCGCTTCCCGCGCTTGGGTGAGCGGAGCACGCAGCTCGCTGGCACGCTGTCGGGGGGCGAGCAGCAGATGCTGGCCATGGCCCGGGCGCTGTCGGTCGACCCGGCACTGCTGCTGCTCGATGAGATCTCGATGGGCCTCGCCCCCGTCATCGTGGAGATGCTCTACGAGGCCGTCGCCGGGCTGCGGACCGAGGGAATCTCCATCCTGCTGGTCGAGCAGTTCGCCCGTGTGGCACTACCGGTCGCCGACGTCGCCGGGATCATGCTGCACGGCACGGTCGCCGTCGAGGGCTCGCCTGACGCCATCGAGCGCGAGCTCGGCTCCGCCTACCTCGGAGGCGCGGCCGCATGACACCGGTCTTCCGAGCCCGCAGCACCCGCTCCGCCATCGTGAGCATCGTCGCGGGCGCGCTGCTGGCCGCGGCGCCGCTGGCAGCTCCCACCGCGGGCGCCGACGCCAGTGCCTTTCTCGGGTTCACCCTGCTGGGCGCCGGCGACGCCATCCGCACCCAAGGCGGCGACCCGCAATCGCAGGGGTTCCCTCAATACACGACGAGCACTTCCCACAGCGACACCCGGTTGGGGACCGGTCCCGCCGGCCGCGCCCTCGCCTCCACCGGCTGGCCGGGCGAGTTCGGCGGCAATGTCGGCAGCCTGACCCAGGTCTTCGGCGCACCCGAGGAAGCGGGTGCGCTCAACTACCCGGGACGGGCTGAGGCCCACACCCCCGCCGGACCCCACGATGACGAGCTGCCCGGCATGCGCGCCCACGCCCTGGGCGAGGTGACCGAGGCGTTCGCCCGACAGGAGGGCCAGGGCGATCCCGCCGTGTTCGACTTCGACGAGGCCAGCTCGCTCACCACGTCCTACGTCGATGGCGATCTGGGCATCACCCGCAGCGAGGCGCTCGTCACCGACATCGTCTTCGCCGGCGGCCAGATCACCATCGACTCGGTGTCGACTGTCGCCGAGGCCCGCACCGACGGTGTGACCGGCACCAATGCCGGCAGCACGGTGGTCAGCGGGCTGACGGTCGGCGGTCAAGCGGCAACCGTCGACGAGGACGGGATCCACTTCGGGGACCAGACCAATCCGTCGCCGGCCGACGCGGTAGCACAGGCCATCGGTGAGAACGTGCTCATGCACTTCGGCATCACGATGTACGTCACCGAGCCCCGCACCCGCGACGAAGGAGGCCTGCAGGAGTACCGGTCGGGTTCGCTGGTCGTCGACATGGATCTCGGTGGCGAGGGTCGCGGCGTAGGCACCATGGCCTTCGGCGGCAGCGATGCCTACGTCCAGGCGTCACCCGCCATCACGCCGCCAACGCTCCCACCGGTCACCGTCGCTCCCACGACCCCACCAACCGTTCCCTTCACCTCGCCGCCGCCCACCGTGGCCGCTGCCGTCACCACCCCGCCGCCAACCCGTCCGACACCCACCACCGCGTCGGTCGAGCAAATCGCCGCTCCGCCCGTCGCCGCGCCCGAGACCGAGCTCGTCTTCTACTGGCGCGGCATCGGTATCCCGGCGTGGCTGTTGGTGCTGATGGGCACGCTGCTCATGGGCCGCGGACTCGTCCACTTCCACGGCCTGGCGGCCCGATCAGCGCTGCCTCGCCGACCGAGCTAGATCGCTCGGTCCCAAACCCCAGGAGCCAACTGTGACCGCACCTTCCACCAGCGCTGACGAGCGCTTCAACCGCCTCGCCGAGGCCGTGAAGGGCCTGCGCACCAAAGCCGCCGACACCGACGTCAACGCCGTGGTCCGCCTCGCCGGGCCCTACCTCGTCCCGTTCGGTCTGTGCGTCGTCCTCCTCGGCTGGTACGGCGCCAGCCAGACGAGCCGGGTCTACCTCCAGATCCCCTACTTGATCTCCGGCGGGTTGTTGGGCGTCGGTCTCATGTTCGTAGGTGGGTTCGCCTACTTCTCTCTGTGGATCACCGACCTCATGGTCCAGAACCAACGCCAGCAGGACGAGACGCGGGAGATGGCCGACCGTACGTTGGCCACATTGGAGCGGATCGAAGGGTTGCTCGAGTCGCAACCGGCCAACGGGAGCCGGGCCGCCAAGCGCGGCTCCAAGTCACGTAGCTGACGCGGGGCCGGCGATGCGCCGTCTCAACGGTGCTGACGTCCAGTTCATCTATCCCGAGCGCGACTGGCGTCACCTCCACACCATCAAGGTGCTCGTCGTCGACGCGACGACGTTGCCGCCGCAAGGGGTGGCCGATCTGGTGGCTGCCGTCGCCGCCGCCAAGCTCGACCGTCTCGACCCGCTCCGGTGGCTGCTGACCCGGGTTCCCGCCAACTTGTTCCACCCCTTGTGGCGGGACCTCGGAGAGATCGACGTGCGCGATCACATCAGGACCGTCACCGCTCGATCGCCCGGTGACGATGTCGAGCTCGACGTCATCGTGTCCCGCGTGGCCAGCTCTCCACTTCGGCGCGACCGGCCGCTGTGGGAGATGGTGGTGGTGGACGGGTTGGAACACGGGCGAGCGGCGCTGGTGCTGAAGCTGCATCACTCACTGGCCGACGGAGCGGCCAGCCTCCGGTTGATCGAGGAGCTCTGCTCGGCCGAGCCTTACGACCCGTTCACCATCGAACGCCCACCACTCACCGAAGAACCACTTCCTGGCCCCCGCCGGCTGGTCATCGACGCCGCCGGCGACGCATGGGATCTTGCCCGCCGGATGCCCTCCATGATCACCCGGTTGGGACGAGCGACTCGGGCGTCGGCGCAACGGAAGCGAGCGGGTGGAGCACAGCCCGGCTTGGCCTTCTCCGCCGACGCCACTGTCTACAACCGCCGGCTCACGGCCAACCGCTCCTGGGCCCACGCCGAGCTGTCGCTCGACACGGTTCGCGCCGTCAAGGAGCGGTTGGGCGGAACCGTCAACGACGTCTTCCTCACCCTGGTGTCGCTGGCGGTGGGTGACCACCTCGCCGATCGCGGCGAGCTCCCGGCCCAGCCCATGACCGCTGCGGTGCCGGCCACCATCCGCGACCGGGTCGCCGATCACCCGTGGGGAAACTTCCCGTCGAACCTGTTCATCGGCCTGGCCTCCGACGTTGACGATCCCGTCGAGCGCTATCAACGGATCGCTGCCAGCCAGCGCGCGGCCAAGGCGTGGCACGACGAGCGCGAGCACGACCTGATGTTCGACTGGATGCAGGCCTACCCGCTCTGGACCGCCTACACCCGCTACCTGCCGGCGATCGTGAACCGTCTGAGCCACCGTCCGTCGTTCAGCCTCGTCGCCTCCAACGTCCGCGGCCCGACCGACCAGCTCTACCTGGGCGCGCTCGCGGTCGTCGGTCTCCACTCGATGGGTCCACTGGTCCAGGAGCTTGGACTGAACCTGACGGCCTGGAGCTACCGGTCCTCGCTCAGCGTCGGCGTCCACACCTGCGCGGATCACGGCGGAGATGCGGCCGACATCGCCAGGCGGTTCGAGCCGGCGCTGTCCCGGCTGGCGGGGCGGGCCGGGGCCCGCCGTCAGTGATCGGCCGGGTCAGGCCAGCCTTCGATCGGCGGCACGTTGTGGCCGTCGGGGCGGCTGAAGTCCCGCTCAGGTTCGGCCGGCGGCGCGTTGAAACCCGTGTGGGGACGCCACCGCGACGCCCTGAGGTCCTCGAGGACGTGGACCATGTTGAGCAGGTCCTCCTCGTACGAGAAGCGCCCGTCACCGGCGTAGATGAGCGTCGAGACCCCCGACTGCACGAAGCGACTCCCGTCCGCACGCGATCCCGGCGTGATCTGCAACCACTTGACCATCACCTGGTCGCCGTCGATGGCAGTGAACTCGATGGGGAACGACCAGTCTTCCAACCCCACCATCGACTCCACGAAGAACTTCGAGATCTTCTCGATCCCCTCGATGCGCCCCCAGGCCGGATCGATGTAGACGGCATCGTCGGTGAAGAACTGGGCGAGCGCGTCCCAGGCGAGCTCGCCGAGGTCGATGCGCTTCCGGACCTCGACGTAGCGGTCAACGGTGGCCTCGATCTCGGCCCGCGAGTGGGACATCGTTCTCTCCTGCCTGCATGTTGGGGTGGTGTCGGTGTGGGCGTCAGCGGGTTCAGCCGGCGTGACGGATCAGCCGACCGGGGGTCGCTCCGGTCCACTCCCCGTTGACGAAGGTCTCGACGCCCGCGCAGAACGTGTGCCGGTAGCCCTCGGCACGTTGGATGAGGCGCCGGCCGCCGGCGGGGAGGTCGCGGACCACCTCGGGATGACGGAGACGCAGCTGGTGGAGGTCGACGACGTTGAGGTCGGCGCGCCGGCCGGGGGCGATCACTCCTCGATCCGACAAGCCGATGCTGGTGGCCGCATCGGCCGTCTGGCGCTTCACGACGTGTTCGAGGGGAAGCCGATCGCCGCGTGTGCGGTCCCTTGTCCAGTGGGTGACGAGGTGGGTCGGGTAGGACGCGTCGCAGATGGTGCCCACGTGGGCACCGCCGTCGCCGAGGCCGGCCACGGCATAGGGGTGCAGCAGCATCTCGCGCAACGGGTCGAGGTTGCCCTCGGAGTAGTTCTCGAACGGGAAGTACAACAGTGCGCGACCCTCGTCGGCGGCGAGCAGCTCACCGACCAGCTCGAAGGGGTCACGCCCGGCTCGGCGGGCGAGCGCCTCGACCGAGGCGACCGAGGGATCCTGTTCGTAGTCCGGTGGGTCGCCGAGTATGACGGTGCTGGCCAGGGCTCGCCGCATGAACTCAGCGAAGCCGTCGTCGCCGGCACCGGCGGCCAGCTCGGTCCGAACGGCCGGATCGCTGAGCCGGAGAGCGATCTCCTCCACTGACAGCAGCGCTAGGTCCCGCCAGCCCGGGAGGGCTTGGAGGGGGTGGAGGGTGGCGTCGAGACCGAACATGATGCCGATGGGCCGGCTGCCGACCTGCACCCGCATACCGACGCCGGCCGCGTTCGCCTGATCCACGCCGGCAAGCAGCTCACGCCACCGATCGGGATGCTCGTCGACCTGCAGCAGCGAGAACACGACCGGGCGACCGCTGCGCTCGCCGATCCGGCGCAGCAAGGCGAACTCGTCAGGTGACCCGAAGTCGGAGTTGGCCTGGAACTGGCCCCGACCGGCGCGGGCCATGGCGTCGGCGATGCCGTCGAGCTCGGGATCGCCGGCGGTGAGGCCGGGCGTGAAGCGACCGTCCGACGCCCGATGCTTGTTGGTGCGGCTGGTGGAGAATCCCACCGCGCCGGCGGCGAGCGCTTCGACGGTGAGCCGGCCCATCTCGGCGATCTCATCGCTGGTCGGAGACTCGGTGTGGTCGGCACCCCGGTCGCCCATGACATAGAAGCGCAGGGCGGCGTGAGGAAGCTGGGCACCGACGTCAAGGGCGAGTGGCGACGCGTCGAGCCGGTCCAGGTAGTCGGGGAAGGACTCCCAATCGAAGTCGAGACCCTCCGACAGAACGGAGCCGGGGATGTCCTCGACGCCTTCCATCAGGGTGATGAGGTAGTTCTCGGCGCCGGGACGGACGGGCGCGAAGCCGACGGAGCAGTTGCCCATCACCACCGTGGTGACGCCGTTCCATCCGCTGGGGGAGAGCTGGGGATCCCAGGTGGCCTGGCCGTCGTAGTGGGTGTGCACGTCGACCCATCCCGGCAGCACGGCCAAGCCGTCAGCGTCGATCTCGCGCCGGGCCGCTCCGTCTATCTCGCCGGCGCCGCTGATCAACCCACCGGACACCGAGATGTCGACGGTCCGTGGCGCGTCGCCCGTGCCGTCGACCACCAGGCCATTGCGGATGACCAGATCGTGCATTTCGCCTCCGTGCTTCGGAGCGCGACGCTACTTCCCTCGCAACCGCCGGAAGGCCCGGGAGAGGCGATCACCCACCTCGGCCAGCTCGGCTTCGGTGATCACGAGCGGCGGCGCGAACCGCACGGTCTGACCATGCGTGTCCTTCATGAGCAGCCCTTCGTCGAGCGCGGCGAGGCACAGGTCTCGTCCGGTGCCGAGGTCAGGTCGGAGGTCGGCCCCGACCCACAGGCCCCGCCACCGAAGCTCGACGATGGCGTCGCCGCCGGCCTGGGCGACCACCTCGGCCAGCACCGGTCCGCATCGAGCGGCGTTGTCCTGGGGCTCGCATGATTCGAGGAGGGCCAGCACCTCGGTGCCCACCGCGCAGGCGAGCGGGTTGCCGCCGAACGTGCTCCCGTGCTCGCCGGGGCGGATCACGCTGAGCACGTGCTCGTCGGCCACGACCGCCGACAGCGGGATGATGCCACCCGCGAGCGCCTTGCCGAGGATGTACATGTCGGGCTGGATGCTCTCGTGGTCGCAGGCGAAGGTGCGGCCGGTGCGACCCAGTCCCGACTGGATCTCGTCGGCGATGAGCAGCACGTCGAACGCCGAACAGATCCGTCGCGCCTCGCGCAGGTAGCCGTCGGGGGGCACGATCACGCCTGCTTCGCCCTGGATCGGCTCCAACAGCACGGCGACGGTGTTCTCGCCGATGGCCTTCTCGAGTGCGTCGGCGTCTCCGAACGGAACCCGGTCGAATCCCGGCGTGAAGGGGCCGAAGCCGTCGCGGGCCGATGAGTCCGAGCTGAACGAGATGATGGTCGTCGTCCGACCGTGGAAGTTGTTCTCGCACACCACGATGCGCGCCCGGTCGGGAAGCACGCCCCGGCGGTCGTAACCCCACCGCCGGGCGACCTTGATGGCGGTCTCCACTGCTTCGGCTCCGGTGTTCATCGGCAGCACCATGTCGAGGCCGACGAGATCACTCAGGCGACGGGACCACGCCCCGAGCCGGTCGTTGCCGAACGCTCGGCTGGTGAGGGTGAGGCGGTCGAGCTGGCGATGGGCTGCTTCGACCAATCGAGGATGGCGGTGGCCGAAGTTGAGGGCGCTGTATCCGGCGAGGAGGTCGATGTAGCGCCCGCCATCGGAATCGGTGACCCAGCAGCCGTCGGCGGTGGCCAGCTCGACGGGGAGCGGGGTGTAGTTGTGGGCCAGCGCGGAATCGGTGGCCGGTGCGAAGTTGGTGCTGACCAACGCCATGGCGCCTCCGTTCCCGTGTCCTGGGGGCGGCGGTCCGCCGCCGACGGGCGACGCACGGCAGCGGACCGGCCCCGTGACCTGTTGTATCGACTCGATCTTCGTTAGATTGTAGAACAATACGTGGGTGGAGGGAACGCACCCGATCCGCCTCCGCCCCACTCCGCACATACCTCCCAGGAAGGACATGCGATGGTCCTGCCGACTCGAGTCGAGGCCCGGCCAACGACGGCCACTGGGCTCGAGTGGGGCCGCGCCTACCTGATGTGCCCTCCGACCCACTTCCGCGTCGCCTATGAGATCAACCCGTGGATGCACACCGATGTCGAGGTCGACGGCGATCGCGCACATGAGCAGTGGCACACCCTTCGAGCATTGCTGGAGCAGGCCGGCGCCACGGTCTGCGAGATGGTTCCCCAGCCCGGACTGCCCGACATGGTGTTCACCGCCAATGCCGGGACCGTCGTCGGGACGCGAGCGGTTCCGGCCCGCTTCGCTCACCGTGAACGGCGAGGCGAGACCGACCACGACCGTCGTTGGTTCGCACGAGAGGGCTTCGAGGTGGCCGACCTGCCTTCCGATGTCTGCCAGGAAGGCGCCGGCGACGCATTGCCGGCGCCGGGGACCCGGGCCCTTGTCGCCGGACACGGAATCCGATCCACGCGCTCAGGTGTGGGGGTGCTCGCGCGCAGCCTGGGGATCGCAGTGCATCCGGTCCGCCTGGTGGACCCGCGGCTGTATCACCTCGACCTCGCCTACTGCCCGCTCGACACCCGGAGGGCGATGGTGGTGCCGGGCGCCTTCGACGTCAGCGGCCGGCGAACCCTCGAACGACTGGTGCCCGAACCACTGCTTCTCGAGGACGTCGAGGCGGTCACCTTCTGCGCCAACTCGCTGGTGGTGGGCGACGTGGTGGTGATGCCCGCCTGCCCGCCGCGGGTCGGCCGGTGGCTCGAGGGGGCCGGGTTCGATGTCGCCGTCGTCGATACGTCCGAGTTCATGAAGGCGGGCGGCGCTTGCCGGTGCCTCACCTTGCCCCTCGACATCGGTGTGGTCGAAGCCTCGTTCGGCGTGGCGGCCTGAGCGATGATCTCCGGCATGCATCCCACCGACGAGGATCCGCTGGCCGGGGTCACCATCGACCGCACGTCGACGGTCACCCAGATCGCCCAGTCGTTGCGGGCGGCGATCGTCGATGGTGCCCTCGAGCCAGGGTCACCGTTGCGTGAGCAGGGGTTGGCCGATCGGTTCGGGGTCTCCCGGGGCTCGGTGCGTGAGGCGCTCCGCACCCTCGAGTCGGAGGTTCTCGTCGCCCATCGCGCGCATCGCGGGTTCGTGGTGGCCGAGCTCGACGCCGTTGACGCCGCCGACGTGTTCCGAGCGCGGGTCGTCCTCGAGTGCGCGGGGGCACGAATGCTCGCCGCCGGCTCTTCCTCGGACGGAGACGACCTTCGCACGGCACTGGCATCGATGCGCCGGGCGTCACGCAGCCGCGACATCGCGGCCTTCGTCGACGCCCACACCGACTTCCACGCCGCCCTCGTCGCCCCGATCGGAAGCACCCGGCTCGACCGCTTCTTCGGGTCACTCGAAGATGAGCTCCGGCTCAGCCTTGTTCGCCTCGAACGGCTCACCGGATCGCTTCGCCGGTCGCTGCTCGATCACCAGGGCCTGCTCGAAGACGTCTTGGGTGGTGATGCCGATGTGGCCGAGAAGGCCGTGCGGGCCCACCTGTCGCTCGGCGAAGCCGACGTCGAAGGACTCACCGCGCCGGTTGACTCCTAACAACAATGGTCCGACAACGTTGTGAGAAGCGCGAACTTCGGGCATCGTGGTGGCGATGACCGGACCGCTCGAGACCGCGCCGCACCCCGGCCGCGACACCATCCTCGACGAGCGAGTCGATCCGAGGACCGGCGACGGCGACCACGATCGCTTCGCCCACGTCTGTCACCGGGACGACGTGGCCCGGGCCTACGTCACCGGCGAAGCCATCACTGCGCTGTGTGGGAAGCGGTGGGTGCCCAGCCGCAACCCCGACAAGTACCCGGTGTGCCAGGCGTGCATGGAGCGACTCGCCCAGGGGATGAAGCCCGACCGCTCGCTCTGAGCGCACCTCGAAGCCGTCATCCGCACCGGTCGTTGGCGCGGAGCACTGCGTCGGGTCCCAGTAGCGCCGACACCTCGCCGGCGGGGATGGCCAGCGTGTACCCCGGCGGGTCCTGCACGGCGAAGGCCACTCCGACGAGCGCCCCCGACGCGTCGACCACCGGACCACCCGACGTACCCACCTCGGAAACTCCGGCCAGCCGGAGCACCTCGCCCCGGTGCCCGAGATGGGTGCCGTCGACGATGTCGACAACGCGGGTGTGAGCAATGGTGAGCCCCAGGTCGTCCGACGCGTACCCGGCGATCACGATCTCGTCCCCGGGTCGGGCCCCGACTCCAGCCACCCCAAGTCCACGACCCGCGCTGGAGACCTCATCCAACAGGGCGAGGTCGGCGTGTTCGCTGACCCGGGCCGAGGCGACGGCGGTCCCGCCGAGCTCGGGGCTGACGTTGATGAGCAGCGCACCATCGACGACGTGACGGTTGGTCACCACTCGCCCGTCATCGAGGACGATCGCGGTTCCGCCGGTCGAGGTGGCACCACACCCGAAGGCCACGACGCGATCGGTGCTGGCCACGATGCGCTCAGCTCGCTCGTCATCAGGGATCGTCGGCCCGGGCCGGGGTCCGCGCCCGGGATCAGTGCTCGACGTCCCGCTCGTCACACACGACGATGCCACCAACACGCCGACGACGACCGCAGCGGCGCGAGCAACACTCACCATCGTGCCCAGTCTCGCCGCCGCGGCGAGTAGTCAGACGTTGAGCCGGCCGTCGGGGGTGACGGTGTTGGCGCGGGCGGCCATCCGGCGCTTGTTGTCGACCAGCGCCGAGCGCTCCGCTGCCGCGATGCGGCCGCACAGCTCGCCTGCTGCCGCTTCCAGCTCGTCGGGTGGCACGACGCGGCTGACAAGGTGGACGTCGAGCGCCTCCTGCGCCGACAGCTCGCGTCCGGTGAAGGCCAGCTCGCGGGCCACCGATCCGCCGACCGCCACCTCGAGGGGGGCGTAGACCACCGGACCCCACGAGTACTCGGGATGGGCGAACCGGGCGACGTCGGCCGCCACCCGGATGTCGCACATCGTCGCCAGGTCGAACCCGCCGGCCAGCGCCGGACCGTTCACCGCCGCCACCAGCGGTAGCGGGAACCGCAACAGGGTGACGTGCCACCGCTCCGATGACGTCCACAGCGCCGCTTGGTGATCGGGGTCAGTGTCCTCGAACTCGCGGAGGTCGAAGCCGGCCGAGAACACGTCTCCGGCACCGGTGATCACCACGGTCTTCACCGCCGTGTCGTCGGCCAGGGTGTCGAGGGCATCGGACATCTGGTCGCGCAGCGCGATGGACAGCGCGTTTCTCTTCTCGGGTCGGTTGAGCCGGAGGCGGGCGACGCCGTCCCAGGGCCGCTCCACCAGGACGAGGGATCCAACCATGGTGGCGACTGTACCGAGCGGGCCCGGTGGGCCTGGCCGGCGTGGACACTCACGGGCCTCACCGCCGATGCCCCGTCGCCGATGTCGAGACCGGATGCCAGCGTGGTCTGCAATAGCGTGAGCCACATGTGGAGTCGGGACGAGATCGATCGGGAGTTCGCCGCCTACCAGGATCGGGCGGCCGACGCGGGGCGGACCGGGGACTGGCGGGCCTGGGCCGACCAGTTCACCGAGGACTGCACCTACGTCGAGCACCACTACGGGACCATGCACGGCCGCCAGGCGGTGTATGAGTGGATCACCGGGGTGATGGGCGACGGCCTGTTCCGGGAGATGACCGAGTTCCCGATCGATTGGTACGTGATCGACGAGGACAGAGGCTGGGTCATCTGCTGGGTGCTGAACCGCTTCGCCGATCCCGGCGATGGGTCCGTGCACGAAGCGGGGAACGTAACCATCCTCCACTACGCCGGCGACGGGATGTGGAGCTACGAGGAGGACGTGTACAACCCGGCGTCGTTCGCCGAGATGGTCGATGGCTACGTGGCGGCCAAGGCGGCGGCCGCCCGCTGAGTGGTGAGCCCGGTCACATCGGGAGGTGGAGCCGGTCGCCTTCGAAGGCGAGGCGGAGCAGCTCGTGGCCCGGCGCCGCCTCGATGAGGTGCATGCCGTAGGGGAGGCGGGGGAGAGGGAGCGGCATCTGTGGGCTGAACAGGAACGGGATGTCGGTGCCCAGGACCCGCGAGCCTGTGGGCCGAAGCCGCAGCCAGCCACCCGAAACCTCGAGCGCCACGTCGACGCTGCTGACCCGAACGCCGGCGAGTCCGCTGCGAGCGCGGATGCGGTCCTCGTCGAAGGAGAACCGGACCGGGAGCATCACCTGCTCGGCCCAACCGTTCACGTCCTTCTCGGCTACCTCGACGGTGAACCGCAGGTGCTCGAAGCCGGCCACTGGCGGATCGGTGGTGCCGATGTCGATGCCGCGGCCGTCGGCGATGAGCCGTCGCAAGCGCAGGGGAGGGACGGCGAGGTCGGCCAGCTCGACATGGGCGCTGGATGCCCGGGCGCCACGGCCGAAGGGGTTCACCGTTCGCACCAGGGAGCGGGCGACCTCTTCGGTGGTGCGCTCGAACCATGTCCGGCGAGACGGCGGGGAGTGATCACCCTGGGGCTTACCCGTTGGGGAGTCCTCGGCGGGGGAGTCGGCTGGATCGATGATGTGGAGAGTCTGCCTGGCGTGCAGAGCGTTCGGCGGCCACGGCGCCGGCCCCTCCGGTCGGCGGGGCATGATGGGACGGTGACCTCGACAGCGATACGAGTCATCCAGTGGGCAACCGGAACCGTTGGGGTGCATGCCGCGCCGGCCATCGCCGCTCATCCCGACCTCGAGCTGGCGGGGGTGTGGGTGCACTCCGACGCCAAGGCAGGGCGCGATGTGGGCGAGGTGTGCGGCGTCGAGGCGCTGGGAGTCACGACCTCCCCCGACGCCGACGGCCTGCTCGATCTGGGGGCCGACGTGATCTGCTACATGGCCCACTCCGACATGCGTCCCGGTGAGGTGGTCGACGACCTGTGCCGGATGCTGGCATCAGGTCACAACGTCGTGAACACCTCGTTCGTGCCGTTGCTGCACCCGAAGACCTCCGGCTTTCACGACCAGCTCGAGGAGGCCTGCCGCGTCGGCGGCACCACCATCTACACGTCGGGGATCGATCCGGGTTACGGCAACGCCACCCTCGCCATCGGTGCCCTGGCCCTCTGCAAGGAGGTCCGATCGGTACGGATGATGGAGATCATCAACTACGCCACGTGGGACAACGCGCCGACCATGTTCGACATCATGGGATTCGGCAAGCCGGACCCGTCCCACTCGATCCTGCTGGCCCAAGGTTCCACCACCATGGCCTGGGGTCCGGTGCTGGGGCTGGTGGCCGAAGCACTCGACGTCGAGCTGGATCGCATCGAGGAGCGGCACGAGGTGATCCACGCCGACGCGGGGTTCGAGATCGCCTCGGGCAAGATCGATGCGGGGACCATCTCCGGTATGCGGTTCGAGGTAGTGGGCATCGTCGGCGGGCAGGAGCGGATCGTGGTGGAACACGTCACCCGCCTGCGCGACGGCGATGCGCCGGAGTGGCCGCAGGGGGAGGGCTACCGGATCCTGATCGAAGGCGAACCGTCGGTGAAGCTCGAGCTCGAGCTCTCGTCGGATCTCGGCGACCACAACCACGCCGGCTGCCTGGCCACGGCCATGCACGTGATCAACGCCATCCCCCACGTCGTGGCCGCCGACCCCGGTGTGGTCACCACCCTCGACCTGCCCAACTACAGCGCCCGCCATCTCGTCGTGAGCGCGTAGCGTCGCCGGTCAGCTCATCGACTCAGCGAGTGGTCAGCTCCGTCGCGGCTCTTCCCGTCACCAGGGGCAGATCGAGGTAGGTGCAGATGCCGGGTGGCGCGGCGACCACGGCGGGTATCGAGCTCACGCAATGGGTCGCAGTGGCGACGATCCCGGGGTTGCGCCTCAACCCTTCGGCGATCGAGGCCGGGTGCCAGCCACCGATTGTGAGCCGGGTCGACGGGTCGCCGGTCACCTCGACCTCGAACCGCTCACCCTCGGGACCGAAGGTCCAGGACGGGTCGAGGTGCTCCTGTCCCATGAACCAGTTGGTGCGGACCTCGATGACTGGTGTGCCGGTGACGGTTGCTTGCCAGCAGAACTTCTGGGCGGCCACGTGGCCCGGCGGGATCGGTCCGATCGGCGAGTCGATGGGTTGGGTGGCGACGGCGACCTCGTGGGTGACCGTCGGCTCGGCGTCGATGGCGAACCCGATGGCGTCGGCGATCATCCGGATGGACTGGCGGAACCCGTCGCCGAGGATGGTCGGCATGACGCTCGCCGCCGCCTCCTCGGGCGTCGTGCCGAACAGCATGATGTCGCCGACGACACCGGGCGCGTCGTAGCTTCGAATGTCGGAGAACTCCTCCGCTCGCACGTGGGTGATCTGCTGGGAGAGCGCGCTGACCACCAGCGGCAGCTTCTCGGTGACACCACCGGGGTGGATGCCGGTGCCGTGGATGCTGACCTGGCCCGCCTCGCAGGCCGACTCGATCTCCGACTCGTCGCGGCCGCCGGGATGAAACCAACCGAGCGGGGTGACCACGTTCTTCCCCGATTCGAGGATCTTCACCACCACGGCCGGGTCGGCCATGATCGGCGCGTAGAGAACGCAGTGCGCGTCGAGGGCCACCAGCGCGTCCACGTCGGCGGTGGCGATCACCCCGATGTTGCCGACGCCGGCGATCTCTCCGGCGTCGCGGCCGGACTTGGACTCGCTCGAGACCCAGCAGCCAACGAGCTCGAGGTCGGGATGGGCCACGATCCCCGCGATCGCCGCCCGACCCACACCGCCGGTGGCCCACTGGATCACCCTGATCGTCATGGGACAGTGCTAGCAGCCGGGACCAGACCACCCGTGCGCTTCACGGAGTGCTCAACGACACGAAACCCTGCGGCAACACGACGTCCGTACCTTGCCGGGGGTGGAGACGCTGATCCTGAGAATCTGGTTCCCTGATCGTCCCGGCGCCCTGGGCCACATCGCCAGCCGCATCGGGGCGGCTGGCGGAGACCTGATCGGCATCGACATCCTCGAACGGGAGAACGGCCAGGTGATCGACGAGCTCACGGTGAGCCTGCCGGACCGTGACGGACTCGACCTGTTGCTGAACGAGGTCGGTCAGGTTGACGGAGCACGGGTCGAGGAAGCGCGTTGGGTGACCACCACGCTGCATGATCCTCGCCTGGACGCGCTCGACGCGGCAGCGGTGCTGGTAGCGGAGCAGACCCGCCACGGACTGGTCGATCGGTACTGCGAGCGCATCGGCACCGACTTCGACGCCGATTGGGCGGCGGTGCTCGAGGCTCCCCAGCTGAGGGTGCTGGCCTCGTCGGGCGCCGTCCCCAACCCTCGTTGGCTCGTTGCCTTCGTCAACGGAGCGGGATCGGTGTCGACGTTCCCACCCCAGGGACTCACCGAGTGCGACGTGGCCCTGGTCCCCGTTCGCGGTACGCGCCTGCTGGTGCTCGCCAGCCGGCCCGCCCGCCCGCTGCGTGAGCGCGAGCGCCGACAGATCGAGTCGTTGGGTCGCATCGTCCAGCTGCGGTGGCAGCAGCTGGACCCGTCACTGGTGGCCGGCCAGCTCGATGACCCATCGCCGGTGGTCTCCCACTAGGCGATGTGGCCGATGAACTGGGCCGCTCCGGTGTTGAGCACCCAGTCGTGACCTCGGCGCGCCAGCGGGCCGGCCGCTGTTGCCAGCAGGCGGAACCATTGGCGCCCCGGCGCAAGAGAGGACGCCAGCTCAACGTCGCACCCATCGGCCGTGTCGATGATCTCGAGATCGGCGGAGCCGACGATGTCGCCGGCGACGGTCGCGGTGATCCGCCGTCGGGGCACGACCGTGCCCAGCGTCAGCGTGAACCGGACGACATAGGGGAGCGGGGGCCGCACCTTGCAGTGCCAGACCTCGCCTGGCGACAGGCTTCGGGCGTCGAAGCTCTGCAGCCACGGCCACCACCCCTGATACCGATCGAGGTCGTTGAGGGTGTCCCACAGTGCGTCGGAACCGAGGGGCAGCTGGTAGCGGTGGCGCGACGTGAGCCTGGCCAGGGTCGTTCGCCGCGTCATGTCCGGAGATTAGGGGCCGATGCGCCAACCCAGCCTGAATGAATCAGATGGCCCATTTCAGCCGTGCGCAAAGATGCCGATGATGAGTATGAACATGTCACGCCGCTCACCTCGTGAAGGAACGTGTGCTGTGACCGTCGAAGTATCGCGAGTGAACATCGTGGTGGGACCTGTGTCCCATGAGAGCGCCGTCGCCTGGCTCGACTACGCCGCCGAGGTCCTCGAGCATTTTCGCGGGCTGGATGAGCCTCCCCTGCCCGAGTCCGTGCTCGACGAGTTCGAGGAGCTCGTCGGCGAATGGCGGGACATCGCCCGCAAGCCGGGCCCGTTCCACTGGGAGATCGAGGAGTCTGCCGAGCGCGCCGAATTCCTCATCAATGCCCTCTTCCAGGCGGGCGAGGCGGTGGAGAAGGAGGAGGCGAACGGGGAGATGCGTCTCCGTCCGGCCGAGGCCGACGAGTTCCACATCCGCACCATCGACGGCGTGCTCGCCGCGCTGGTATCGGAAGGTCCGCCCTACTCGCAGTTCGCCGAGGAGATGCGCGACATGTGGGGCCTCGCCCAGCTCCACTGAGTGCGCCACGCCCTGGCTCGTCGTGGACTGGATGAGCCCGCCATCACCGCCATCGTCGTCACGCTGGAGGCCCTGGCCCGAAGCTAGGTCCTGGCTTCGCGCGAGCATGTCACGATGGCAATCGGCAAGGTCTCGAGCGGCGAAGCAGCTGGGCTCTCCGTGGTTCTGGGAGTAGACCTCGCGGCGCAACCCGAAAACACCGGACTGGCGATCCTCTCGCGCGTCGATGGCGTCTGGAGGGCATCGGTCCCTGACGCCGAACCGACCGACCAGCGGATCGTCGAGTTGGCCATCGGTGCCGACGTCGTCGGAATCGATGCGCCTCTCGGCTGGCCTCAGCCGTTCGTTGACGCGCTCGTAGGCCATAGCGAGCGGCTGCGTTGGCCGCTGGACGTCGATCGGCACAACTTGCTCTATCGAGACACGGATCGGCACGTGAGGGAGGTGACCGACCGGCGCCCGCTCTCCGTCGTCGGCGACTTGCTCGCGTACGTCGGCATCCGCGCGGCGCGCTTGCAGACTCTTCTTGCTGACGCGTGGGGTGGACCGCCTGAACCCCGTGACGGATTCGGTCGAATCGTTGAGACGTATCCGGCCGGCGCGCTCAAGGTCTGGGGACTACCGAGCCGAGGGTACGCCGGTGGAGGGGTGGCGGCCAGGGAGGTTCGTACGTCGATCCTCGCGGGGCTAGTCGAACGGTTCTCAGGAGTGGTCGACCTCGATGGGGTGGCGAGCTACGTGGCCGCCTCCGATCACATACTCGACGGCGTTGTCTCGGCGATCGTGGCCCTCCTGGCCAAGCACGGCGCAACGATCCCCCCGATCGATGCCGATTCCGCACTGGTGGAGGGCTGGATCCATCTGCCCGCTGCTCGCTGAGCGGAGTTGTAAGCAACACGCGATGGCCCGGCGCCTCGGACGCTATCTCGCTGACAGGGGCCGGCTCGACCGCGTACGACGCGGCCGAGCTTGAGGTGGCCGGCACACTCGTGCTGGCTTGTCATTTCCCGTACCGGGGCGACAGCCACGACCACGATCGGTATGTCGCTCATCGGCCCGCGGACAAGGGTGCGTGGCTTCTCCACGGCCACGTGCACGAGCGCTGGCAGGTTCGCGATCGGATGATCAACGTCGGCGTGGACGTCTGGGCAGACGTACACGCTTCCGTGGTGAGCACCATCGGACAGGAGACGACTCGACGGACGCAGCGTCCGACTGCCGGTGGGGAGCGGTCGAGTTCAACAGGGGTCAGAAACGAAGAACCGTGCCGGACGTTCCGTCGGGACGGTTCGATTAGCGAGGCTTTGGTGCCCCCGGCAAGCGCCCCCGGCAGGATTCGAACCTGCGACGCACGGTTTAGGAAACCGATGCTCTATCCCCTGAGCTACGAGGGCTGGGCCGGGTGAAACCGCAGGTCAGCTGCGGTGTTCGTACCTTCGCCTGCGCCTTCGTCGGGAGGCCATCGGGGCCAGATCCCGCGAAAATCCCGCGGACGTCGGCGCCGCCAGCACGAGGCGGCACTCGGCAGGACGACGGGGCACGGTCACGGCATCGAGCGTACGGTGAAGCACGCGGTCATGCCCACACGCGGCCTCGTAGCATGACCAGGTCGAAAGGAGAACCGCGTGTCCGGGCAGCTGAGCCAGACCGAGCGCAAGTCGATCGCGTACGCACTTCGGCACCCCCGCGGGCGCTACGCCGCGGAACGGGCTTCGCAGTTGTCCGGCGTGCCGAAGAGCACGGTCTACGACTGGCGTCGGGCCAAGGTCTACGAACCTGACTTCACGGCCGCATCGCCAGTCATGTGGTCCTACCGGGACCTGGTCCTGCTTCGTCTGCTGGCTTGGCTCCGGCAGGGAGGCATGGAACGACCGGTCGCGGCGGACAAGGTCCAGTTGGTCAAGGCGCAGCTATCCGCAGGCGTGGAGGTCCAGTACATCCACGCCACCGCAACCGACGTCGTTCTCAACGGTGAGCACGCCGAGGATGTCGTCGACGATCGTCACAACCTTCTGCCCTTCTCCGACTTCTTCCGGCTGCTCAACACGTTCGACCTGCTCGAGCCGATCGAGGAGCTCCGGAGCGCGCGCCGGGGGCCCGTCTGGGCGCCTGACCTCGTCACGCCGTCGGAGCACTCCTTCATCTCTCCGTGGGTGCTCGCCGGGGACCCGTGCGTCGAGCGAACACGCATCCCGACTTCCGCGATCCACGCCCTCAGTGTCGAGCGAGCGCTCCCTGCGGAAGCCATCGCCGAGCTGTACCCCGGGCTGACTGTCGAGGCGGCCAACGACGCCATCGAGCTCGAGAGGCGCCTACGTGGTCTCGACATCTCAGCCGCAGCCTGACGAGTTCGCACTCCTCCTCGACCAGGGTTTCCCGAAGCCGACCGCGTTCGCGATCTCGGCGCTCGACCAGTCCGTCCGGGTCGACCATCTCTCGGACTTCGCTCCTGAGCTGGCTGAGAACAGCACACCGGACTGGTACGTGTACTGCGCCGCTGCCGAGGCTGGCTACAACGCGCTCGTCGTCCGAGATCGCTCCCAACTCGACCAGCTCGCGGAGATGTACGCCCTCTCGAGGCTGTCGACCCTGACCGTCGTGACCTGGCGCAAGGGCATCGAGGATCCGGTACGCGAGTGGGGTCAGCTGCTCGCCTATCTGCCGCAGGTCAAGCAGCGGTGCCTCGAAGCCGGCGGCCGAGCGATCCTGCTGCCCGCCCCGTCACTCGGAAACGACCCATTCCACGACCCCAAGCAGACCCTGGCGGGCGAAGCCCAGAAGCTCGGCATGTCGGTGGCGCAGGTCCGCGCGGAAGCCAAACGTGAGATCACCGACTGGCTGGAGATCACCGGCGAACCCTCCGACCGCTTCGACGATCTGCTCGACGCCTGACCGCAGGGTGCTACTCGTTGTCGTTGTCGTTGTCGTTGTCGTTTTCATTGTCGCCGCCGTCCCCGTCCTCGCCACCGTCGTCGCCGGGACTCTGGTCAGCGACCTGTTCCTCGACGTCCGCTGCCTCCCGGAACATGGCATCCAGCTCGTCGGTGAGATGCGCCTCGACGCTCGGGAGAAGGTGGCCGTAACGGTCGAGCGTGACCTGGACCGAGGAATGGCCGAGGCGCTCCATGATCGCCCTCGGGTGCGCGCCGCGGGCGATGAGCATCGAGGCGTAGGTGTGCCTCAAGTCGTGGAAGCGGACCTTCGGGTTGAGCCCGGCCGCTAGGACCGCCGGCTTGAAGTGGCGGCCGTAGAAGTTGTTGTGACGCAGCGGCCCGCCCCGCGGGCCGGGGAACAGGTACTCGTCGGGACCTCGCCCGTCGACCACCGGGTCGAGGCGCTCGCAGAGGAACGCCGGTAGCGGTACCGCTCGCCGGGCGTAGGTCTTGGTGGCCTGGATGTAGAGCTTGCCGCCAACGTCGCTGAGGTTGTCCTCGACGTCGACCATCGCCCTCGCCAGGTTCACCCGCTTGACCGTGAGCGCGTGGACCTCGCCAGCCCGCAGCCCGGTGTAGGCGGTGAACAGCACGAGCAGCCGGTACTCCTCGGTCGTCGCCGCGACGAGGGCGTTCACCTCGGTGGGGTCGAGGAAGTGCATCTCCTTCGACCGGCCCCTTGGCAGCTTCACGTTGTTGGTCGGGCTGGCCTTGATGGCGCCGGAGCCGAGGGCGGTCTCGAACGTCCGTCGCAGCGGCGTCATGATCGCCGCCACCCGGCCGGGGCTCACGCCTGCTGCGACGAGCTCGGACACGAACCGGCGCACGTCGACCTGCTCGATGGCGGCGATGCGCATGCCGCCGAACGCCGGGAGCAGGTACTGGTTCATGACCGACTCGTAGCCCTGGCGGGTCTTGGGCTTGAGGTGGACCGTCGTCGCCAGCCACTCCTCGGCCCAGTCGTCGAACCGGCTCCGGCCGAGGCGTGGGTCCATCCAGTCGCCGCGCTGCACGTCGGACTCGACACGGGCGAGGAACTGCTGGGCGTCTCGCTTGGTCCGGAAGATCCGAGCCCGCTCTCGCCCGTGCGGGTCGCGGTAGCGAGCCTCCCAGCCCTTCCCCGACCTCGCCGCTCGGACGTGTCCCATGCGCTTCCTCCTTCCCTTGTCGGGAACAGTAATCGAACGTAAGCTACCGTAGAAACAGAAATCAAGAGTGAGAAGGTGACCATGAGCGACGAGGCCCCGGAGTTCCTCACGATCGAAGAGGCGATGCGCGTCGTCCGCCTCGGCCGCAGTCGGGCCTACGAGGAAGCTCGGCTCTACGAGCGCACCGGCGGCGCCGAGGGCCTGATCCCGGTTAAGCGAGCAGGCCGCCTCTTCCGAGTGCCGCGGGCGTTGCTCGAGCAGGTCGCCGGCGGACCGATCCAGGTCCGACCCGCCGACGCAGCTCCCGAGCCGCCCGTCGACGAGGCCACCACAGCCCCTGAACCGACGCCGAGTGAAGCTCCACCGGCCGAACCGACCCCGGTCCGCCGTCGCCCTTCTCGGCCGTCGACTAGCGACGCGCCGCAGCTCTTCGCGATCGACTGACCGTGCTCATCCGCGAGCCCGACACCCGTCCGCCGACCCGCGTCCTCTGCACGATCTTGCCGTCGATCGACGCCAACTCCGAGTCGCCGTTGCTGCCCACAGACTATGCCGCTTCGTTTCGCTCCGACCCGGCCGCTGAACGTCGCCCTGCGTGCGACTCGGTTGGCGGGTGCCGGTGGAGCGCCAGAGACCCGAGGGCCGCAGGCCCGTTCAGCGGCGGCTTCCGGAGAGCGTTTGACGGAAGCGGCATAGTCTGTGGATGGCAACGGTGCGTCGCGACGAGGGCGAGCGCCC
Source organism: Acidimicrobiales bacterium (assembly GCA_036397895.1). Classification (GTDB taxonomy): domain Bacteria; phylum Actinomycetota; class Acidimicrobiia; order Acidimicrobiales; family DASWIA01; genus DASWIA01. Next base: position 28,740 of record DASWIA010000029.1, on the reverse strand, counting down.
GGTGCATGCAGAGGGCGAGACAGGGCGCTCGGGCCGGGCTCGAGGCCGTTGGTGGCGGTAGGTCGACGGCGGACGGGTGCATGCGTCGTGAGGGCGTGAGCATGATCGGGCTCATGACCGTCGTCATGGCGTGCCCGGTCCTTCGACCGCATGACCGACGCGGCCGGTGTAGGTCCAGCGACGCATGGCGGCTTGGCGCGTGACGCCGAACGCTCGCCCGACATCGGCCCACGTGGTCCGGTCGGCGGCCCTGCTCGCCTCGACGAGCATCCGGGCGAGCTCGTCGAGCTGGCGTCGCAGCCCGTCGGCGATGACGGCCATCTCCAGGTAGCTCGGCGCCGGCCGGCCGGTCCGGCGGTCGTCGAGGGCGTCGGCCAGGCGCACGAGCGCGTCGGCGAGGTCGGGATGGGTGATCTGATCGGACATGGTGTCCTCCGCTGTTGTGCAGTTCGGAGGGGGCGGGCCAGTGCCCCGATCAGGCGGTGAGGCCCTCAGGCCTCGGATTCGGCGTCGACGTCATCGACCGCATCGGTTGCCGGGTGGGCCCGAAGCGTGGCGATCACGTCGTCGAGGAAGAACAGGAACTTGCGGGTGCCGGGGAGCCGGCTCGCCGGGAGCCGACCGTCGTTGGCCATGTTCATGACCGTGCGGACGTTGAAGTGGAGCAGCTCGGCGGTCTGCGCCGTGTCGAGAATCGGTGGGTAGTGCTGGCGGATCCGCTCGATGATCGGATCGTCCTCGTCAGCCACGAAGCCACCCTACCTTGTCGTAGATCGTGTTAGATCGCTCTTGTTGGTGATTGATAGCCATCAGGATCCAGGCCGGTACTGGATTTGGTCACCAGTGCGAGCGGCGAGGACCGGTCGCCATCTGGCGCAACGCCTCGACGGCCGTGAGCCGGCCGATCTCAGTCAGCCCGTAGGAGCGGTGTGCGAAGTCGTGACCTGTGGCGAGCATCCCGAGCGCGCGGAACAGGTTGGTCGTCTGGTGCCGGGAGTGGGAGATGTCGCGCTCCGAGGGCAGCGCCCCGGTGTTCGATTCCCGCCACCCGGTCTCGCCGACGACCTGGATCACCTCGGCGTCGAGGTCGTCACCCTCGACGGTCTCGGTGGTGGCGAGCACGGCGAGGACGACCTCGCCGGCCGCCCCGTCGAAGGGATGGTCGTGAACGAGTCCCCGCGCCGCGGCCCGCCACAGCGCGTCGGGGTCGTCGAGGAGCGACCGCCCCAGTGGCGTGAGCGTCAGCTGGCCCTTGGCCTTCCGGACCAGCTTCAGCCGCTGGGCGAGCTCCCGGAGCTGGTGCAGGTCGTACAGCTCGGGTTCGGTGCACGGTGGGTTGTCGAACGGCCAGTCGAATCGCTCGGCTGCCCGCTGGACGAAGGCCCGGATGAGGTTGCCCGTCTGCGTCAACCGCTGGCCGTCCACCAGCTCGCCGAGAAGCCACCGGAGCCGAGGCACCGGGTCGTCGACGGCCGCGGGCAGCATGCCCGGTTCGACCAGCTGGGCTCGGAGACGCTCCAGGAGGTCCCGACGGGTATCGCTACGCCGCAACGTGAACCAGGTCTCCAGCCGCTCGGTCCGGATCGCCTCGAGCAGGCTCCGGCCGGAGAGCCGGAGCTGCGGTGCGGTCAGGTGGGCCCGGACCAGTTCGGCCTGACGCTGCTTCCATCCGCGTGACCCCGGCACGAGGTCACCGGCGGCGATCACCAGCTCGAGCATCTCGGCCACCGACGACAGCGCCTCGCTCTCCTCCCAGCCCATGACCGAGCCCCACGCCAGGTCGGGTACATCCGGTGGCTCGATGCCCGACGCCGCGTGCGCCGTCCGGAACGCCTTCTTGCCGGCGGCGTCGCTTCGCTCGTAGGCGGCGAGGATCTCGGCCGTGGTGTCGGACCGGGCGATCGCTGCGTAGCGAGGGAGCGCCAGCAGGTCGAGTGCCTCGGCCAGCGCGGCGGCGATGCGTCGATGATGGTCGGCGTCGGTGAGGAACTTCATCGGCAGCGTGTACCAGCAGAACTGCTGCACCCGTTCCTGCGTCAGCGCCTCGGGGCCCTGGCCTCCGGTCAACCAGTTCAGTGCCGACTCGGCATCGTTCCCGAGGCCCTTGTCGCGGGCCGACAACTCGGCCACCACGGCATCGACGGCATCGGCTCCCTTGTCCACCGGACGAGTCTGGCCCAGGCGCGGCCACTCGCCCCAGGGCACTCGACGAATCATCTCGGTCATCGCCGATTCGCTGTCACACCCTGCGACGAGAATGGGCCGATGGCCGCCCCGTCTTCGATCCCGCCAGTGCGCGTGGGAGGTCACTGACGATGGCGTCGGTCCTCGCCGCGCTGCCTGCGCACGAACGCCCCCGTGAGCGGCTCCTCGCCCACGGCGTCGAGGCGCTGACCGAGCGCGAGTTGCTCGCCTTGGTGCTGCGCAACGGGGCGCCCGGGAAGAGCGCCGTCGACCTCGCCGCCGAGCTGCTCTCGGGCTACGGCAGCCTCGACGTACTCGGCGCCGTTCGACCCGAGGAGCTGGCGTCGTATCGCGGGATCGGCGTGGCGAAGGCCGCCGCAGTGGTCGCTGCATTGCAGCTCGGGCGTCGAGCGGAGGCGTCCCCGGCACCCGTGACGTTGCGTTGCCCTCAGGATGTTGCCGAGGCCGTCCGCCTCGAACTGCGCGACCTCCGACGAGAGCGGGTCGTGGTGCTCGTGTGTGACGGATCGAATCGACTTCGTCGGTCGGTCGTGGTCAGCGAGGGCTCGATCGATCGTTCGCTGGTGCCGGTGCGCGAGATCCTCAACGCCGTGTTGCGCCACGACGGCCGAGCGTTCGCGCTGGCGCACAACCACCCCAGCGGCGACCCGAGTCCGAGCGACGCCGACCAACGGGCGACGGAGGAGGCAAGGAACGGAGCGAAGGCTGCCGGCCTCCGCTTCCTTGGGCACGTCGTCGTCGCAGGCGACGCATGGTGCGAGGTCAGCTGAGCCCGGCGAACGCTTCGTTGAGCGCCGAGGGCAGCATGGCGGCCGCCAGCTCGTTCCGTCTGCGCAGCGCCTCCCTTGTCATGTCGAGCTGTTGCAGAGCGTCTTCGACTCGGGTCGCGAAACGATCTTGGGCATTCTGCGGCGGCACGGGCAGTGGTACGGACCTCAGCAGCGATTGGCTGATGTTCTGTTGCGCCCCGCCTTGTCCAAGATCGATCAGGTCAACCCGGATGCACCGTAGGTACGCCATCAGGAATTTTGCACTCAGGATCTCGGCGTTCGGGATGCAACACGCGATGGCCTGATTCGTCGCCATCTCGATGCCGGTTAGTCCGAGCTTTCCGATCGATCCGTACATCGCGACGAGAACGGTCCCTGGCGGAACAAGCTTCGCCGCCGAACCCGACAGGCCGTCTTCTGTCAGCGTTCTGGCCGTGTCGGTGACGACGCTGTCATTGAGGTCACCGATTACAGCCCATGGAATTCCACCGTCGTAGTAGGCCGGGTTCTTGGCGCTAGGCGTGCCACCGCTCGACCAATGGCCTACTTCCCCGAGCCTTGCCACCTCGGGGGACTTGTCCCGTAATTTCATGGCGATCTCCCGCAACCCGGACACACCGAGCGCGTCAAGCCGGCCGATGCTCCCGCTCAAGGTTGGGCCGATGTTGACGGCGACACCGCTGTGTAGCCGGTCGAGGCGGGCGGCGACTTCGCGCTGCTCGCCGATGGGTGGCAGCGGGATCTCCAGGGCCTCGAAGCGGTCGATGGCGAGGGTGCGGTTGCGATCCGCTGAACCGGGCGACCCCCGTTGGACCAGCTCGATCCCTGGCTCGCTCAGCAGGTACCAGCGGAGCCACCGCACGTCGACCCGGTCGTCTCGCGGGACGTACTGGAGGAAACGGTTTGACGCGAGACAGCCATCGTCAGCCGTGCTCGAGACGGCGATCGCACCCTCCCAACCCTTGATGTTGCTCACCACGAGTCGGTCGGCCCGGACCTCGTAGAAGCGAAGGCTGCCGAGGTCATGACCCATCTTCGGCTCGTAGTGGAAGATCCCCTTTCCGAAGGAGCGGACGCCGATCGTGACGTACTCCTTCAGCGGGTCTGGGGAGACCAGCTCCCGCGCTGGCTCAACCACGTCGCCGACTCGCGCGCGCTCGACGGTCACGAGTCGCGCTCGATCTCGCGCTCGAGGTCCTCGAGTAGGAGGAGGATCTCCTTCTCGGTCGCAATCAGCTCGGCGAGCAGCTCGGTCGGTGGACGGTGGGCCAGGTCGTCGGGGCGATTGGGGTTGCGGAGGTCGAGGTTGTAGCCGTTGTCCTCGAGGTCAGCGATGGGCACGCGCCATGCCCGTTCGTTCTCAGTTCGGTCAACCCACCAGGCCTGGCAGTCGGCGAACTCCTCGAAGCGCATCGGCTTGGTCTTCGTGTACTTCTTCCGTCCCTCGGGCGGCGGGATCTCGTAGAACCACGTCTCCTTGGTCCGGCCGGTCTTGTCGAAGAAGAGCAGGTTCGACGGGATCGCCGTGTACGGCTCGAACACGCCGTCAGGCAGCCGGGCCACGGTGTGCAGGTTGCACTCGTCGAGGAGCTGCTTCTTGGTCTTGGCGCCGACACCGTCACCGAACAGCACTCCGTTGGGGACGACGATGCCGCATCGGCCTCCGTCCTTGAGGCTTCGGATGACGAGCTGGACGAAGAGCCACGCCGTCTCGGCGGTCTGCTTGTCGGCCGGGAAGTTGGCCTGGATGCCCTTCTCCTCCTCTCCGCCGAAGGGCGGATTCGTGAGCACGACATCCACTCGATCGGACTTGCTGATCTGGGTGATCGGGGTCGATAGGGCGTTTCCGCGGGTGATGTTGGGTTGGCCGACCTCATGGAGGACGAGGTTCATCATCCCGAGCAGGTAGGGCAGCGGTTTCTTCTCGACGCCGCGCAGGTTCTCGTGGAGTTGGCGACGTTGCGCCGCCGTCTTCACCGCCGGCGCCAGGTGTTCGAGGGCTTCGACGAGGAAGCCTCCGGTCCCGCACGCTGGGTCGAGGACGACCTCGCCGAGCTTGGGGTCGACCTGCTGGGTGATGAACCGGATCACGGGGCGGGGTGTGTAGAACTCGCCCGAGTCGCCGGCCGCGTCACGCATCTCCCGCAGCATGGACTCGTAGAGGTGGGCCATCGTGTGGATGTCGTCTGACGAGGCGAAGTTGATCTCGTTGACCTTGTTGAGGACGTCGCGCAGCAGGTAGCCCGACAGCATCCGATTGTTGGTCTCCTTGAACACGGCGGCCAGCACGTCCCTGGGGTCGTGGGCGCCGGTGCCGGTCAACTCGCGGAGGTAGGGCAGCAGCTCGCCGTTGACGAAGTCGAGCAGTGCCTCACCGGTGCGCCCGTTCGGGTCGGCGGCCCAGTCCCGCCAGCGGTAGGGCTCCTCGATGGCCGGCCCGAAGTCGCGCTCGGTCACCTCGCGGTTCTGCTCGAGACCGTCGAAGGCCTTGAGGAACAGCATCCAGGCGAGCTGGGGGATACGGTCGAGGTCGCCGTTGAGGCCGGCGTCCTTGCGCATGGCATCGCGGGCCGACTTGATTACCGCGGCGAGCTTGGCCTTTGGTGAGGTCGAGACAGTGGCCTTCTTGGGTCGCGCCATCGTTCAGGACTCCTGGGTTGGGAACAGTCGGGTCCACAGCCGTTCGACGGCGGTGACGGCGTCGGCGAACGTGGTGGTGGTGAGATCGTGATCGTCGGCCAGGCGTTCGTAGCGGGCTGGCCATGTGGCGGGAAGTGGTGGCAGCACGGCGGGAGGATCGGCGCCGTCCCGCTCGGCCCAGACCTGCACGACCTCGGTGGCCACACGTTCGTCGTCGAGCTGGTCGTGCTCGATCAGCAGCACGAGGTCGACGAGGTCGCGGACACGGGAGTTCTCTCGGTCGCCGAAGTCACGGAGCATGGCGTGGAACTTCTCGGCCGCGTGGCGGTGGACGTCGACTACCTCCACCACCGGCGCGGGCACGCCGGCGAAGTCGAGCAGGTTCGGGAGGGCCATACGGTCCGTGCGGGCCAGTTCATGAGCACGCGGGGACACGTCGATCTGGATGCCGCCGAAGGGCTTACCTGCCAGCGATGCCGTGACCTTGACCCGCCACGTGAGATGACCACCTCCGTCGGCGGCGAGTTCTTGCGGGCGGGCGGCCACCAGCACGAAACCGTCGCCATCGAGGTCAACGCCGAGCGCACTGACCATCCGGTCGTGCAACGCTCGGTCATCGTCGACTTCGCCCCGGAGCCCGAGGTCGATGTCCTTGGTGAGCCGGGCCGCGTCATGCAGCCGAACCTCCAGCGCCATCCCGCCCTTGAGGACCCACCGTCCGGATTCGGCGGCTTCGAGCCGGGCGACGATGCGCTCGAACAGGACGCGTCGGCGGAGGCGGTCGAGGGCGACGCCCGTCTCGTTCGATCGGGAGCGAAGACGTTGCTCGAGCGCCATGCGCAGTGCCTGCGGCGTCTCGTAGGTCAAGACGGCTCCACCTTGCCGATGGCTCGCTCGATGTAGAGCGCCGCCCGCGCGTCCAGCACCTCTGCCCGCGACCGCAGCCCTCGCGGTGTCACCAGACCGGCGCTGTCTGCCTCGGCGATGGCGCGGGCGAGCTGATCCTCGTCGGGGGCTTGGCCGGCAATGTCGATGATCGTCCTCGTCGGGCTCGTCACGCGGAAGCCGGTGCGCTGCTGCACGTCGTCGTCATCGAGGTCGGCAACGTGCAGCGCGAGCGCGTCGTCGCGCATGGTGAAACCCGTCGGGACCGTGAGGTGGACCTTCGACGACTCGAACTCGCCGATCTCGTGGACGGCAAGCGCGGACTCGTGTGACACCACGGCGCGGCCCTTCGACCAGAGCGTCCAGCGGGCGAGGTCGTCGTGGACGTCGGGCACCCATTCGGTGAGGCGGAACAGCCCGCGATCGACCCGGACCCAGTTGCCGGCGGTGACGTGATACGCCTGGGCTTGGTAGGAGTAGCCGAGCTGTATGGCCTGGGCCGCGGTGAAGTAGCCGCCTTGGCCGGATGCGAGGTTGAACAGGCGCCGGCGTAGATCGCGGCGGTCGAGGGCCATCGGGCGATCCTATATCGGATCTGGATCTCTAGAGGCGGATAGAGTCTGAAACTCAAGTTTCGGTTGAGTATCAGGCGGCGTAGAGCAGCTCGCCGAGTTCCGAGACCGCGTGTCGGAGGTCGTCGACTGAACCGAACCGGCTGGCGATCTCGGCTGGCGATCCCAGCGCCGAGATCGGTGGCACCTGGAGCACGCCGAGGTCATCGAGCTGGCCGATGCCGTGCTCGGCGTACTTGTCGAGCAGGTGGGTGAGCACCTCGCGTGCCGCCGGCTGGTACCGGTCGAAGAAGTCGGTGTGCTCCTTGCGGACACGCCGGACCCGGTCGACGCGGGTGGCCAAGGGCTGGTTCCACGCCAAGTGCACCAACACGTCGAGAGGGTCGGCCTCGACCAGCCCCGTGCGATCGAGCAACTCGTCGGCGTCGATGCCCCGGTCGGCAAGCGCGTCGAGGATGTCCTGGCGCCCCACCCGGTTGGCCCACTCGGCGCGCAGGTCGGCCGCGTCCGGGAACAGCGACCGGATGGTCTCGCTCACGACGTCGCGGTACTCGACCAGTCGCAGGCGTTGCGTCTCGGGATCGAGGTGATAGGTCGCCTCTGCGGTGACCCATACCTCGACGTCGTCGACGTAGTACTTCGCTCGAGGCTCCCCATCGAGGTCGTCGGGGTCGAGGTCACCGGTGCCCTCGTCGTCCTCGCCGAATGCGGGCTCAGGCTCCTCGACCACGACGTCGTCGACCACGTTGCCCTCGTCGTCAATCGCTTCCTCGTCGACGCGCTCGGGCGGCCCGTCGAACTCCGGGTCACTGAACAGGGCGGTGGCACCCGAGTAGTCGATGATGTCGAACGAGAGCTTGTCCTCATCGGGAAAGAGGCGCGTCCCCCGCCCGATGATCTGTTTGAACATCGCCATCGACCCCACCGTGCGGAACAACACGATGTTGCGCACGGTCGGCAGGTCGACGCCGGTCGAAAGCATCTCCGACGTCGTGGCGATGACCGGCAGGTCCTTCTCGGTGTCGGCGAAGTTGCTGAGGTGGCCTCGCCCGATGTCGCCCTCCTCGCTGACGATGCGCACCACGTAGTCGGGGTGCTGGGTCGTGAGGTCGGCGTTGGCGCTGTGCAGGGCCCGGCGCATCTCATCCGCGTGCTCCTGGTTGACGCAGAACACGATGGTCTTGGCGAACCGGTCGGTTCGCTTCAGGTGCTCGGTGAGGTGCTTGGCCGCGGCCTCAGTGCGGGTGAGCAGCGACACGACCCGCTCGAAATCCTTGGTCGTGTAGAGGTCGTCGGGAATCTCCTTGCCGAACAAGTCGAGCTGGCCCTGGTCGGGCGACCATCCGTGTGCGTCGGGGCTGAGCACCACACGGCGGACGCGGTACGGGGCGAGAAAGCCGTCGTCGATGCCCTGGGCCAACGAGTACTCGAAGAGCGGGTCGCCGAAGTAGTCGTAGGTGTCGACGTTCTCGTCACGCTTCGGTGTGGCCGTCATCCCGAGCTGAGCGGCCGGCGAGAAGTGGTCGAGTATTGCCCGCCACGACGACTCGGCTCGGGCGCTGCCCCGGTGGCACTCGTCGACGATGATCAGGTCGAAGAAGTCGGAGGCGAACTCGCGGAACATCCCGTTGGGGTCGTCGCCGCTGTCTGAGAGCTGTTGGTAGAGCGCGAAGTAGATCTCCCGTCCGGCTTTGGCTTCGCCGCCGGTGAGCTTCCAGATGGGTGAGCCGGCGTCGTCGCCGAACGCCGGCTTGTACTCGCGCTCGATCGGCTGATTGACGAGGATGTTGCGGTCAGCCAGGTAGAGGATCCGCGGATTGCGGCCCGGCCGCCATCCGCTCTTCCAGAGCTTCCACACGATCTGCATCGACACGAACGTCTTGCCCGTGCCAGTGGCCAGCGTGAGGAGGAGGCGATCGTCGCCTCGAAGGATGGCCTCGACCGCCCGGTTGATCGCGGTGCGTTGGTAGTAGCGGGGTTCCTTGATCGAGCCGTCGGGGTTGTGCAGCGCCCGGTTGAACGGCAGCAGCAGCCCGTCGGCGACGTGATCGTCGACGATTCCCTTCCACGCTCGATAGCGCCCCCACAGCTCTACCGGGGTCGGGAACTCGACAAGGTGGGCCGTCTCCATGCCCGTATCGCGGTCGTCCTCGACGATCCCCGAGCCGTTGGTCGAGTAGGCGAACGGCAGGTCGAGGAGCTGGGCATAGTTCTTGGCCTGCTGCATCCCCTTGCCGGCCGTGGCGTACTCCCGCTTGGCCTCGACGACGGCGATCGGGACGCCGGGCTCGAACTCGAGCACGTAGTCTGCCCGGAGCGGTTTGGCCCGCCGGTGCTTCTTCCCGGCGGTGATGATCCGCCCCGCGGTGATGGGGTACTGCTCGACGATCTGATCGTCGCTCCAGCCGGCTGCCTTCAGCCGCGGCAGGACGAAGTCACGACACGTGTCCTTCTCCAACGGCCCAAGCCCCGCTGCCATCGTGTCAACGTACCTGCACCATCGAGACGGAGTCCGGCCGAGTCACGCGCAGCGTGTACAACCAAGGCATGAGCTGGGCGGACTTCGACACTGATAGCGCGCTGGAGCGGGACCTCATCGAGCGTGCGCTCTCACTGGTCCCAGTCGTGAGCGACGGGTCGAGCAGCGTCACCATCGACATGACGGCGAACACGGCCCAGGTCGCCGTGACCTTCGGTGAGACACTCGGACCGAGTCCTTCCGGCTGTGTGCGCCTGCTCGGCATCCGCCCTCTACTGGTCGGCGCAGCCTGGAAGGTCATCGACCTCTTGCTCGAAGAGGCGCTCCGGCTCGACGGCGAGATGCCGGACACCAGGCGAGGGTGGAGCATCACGCGAAAGGTTTCGCCCGCGCGAGCTGCGGATGCCCGTCCGGCGGCGCTGGCGCCGCTGTCGTGGCAGGCGCTGATGACCACGTATGCCGGTACGAGCGAGGTGCGCCACAGCCTCGTCCACCGTCGGGCACACACCGACGCGAGCGACGCGCTCGTCGGCGTCGATGACTCGGGCGTCGCACTCCGCCCGCTCGCGCCGGACGAGCAGGACGCACTTGCTCGAGCAGCACTTCGCGCGTCCCAGCTCGTCATCTCGGCCACGACAGACGATCGGGTGGCCGCCGACCTCGACCGCCAGCTCGGCGCGCTCAGCGCAGTTCATGGCGTCGCGCTTCCCGTCGTTGCGTTGACGGACTCGCTTCCCGAGATCGCGGCGCTGCTCGATCTAGCGGACGATGGTTCGTATCCGTTCGACGTGCCTGGGCTCCGCGGTCGCCAGCCGTTCAAGGGAGCCACGTTCGCCGATCTCGTTGTCCGCTTCCGCGATCGGCCCGGTCAAGAGCTACGTGGCCGGCTCGAGAACGCTCCCGATCAAGTGGTCCATCTCGATCCGGACCACCCGCCGGCGTGGCTCACGTAACCCGCAGGTGCGAAGGCGACGCTCCGACGATCAGTCGTCGAGCTCGAATCGTCGCACGAGCTCCTCGAGCGTGAAGCGGTTGCGCAGCTTGCACGCTGAGTTCTGGTTGGCGAAAAAGCCTTTCTCCCAGATGGCCTCCGTGCGGGCCACCGTCGCCGTCCACTCGACAGGAACGACGTACTCCTCGTTGCCTTCGGCGTCGTCGTCGTGCCGGTAGGCGGCCTGGAGATCCAGGTCGCTCATCTTTCGGTCAAAGCCGTCCACGGTGAGTACCGCATCGTCGAAGGACGCTGCGTCTCCGATGACCGTTCCGACCCCGACGTACCCCGTACCGGGGATGCAGACGAAGATGCGAGCGCCGACTGGCAGCGATCGGATCGTGCGGGAGTACCAGCGGCCTCCACCAGCAGACACGAAACCGTAGCGGCGAGCATCGTCCCAGCTCCGTGTCGACGACTCCTCTCCGAACGACACGTACCAGTCCTGACCGTTCCATGGTTCCTTGGTCGAACCCCCACCCGACCTGCGACCAGACCCCCGGCTTGCTGTGCGCGTATCGTCCACGAGCCAGGTTCGAGCGAGGTACTCGACGATCCGCGCCGATGCGGGATCGACCTCCGACGCGACGACAGTGAGGTGGTGCCCGTTGTTCAGTTCCTCGGGCGGGGAGGCACCGAATCGCTCGGAGAAGGCCTGCTCGAACGCGACGCCGGGCCGGTAGGTCTCGAAGATCGCGACCACATCTTCATGCCCCAGCGTCTCGATCCACGAGCCGTAGTCCAAAGCCTGGGCGACGACGTCTCGTGGTGTGCGGTCACGCTTGAGCTCGAGCACGTGGAGGTTGCCGTCGCCGTCGACACCGAGCAGGTCGATGAGCTTGCCGTGGGCCGTCGGAACCTGGCGCCCGATGAAGAGAAGTGGCTCACCGAGGATCGCCGGGTCGGCTTCGATGAGTTCCTCAAGGCGGGACTCGAGTGGCATTGATGCCGCACTGATCCGGACAGGTTCTTCGTCGACGCGCCAGAGTCCGATCTCTACGGGCATGGTCGACGAGGTTAGAGCCGGCTCTGCACAAGCGCCCCTGCCAGGGCCAATCCGGTCCGTCGAGGACTCCGCGGAGTTCCCGCGTTGCGGCATCACGAGCAACACGAGGCGACACGGTGTTGAAGTCAGAGAAGCAGGTCGAAGCGATCGCGCAACAACTTGAACGCAAGGGAATCCAGGACTCCTGACATGGGGCGATAGTTGTTGCACGGTTCAGGGGTGGTTCTTGGTGGTGTAGACGAGGGTGAGGTGGGTGCCGGGGTAGGTGGTGCGGGTGTTGGTGAGGTCCTCGCAGAGGGCGGCGAGCGCGCCGGTTCGGCGGGGCGCGGATAGCGGGTTGATGCGCACGTGAAGCTCGTTGCCGGTGATCTCGAGGTCGGCGGGAGCGCCGAAGATCTCGCGCAGCAGGCTGCGGGCTTCGTCGTCGGCTCGACGGTAGTGGGGGGCGAGGAGCCGGGCGAGGGTGGACTCGGCGTTGTAGGTGGCCATGCGTATGGCGTCGTGGATGCGTTTGCGTTCGGGGTCGAGGCGAGCCGCGTCGGGGTGCAGGTCGCCGAGGGGGACCTTGGCGGGGATGGCGCGCGCCGCGGTGCGGAGCTCTTCGACGTGGGCATCGGCGTCGGCGAATGCCGCGTCGAGGTCGGTGGTATCCACGCCGTCGCGGTGACCGTCGAGGCGGGCTCGTCCTTCGGTGGCTTCGGCGGCCGTGAGCTGGGCGGCGGTGTCGCGCCGGTGGCGGTCGGCGGCACGGCGCGCCGGGTTCGGCACGAGCCGAGCGGGGTCATCGTCGGTGGTGGTGTAGGCGTCGAGGGCGTCGAGGCCGTAGTGGGCGCGCATGTAGCGGAAGAAGTTCTCCTGTCGCCACCGCGAGAACATGGCATGGGCCAGCGCGGCGGGGTCGGGGTCGGTGCGGGTGGTGAGGATCTGGGTCTGGTGGCCGGTGTCGGGATCGAGGCGGGTGATCTGGCGGCAGGCGAAGCGGCGGTCGCGGCGGTTGTGCTTGTAGGCGATGCGCACGCGACGGTCCGCGAGCACATAGCGATGTTCGTGTGCGGTGTCGTCGAGGTAGACGTGGGTGGTGAACGTCGAGCGGGGCTCGGGGGCCTTGGGGGCCTTGCGGTAGGTCAAGATGTCGAACCCGCTGGCGTGCAGCTCGGCGAACAGGGCCGGGGACCAGCCGCCCCGGTCGAAGGCGATCGTCGGGCGCCGATCCGGGCCCAGAAGCTCGCGGGCCCACGCCGCGACTTTGCGCAGCTCGGCGGCCAGCGACGCCCCCGGCGGTGCCTGCCACACCAACAGCCCGTCACCGTTGGCGTCGGCGACCCAGGTGTCGGCCTCGGCGGGCATCGACAGGCGCATCCGGGCGACATGGGCTTTGGGGACCCGAGCCGAGCCGTGATAGGCGCGCACGTGCCCGTCGACATAGAGCACGCCCATCGCGCCGGCGTGCGCCGCGGTGTGGTGGCGGGCCAGCGCGGCCAACAGCTCACTGGCGCGGCACTCTTCGGCGAGGCTGGCCATGCGGCGGCGAAGGGTCTTGACCTCAGGCGCCCGGTCCAGGCCCAGCAGCCGGCCGACGTCGGTCGGGTCGAGGCGGGTCAGGCCCTCCGCGCGCGGTTCGCGCAACAAGGCGGCGAACACCATCGTGAGCACCAGAGCGCGCGCACCGTAGAACGCGGCGCGCGCCTTGGTGTAGGTGACCTCGAAGCAGTCGATGATCCCGGTCGCCGCCAACGCCGGCAGGATCACCAGCGCCCCCGCCAACGGCAACGACGAACCCACGGTGATGCGCGGCTCGGCTTCGGCAAGCTCGCCCCGCCGGGCCGCCTGGCGCTCGCCGTCGCGGGGCTCGGGGCGGGCCAGGGGCTCCAACGCCGCGACCGGGCCGGGCGCGGGCGCCGGTTCCGGTTCGGCCAGCGCGGCGGCCAGCGCCCGCGACACCGACGCCCCCGACACCCCCACCCGCTCCGCGATCGCGTCACGCGACAGCCCCTCGGCCCGCAACCGGCGGATCTGGTCGGTCTTGGCCTGATCGATCTTGGACGGGCCTTTCGGGCCGCGCCGACGCGGCGCCAGGCCCGTGACGCCCTCGGCCTCATAGCTGCGCCGCCACCGCCACAACGTCACCTCGTCGGTGCCGAACGCAGCGGCCACCGCACCCGGCTTTGCCGAGCCCGTCACCACCAACTGCACCGCCGCGAGCCGCCGAGCCACGACGTCGTCGGGCTGCCAGCACCAGCACGCCAAGCCCCACAAGAACACGACCCCGCCGTCGTCGCCCTCGCCGACATCCACCCCATCGGCCACCGGGCACGATCCGAGCGGCGCCACCGGCACTGGCATGGGGCAACCCTTGCCGACCACCGCACCCAACGCACCCATACCCGAACCTCCAGAATCGTTTCAGTAATTATGAACGACCCGAAAGCCCAGGTGGTGGATGCTGCCCAGCTCACAACCCAACCTCACGCCGCTATGTCAGGAGTCCTGGGATCACCGAACACCCCACCGGCGCCTGGACCACCCAGGCCGCCCGGAACCTGTTCCTGCGCCACGCCGATCAACTCGCCGCAGCGAACGCGCTCGTGCGCGACCGTGGCAGCCAGTTCATCGACTCCTTCGACGAGATCTTCCGACCGAGCACATGAGAATCCTCAAGACGCCAATTCGTACGCCCGTGGCGAACGCGTTCGCCGAACGCTGGATCGGCACCCTGCGCCGCGAGCTACTGGATCGCACCATCGTCTGGAACCGTCGCCAGCTCGAACACCTCGTCGTCGACTACATCGACCACTACGGATGCAAGTCAAGTGGTCCGAGTGACGGCGTTGCGTTGGGAGACGAACTGGCGATAGGCCCGCTCGGCATTGACGGCCACCTGTTGTTCTCGGAGACGCTGTTTCCGCTTGGTCAGCGGCAAGATTCCGCAGAATCGTGGGCAGCTTGGGGACCAGCCGACGCTTCCCCGCCTAGTGGCCGCTCACAGCGACCGGCATGAGGACGTCGTGGACGTGCGTGCTCAGCCGCGCCTCAACTTCTTCCCGCCGTTCAGCACGCTCGCCTCGAACGAACCTGCCGCCTCCCGGTCGGCTGCTGGCACGAAGGCGGCGTAACGGTCCACCGTCGTGGACGTTCGGCGGTGGCCGAGTCGTCCCGACACGGTCCGCACGTCGACGCCCGACGAGATCATCCTTGTCGCGATGAAGTGCCGGAGATCATGGAGACGGACGGCCTCGGGCAGGCCGAACCGGCGCCGGGCCTTGATGAACCGGTGGGTGGTCGTGTCGGGCCGCCATGGGCGTGAGCCGTCGACCTCGAACGAGAAGATGTAGGCGTCCGGTACCAGGTCGACGCGAGACGCCGCTGCCCTCGACTCGACCAGCATCCGGTAGGTCTTGAGGCGGGCGGCCGTCTCGTCACCGAGCGCGATGCGACGGACCTGGTGGGTCTTGGTGTCCTTCTCGACGAGCCCGCCGCCGCCATCGACGATCGCACGGCTGATGAGGAGCGACGCGTCGACGAAGTCGACGTCGGTCCAGCGGAGCGCGCACAGCTCGCCGCGGCGGGCGCCGGTGAAGGCGGCGAGCCAAACGCACATCGCCAGATCGGGGTGGTCGTCTTCGAGCGCCTTGAAGAAGGCGGTGAGCTCATCGGGATCAGGCGGGCGGATCTCCCGTTCCCGGACCTCTGGCGGCGTAGCCGACTGCGCCGGGTTGAAGGCGATCATCTCCCAGCGCACGGCCTGCGTGAACGCGGTGGACAGGATCCCGTGCACCCGCTTGATCCTCGACGCGCCCACACCGGCCTTCGCCAGCTTGGCGTACAGGCGGTCCATATCGATGGCCCGGAACTTGTGCAGCGACACGTCGCCGACGTGGGGCTTGACGTGAAGCCGGAGACACGATTCCCAGTCCCTGGCGGTCGAGGGGCTGAGGGTGGGTCGCTTGATCGGCCACCACTGGTCGAGAAGGTCGCCGACCGTGAGCGACGAGGAGGAGATGTAGCGGCCGTCGCCGACCTCGAGCAGCAGGCGATGGAGCACCTCCTCGGCCTCCCGCTTGGTCCCCCGCACCGTCCGCGAAACCGTCCGCTTGGTGCCCGTCTTCTCGTCGACCCCGACGTACGCCCGCACCCGCCAGGAGCCCTTTCCTCGCTTCTGGATGCTGCCCCTCATGGCCAACCAGAGTAGACGCGAGTTCGAGCAGGGTTGGCCATAGTTGGCCAAGTTGGCCTTTAGGTACCGGTCAAGGATGCGCTAGACCCTCTCTGACCTGGGGTTTTGCGAGCGGACGACCGGATTCGAACCGGCGACCCTCACCTTGGCAAGGTGATGCTCTACCAACTGAGCCACGTCCGCGTGTGGGTAGCGGAGTGTAGCGGTGGCCGCTGTCACGTCGCAGCCCGCACGAGCACCGACGCGCGGGACACCTATGTGCGACGGCACGACCACCAATCTCGAAGCGTGACCGGCGCCTGGACCGAGGCCTGGCGGCCGAGGAGCAACGTTCCGATCAGGCGATCAACGCCGGCGGCGCACGAGACGTCGGACCACGAGCCCGACGCCGCTGGCCAGCGCAAGCACGACACCGAAGCGCCTGGCGGAGGTAGACCGGCCGGCCCCGATGCTGTCCCCCCGGTCGCCCGACGGCTGCTCGAGCCCGATCAGCACCTCGGCGTCGTCGAGGCTCGCCTCGGGGCCATAGCTGAGCACCACCGTGCCTCGCACACGGCACGACGGGCAGCGAAGGGCGACCACCGCGATCATGTCCGCCGGATCCGACATCCCCTCCAGACGCCGGATCTCATGGTTGTCCCACTCGCTCGCCGGGCGAGCGATCCCACACGAGCTGCAATGGATGCTGGCGCCGGGCCGTGCCCCGAAGTTCGCGCGGTATCCCGCTGCGCTGAGCTCACCGAGGATCCCCTGGAGCGACTCCGTGCTGTTGGTATCGGAGCTGGTGGGCATCGTGGCCACTGTCGCGCCGACCCGCCGGCTGGGTCGAGACCCGAGGTATCCCGGCGTCACGGAGTCGGGACTCACGACGTCTCGCGTGATGTCCCGCCCGCGGACCCTCCTGGAAGGTCGCCTTCCGTCCCCCCCGCGATCCTGCCGACGACCCCGCCCGACGCTTCACCCGCGGTCGCTCCTGACGTTTCGCCGGCAGCGCGGCTGCGCACCGCTGCCGCTCGCACCCATCCGTGCTCGGGATCGTGCTCCCGGACCGGCCGCGCCGGCGAGCCCACAGCCACACACCGATCGGGCAGATCCTCGGTCACCACCGACCCCGCCCCGACGGCCACGTGCTCGCCGATCGTCACGCCGGGCAGGACGATGACGCCATGACCGAGCCATGAGTTGTCGCCGATCCTGGTCGCCTGCGCCTCGCCGAGCTGCATGCCGATGGGTAGGTCGAGGTCGGTCCAGTCGTGGCCCTGGTCGCACACGAAGCACTCCGGGGCGAGCCACACGTTCGACCCGATCTCGACCGAGAAGTGGGCAGCGATCGCACTACCCCGACCGATGACCGTGTGGTCGCCGATCACCAGCGTCCGCTCGAGAACCGGAACCTGGCCCGGTCCGATTCCCGTCGACAGCGCCACGTAGGGACCGATCCGCACGTCGGCACCGAGGTGCATGTACTTCTCACCCATGATGACGGCTTGGGGAAAGGCTATGTAGCTGCCCTCGCCGAAGCTGCCGAACCGCCGTGCTGCCCTCGTGTCGGACACGATGGCTCCCCAGCGAAAGGCGGTCCCCCACACCCAGCGGATGCCATCCCCGACGGCATGCTTCAACATCGAGACGGCGCGAGGTTCAGCCACGTCCCGGAGAGTACGCACTCGCCACGTGACGAACGACGCGCGCTTGAGCTCTTCCAACGCCCACCGCGCTTGTGTTACCGTGCGTAACAGTTCTTGAACACGACGCATCGTCGCGCCAGGAGCAACCGCTCACGCCCACGACGATCCAACCAGCGAGGTACCACCACCGTGGCCACCACCTTCACATCCGACGAGACCGCTCCCGAGGAACCGACCCCGACCGAGGCCGACGAGCCCACCCTCACCGACGACGCGTTCGAACGTCTCGTCGGTCGCCTCAACCAGCAGTCGGTCGACAAGCACTTCGACGCCTACGTCGACGTGCCCTGGGACGAGCTCCCCGTCGATCGCACGGACCCCCGTTGGCAGCTCGGCGAGCTCGATCCCCTGGGTGCCACCGAGTGGTACCAGTCGCAGCCGCCGGAGGTCCGCTCGGCCATCGGGCTGCACCTGGTCGCGGCCAAGGCCAAGACCGGACTGGTGTTCGAGCAGATCCTCCAGCGGGGTCTGCTCGACTTCGCCGGCGGGCTGCCCAACAACACGCCCGAGTTCCGCTACGTGGTCCACGAGGTCATCGAGGAGGGCCACCACACCCTCATGTTCCAGGAGCTCGTGAACCGCTCCGGCTTCGATGTTCCCGGGCTGGGAGGCTTCGACGCAGTCGGGGCACGCATCGTCACCATGCTGGCCCGCCCGTTCCCCGCCCTGTTCCTCATGTTCGTGCTCGGTGGCGAAGATCCGATCGATCACGTTCAGCGCGAGGCGCTCAAGCGGGGCGACGCCCATCCCCTCCTCGAGCGGATCATGCGCATCCACGTCACCGAGGAAGCGCGCCACCTGTCGTTTGCCCGTCACTGGTTGAAGCAGAACGTGCCCGGGCTGGGGCGACTGCGCCGGACGATCCTGGCCCACGCCACGCCGATCATCCTGGGCACCATGTCGCAGATGATGTTGCGACCCTCCCGCCACGTCGTCGAGACCCACGGGATCCCAAAGCAGGTGGTCAAGGCGGTCTACGGCACGCCCGAAGCGCAGGCCCGCCAAGCCCAGGCCGTGCGCAAGGTACGCAAGCTGTGCCGGGAGCTTGGCCTGATGGCGCCCACCGCCGCCCGCATCTGGAAGGCCTACGGCATCTACGCCGACGACAGCTCAACGGCCACGACTGCCTGACGACCCGAGGTTCGTCTCCGGCGACATGAGCCGCCACCGGAGCGCCTGCCGTGGCCGGCTGACCCGCGCCGGGCGCTGGTGCCGGTCGTGCCCTCAGTCGGTTGGGCGCAGGTCGATGGTGAGCGTGACGACGCCGTCGTCGATCGACGCCTCGGCGTCGGCGATCATGGCGTAGTCCTGGAAGTCGAGCTGCGCCTGCTCCAGGAACCTCGCGCGCTCCTCCCCCGCCACCGGGGGCAAGGAGCGCCGCTTCACCGACTCGGCCCGCTCTCGAAAGCGAGCGAGCATCGCGTCCAGATTCAAGTCGAGGTCAGCCATGGCCCCGAGTCTGCCCCATCCCCACGCAGCTGAGGCGTCCCGGCGCTGCGGCCCGCGGGCCGTCGGCCTCAGGTTGCTCAGCCGGGCTCGGTGTCGGGGTACAGGTGCCGCAGCGAGCCCGGCTCGACCTTGGACCGCTCGATGAACTCGTCGACTTCGTCGCGCTTGAGGCGAATGACCCGACCGAAGCGGTAGGCGGTGATCTGACCCTCGTCGATGAAGCGGTAGAGCGTGCGCTGGGTGATGCCCAGCCGGGCGGCGGCGTCTTTGGTGCTCAGCCAAGTGATGTCGTCAGGTACAGCGTCAGTCACGGACTTCCTCCGGGCGTGGGGGCGTTCGGGCAAGTTTGGGATCGAGAGGCGCCCAGCGGCAACCCGCGATCCCGGCAGCCATGAGTACACAGTGTAGGAAATTTCGCGCGCAATGCGCGGGTTTCTAGGACTTCCGACCCATCTATCGTGCTTTGTATTGAACCCACTGCTTTTGATGACCTAGGTTTTTGCGACGGATGGGGCCGACACCGTTGCCACGCGGGCATCGCTGGGAATGCACCGAGGGACCGAGGGAGTGCAGACGTGGCATCAGCGATCGACGCCGTCTCACGGCAAAGCACCGGAGCGCGCACGTCGACGCCACCAGCTCCACTAGTCGGCCGTCGACGTCGACCGCTCCCCGGTTCCCGTGCCGTCGTCGGCGGACTGCTGGTCGTACTCGCCATGGCCGG
This sequence comes from Acidimicrobiales bacterium, assembly GCA_036397895.1. Taxonomy (GTDB): domain Bacteria; phylum Actinomycetota; class Acidimicrobiia; order Acidimicrobiales; family DASWIA01; genus DASWIA01. The sequence goes on along the minus strand of DASWIA010000029.1, from coordinate 9,157 downwards.
CACCTACGCGGCGGTGACCGGCGCGCTCACCCCGCCCGCCGAGCGATGGGCGGTGGCGGCCCGAGACCTCCCGCCCGGACACCGGATCGGCCCCGGCGATCTCAGTCTGGCCATCGCCGATCTCCCTGACGAGATCGCAGGCCAATCCTTCCGGGCCCCCGAATCACTCCTCGGAGCCATCGTGCTGGGTCCCCTCAGCCAGGGTGCGCTGGTCCAGGCCGGCGGGCTGGTGCGAGCCGGTGGGGTGGCCGGCGGGCGCGAGGTGTCCTTCCCGGTGGCCTCGAACCTGTCGCTCGCCGGCTCGCTGCGCGTCGGTGAGCGAGTCGATGTCGTGGCCACGCTCGGCAGTGGTGACGACGCGTCGACGGACTTCGTGGTGCGCGACGTTCCTGTTGTCGCCATCTCCACCGGCGACGGCAGCCTCGGCGCGCAGACGACGGTCATCACCGTGGCCCTCTCCAACGACGCCGACGTCCTGGCGCTCGCCCATGCCGCGGGCAATGGCGAGCTGGTGGTGGTGCGCAGCACCGACCGGAGCGAGTCGCCAACGTCTCCCACCCCCGAGGACCAGACCGCGCCGTGACCGCTCCTCCCCCCGACGAGCAGTGGACGGTGCTCGGGCTCGCCGCCGCCCGCGCTCCATGGTTCGGGCGCATGGGCGCGTGGACCACCGACGGCCGTCTCGACGCCGCGTTCGTGAAGTGCCTCTCCGATGCCGACTTGGTGAACCAACTCGGTTCGGGTCGGCCCTGGTCACTCGTCATCCTCGACGGATCGATTGCCGACACCGATCGAGACCTCCTCGCCGTCGCGACCGACGCCGGGGTGCCCACCGCCGTGGTGTCCGCCCCAGGAGTCCCCACCAGGTGGGACCATCTCGGCGCCGACGCCGAGCTCGAGCCCGACTTCACCGTCAGCGATGTCGTCCAGATCCTGACCAGCGTCGGTCGCCGCGTCCGGCGCGCCGACCGCTTCCCCACGGCGCTCAACCCGTCGCCGGCTGATCTGGCGGCCAGTGATGTCGAGCGACGCGGGCGGCTCGTTGCCGTCATCGGGCCCGGCGGAACCGGCACCTCCACCGTCGCGATCGGCGTGGCCCAGGCCCTCGGATCGAACCACGACGTGCTGCTCGCCGACTTCGCGCTCCGCGCCGATCACGCCATGCTCCACGACACCCGGGAGGTTGTTCCCGGAGTGCAGGAGCTGGTCGAGGCCCACCGCGCCGCCGATCTGGCACCCACCGCCGTGCGCACCATGACGTTCGAGATCCCAGAGCGCGGGTACCGCCTGCTGCTCGGGCTCCGTCGAGTCCGCGACTGGCCGGTTCTGCGACCGCGATCGGTGGCCGCGGCGGTGGCATCGCTCCGCCGCGCCTTCGACGTGGTCATCGCCGACTGCTCGCCCGACCTGGACGGGGAAGCCGACACCGGGTCCACCGATGTCGAAGACCGGCACCTTCTCACTCGACGCGCCGTGTCCGACGCCGAGGCGGTGGTCGTCGTCGGGCGCCCATCGATGAAAGGCGTCCACTCCCTCGTTCGCCAGGTGCATGACCTCCTCGACCACGGGGTCACTCCTCAGCGGATTCTGCCGCTGGTGAACGGGGCACCACGGCGTCGATCAGCGCGCGCCGAGATCACGAGCGCCATCGGCCAGCTGCTGAAGGCCGACCCCGTGGCCGCCACCGTCGCCAACCCGCTGCACCTCCCGGTAGCCGCCATCGACGACGCCGTCCGCGATGCCGTTGAGCTCCCCAAGGCGTTCGTCGAGCCCCTCACACAGCCGGTTCTGGCCCTGCTCGACCACTCCACCGCGCCACTCGAGCGCAATCCCCACCCGGTCGCCATCGAACCGGGGAGCCTGGGGTTGGCCGGAACCGCCGACGGACTCGGCGGAGAAGCCGTCGCATGACCGCCGCGGTGTCCGCATCGAACGGACCTGCCCCCGGCGACCAGCCCGATCCAGCTTCCGTCGTCTCGCCGCTGCGCGCCATCGAGCTGTCCGTCCAGGAGCGAGCCAAGCGCGAGATCTCCGACCCCTCGAGCCGTGCCGGGCGCCAGCGTCTCCGGGAGCTGATCGCCGCCGAGATCGAACAGTGGCGCCGCGACTTCCGGCATGGCAACCGCCCCCACGACCTGACCGACGCCGACGGTCTCGCTCGCCGAGCGGAGCGCAACCTCGTCGGGTACGGCCCGCTCCAGCCGCTGCTCGAGGACCCCGACGTGTGGGAGGTGATGATCAACGGACCCAGTGAGATCTTCGCGAAGCGTCACACCGGCGTGTCCGGATTCCACGACGAGGTCTTCCACGACGACAACCACGTCACCCGCACCCTCGTCCGCATCCTCGACGACGCGTCGTCCGCCCACCGGACGCTTGATCCGGCCGAGGGCCTCCAGGACGCACAGCTCGACGACGGGTCGCGGCTGCACATCGTTCACGGTGACGTCAGCCGTGGCGGTCACGTCATGGTCAACATCCGGAAGTTCTCGACCGTGCCCTTCCGGCGCCTCGGTGACCTCGTCGAGCGCGGGATGCTCACCGCCGATGCCGCACGCTTCCTGGCTGCGGCGATCAAGGCACGGTTGTCCATCGTCTTCGCCGGAGCCCCGGGAGCGGGCAAGACCACCCTGCTGTCGTGCTGTGCCGCCGAGCTCGACCCGTCGCTGCGGGTGGTTGTGGCCGAGGAGGTCTTCGAGATCGACATCCCGCTGCCAAACGTCGCCCAGATGCAGACCCGCTCGCCTCGTCAGGACCGTCCCGGCGTCGACCTCCGTCGCCTCGTCGCTGGATTCCTCCGGATGGCCCCCGATGTCGCGGTGGTCGGAGAGGTACGGGACCGAGAGGCGCTGCCTCTGCTGTTGACGCTGTCGTCGGGTGTCACCGGGTACACCACAATCCACGCCGGGTCGGCCCGCAAGGCGCTCACCCGACTCCGGTTCGTGGCCCAGCTGGCCGACACGTCGAACGAGCTGCCGATGTCCGCGCTCACCTCGCTTGTGTCGGAGTCGGTCGACCTGGTGGTGCACTGCGGTCGGATCGACGGCCGTCCCCGCGTCACGGAGATCCTCGCGGTGGAGGACCTCCAGACCGGCGTCGACAGCGGCCAGTTCACGGCCACCGAGGTGTTCGCCCTCGACGGCTCGCCGGGGTTGCTGGCCTGGTCGGGCGACATCCCCGTGCGCATCGACCGTGCGTTCAGGACGGCGGGGATCGACCTCAGCGAGCTGGTTCGTGGCGTACCCCGGCGCGGCCCGGCGGCCGAGACGATGTCTGCGGGTCGCTCCCCCACCGAACGAGCCAGCCTGCTGCTCCAATCGACCTCCACCTCCCTCGACCGCACCGACGCCCCCCTATGAGCACCGGAGCCCTCGCCGCGTTGTTCGCCGTCGCTGCCGGCTACGGAGTGCACCTGCTGGCCACCGCGGCCATGGGGTGGCGCGGCGTCGGCCCGGGACCGTCCCGAGGCGCCGCTCCCCGGGTGTCGCTCACCGATCGCCTCCGGCGCTGGATGACCCAGGCTGGCCTCGACGACGTGAACGTCCTGGAGTTCGCCGGAGTCATCATCGGCATCGCCACCCTCAGCGCCATCGTCGCCTTCGCCCTGTTCGGCGGCATCGTCGCACCCGTGGCCGCGCTGGCTGGCGGGGCCACGGCTCCGATCGCCGGTTACCGCTCTCAGCGGCAGCGCCGTCGTCACCAAGCCCGGGAGGCGTGGCCTCGCATGATCGAGGAGCTGCGCATCCTCACCGGTTCGGTCGGGCGTTCGATCCCCCAAGCGCTCTTCGATGTGGGTCGGCGGTCGCCCCAGGTGATGCAACCCGCCTTCGACGAGGCCCGACGCGATTGGGTGCTCACAACTGACTTCGAGCGGTCGCTCTCCGTTCTCAAACGAGGACTCGCCGATCCCACCGCCGACGCCACCTGTGAGACCCTGCTCGTCGCCCATCAGGTGGGCGGCACCGACCTCGATCGCCGCCTCGAGTCTCTCGTCGAGGACCGGGTGCTCGACATAGGTGGCCGCAAGGATGCCATCGCCAAACAGGCTGGGGCCCGCTTCGCCCGTCGCTTCGTACTGGTGGTGCCGGTTGGCATGGCCATGGCCGGCCTGTCCATCGGCAACGGGCGGGCCGCCTTCGCTACGGCCGCGGGCCAGGTTGCGGTGGTGGCGGCCTTGGCGGTGATCGGCGGGTGCTGGTTCTGGGCCGGCACCATCATGCGGCTACCAGACGACGAGCGGGTCTTCGACGTATGAGCCCGACTCGCGCGGCCATCATCTCGGCGCTCATCGGCGGGATGGGCACCACACTCGTGCTGAGCGAGCTGCGATGGTTCGCTCGCACGACGCTGGGTGACCGGCTCCGACCCTATGTCCGCGGGACGGGCAGTGTGAACCGCTCAGGCCTTCTGTCGGTGGCGTCGTTCCGCGATGTCGTCGCGCCCCTGGCCGCGGGCCTGGGTGCTCGGGTGGCGCGAACGGTCGGCATCACCGAAGACCTCGAGCTGCGTCTGCACCGCCTCCACTCCGACCTCGACGTCGCCGACATCCGCCTCCGACAGGTCGGGTGGGCAGCCGCGGCCGGCGGTGCCGGCCTGGCGCTGGCCGTCGGCGTCCGGCCAACACCGGCGCTCGCCGTGCTCATCGTCGTCGCCTTGCTCACGCTGGCCTTCCTGGTCCCCGAACAGCAGATCGCCACCGCCTCTGCCCGCCACCAGCGGCGGGTGCTGCTCGAGCTGCCCGTCGTCGCCGAGCAGATGGCCACCTTGATCGGCGCCGGCTGGTCGCTCAGCGGAGCCGTCGGCCGCGTCGCCGAACGCGGCTCGGGAGCGTGCGCCGCCGACCTCCGCCGCGTGCATCGCCGCATCCAGCAGGGCGCCGACGAGACCACCGCACTTCGGGAGTGGGCGGCCACGGCCAAGGTCGACGCCGTCGACCGCATCGTCCCCGTCCTCGCCCTCAACCGCGAGACCTCCGACCTCGGGCGACTGCTCGCCGAGGAGTCTCGTGCCATCCGCCGTTCCGTTCACCGCGAGCTGCTGGAGACCATCGAGCGCCGGTCACAGCAGGTCTGGATCCCCGTCACCGTCGCCACCTTGGTGCCCGGAGTGATCTTCCTCGCCGTCCCATTCATCGAGGCGCTCCGCGTCTTCTCCGGCGGGTGACCGCCACAACCACAGGAGCAACCCATGACCACAACTGCCATCAACACCGCCCAGCGGCTGACCGCCGCCCGCATCGCTCTCACCACCGTGCTCTGGCACCGGCTCGTGCGCGACGAATCCGGCGAGGGTGTCATCTCCGCGGCCATCGCCGTGTTGATCATGAGCTTTCTGGGGGCGTTGATGTGGGTCGGCTTCCGCCAGATCTGGGGCGATGCCGAGACCAACACCCGGGACCAGGTCGGCCAGATCGGATCGTGACCCAGCGCGCACGCGGCGAGGCCGGCACTGGCCTCATCTCCACCATCGCCGGTGTCACGGTGGTGTTGGGCTTCCTGCTGTTCGCGACGCAGCTGATGGTCAACCTGCACGGGACCACTGTCGTCACTGGCGCCGCTGTCGATGCTGCCCGCATCGCGGCGGGCGCGGACAGCATCGACCCCAACACCGGTACCCCGCGCCCCGGCGCCACCGCCGAGGCCTCGCGCTACGCGCGCCGGTTGATGGGGTCGGTCGGTGACGACGCCGAGCTGACCTGGGGCGTCGACGGCGACCACCTGACGCTGCGCGTCGTTGCTCGCAATCCTCGGATCGTGGTCCCCGCCCTGGGCGGGATGCTCGGCTTCGACGTCGTCGACCGGACGGTGCGGGTCCGCCTCGAGATCCCTCGATGAGGGGCCCACACCATCGCCGCCTGCGCGAGGGGACTCGACAGCCGACCACCAGGCCGGAGCGATCCGCAACCGGCACGAGGACGCACCATCGCTACCTGCACGACGAGAACGCACAGGTGGCAGGCATCGAAGCCCTGCCGTTCGGCGTGCTCATCTTCGTGGTCGGCTCCCTGCTCATCGCCGGCTCATGGGCGGTGGTCGACGCAGCCGGAGCAGCCACCGCCGCGGCCCGGGAGGGCGCCCGCGCGTACGTCGAAGCCGCAGACGCCGCGTCGGCTCGAGCGGAGGCGACCGACGCCGCCACCGCGACGATGGCGGGCCACGGGCGATCCGACATCGACCGGTTGACCGTCCGTGTCGACGACAGCCATGGCGGGTTCCAGCGTTGCTCCGAGGTGGTGGTCGAGGTGAGCTACGTCGTCCCCGCCGTGCGGGTTCCCTGGTTCGGCACGGCCGCGTCGATGACCGTGCACCACACCCACCGCGAGCTCGTCGACCCCCACCGGTCGTCCGACGCCGGACCCGGAACATGCACGCCATGACCCCGCCGCCCTCCAGATCTCGATGGCGGGAGCGCGGAAGCGTCATGATGCTGTTCCCGGCGTCGGTGCTGGTGGTGCTGGTGCTCGGCTCGATCGCGGTGGACTTCGCCGTGGTCCACCTGGCCGAGCGCGAGCTGGCGGCGGCCGCCGCGGCCGCGGCCAACGATGCGGTGGCCGCCGGGCTCGACGAGGACCACTTCCGCGAGACCGGCCGCGTCCGGCTCGATCCCTCGGTCACCGAGGCGGCGGCGCGAGCCAGCCTGGCCCGTCAGCGACCGTCCTTCGCCATCACCGCGGCGACCATCTCGGTGGATCCGGCGGGGCGGGTGACCGTCGAGCTGGAGGGCACCGCTCGTCACGTCATCGCTCCGGCCCTCCCTGGACTCTCCGACGAGACGGCGATCGGAGCGCGCGCCACCGCATCGGCCGCCACGGGATGACGGCCAGGCGGTCAGGCCGGCCGCTCGAGGACGGTGAAGTGAACGTCGGCATAGCGCTCGATCCAGCCTGCCTCGAGCAGCGTGTCGTCGAGCCGGCGCGAGCGGAGCCACAGCACGGCGTCGATGTTGTGGCGGTCGAGCACGTTGAGCGACGGTTCGCCACCGGCCCGCAGCACGTCGAGGTCGTGACTGAGCGCGATCGGGTACATGTCGAAGCGGTCGTCGATGAACACTCCGGGGCCCGCCCGTCCGAACCGCAAGACGAGCCACCCACCGACCACCTCGTCGTTGGCGATGCGGGACCCCGATGCGAACAGGTCGCTGCCGGCCAACCACTCCACCGCGGCGGGAGCATGGCGATCGTCCTCGAGCTCGAGGCCGCTCCCCTGCCATGCGGCCAACCCGAACACCACGAAGGCGACGGCCATGACACCCGCGAGCGCCCCGTTGGGCCCCCGCGCCGACACCGCCGGGCCCTCCGTCGATCGCCGAGCTGCCGGACGGCCGGCGATGAAGGCGTCAGTGGCGGCGCGGCCGAGCGGGGCGGCCACGACCACTGCCAGCATGGGCAGGTTGCGCATGGCGGTGAACCCAGCGACGCCGAAGACGGCCATGGGCAGCAGATCGGCGAGTCGGATCACCCGAGCCCGGCGGGCCGCCACGACCAGCAGCAGCGCGGCTGCCGCCATGGCCACGAAGGCGACGGTGGTGTCGGCCTGTCCAACCACCGGCGGCCGCCACTCGGTGAGGGTGCGGAACACGTCTCGCCGCTCCCAGGCGGTGAGCGGGAACACCAGGAGCCGCCATCCCAGTGGCGACACGGCACCGAGGGCGACACCCAACGCGCCAGCGCCCAGATAGGACACCGTGCCGGTGCGGGACCACGGCGCCGCTGGCCCGGCGCCAGCGGAGTGATCCGATCGGGCGACTGGCGAGATGGGCTGCACCCGGCGTCGATGGGCCGATGACGACCGACGCCGGTCGAGGTACGAACCGCCCACCCACAGCACGAGCCAGCCGAGCCCGAGCGGAAACGAGCCGTGGCTGTTCACCCACATCCAGAAGATGGGCAGCAACCACCACGGCGATGCTCGGCGTTCGACCACCGTGACCACCAGGGCGAGACCGATGAGTCCGAACAGCAACGGCCGGGGCACCCAGAACGGCGAGCCGACGGCTATGGCGGTGACGGCGGCCGCCGCCGTGGGCAGGGCCCGGCCGGTGCGAGCCAGGCGGGCCATCAGCCACGCCAGCACCGCCATCAGCACCGCCTGTTCCACCACCACCAGCTCGAACCCTCCGAGCCGCTCGGCCCAGCCGTAGGTCCACGACGCCAACCACGACTGGACCGTCCAGTCCTCACCCAAGGCGGTGAACGAATAGGGATCGGTGCGGGGGATCCCGTGGCCCGAGACCATGTCCAGCCCGGTGCGCAGGTGCACGAACGCCGAGTTGTCGGAGATCGCCTTCGTGCCCAGCCGCCACCCCCAGAGAACCAGCGCCATCACGAACAACGACTCGGTGCTCGGTGCGAAGGGCAGCCGCCGTGACGGTCGATCGGTGGAGAGAGAAGCGGGCGCCACGATCCGCGCGACGCTAACGACGGCACACCGACCATGCGGTAATGGAAGTGGGCGGTGTTGCACACTTCTCTATCTTTCATGTATTTTCAGTGCCTATGGCGATCGGCCGGGCAGTGATCGATCACGACGCGGCTCCAGCCCTGCTCATCACAGCAACTGGCACCGCCGACGCTTCTCGCCTCGCCGTCCTCGCCGCCACGATCTCCGCCATCGAACCCTCCGGCGGACGCGTCCTCGAGGGGCCCGAAGCAGTGGAGATCGAGGACGGCGCTGGCACTCCCCCGACCCACCGTCTCGTCGTTGCCCATGCCGGGCGTGACCTGGCGTCGATCGCGCTCAGCGGCACGGAGTCGGTCGCGTCGGTGCTCCGTGGCGTGCTGGCCGCCGTGACCGAGCTCCACGGGGCGGGCCGGATCCATGGACGGCTTGATCCAACCCACGTACTCGTGGACGCTGACGGAGCGGTGACGCTCGCCGGGTTGACGCCATCGGCCGGGAGTGCTGTGTTAACCGGCCAGGTTGCTACCGCGGCCGACGATGTGGCGGACGATGTGGCCGGGATCGGCGAGATCCCTCACGCGGCCGACGATGTCGCGGGGATCGGCGAGCTCGTCGACTGGATGCTCACCACCGTGCCCGCCTCCGACCTCGACCGGCTCACCGCCCAGGCGCTGCGGAGAGTCGCCGACCGCGCCACAGTGGCCGACCCGGAGGCACGCCCCCGTCTTCCCGAGCTCGATGCGGCGCTCGCCGCCGTG
>DASWIA010000028.1:0-3243 GCA_036397895.1 Acidimicrobiales bacterium | reverse complement strand
GCCGGGGCCGTCGCCCTGCTGCTGCTGGCCTGGGCCACCAAGACCGGCAAGGTGGGCTCGCTCATGAACGCGGTGTTCACCCGGCTGACCGATCACGTCAAGCAGTGATCGGCCACCGGCACCGGGCCGGGACCCACCGGGTTCGCCGGCCCGGTGGCCCGCCCGGTGGCCCGCCCGGTGGCTGGCCCAGTGGTCGGCCCGGCGACGCCGGACAGGCCACCGTCGAGATGGCGCTAGCCGTTCCCTTCCTCGTCCTCCTGTTCGCACTGATCGTCCAGGTCGCCCTGGTGGCCAAGGACCAGGTGCTGGTCGTGCACGCCGCCCGTGAGGCCGCCCGGGCCGCCGCCGTCGACCCATCGGCTCGATCGGTGACGGCGGCAGCCAAGGCCGCATCGCCCCTTCGCCCCGATCGACTCGACGTCCAGCTGATCACCGAGGGACGCGACCGGGCCCGGGTCTCGGTCACCTACGCCGCCCCCACCGATCTGCCGTTGGTGGGCAGGCTGGTGGGCGACGTCATCGTGCGCGCCACCGCCACGATGCGCATCGAACGGTGATTCCGCCACTTCACTCAGCGTGCTGGTTGATGTACCCATAGTAGTGGTCTGGGCACGTTGAGGCAGAATGCCCGTTCGTGTGCGACAATTCTTGAAGGGATTGCGTCATGGTGCGGCGAACAATCCGTTTCAGAAGCAACAGGGCGGCATCCGCCGTCAGACGAACCACAGTATTCAAGGGCCTCGGAGACGGGCCTGGTCCGGGAGGAACCTTCGTGAACAAGCGTCGACTGGGTGCACTTGCGCTCACGGCCGCCATCGCCGGCGGAACCATCACCAGCGGGACGGCGCAAGCCGTCGACGAGCCCACCATCGAGGAGCTGTTCTCAGCGCAGGCCGCGGCGAGCGTTGCTCGCCTGAACCTGCTCGGCAACACGTTCGCTCTGGGTGAGCTTGCCAGCTCCATCGATTTCTCGAGTGTGGCCAGCGACCCGCTGTCCGCCGCCGAGGCTTCGGCCGAGGAGATCATCACCCCGATCTTCAGCACCGACAAAGTCACCTCCGCCGTGAAGAACGCAGCGGGAACGACAGAGACCGGTGGTGCTGAGGCATCCTGCCTCCTCGACGGTCTCGAGGCCGTTCCCGGCATCCACAGCGTCGTCGACTTCGACTGCCCCCGGGTCACGGCGGGCATCACCGATGCTGGCAACCCGTTCTCCGAGTCGGTCGGCGCGCTGTTGAAGCTCGACCTCTCCGTCGCCGAGCTGCTCCAGACGCTTGGCCTCGATGAGGTGGTGGCTGGGACCGGCGACGCCTACGGCGACGACAACGATGACGGCCTCGATGACACCGTCCTCGACACCCTCAGCGGCCTGGTGAGTGGCATCACCGGCGTCGAAGAGATCGACACCCTCATCGACGACACGACCACCACGGTCGACAACCTCGTCGAGAAGGTGCTCGGCCTCGACAGCACCGTCCGGCTCGTCCTCGGCGGCGACCGGGTGAGCACGGTCAGCGACAACGACACGATCAAGGCTCGTGGCGATGTTGGCATCGCCCGTGTCGAGCTGCTCAACCTGTCGAGCATCCTCGAGGGCACCGAGTACGACGGCATCATCCAGAACATGGAGCTCGACCAGCCGTTCATCACCATCGCCATCGGCGAAGCCTGGGGCGAGCAGACGGCAACCCGCGGCATCAAGGGCGCGGTGAACGATGCCACCGGCGACTCGTCGCTCGTGCGCATCAAGATCAACGGCATCGACACGCCGCTGATCGACCAGCACGTGCTGCCGGTCCTCGATGCGGTGTTCGGTCCCCTCCTGCCGCAGGTCAACGCCGGCGTCGAGTCGCTGGTGGCGCTGTTGGGCGATGCCGACGCCAACACGGCGCTCTCGTGGGAGGACGGCGAGTTCGTGCTCCGGGGCCCGGGTGTCTACACCTTCCTGGAGGGCACGCCGCTCGAGACCACCATCAGCATCAGTGCCGTCGACGTCTCCAACGGCTTCGCCGTCACCGGCGTCGGCCTCAGCACGCTGCCCGACATCAATGGTGGCATCGACGTCGAGCTGGCCAGCGTCTCCGGTGGCGGCGTTCAGTCCGCCGACACCGTGGTCCTGGGCTCGGTCCTCGAGCAGCCGCTCGAGCTGGCCCGAACCGGCGGCACGCCGTGGATCCCCTTGGTCGGCATGGCGATGCTCGGCATCGCCCTCGCTGGGCGCCGCCTCACTGCGGTACGCATCGAGCGCTGACCAGCACCAACCTCTATTTGCACAGAGCCCCGGGTTCGCCCGGGGCTCTGTCGCGCCGCCGGCGATGTGGACCCGGCGTGGACCTGGCGAACCAACTGGCACGCCTCGGGCTGAGCTCGCCGGGTTGCGAGGGTCTCCGGTGGTGGGGAGCGAAAGAAGCCCCCAGTGGCCGGCGACCGCGTCATGATCGCCTCGCCATCCCGTTCGTTGTGAAACGGACCAAACATCAGGAAACAGGGTGTCCGCAGTGCTACAGCGCAACCCGAGATCTGCCGATTCTCTCTCGCGGGGCGCGTCCATCGGCGGCCAACGTCCCGATACCGTAGGAGTGCCATGGTGACCATTGCCGCAATCGTCGCGTTCGTCGCTGCTGGCGGCGCGCTCGCGATGGCATGGCGTGTGGGTGCGCTCAGCGCCTTCTCCGAGTCGAGCACCGACACCGCCACCACTGCACCTGCTGCCAGCGGCGCGGGCAAGCGTTCGGTCACCGCGGTGAACGAGGGTGGCCCCCAGGTGCTGCCCACCACCTCGAAGTCGGGCTCGGTAGATCCGGTCGGCCGGGTGGTGGATGCCCTGCGCCGGCGCCGATGGGCCCGGATCGGGCTCTCGGCGGTGTCGGTCGGGTTGATGATCGGCGGCCTCGCCATGGTGGGCTACCCCGTCTACACGAACTTCTACGCCGACCGGAAGCAGGCCGAGCTCGAGCGGCAGCTGGCCAGCTCCGAGCTCGAGGAGGCGTATCGCCGGGGCACGGTCGAAGAAGGCGACAGCCTCACCCGCATCATCATCCCCGCCCTCGACGTCGATGTCGTGGTGGTCGAGGGCGTCGGGGCCTCGGCGCTGCGCGCCGGTGCCGGTCATTACCCCAAGACGGCACTGCCATGCGAGGTGGGCAACGTGGCCATCGCCGGCCACCGCACCACCTACGGTCGACCGTTCCACAACCTCGACCTGCTCGACCCCGGCGACACCATCATCTTGAAGACGCCCAT
>DASWIA010000027.1:0-5383 GCA_036397895.1 Acidimicrobiales bacterium | reverse complement strand
CTCTCCGAGCACGCTGACGTCCGACGCATCGTTGGACCTACTCGACGAAGAGGGTGCCGTCGCGGTCGACGACCCGGCCGCGCCCGAGCGGAAGCACGAGCGTGAGCGCCTTGAAGGCCGTGCCGAGGCCCGGGATCTTGGCGAAGACGCCTCGGGGTCCCAGAACCATCCTGCCGGTGGCAACGTCGTACTTCGAGCCGTGCCACGGGCACACCAGGCAGCCGGACTCGTCGATCGTGCCCTTGGCCAGATCGGCGTAGAGGTGCCGGCATCGCCTGGTCACCGCGAACAACTCCCCGCCGGCGTTCCCGACGGCGTAGCGACCGGCACCCCTCACCGTCCCCGGGGTCAGCTCCGATGCGGCACCTACTTCGATGCTGTCGCTCATCAGGCTCCTCCTCGTCGATCCCGAGCCTACGGCGCCTGTGCCCGCCGCGCGGCGGCGTAGGCCCGGTAGTCGGTAGTCGTGATCAAACCGATGACCAAAGGTGCGAATGCAAGGGGAAGAACCCGGCCCAGCGAGGCCGTGAGGGGGAGCGCCCCGCCTGTCACGTCCAGGTCGACGCCTATGGTGCCGAGCGCTTCCACCACGACGGTGAGCAGCGCCCACCCAGCGATGGCAACGACGGTAGGCCGGAGCGACGAGACGGCACCGGGCCGCGTCATGGCGAGCGCCGTCTCAGCACGGTTCCACCGCCGCCAGGCCGTTCCAAGGACGACCGCGCTCAGCCAGACCGCCGCCGCGATCGTGACGAGGGCGGCCGGCCACGAGGCGACCCTCACCAGAGGCGTCGCCAATGCCAGGCCGGTCCCGATGATCAGGAAGCGCATCGGCCCGAGAGCGCGCACCCGGCGGCGCCGACGCTCTGTGATGTGGGCGGCCACGAAAGGGTCCAGGGTCGGCGGGGCCAACAGGTCGTGGAACGGCCGGACCACCTGCTCGACGTTGGCGACATAGGCACTGTGGTCGCGCCGGAACGAGCCCTCATTGAACACCTCGCGGCTCTGCGGCAGCCACGCCGGGACCGGCCCGTTGCTGCCCGGCATCGGACCACCCGGCACCGGATCGTGAAATGAGTAGAGGTCGAGCCACCGCAGCGAATAGCCGGACAATGGAGCGATCACCACCTGTTCGACGCTCCTCTTCAGGCGCCTGATCGTCGGGTACGGCGCCCACAGCGCAACCATCGCCACCAGGAAAGCAACGCCGACCACTTGCGACGGCTCGTCCTCACCGGTGACCGGGTTCGGGACGTACTCCCAGAACGGGATCGACCCGAAGAACACGGTGAGCGCCGCAACCCGCAGCCCGGCCCATCCGACCAGTGCCTTCGTGGTGAGCTGTCGCAGCATCGTCAACTTCTGCAGGCCCGAACCGAGGGACATCCACGCCGTCACCACGTCCGGCATCGATCCGTCCGCCAGGGCCCGATGCATGACCGCGGTTCCTTGCGAGTGGGTCACCACGGCCACACGATCTGCATGCTGCCCGGCACCGGTGACCGCGTCGACGAGGCGCCGCTCGATGCGCGTCCACGTGGCGGCGTCGTAGAGATACGCGAAGCTGTCTCCCACCGACCCGACGAGCCTGCGCTGCAGCCCCAGAGCCGGGCCTCGTAGCGCCGGCACGAGCCCGATCAGACCCACGATCGTCAGTACCAGCTGGGCGAGGGCACCTGCCACCAGCAGCACCATCCCACGCGTGAAGGCCCACAGGAACCGCATCGACCAGAGTGAGAGCCCGATGGTGAGCCACCACCGGATGGAGGCGTGGCGCGGCGTCCGGGGTCGACGCTGCGACCACAGCAACGCGTCGGCGTGCAGGATCCATGGGGCGACGAGCACCAACCAGCGGAGGAGCTGGGGGTAGGTCGGGGGTGCCACGAGGTCGGCCCAGTGGACCTCAACCAGTCGCCAGCGCCGCACCTGGGTGTCGTCGACGAGGTGGATCACCCACTCGGCGTCGTCACCTTCGAGCCGGCTTCCGGGGCCATGCTGCGCGAGTGCGTACTCGGCGAGGGGTGACCCGAAGCGATCGAGGGTCTCGCCTGGGAACTGGTCGCCGATCCCGTGAACGAACACCACTGCCCAGTCGTCCGGATCATCCATACGGCATCCTCGTCTTTTCGTCGGAACCACGCCGCTGCGAAGAGAGGCCGTCCTCAGCCCTGGTGATACGCCACGGGTGCGACGTCACGGGGACACATGGCAGGATTCTGATGCATCTCACGGCGCCCGCCGGTATCTCGAGGCCTCGCCTGCGGCGAAATCGGGCGTTAGATGGGGACGTCCTCGGCGACGACACCGGGTGTTGGATGGGCCCGGCAGGTCACCGCGACCAAGCGGCGGATGGTTCGAACGGTCGGCACGCTGGCCACGGACCTGGACGCACTGCGCGGGTAGGTTGAAGAGTGATCCGGGCTCCCCGGAGCCGCGCCCGCATGCATCAAGAACAGGAGGTCCGATGGCCGACTACCTGAGCATCGTGTTCGGGCGCTCGGACCGGCACCCAGGCATGCACGAGTATGGGGCCGAGATCGACGAGCCGATTGCGGAGTTGATCGGTGGCCGGGACAAGCTGAGCGTGACTGGCGGGCACCCCAGAGCCAAGCTGATTGCGCTCGAAGCCGAGATCGAGCTCCATGAGACCGGTCCCATCTTCTTCATCGAGTCCGACCGCATCGACCAGTCCGGTGACGTGTTCGCCGTTGTTCGTCGACTGGCGGCGGACTGGGCGAAGCGCAGTGCCGGTGGGCAGGAAACCGATGCGAGCATCGCGATCCGACTGGGACCGTACGCAGCGGGGCCGGGTGGCCCCTATGACGAGTGGCGACGAATCAAGATCACGACTCTCCCCAGTGACGTGGTCGAGCGTCTCGATGACCTCGTCGCTTTCGTAGTGCGTGGCGGATGACAACTGACGCCGAGCCCCTCGATGGCGGCGATCCGGACCCTCGCGACCGACTGCTGTACGAGTCCGCCTTGCGGGGCGTTGACCGGCAGGCGACGAGACTCGAGGAGATTCGTGGGAGGGCGACGAGTCTCTTTGGCGCAGCTGCGATCGCAGGGGGCTTCCTTGCGGCCGAGGTGTTCGGGCCGGAGGCCGATCTCACTCCGTTCGCCTGGATTGGTGCCGGAGCGTTCGCCATGACCGGCTGCCTGCTCGGTGTGGTGTTGTGGCCGTGGAAGTGGCGCTTCGTCGTGAAGCAGAACCAGGTCAGGGAGTTGGTCGAGCAGGGCGAGTCGACGGCGACCATGTATTACTCATTGGCCGCCTCATACGAAGGGTGTCACGCGGCGAACGAGCCCAGCCTTCTTCGCCTCTCTCGGGTGCTGTCGTTGATGGTTGTCGGCGTAGTAGTCGAGGTCGTGTTCCTTCTCTTGAATCTCGTGGTGCGATGAGGCGGCTCATGATGTGGGGAGCGCTCTGCCCGTACTTTCCCGCTGGCGCCGCCAGGCGCGACGCCCGGCCGCGGCCGCGGAGGGCCGACATGACGCACCGGCGGCGGGTAGCTTCGAACGAGACAACAGAAGGAGACCGCCGTGTCCAAGTTCATGATCGTCTACAAGGGCGACGCCACCGATCCGGCCGACATGGCACCCGAGCAGCGGGATGCGGTCATGGCGCAGTGGGGCGTATGGATGGAACGTGTCGGTTCTGCTCTGGCCGATGTCGGGACGCCGTTGGCGCCGAGTACCTCGATCGTCGACGACGGATCGTCGGGGACGCCGACTGCCTTGTCCGGGTACTCGGTCCTCGACGCCGACGACCTCGACTCGGTGAAGGCATTGGTGGCCGGCCATCCCTTCCTCAGCGAGGGCAAAGGCAACTTCGCCATCGACATCTACGAGATGCTGCCGGTACCCATGTGAGCGCCCTCTCACTCGGCTGAGACTCGCCTCCACGTCCGATCCCTCCGCGCGGCCCGTCACCGCTCTCTTCGGGCGGGTACGCTTGCAGTGCGATCCGTCAGCGGAGGGACGATGCGGCCGGACGGCGTTGGGACGGCAATCCGCGCAGGTGTGACCTGGGCTGTCGCCTTGATGGTGGTGGCGTGCGGGAGCGCCGACACCGCGCCGCCCGCCCTCGGCCAGGCAACCAGCACAGTCGGCACCACGACAGCGGCACCTCCGGTCACATCGACGACGGCGCCTCCCGGTGACACGACCGGCACCTCCCTCGACGGAGGTCGAGTCGAGCACCCGAGCGGATTCGAGTTCGACTACCCGGAAGGATGGGTCGAAGCGGGAGCGACCATCGCCACCGAGTTCGCGGCCGGTGCGGAGTGCGCGGCGGCGAAGATCGTCGATTTCGAGCCGCCGACGGACACCGGCCAGGGACAGGCCGGGTTCGTCCTCCACTCGGTCGTCCAGGTGTGCGCCGTGCCCGTCGACGACGAGACGCTCGACGAGTTCATGGCCGCCGTGTACCCGGAGACCATATCGAGCTTCGAGGTCACGGAGATCGGTGGCAGGCAGGCATACCGGATCGTCGACGGTCTCGGTGAGCTGGCGTTCGCGCAGAACGACTCATACCGGTTCCAGCTGGTGACCACCGTCGTCGCCGACCCGGAACTGGAGGCGATCAGGATCGAACAGGTGGACGGCATCTTGGAGACGCTGTCCTTCGGCTGAGCGAGAGGCACACGGGAGCAGATCGGCAATCAGCGGGCCGCAACCACGGCTCACTTTGGGAGAGAGGGAGTAGCGCATGGCGGGGAAGCAGCCGATGAGGACACGCCTCAGGCGCCGGATCGTGGCGATCGTGACGATGAGCCTCTTCGTGGGGCAAGCGCTCGTCGCCACCGCGGCCGGGGCCGCAGTCGACGTGCAGGTCAACGACCCGACGACGGACACCGGGAACGCCACCACGCAGAGCGAGACGTCACTGGCCTACGGCAACGGCGTGCTCTGCGCCGGCTTCAACGACTTCGGACCGAGTGGGCTCTCCGGATTCGCCAACTCGACAGACCTCGGGGCGAACTGGACCGACCAGGGAGGCCTCGGTGAGAGGGGCGACCCGGTGATCGTTCACCATCAGGCGTCCGATACCTTCTACTACGCCAGCCTCGGCAACTCCCAGATTCGGGTGGCGGCGTCCACCAACGGCTGCGCGACGTTCGGAGGAGCGGTCAACGCTTCGACGTTCTTCGCCAACACGACGCTCGCCGACAAGCCATGGATCGCCGTCGACAACACCGGAGGAGGCACCGACGGCAACCTCTACATCTGCTGGACCCGCTTCATCGACACCAGCATGCCGCTCGACGGCAACGCCGACACCAGCGAGTTGCGGGTGGCGAGATCCACAGACGGCGGAACCACCTGGACGAACGAGCAGGTGGTCGCCCCGCAGGGCCGGGCGCCGTTCGGATGCAGCATC
>DASWIA010000026.1:0-128383 GCA_036397895.1 Acidimicrobiales bacterium | reverse complement strand
CCAGTCGCTCGCCGCCACCGAGGTCGAGGAACGCTGCGTGGCCCATGACGTGCCGGTGGCCACCGCCTATGCGGTGCGCGACATCTTCGCGTCGGAGCACATGGCGGCTCGCGGTGACCTGGTGGCGGTCGAGGATCCAGTCGCCGGTCCGGTTCGTCAGCAGGCGCCGGTCCCCCGCTATGTCGGCCATCCACCCCCGGTTCCCGGCGGAGCGCCGCGCTTGGGAGCGCACACCGACGAGGTGCTCGCCGAGCTGTTGGGCCTGAGCGATGCCGAGTGCGCTCGGCTGCGCGCCGGCGGGGTCATCTGAGGGGGCCGTCGAAACCACTCAGGTGAGGAAGATGCCGGTGGGGTCCCACCGGCGCAATGCGGCGACCTCCTCGTGGGTGGGCCGCTGGACCTCGACGAGGTCGGGGGCGATGGCCACGTCCCAGCCCACCTGAGCGGCAAAGGCCAGCGCCCGATCGGCCACCGTTCCGTCCCCCTCGACCACCTGGGTGATCTCGAAGTGTCCTTGGGTCGAGCGGGCCATGACACCGAGATCGGTGGCGATGACGGACACGCACCGGTGGCCGGGTGAGGTGACGAAGCCCACCTCCTCGACCAGCCGCTGGGGGTGGGCGGTGGTGACCACGATGGCTTCGGCAACCACTGAGGCCACGTCATTGCCTCCACCGGAACCGACCAGGAACGGACCGCCGGGCACCTCGGTGGAGTTGATGTCGCCCCGCTGGTCGATCTGGGCGGCACCGAGACAGGCCATGGCCCTCCCGCGCCGGCCGCCCAGGATCCCGCCGAGCACGGTGTCGGCGTCGGCCAGCATCGAGGCGCTCGGGAACGAGCGGTGGTTGAAGATGTAGGGGTCGGCGGGGGTCGGTTCGTAGCCCCACAACCCCAGCTCGGCAGTCAGCACGCACTCGCAGCCTGCCTCGCGGGCCCGGGCCACCCCGAGCCATGCCGACAGGTTGGCCAGTCCGGCGCCGGCCAGCACCGCGTCGGTGCCGGTGGCCTCGATGCGGGCGGCCAGGTGGCGGGCACCGAGCACCGCCGCCGTCTCCGGCGCGGTGACCGGCGAGGCGAGGTCAGCGGGATTGGCCGCGGCGTCCTCCTTCCACGACTCGGGATGCCGCCGTCGCCGCAGGGTGGCGACACGATCGGCACCGAGGCGATCGAGGTACTCGCCGTGATCGGCGGGGCCCACCACCCACCGGTCGATGAAGGCATCGAGCAGGTCTACGTGGCGGCAGGCGTCGCGTATCTCGCACCAGAAGGGGATGTCTTCCCCGTAGCCCTCGACGGGCAGGTTGGGGACGTGCAGGCCGCCGGGATGGGCACCCATGGGCACTTCGACGATGGCGGCCACATGGCGGGGCAGGAGGCGCACCATGTGGCGGTGGTCGCCGACGTCGTCGACGATCTTCTCCGCCGTGACCACGCACCCCTTCCGGGCACCCCATGCGCCCCACAGCCCTTCGAGGAGCGGTGGATGAAAGGCCACGTGACCGTGGCGGTCGGCCAGCGGGGCGTGGACCAGGGTGACATCGGGTTGCAGGGGGGCGACGAGACCTACGGCGCCTTCCCCGAACGGCGAGTCCACCTCCGCATAGGCGTCCTGGGCGGCCATCGACGATCCACCGATCGAACGCACCACCGCGGCCGGCGCCCCGAGAGCGCCTGCCCGTAGGCGGGCGGTGAGGGAGAGGAACGACCAGTGCTCCACTGACACCGAGCCGTCACGGTATGCGGCCGCCATGGTGGGGTTGGGGCTGTAGGTCGGGAACGAGTCGCCTGAGTAGGTGGTGACGGTGCGCCGAACGAGCCCACCACGGAACCAGGTGGCGGCCAGGCTGGTGAGGCTGCCCATCACGAGTGAGAAACCGGGATCCCGTCCCCACCACTGCCGGGCCACCTCGTGGGCGGACGGTGACCATCGCCAGTGCCCGCCCACGATGTGGATGGTGTCGCCGGCCTCGACCGTTGTGGCGACCGCCTCGCGCAGCGCGACGATCGGGGGCGCCATCAGATGCTGTGCACCGTGCGATCGGGGTGGATGCGATCGGGGTGGATCACCCGTTCGGCGACGCGGGCGAGATGGGTGGCGCGATCACCCAGGAGGACATCTGTGGCCTTGGCGCGCCGGTAGTGGAGGTGCGCATCGCAGTCCCACGTGAAGCCGACCGCACCGTGGATCTGGATGCTCTCCCCCGTCACCTCGACCGCGGCCTCACCGGCGTCGGCCTTGGCCATGGCCGCGGCGGTGGCCCGCTCGGGGTCGTCGGCATCGGACGCCCATGCCGCGTAGTAGGTCCCGACGCGGGCGAGGGTCAGGCGGTGAAGCATCTCCGCTGCCTTGTGCTTGATGGCCTGGAAGGTGGCGATGGGCCGACCGAACTGCTCGCGTTCCTTGGCGTAGGCCACCGCGAGGTCGAGGGCCTGCTCGGTGCTGCCGATCAGTTCGGCGCACACCGCCACGGTGCAGTCGTCAGCGATCCGCCTCCACATCAGGGTCTGGTCGCCGCCGGGCCCTACCGGTTCGGCAACGGTGGCAGCGAGATCGAGGCGGGCCACCTTGCGGCACAGATCGGTGGTGGGCACCAGGTCGCCTTCGGGGCGCTCGAGCAGAAACGTCCCCAGCCCGGCCTCGATGCGGGCCGCGATGAGCACCCAATCGGCGGTGTGGCCGTCGAAGACGATGGGCTTGGTGCCGGTGAGCTGCCAGCGGCTGCCCTTGCGGACGGCCCGGGTGGTGATCCGATCGACGACGTCGCCGTGCCCGTACTCCTCCAAGGCGATGGTGCCTCGCCGGACACCCGATGCGAGGTCGCCCGCCAGCTCGCCGATGCCCAGCCGCGCTACGGCCAGAGTGGCGAACACCGATGACGACAGGAACGGTCCGGGGAACGGCACCCGACCCATCTCCTCGAGCACCACGATCATGTCGACCAACCCGAGTCCCAGACCCCCCTGCGCCTCGGGGACGAGGATGGCGGGCCACCCCATCTCGACCAGCCGGCTCCAGAGCTCCGGCGTGATCCCGGCCTCGTCCTCGATCATCTGCCGGACGTGGGACGCCGGCGACCTGTCGGCGAGAAAGCGGCGGGCGGTGGCCCGCAGCTCGTCCTGCTCGTCGCTGAAGGTGAAGTCCACGGGGCGCTCCTGGTCGCGGTAGCGAAACCTGACGTGCGTGTCAGGTCACTGGTCGATGAGCGTAGTATCGCCGCCGTGGACTTCTCACACGGCCCCGACGACCTCGCCTTTCGCGACGAGCTGGTGGCGTGGCTCGATGAGAACCTCCCCAAGTTCCTCGCCGAGTGGGACGACGGCGACGGCGAGGTCGAGGCCCCGGCCGGTGGCAGCCCCGAGGGCATCATGCGCGGCCAGGAGCGGCGCCGCGCCTGGCAGCGGCTCCTGCATTCGGGCCGGTGGGCCGCCATCACCTGGCCCGAGGCGTGGGGTGGTCGTGACGCCACCGTGGCCCAGAACGTGATCTACAGCGAGGTGATGGCCCGCTACCGCACCCCCGGCGTGTTCAATGCCAACGGCCTGTGGCAGATCGGCCCCATGATCATCAAGTGGGGTACCGACGAGCAGAAGGATCTGTGGCTCAACGACATACTCTCGGGCGACACCCACTGGTGCCAGGGGTTCTCCGAGCCACAGGCTGGGTCCGACCTGGCCGCGCTGTCGACCACCGCCATCCGCGACGGCGACGAGTACGTCGTGAACGGGCGCAAGATCTGGATCTCCACCGCCCACATCGCCCAATGGGGCCTGTTCCTGGTTCGGACCGACCCAGATGCGCTGGCCGAGGGCCGCCGCCATGACGGCATCACCGCGTTCATCGTGCCGATGGAGACCCCCGGCATCGAGATCACGCCCATCCGTGACATCGTCGGCGACGAGATGTTCTGCGAGGTCGCCTTCGACGATGCCCGGGTTCCGGCCGACTGCCGCCTCGGCGCCGAGGGCGAGGGCTGGCAGGTGGCCATGGGAACACTGGGCTCCGAGCGGGTCGGCACCGCGGGCCTGGCCATCGGCATGAAGGCCGATCTCGAGGCGATGGTGTCGGCGGCCAAGGCACTCAACCCCGCCGCCCTCGGCGATCCCGCCATCGTCCAGCGCGTCGCCCGCGCCCACATCGACATCGAGTTCACCCGGCTCCTCAACTACCGGGCGCTGTCGAAGATCTTGCGGGGCGAGAAGAACTGGCCCGAGGTTCCCATCGCCAAGCTCCAGTGGAGCCACCTGGCCCAGACCCTCGCCGAGCTGGCCGTCGACCTCTTGGGACCCCAGGGGCTGATGGCGCGTGGGGCACCCGACGCCGTCGACGGCGGGTCGTGGAACCGCCTCTACGTGTTCCAGCGCTACACCAGCATCGGGGCCGGTACCACCGAGGTCCAGAAGAACATCATCGCCGACAGGGCGATCAAGATGCCGCGCCGGTGAGATGCTGACCCGGTGGCCCGGATCGTGTTGCTGTCAGCGATCTGGGGCTGGTCGTTCATCTTCATCAAGGTGGGAGTGGAGGGGTTCCCGCCGGCCGCGCTGGCGTGGGGTCGGGTCGCCCTCGGCGCCGCGTTGCTGGCGCTCGTCCTACGGATCCAAGGCGTCGCCGTGCCCCGCGATCGCGCCACGTGGATCCACTTCGTCGTCACCGGCCTGACCGCGTCCGCACTTCCGTTCACCCTCCTGGCCTGGGGCGAGGAGCGCATCACCTCGGCGCTCGCCTCGGTCCTCAATGCCACCACCCCGATGTTCACCGCCATGCTCGCCGTGCCCCTGAACCGCATCCGGTTCCGGCCGGTGCAGATGGCCGGACTGGTCACCGGCTTCATGGGCGTGGCCACAGCCGCCGGCCTTGGCCGTGACGACCTCGCCGGTTCGGCCATCACCGGCGCGGTGGCCGCCGGGCTGGCCGGGGCCGGTTACGGCTTCGGCTTCGTCTACGTGAAGCGGAACCTCCAGGGTGTCGCCCCGCTGGCAGCCGCCTTCGGCCAGCTCATGACGGCGACCATCATGCTCGCTCCGCTGGCCATCGTCACCAGCGCGTCGGGCGGCATCGAGCCGACTCCGACCCGGGTGGGCTCGATGCTGCTCCTCGGCCTGGTGGGGACCGGCGTGGCCATGGCCGTGCACTACTCGGTGGTGCGTGACCACGGCCCGACCTTCGCCTCGATCGTCACCTACATGGTGCCCCTGGTCGCCATCTCGCTCGGTGCCCTCGTGCTCGGCGAGACCGTCACCTGGCGCCTTGTCGTCGGGGTGACGGTCGTGTTGGTCAGCGTGGCCGCCGTCAACCGTGGCCCGGCCACCCTGCCGAGCCGCCGCGCGCCTGTTGCCGGCTGAGGCGACCGTCACTGCAATCCTCCCCTGTCGCTCTCCCCTGTCGCTCTCCCCTGTTGCCCTCCCCTGTTACTCTCCGTAACATGTATCAGGGCAGCTCCCTCGCCGACTGGTCCAGCTTCTGGCTTCTGATCGGGCTCATGGTGGGCGTGGTGGTGTCCACCGCGATCGTCGGCCTTCGGCAACGTCGAGATCGACGGCGCTTCGAGCGCATCGTCATGGCTCCCGCCGATGGGCTCGAGAGGATCACCGGGCTTCCGGGCTGGGCGGTGGGCACGTTCCTGCTCTCGGCGTGGGCTCTGCTCACCGCCGGGCAGGGCTTCTACTCCGATGTGGCCTGGCACATCGCGCTCGGCCGCGACGACGATCTGTTCACCGCTCCCCACACCGCCATCCTGGTTGGTCTGATCGGCATCTTGGGTTCGGGCGTGGTAGCCGTGCTCATGGCCACCATCGATGGGGTCGAGACCCGCCATCGCATCGGGGCCCTCCGGATCCCCGCCGCGGCCATCCCGCTCCTGGCGCTCGGCGGTACGGCGGTGGCGGGCTTCCCCCTCGATGAGATCTGGCATGCCCAGTACGGGATCGACGTCACCATGTGGAGCCCCACCCACATGATGATGATCCTGGGCGCCAGCTTCACCGGCCTGGCCGTGTGGTTCGTCCTCGCCGCTGCCGGTGTGAAGCCGCGCGACTCGCGCTGGGCCGCCGCCTTGCACACAATCGGCGCCGTCATGACCATCCTCGGCCTCTCCGCTCCCCAGGGCGAGTACGTGTTCGGCGTCCCCCAGTTCCAGGCCATCTTCCTCCCCATAATCGTGTCGCTGGCCGCCGGCATCGGCATCGTGGCCGGTCGCCTCATCCTGGGCCCGTGGTGGATGGGCGCGGTCGTGTTGGGCTTGGCCATCGTCGACCCCGGCGGCGGCGTGGGTGACGACAGCCCCGTCGACACCCGGCGGGGCGGGATGTACCTCGTGTCGGCGTTGTGGGTCGAGGCGGTGGCCCGGGTGCTGGGCCTCGAGAACCGGCGCCGGTTCGCGGTGGTGTCAGGCCTGGGCATCGGCACCGTCGGCCTGGCCGGCGAGTGGTGGTGGGCCCAGGGCGCGGCCCAGCCATGGGAGGCGGCGATGCTCCCCGACGCGGTCATCCTCTCGACCGTCGCCGCGGTTGCCGCGGCGCTGGCCGGCGCGGCGTACGCGGCGTCGGTGCGCGGCGAGCGAGCCACCATCGGGGGCGTGTCGGGGCCCGTGCTCGCGGTGGCCGGCGTGGCCGTATTGGTGGTGCTGGCCCTCCCCATGCTCCGCACCGTGGGCGACGCGGCCGCGGTCGTCAAGCTGACCGGCGCCGGCGTCGACGAGTCAGGGCTCGCGCTGGCCAGGATCACGGTGGAGATCGATCCGGCCGAGGTCGCCGACGCCCGCTGGTTCCAAGTGCTGACCTGGCAGGGCGGTGGGCTCACCATCTCCGACCTCGAACCCACCGCCGACGACGGGATCTACACCTCCACCAATGCGCACCAGGTGAGCGGCTTGGCCAAGACGGTCATCCGCCTCCACCGCGGCTCGGACATGATGGCCATCCCCGTGTGGATGCCCGACGACCCCGAGATCGGCGAGCCGGAGGTCGCGGTGGTGGAAGGCGAGCCGGTGGACTTCGGGGCCGAGGGCGACTTCCTGCTGCGCGAGGCCGAGGCCGGAGACCCGTGGTACAGCCGGGCGATCATGGCCACGCTGTTCGCGTGCGCCGTCGGCTGGGTGGTGGCGTTCGTGGCCGGGGCCCGGGCGCTGTCGGCCACCCCGTCCCGGTGGGCGCGGCGGGCAGTGGCAGTAGTCTCCCCCCGGTGACCAACGTCCTCGTTCTCGGCGGCGGCTTCGGCGGGCTGGCCGCCGCCACCACGCTCCGGTCGCTGCTCCCGAGCGACGCCACGATCCGGGTCGTCAGCCGTGACGCCGAGTTCTTCATGGGCTTCGCCAAGCTGTGGGATCTGGCTGGCATCCGACCGCTCGCGGGAGGCACCCGCCCGCTGTCGAGGTTGGCCCGCCGCGGCATCGACGTGACGATCGGCAGCATCGCGACGCTCGACGCCGCCGACCGCCGCGTCTCGATGGAGGACGGCACCACCCTCGCCGGCGACGGGATGGTCGTGGCGCTGGGTGCAGGCCCGCTTCCCGCCCACGCGGCGATGCTCGGCGAGTCCCGGGCCGCCCACGACATCTACGACGCCGCCAACATGACGGCCATCAGCGCAGCGCTCGACCGCATCGAGTCCGGCCGCGTGGTGCTGTCGATCCTCGGTGGCCCGTTCAAGTGCCCGCCCGCGCCCTACGAGGCGGCCCTCATCGTCGCCGAGCGCCTGGCGGCACGGGGAGTGCGCGATGACGTAGAGGTCGTGGTCACCACGCCCCAGCCCATCAGCCTGCCCGCCGCCGGCGTCGACGCCAGCGCCTATGTCGCATCCCACCTCGGCGAGGCGGGGATCGCGCTCCTCACCAACACCAAGGTCACCGCGCTCTCCGACGCCGGAGGTGCATCGGGCGGTACCGCTGCGCTCGACGGGCCCGGCGGCACCACCGACCTGGCCTACGACCTGTTCCTGGGCGTCCCGGCCACCGCTCCCCCACCGGTGCTGGCCGGCAGCGGCCTGGTGGCCGACAACGGTTGGATCATGCCCGACCGCCACACCCTCGCCACCCCCGCCGAGCGGGTCTACGCCGTGGGCGACTGCACCGCCATCCCCAACGCGGCCGGGCAGCTCCCCAAGGCCGGGGTGTTCGCGGCCGGCGAGGGCACGGTGGCCGCCACCAACCTCGCCGCCGACCTGGGCTACGGCGAACCCACCACGTTCGACGGCCATGGCTACTGCTTCTTGGAGCTGCCGGGCCGCCGGGTCGCCTTCGTCGAGGGCGACTTCTACGCCGACCCCCTCGACGTCACCCTCACCGACGCCGACGAGGAACAGTTCCAGCGCAAGGTGGCCTACGAGGCCGAACGACTCGAGGAGTGGCTCCCGTGAAGGTTCCCGAGACCATCGTCGACCTCGGCGGCAAGGTCATGAACCGCGGGCACAAGATGATCCTCACCCTCTCGGGCGGCCGGGTGCTCAACCGGGCGTTCGGCATGACGGTCGTCGAGCTGCACACCACCGGCCGCAAGTCGGGCCAACCCCGCGCCACCATGCTCACCGCGCCGATCCGTGACGGTGACCGCGTCGTGCTGGTGGCGTCGAAGGGCGGCAACGACCGCCACCCCGACTGGTACCTGAACCTGTCGGCCAACCCCGGCGTCGAGCTCACCATCGACGGAGACCGCCGGCCCTACACCGCCCGCACCGCCACCGCCGAGGAGAAGGCCGAGATGTGGGCCACGATCACCTCGACCTACAAGGGCTACGCCGGCTACCAGGCCAGCACCGAGCGCGACATCCCCGTCGTCATCTGCGATCCCCGCTAGGGGTCGGCCGGCTCAGGCCGGGGTGGGGAGCCGGTCGACGAGGGTGCCCTCGGACCCGAACAGCTCCTGGCGCCAGGCCGCGACCACGTCCGCGATGTCGTGGTCGTCGGGGTGGAAGTCGGCGCGGTTGTAGTCGAGGACGTGGCGGCGGACGTCGCGCCGCAACCACGGTGACCGGCGCAGCCGGGCCACGCTGCGGGCCAACCGGGGCAGGTTCCACGCGGCCCGATCGCGGGCGAGGGAGATGGCCGTCGACACGACGAGGGCGACGGCCCCGAAGACGGTGGTGAGCGTCATGGTGATCGTGCGCAGCCGCTCGCCGCCGCCCACCGCCTTGTAGACGTCGAAGGCCACCGACTTGTGCTCGCTTTCCTCGAGGGCGTGCCATAGCAGCAGGTTGCGGATCTCGGGATCGGTGATCATGTCGCGGGCGTCCGCGTTGGTGAGCAGCACGTAGGCCATGGTGGCCGTGTAGTGCTCGAGGGCGGCGGTGAGGGCCAGGCAGGCGCGCTTCGTGGAGATGCGTTCGCGCACCCGCAGCGACCACCCGACCAGCCGGTCGATGCCGCGGGTGGGGTAGCCCAGATCGGCCAGGCGCTCGTTGAGCACCCGGTGCTCGCGGCCGTGGATGGCCTCCTGGCCGATGAACCCGCCCACCTGCCGGCGCAGCTCGGGGTCGTCGATCTCGTCGCGGAGGTTGCGGACCGAGCGAACGAAGAAGTCCTCGCCGCTCGGGAAGGTGGACGACAGGATCGCGATCACGTGGCTCATCACGAGGTCGCCATCCATGAAGTGCTTCCCCCCGGCGTCGGTGTCGTAGGCGAACCGGATCCGGCGGACTGGGACGGGACGGGCGGTGACCGCGGCGGCGGAGGAGCTTCCCATGGGATGCATCATCGCACGATCGCCGCATTCTGGCTACCGCTGGTAACCGCGTCTGTGTCAGTGATGGACTGCCTCTCGCAGGCAGGAACCCGAACGGCAGCTTCTTGTGTTGCATCTGGCCCTAACCGACAGATGTCAGACCCGCATGATGCTCAGTCCTTCGACGTCTGGAAAGTCGTCGTCTTGGGTCACCACGGGCACTGCGAGCGCCACGGCTGTCGCCGCGATCCAGGAGTCGTTGACTGGCATGCGCTGGCCGCTGTCGCGCAGCAGCACCCGCAGCCTGGCCCACTCGGCCGCGATGGTCTCGTCCACCGGGACTGGATCCAGTTGCATGGCCGTCGTCAGGGTGCCGAGACGCCGGTCTCGCGCCTCGACGGTCGTGGCTACGAGGACGCCCGCTCGCAGTTCGCCTATCGTGATGATCGACACGGCCAGCTCGTCGGGGAGCGAGTCGACATCCAGTGCTCGGTGCTCCTGCGCGATGAACACCGAGGTGTCGGCCAACCCGCGGCTCATGACAAGGGGAGCTCATCGGTCATCTCGCCGGCGAGCTCGTCCAGGTCAGTCGCAAGACCGGCATCGGCCTGATGGGACAGCACCAACGAGACGAACTCGCTTCTCGGCACCCAGCGCGGCCGGCGGCCAATAGGGGCCAGGATGGCCACGGGGCGGCCATCAATCGTGATGGTGAGGCTCTCGCCGGACTCGACGCGGTCGAGGAGCGAGCGCGTCGAGTTCCGCAGCTCCCGCGACGCAACTTCGGACATGCGACGAGTGTAGCAAGTATGCGACGAAAGGAGGTGGCGAGAGGCCCGAAGGCCTCCACGTTGTCGGAGGCAGCACAGCACGCCAACCGGTTGCGAACTGAGCTGCGCCGACGCTCAGCTCGACGGCGCCACCATGACTTCGCCGTAGAGGGTGCAGACGGGGCGTTCCCCTCGCTTAGCGCAGCACCTCGATGACGGTGGCGTTGGCTTGGCCGCCGCCTTCGCACATGGTCTGGAAGCCCAGGGTGCCGCCGGTGTCTTCGAGGTGGTGCAGGAGCGTCGTCATGAGCCGCACGCCCGAGGCACCGAGGGGGTGGCCGAGGGCGATGGCGCCGCCCCGGGGGTTGACCTTCGCCATGTCGGGCTGGAACTCGGCCGCCCACATCAGCACGATGGCGGCGAAGGCTTCGTTGCACTCGAAGGCATCGAACTCGTCGATCTTCATGCCCGAACGATCGAGCAGCTTTCCGGTGACGGGATTGGGTGCCGACAGCACCAGCACCGGATCGTCGGCCGCCACCGCGAAGTGCAGGAACCGGGCCCGGATCGGCAGGCCCAACCGTTCGGCCGTCTCTCGCGAGGCGATGAGCATGGCGGCGGCACCATCGGACATCTGGCTGGCGTTGCCGGCCGTGATGTCGGGGGCGATGGCGGGATCCCACTTGGCGGCCGAGCCGAGTTGGCCCAGCGACTCGAGGGTGGACTCGGGCCGGATGCCCTCGTCGGTGGTGAGCAGGGCGCCGGTGGGCTGGCCGTGCTCGTCCTTCAGCGGGATGGGCAGGATCTCGCGTTCGAACAACCCCTGGCGGGTGGCGGCGTCGGCCCGCCGGTGTGACTCGACGGCGAGGCGATCCATCGCCTCGCGGGTGACGTTCCACTTCTCGGCCAGGATCTGGCTGACCTCGAACTGGGTGTAGAGCTTCCCCTCGCAGGCAGCCATGAAGTCGGGAGTGAAGGGCCCCAGCCCACCAGTGGCGTTCGAGGCCATCGGGGCTCGGCTCATCGACTCGACACCGCAGGCCACGGCGATGTCGTAGGCGCCGGCCATCACCCCCTGCGCCACGAAGTGCACGGCCTGCTGGCTGGACCCGCACTGGCGGTCGATGGTGGTGGCAGGAACGTGCCAAGGCAGCCCCGCGCCCACCCATGCGTTGCGACCGATGTTGGTGGACTGCTCGCCCACCTGGGTGACGCACCCGCAGGCGACGTCGTCGATGATGCCGTGGTCGAGGTCCGGGTGACGGTCGAGGAGCCCCCCGAGCGTGTGGCCCAGAAGGTCGGCTGGGTGCCAACCGGCCAAGGCCCCGTTGCGCTTCCCGATCGGCGTGCGGACAGTGTCGACGATGACGGCTTCACGGATACCTGACACGCGTGTCACCTTACTGCCGGAATCGCCAGGGCCGGTCGCTGGCGCGGCTGATTCCGACTCGGGGAGCGACCCGGGGCGACACCGGCGGTGGCACGCCGTCGTCGCGCAGCTCGATGGGTGACTGGCGAGCACACAGGTCGGCGCCGTCGTGGTCGATGGTCAGGCCCAGGGCTCGGGTGAGCTTGCCGGGGCCGTTGGCCAGGTCACGGTCGTGGCGAGCAGCGGGACGATCCGAACGCATCAGCGAGATGCCCGCCACCGGCGCCACCGCTCGCAGCAGCACCGCCGATGCCAGCCCCGGTGGGCCGCAGACCACGTTCACGCAGGTGTGGATGCCGTAGCTCCGATAGGCGTAAAGATGACCGCCGCGCTCGAACATGGTCGCATTGCGAGCGGTGCGACCCCCGAATGCATGGCTGGCGGGGTCGTCTGCCCCTTCGTAGGCCTCGACCTCGATGATGCGGCCGGCCCGATCGCCGACCCAGATGACGGTGTTGAGCAGCCGGGGCGCGACCTCGAGGGCGCGGTCCTCGAAGAACCCCCGTGGAAGCCGGCGCCCCCCTCGACGTGCGGTCATCAGCTCCTGAGCGCCGACAGCTGCTGGTCGATCTCGGCCCGCCGGGCGGCGAACCGCACGAGCTGTTGAGCCACAGCGGCCGGCCCGCCGCCGCCCCGCGTGGTGCGCCGGTTGACCGACTCTCCCGGCTCGAACACACCGAGGGCGTCCGCCCCTAGGTCGGGGTGGTCGGCGACGAGAGCGATCAACGATCGGTCACCGTCGAGAGACTGGCGAACCAGGTCGCCCACCAGGGCGTGGGCCGAGCGGAACGGCATGCCGTTGCGGACGAGGTGCTCGGCCAGGTCGGTGGCGACCGCCTCGGGGGCGTCGGCGGCGGCCGCCATGCGATCGGGACGCCATTGCAGCGTTGCCATCATCCCGTCCATCGCGACCAGACCGGTCGCCACCTGGTGCACGGCGTCGAGCACCGGCTCCTTGTCCTCCTGAAGGTCGCGGTTGTAGGCGAGCGGTAGGCCCTTGAGGGTGGCCAGCAACCCGGCCAAGTTGCCGATGAGGCGCCCGGCCTTGCCCCGGGCCAGCTCGGCGATGTCGGGGTTCCTCTTCTGCGGGAGCATCGAGGAACCGGTCGCGTACGCGTCGTCGAGCCGGCAGAACCCGAACTCCTCGGTCGACCACAGCACCACTTCCTCACCGATGCGGCTGAGGTGCACGCCGACAAGGGTGAGTGCGAACAGAGCCTCGGCGGCGAAGTCACGATCCGACACCGCATCGAGGCTGTTGTCGAAGGTGGCGGCGAAGCCGAGATCGGCCGCGGTGGACTCGGGATCGAGCGGGAGCGAGGACCCGGCCAGCGCGCCGGCTCCAAGTGGTGACACATCTGTGCGACGGCGGGCATCAAGGAGTCGATCGACATCGCGCCCCAGGGCCCACCCGTGGGCCAGCAGGTGATGGGCCAAGAGGACCGGCTGGGCTCGCTGGAGGTGGGTGTAGCCCGGGAGGTAGATCGATCCCGCGGCGCGCGCCCGCTGATCGAGGGTTCCCATGAGCGCCAGGCAGCCGGCAGCCACATCGCTCAGCGCCTCCTTGACGAACAACCGAAACGTCGTGGCGACCTGGTCGTTGCGGCTGCGACCCGTGTGCAGCTTGGCCCCGGCGTCGCCGGCGAGCTCGGTAACCCGCCGTTCGATGACGGTGTGGATGTCCTCATCGGAGGGCAAGAGGTCGAGGCGGTCCTCGGCCAGCTCGACCTCGACCTCATCGAGGGCTTCGGCCACGGCCGTTCCCTCATCCACACTCAGCAGGCCAGCGCGGACCAGGCCCCGGGCGTGGGCACGACACCCGGCGATGTCATGGCGAAAGAGCTGACGGTCGAACGGCAGGCTCACCGTGTAGGAGAGCAGCGCCTCCGCCGGGCCACCCGCGAAGCGGCCGTGCCACAGCGTGGTCATGGCGCCGATCCGGGGCCCTGGCGCCCCGACCAGGTCTGGAGGCCAAGCCCCCACAGCCGCACGAAACCCTCTGCGTCGGCGTGGCGGAAGGAGTCGGCCGAGTCATAGGTGGCAAGTCCGTAGTCGTAGAGGCCGGTGTCGGCTCGGCGACCCACCACGAAGCAGCGCCCGGGTTCACAACGGACGCGAACGTCGCCGGTGACGAAGCGCTGACTCTCGTCGATGTAGGCGTCGAGCGCCTGACGCAGCGGGCTGAACCACTGGCCGTCGTAGACGAGATCGGCGTAGCGGGGCTCGAGCAGCGCCTTGTGATGGGCGAGGTCACGTTCGATGCAGATCGACTCGAGGTCGCGGTGGGCGTCGATGAGAGCCAGTGCGGCCGGTGCCTCGTAGGTCTCGCGGCTCTTGATGCCCACCCGCCGATTCTCCACCATGTCGATCCGGCCGAAGCCGAACCCCCCGACCAGTCCGTTGAGGTGGACGACCAGATCGTGGAGCGGCATCGCCTCGCCGTCGACAGCCACCGGAACCCCCTGCTCGAACCGGATGACCAACTCGATGGGCTCGGTGGCCGTCTGGCGGGTCAGCTCCCACACCCCCGGCGGCGGGGTGTTCCACGGATCCTCCATCTCGCCACACTCGATGGCCCTACCCCAGAGGTTGTCGTCGATGGAGTACACCTTCTCCTTCGTCGCCGTGATCGGGATGCCGTGTTCGTAGGCGTAGTGGATGCTGTCCTCACGGGTGAACCCCCACGTTCGCACCGGGGCCACGATGTCGAGCTCGGGATCCAGAGCGCGCACCGACACCTCGAAGCGCACCTGGTCGTTGCCCTTGCCGGTGCAGCCGTGCCCGACGGCCTGGGCCCCGTGGCGGTGGGCAGCCTCCACCAGGTGCTTGGCGATCACCGGACGGCTCAGAGCGCTGACCAGGGGGTAGCGCCCTTCGTAGAGGGAATTGGCCTTGATCACCGGCGCCAGGTAGTCCCGAGCGAACTCCTCCCGCAGATCGACGACCTCGGCCGCCACCGCCCCGGCGGCCAGCGCCCGCGCGCGCACGGCGTCCCAGTCGCCGCCTTGGCCGACGTCGGCCGCCAGTGCGACGACCTCCCAGCCGCCGTTGAGCTGGAGCCACTTGACCGCGACGGAGGTGTCGAGGCCTCCGCTGTAGGCGAGGACGATGCGTTTGCTCATTGGGGTGCTTCTCTCTCGGGGACGTGGTCAGCTCAGGCCGGCCAGGGCCTTGAGGGTCTTGGCCAGATTGGCGCCGCCGGTGGGCTCGTCAGCGATGACGAGAAGAGTGTCGTCGCCGGCGACGGTGCCGAGGACGCCGGGCTGGCGGGCCCGATCGAGGGCGGACCCCACGACGTGGGCGGAGCCCGGTGGTGTGCGCAGCACGATGAGGTTCTGGCTGTGGCTGACCTCGACCACCCAGTCGCCGAAGACACGGCGGAGGTGGTCCTCGGGCGCGTATCGCTCGGTTGGCAGCTCGGGAACGGCGTACACCAGCTCGCCGCCGGGTACCCGGACCTTGACCGCGCCGATCTCCTCGAGATCGCGTGACACGGTGGCCTGGGTGGCCTCGACGTCGTCGGCGGCGAGGAGGTCGACGAGCTGGTCCTGGCTGGTAACCGGGTGCTCGACCAACAGCTCACCGATGCGGTGCTGGCGTTGCGGTTTGGCGAGTCGCATGTTCAGTCCCCCTGCGATCTCTCGACCAGCCACCACAACAGCCCGCGGGCGGTGTGGAGCCGGTTCTCCGCCTGGGGCCACACCGCGCTGGCGGCACTGTCGATCACCGACGCGGCCACCTCCTCGCCCCGGTGGGCGGGGAGGCAGTGCAGGAACACGGCGTGCTCGTTGGCCGAGCTCATGAGATCGTCATCGACGGTGAAGCCCTCGAACGCCGCGCGACGCTCCTCGGCCTCGCCGGTCTGCCCCATCGACACCCACACGTCGGTGTAGACGGCGTCGGCTCCCTTGACCGCCTCGGCGGGCTGGTCGGTGACCGTGATGGTGCCGCCGTGGGCACGGGCCCGATCGGTCGCTTCGGCGGCAGGTTGGTGGCCGGCCGGCGACGCCACCCGCACTTCCACTCCAGCCAGGGCGCAGGCGATCATCAGCGACCGGCACACGTTGTTGTCGCCGTCACCCACGAAGGCGATCGATCGACCGTCGAGCCCGCCCCACCGCTGCCGCAGCGTCAGCAGATCGGCCAGGGCCTGGACCGGATGGGCGCGATCGGACAGCAGGTTCACGAGCGGAACCGACGACACCGCGGCCATCCGTTCGACCGTGTTGTGCTCGAAGACCCGCGCCCCGATCACCGAGTGGTAGCAGCACAGCGTCCGGGTGACGTCCTCGACGGTCTCGCGGGTGTCGAAGCCCACCTCCTCGCCCCGGATGGTCACCGGGTGGCCGCCCAGCTGCACCACCGCGACCTCCATGGAGCTGCGGGTACGGGCCGAGGGCTTCTCGAACAGCAGGGCCGTCCCGTGGCGCTCGAGCAGCAGGGGGGGGTTCTGGTGCTCGGAGCGGTCGAGCACCAGAGCCAGCTCGTCGCTCGAGAGGTCGTCGACGTCGAGGAGATGACGAAGCACCATGTCATGAGCTCCTCTCGGCCAAGACGTGCTCGACGATCCCGACCATCTCGTCGATCTCGTCGTCGGTCACCAGCAGCGATGGCGCGAAGCGCAGCGCGGTGGGGCTCACCGCGTTCACGACCAGACCAGCCTTGAGCAGCTCGGTGGCCACCGCCGGGGCCTCGCCTCCGGCCAGCTCCGCCGCCAGCAGCAGCCCGAGGCCCCGGACCTCGGTGACCGCAGGAATCTCTCGGAGGGCGTCGGTGAGTCGGACGCCCGCCGTGCGGGCGCGGCCAGGCGCGTCTTCGGCCTCCATGACGGCCAGGGTGCCTCGAGCCGCCGCCGCGGCCAGCGGCTGGCCACCGTAGGTCGTGGCGTGATCGCCAGGCTCGAAGACCTCAGCCACCTCGGCCCGGGCCCAGCACGCTCCGATGGGCATGCCGTTGCCGAGGGCCTTGGCCATGGTGACGACGTCGGGTCGGATCCCGTGGTGCTGGAACGCGAACCACTCGCCGGTCCGGCACAACCCGGTCTGGACCTCGTCGATCATCAAGAGCACGCCGCGCTCGTCGCACAGCGTTCGCAACGACCGGAGGTAGTCCGACGACACGGCGCGGACTCCGCCCTCGCCCTGCACCACCTCGACCAGCACCGCCGACACCGTCGGGTCGAGCGCGGCCTGGACGGCACCGACATCGTCGAAGGCGACGTGACGGAACCCTTCGGGCAGAGGCTGGAAGGCCTCGTGCTTCTCCGGCTGTCCGGTGGCATGGAGCGTGGCGAGGGTTCGGCCGTGGAAGGACCCGAAGGCGC
The DNA here is from genome assembly GCA_036397895.1 of Acidimicrobiales bacterium. Lineage (GTDB taxonomy): Bacteria > Actinomycetota > Acidimicrobiia > Acidimicrobiales > DASWIA01 > DASWIA01. The sequence continues at coordinate 111,204 of DASWIA010000026.1, read as the reverse complement.
TCACCACGACGTGGCGGCCGCGGCCACCGAACTTGCGCGCCAGCTTGATTGCGCACTCGTTGGCCTCGGCCCCGCTGTTGGCGAAGAAGATGCGCCCGCCACCGCCCAGGAGCCGATCGAGGGTCTCGGCCACCTCGGGGCCGACCGTGTTGCCGAACAGGTTCGACACGTGCAGCAAGGTCTCCGCTTGCGAGGCGATGGCGTCGGCCACGACGGGGTTCCCATGCCCCAACGAGGTGACGGCTAGGCCCGACAGGGCATCGAGGTAGCGGTTGCCCTCCTCATCCCACAGCTCGCTTCCGCGCCCGGTGACGAAGGTGACCGGGGGGTCGGGGTAGGTGTTCATCAGCGGCGGGAAGCTCATCCGGCCACCTCGTCGTCGGGAAGGATCATGGTGCCGATGCCCTCGTCGGTGAAGAACTCGAGGAGCAGCACGTGGGGGATCCGGCCGTCGACGATGTGGGCCTGGGCCACTCCCCCGGCGATGGCCCGGGTGCATCCTTCCACCTTGGGGATCATCCCCTGGCTCACGGTGCCGCCGGCCACGAGCGCCTCGAGCTCGACGGCTCCGATGCGCCCGATGAGCGAGTCGGGGACCTCGACGTCGAGCCGCAGGCCCTCGATGTCGGTGAGGTAGACCAGCTTGTGCGCTCCGAGCGCTTGCGCCACGGCCGAGGCCACGGTGTCGGCGTTGATGTTGTAGGCCTGGCCGCCGACGCCGCTCCCAATGGTGCTGACCACGGGGATGAGGTCTTCGGCGAGCAGCCGTTGGAGCAGCTGGGGGTTCACGTCGGTGACGTCGCCCACGAAGCCCAGGCGCGGGTCACGCTCGGCTGCGGTGATGAGCCCGCCGTCTTCGCCGGACAGACCGATGGCCAGCGGGGCGTGGACGTTGATGGCCGAGACGATGTCGCGGTTGACCTTGCCCACCAGCACCATGCGGGCGATGTCGAGGGTCTCGGCATCGGTCACCCGCAGCCCGTCGTGGAACTCGGGAACCTTGCCGAGCCGGCCCATCACCTCGCCGATCTGCGGTCCGCCTCCGTGCACCACCACCGGGCGCATCCCGACAGAACGCATCAGCACGATGTCCTGGGCGAACGTGTCGGCCAGAGCGGGGTCGGCCATGGCGTGGCCGCCGTACTTGACCACCACGACCCGACCCCAGAATCGCCGGATGTACGGCAGGGCCTGGGTCAGGACCTGCACCTTGTCGGCGAGGTCGGTGATGGTCACGATGTCCCCATGTTCTCGTCGACGTAGCCGTGGGTGAGATCGTTGGTGAGCACCCAACCGCTTCCCCGGCCCAGACCGAGGTCACAGGTGATCTCGATGTCGCGACCTTCCATGTAGGCGGCGAGCGCGACCGGGTCGTGGCCGTGGTTGACGCCGTTGCGACACACCTCGACGTCGCCATAGGAGATGGACAGGTACATCGGCTCCAGCGCGACCCCGGCGACGCCGAGCTCAGCGGCCAGACGCCCCCAGTAGGCGTCCTTGCCGTACCAGGAGCACTTGCACAGGGCTGACTCCGCGATCTGGCGTGCCGCCCGATCGGCCTCGGCGTCGTTGCGGGCGCCGGTCACGATGATCCGCACGACCTTGGTGGCCCCCTCGGCGTCCCCCGCCATCTGGCTGGCCAGGTGCTGGCAGGCGTCGGCCAACGCCGCTCCCACCCGATCGCCCTCAGCGGTGCCGGCAGCACCGCCGGCCAGCACGATGACGGTGTCGTTGGTGCTCTGGCAGCCATCGACGCTCAGCCGGTTGAAGGACTCGGCCACCGCGGCACCCAGTAGCGGCTGGAGGCGCCATGGCTCGATGGCGACGTCGGTGGTGAGCACGGCGAGCATCGTGGCCATGCTGGGGGCCAGCATCGCCGCTCCTTTGGCCATGCCTCCCACCTTGAAGGTTCCACCGTCCACCACCGTCTCCTTGGCCACGGTGTCGGTGGTCATGATGGCCCGGGCCGCGGTGGACCCATCCCCGCTGAGGGCGTCGATGAGATCGGGCACCCGCCTGCCCATGGCGTCGATGGGTAGCCGGTCGCCGATCAGCCCCGTGGAGCACACGAGGACCTCGTGGGTGCTGAGGCCGAGAGGACCAGCGACCGCCGCGGCCAGATACGCCGCGTCTTCCCGCCCCTGGGTGCCGGTGCCGGCATTGGCGTTGCCGCTGTTGAGGAGCACTGCGGCCGCCCGCCCTCGGCTCTGGGCGAGGTGGTGCTTGCTCAGTACCACCGGCGCGGCCGGGAAGCGCGAGCTGGTGAAGGTGGCGGCCGCCGCGGCGGGGGCGCGGTCGGTGGTGGCAACCAGAGCGAAGTCGAGGGCTCCGTCAGCTTTCAGCCCGCCGTGGACGCCCGCCGCTTCGAATCCCTGCGGTGCGGTGATGCTCATGGCTGGCCCTCAGGGGTAGAGGCCGGCGATGGGCAGGCCAGTGGTCTCGGGGAGTCCCAGCAGGAGGTTGGCACATTGGACCGCCCCCCCTGATGCCCCCTTGGTCAGGTTGTCGAGGGCCGACAGCATGAGCACGATCCCGGTCCGAGGATCGACGCGAGCCGTCAGATGGCAGGTGTTCGATCCCAACGTGGACTTGGTGTGGGGTGGGTCCGCAGTGACATGGACGAAGGCTTCGGCGTCGTAGGCGTCGTGGAGTGCGTCGAGAACATCATCGGTCGTGAGACCTGTGCGCGCCCCTCGAGCCGTGGCCGTGACGAGGATTCCCCGGTTGATGGGCGCCAGGTGCGGTGTGAACAAAACGGTCGCGCCGCAGTTGACCTCGATCTCCGGAGTGTGGCGGTGTCCCAGCAGGCCATAGGCCGAGAGGTCCTCGTCTACGGCGTTGAAGGTGGTGTGGATCTGGGGCGTACTTCCAGCACCCGACACCCCGCTGTAGGCGTCGACCACCACACCGGTGGGGTCGATCATCCCGGCCCGCACCAGTGGCGCCACCACGAGCGAAGCGGTGGTGGGATAGCAACCCGGCACGGCCACGTGATCGGCGGCCACGATGCGGTCACGGAACAGCTCGGGAAGGCCGTAAGCGAAGCGCGGGAGCAGGTTGGGGCAGCGGTGGGGCTCGCCGTACCACTCGGGATAGAGCGAGATGTCCTGAAGGCGGAAGTCGGCACCCAGATCGACCAGGTGGGGGACGCTCGCGTCGAGCAGCTCGGGGACGATCATCTGGCTGGCCCCGTGGGGCAGACCGATGAACACCAGATCGCAACCGGCCACCATTGCCACATCGAACTTCTCGTAGGTGGCATCGCCAACGGTGGTTGCCAACGAGGGGTACACGTCAGCGATCGCCGTGCCCGCGTGCCGGTCGCCTGTCGCCCAGGCGACCTGGAGCTGGGGATGGGACGCGCACAGCCGCAGCAGCTCGGCACCGGTGAACCCCGAGCCTCCGATGATGCCGATGGTCGCCATGGAACTGGGCAGACTAGGCGATCATGCATGATCATGCAACTTGCTGCATTCTAGCTGTGCCGGTTGGCTCCCGATTGCTCAGGTTCCGCGCGTAGTGCGTCGATCAAAGGATCTCAGCGATGCCTTGGAGCCTGGACATGGACCGACCCACCCAGCAGACCGCAGCGCGTCATCGGGCCCACGCGGTAATGCAGACCCGGCGACGGTACCCGCGCGTGAACCTCCACGGCGTCGAGATCGATCTCGAGCTCCGGATGGCGGGCCAGGAGCTCGTCGACCGGGCCCGGGCTCTCGACATCTCCGTGGGCGGGGTCCGGATCGCGGCAACCCGGCGGCTCACCATCGGTGATCTGGTGGTCCTTCGCGGGCGCCTTCCGGGAAGCCCCCCTCACCCGATCCACCTGGCCGGGACGGTGGTCTGGTGTCATCGTCCGCTCGACCCCGACGGTTCGGCCGGTGCGTTCAACTATGGCATCGAGTATCTCGCCGTTGCCGAGTCGACGGCGCGCGCTCTCAGCACCTGGATCTCTCAGCAGGAGGCGGCGACGCCCTGACGCTCAGCCCCGCAAGGTCACGCCGTGAGCCTTCACGACGGCGTCGATGCACTCCTGACGCACCGTCGCGATGTCCTCGTCCTTGAGGGTACGATCGGTGGCCTGGACGCGAAGGGTGAAGGCTAGCGAGCGCCGCCCGGCGCCGACCTGATCACCTCGGAACACGTCGAAGAGAGCCAGGTCGGCGAGCAGATCGCCGGCGGCGCGGCGCAGCGTGCGTTCGACATCGCCGGCGGGGACGTCGTCGCCCACTTCAAAGGCGAGATCGATGTCACTAGAGGGGAACCGACTGATCTTTCGATAGGTACGGTCGCCGACACCGGTGCTCCACAGCGCGTCGAGGTCGATCTCGATCCACCCGACGCGCTGGGAAAGGTCATGGGCGGCGAGGACCGCCGGATCGATCTCTCCGACGACGCCGATGCTCCTGCCCGCCACCTCGATGCGAGCGGTGCGGGTCGGATGCATGCCGGGCGCAGTGTCGCTCACCAGCCGGGCGTCGATGGCGTGGTCGATGGCGATCGACGTCCACACCTCGACGGCACCTTGGCCGTCGTTGCCGGCCAGGGCGGCGGCGAGCATCTCGGGCTCGTCGGGGAGCACGGCGGTGGGGTCGGTGGGCCGCCGCTGGACCTGCCCGATCTCCCAGAGCCATGCATCGGGCTCGCGGTGCCGGTCGTTGTGCTGGATGGCCTTCAACAGCCCTGGCATGAGCGACGTGCGCAGGATCGACTCCTCGGCGACCAGCGGGTTCACGATGGCGATGCCGTTCCCGTCGAGGCCGCAACGCTCGAGATCGCCGGGGGCGAGGAAGGGCAGCGGCATCGCCTCGGCACACCCGGAGGCGACCATGGTGCGCCGGAGCTGCCGCCGCCACTGCTGCCGATCGGTGAGAGCACCGACGTGCACCGAGGGGGGGACCCGGGTGGCGATGTTGCCGTAGCCATGGATGCGAGCAACTTCTTCGATGGCATCGATCTCGGTGGACGAGTCGAGCCGGAAGGTCGGCGGCGTTACGTGGGTGACATTCCCGTCGACGGTGGAAGCGAACCCCAGCGGCTCCAGGTAGCCCGCGATGTCGTCGGCGGCGAGATCGGTTCCCAGGACCTGGTTCACGCGGGAGGTTCGAACTGGGAAACCGTCGCGTGGTGGCGTCTGGCCCCACGCATCGCTGGCCCCGGGAACCAGCTCGGCACCAGCCGGAGCGAGCAGCGCCGCGAACCTCTCCATGGCCCGGTCGATGACGTTCCAGTCGCAGCCCTTCTCGAACCGGGCCGACGCTTCGCTGCGCAGACCGAGACGCCGCGAGGACCGGGCGATGGCCATCGGCTGGAACCATGCCATCTCGACGACGACCTCGGTGGTGGACAGGCTGATCTCCGATGAGGCTCCACCCATGATCCCGGCGATGCCGATGGGGGTGTCGGTGGCGTCGCAGATGAGGAGGTCGTCGGGCGTGAGGACCCGTTCCACGCCGTCGAGGGTGACCAGCCTCTCGCCGTCGCTGGCGCGTCGAACGTTGAAGCCTCCTCCGCCGACCTGGTGCAGGTCGTATGGGTGGTTGGGTTGGCCCAGCTCCAGCATGACGTAGTTGGAGGCATCGACGACGTTGTTGATCGGGCGCATGCCTGCCAGCCGCAACCGGGCGGCGATGGTGGCCGAGCTGGGACCGATGCCGACGCCGCGGAGCACCCGCGCCTGGAACCGCCCGCACAGGTCGGCGTCGGCGATGGCGACGGTGACCAGCTTAGATGCGTCCCCCTCGGAGCCGAGGGGAGGTTCAGCAACCGGAATCTCGAAGGGGCGGCGGCGACGGGCGGCGATGTCGCGGGCCACACCGGCGACCGACATGGCATCGGGACGATTGGGGTTGACCTCGAGGTCGTACAGGACATCGGAAGCGAGGCACAGCGAGTCAGCCATCGGCTGCCCTACCTCCACAGAGCGGTCGAGCAGCATGATCCCGCCGTGATCGCTACCGAACCCGATCTCGTCAGCCGCGCACAGCATGCCGTTGGACCATTCGCCGCGCATCTTCCGGCGTTCGATGGTCATGCCGTCGGGCATGGTCGTACCCAACGTGGCCAGAGGCACCCGGTCGCCCACGGACATGTTGAACGCTCCGCAGCAGATCTGGAGCGCCTCGCCGTCGCCGGCGTCGACGTCGACGAGCTGGATGCGATCGGCCCGCGGATGGGCCCGGAGCTCGAGGACCTCGGCCACGACGATGCCATCGAGCATGGACCCGATGTGGACCTGCTGCTCGACCGCGAGACCGAGGTCGGAGAGGAGATGACCAAGCTCGTCGGCGTCGATGCCGTCGAGCGGAGTGAACTCCGCCAGCCAGTTGCGCAGGACCTTCATCAGAACTGCCTCAGGAATCGGATGTCGTTGGTGAACAGCTCACGGACGTCATCGATCTCGTAGTAGGTCATGGCCAACCGATCGATCCCGAATCCGAAGGCGAAGCCTCCCCATTCCTCGGGGTCGAGCCCGCAGTTGCTGAGAACGTTCGGATGCACCATCCCGCAGCCGCCCAGCTCGAGCCACGACCCGTCGGGGCGGTGGATGTCGAACTCGGCCGACGGCTCGGTGAACGGGAAGTACGAAGGTCGCAGACGGCTCCCGAAGCCGCCGCCGAAGTAGGCCTTGGTGAACTCGTCGATGGTGCCCGCCAGATCGCCGAGGGTGATCTGGCGATCGACCACCAGGCCCTCGATCTGGTGGAACACGGGCATGTGGGTGGCGTCGGCCGTGTCGCTCCGGAACACTCGACCGGGGGCCACCGTGTAGACGGGCGGTGGGGTGCTCTCCATGACCCTGATCTGCACCGGTGACGTGTGGGTGCGCAGCAAGGTGGAACCCGGGCGGCCGAAGTCGACATAGAGGGTGTCGTACATGTCGCGAGCCGGATGCCCCTCGGGGAAGTTGAGTGCACCGAAGTTGTGCCACTCGGTCTCGACCTCGGGGCCCTCCGAGATGGTGAACCCCATGCCGACGAAGACGTCTTCGAGCCGCTCGATCGCGCGTGTGACGACGTGATGGTGTCCGCGCCGCTGGGGACGGATCTCGGTGAGGTCGAGTCGCTCGGCCTCGAGCTGGACCCGCCGTTCCGCTGCCGCCAGGTCGCTCTGACGCTCGGCGACCAGCGATTCGAGGTGGCGCCGGGCGTCGTTGATGGCCCGTCCGAGCTGCTTGCGCTCGTTGGGTCCCAGGCTCCCCAGCGTCTTCTTGAGCTGAACCAGCGCCGACCGCTTACCGAGATGAGCCAGCTCGGCCGCTCGCAGCTCATCGAGGGTCGCAGCGGCCGCGATCGCGGCTCGGGCGTCGGAGGTTGTTGCAGTGACGTCGGTGGACATGGGCGCGGGCTCGGAGGTGGCGGTCAGTCGGTGGGGTGCAGCGCCTCGAAGGCGCCGGTGGGGAGACTAAAGGAGAACGTGGAGCCCTCACCCAACTTTGACGTGGCGGTGAGCTCGCCACCATGGGCCTCGACCAGACCCTGGCTGATCCACAGGCCCAGGCCACTCCCGGTGGGCCGGCCGATGTCACGCCGGAAGAACTTCGTGAAGACGCGCTTGAGGTCGTGTTCGGGGATGCCCTCGCCGTGGTCGACCACCGAGATGGTGACGGCGCTGTCGGCTGTGGCACCGGTGATCGCCATTCCGTGCACGCTCCCGTACTTCGCCGCGTTCTCGACGAGGTTGGTCAGCACCTGCTCGACCTTGTGAGGATCGGCGTAGACGACGGGCAGGTCATGGGGAAGCCCGACGGCGCACTGGAGATCCGGATAGCCCATGGCCACCTTCTCCACGACAGACGTGGCGAGAGCACTGAGATCGATCATCTCCCGTCGAAGGACGAGCCGGCCGGTCTCGATCCTGCTGATGTCGAGTAGCTCGGTCACGAGACGGGTCACTCGGTCGGCGTCATGGTGCACCTGTTCGAGCATCATCTTCTTCTGCTCGTCGTCGAGGCGGTCCCAACGGCTGAGGAGCAGGGAGGTGTACCCCTTCACCGAGGTGAGGGGGGACCGGAGCTCGTGGCTGACAGTGCTCACGATCTCGATGCCCTCGGCGCGCTGGGCGGAGCGCCGGCCGGCGTCGCGCAAGGCCAGGGTCATTCCGTCAAGAGCTCCTTCGGCATCGCGCTGGTAGCGCCCGGTGACCAGAACCCTGCGGTCCGAGCCGTCTCGTCTCCGCAAGAGCACGGTCATCTCCGGAGTCCCCCGAGTGCATCGCAGGTGGGCCGATGGGTGCCAGGCGCCATCGAGCAGGCGGCGGCCGTCGAGCAAGCGAGGGTCGACCGCGTCTTCCAACTTGGCGCCGATGAGCTCGTCGGCCGAGGCGTCGCAGAGACGCGCTCCCTCGGCATTGAGGGCGATGATCGTGCGCTCCCGATCCAGCACCACGACCCCATCGGGCAGGGAATCCAGCAACGAAGAAGGTCGGTCGGTCACTCTGGGCCCCCGTCGAGCAGACCGGCCGATCCCAGGAGCAACGCCGTGGTGGCCATGGCCACGTTCAGGGATTCGGCGCGACCCCGCACCGCGATGGTGACGGATTCGTCGAGCGCGTCGGCGACGGCGGATGGGAGGCCGTGGGCCTCGTTGCCCACCACGAGGGCAACGGGCGGTTTCAGCAGATGGCGGGTCGGCGGGGTTCCGCCGTGGGCGGCGGCGCCGAGACAGCGGATGCCGGCAGAACGCAAGCGCTCGATGACGTCGGGCGGGTCGCCGCCACGGACGTGGCGAACCCAGAACAGCGCTCCGGCCGACGCCCTGACACATTTCGGGTTGTAGAGGTCGACGGATCCGTCGCAGGCGATGACTCCTGCCGCGCCGGCTGATTCGGCCGAGCGGAGGATGGTCCCCGCATTGCCCGGATCGCGGACGTCGATGAGCACCACGATCGGCGCCTTATGCACATCGGAGCCGAGCAGATCGTCGAGTCCGACGTCCCGATAGGGGGAGGTGGCGATCATCCCCTGCGGCGTCACGGTGTCGGTGATCCGCTCGAGAACACCGTCGGCGAGGTCGTGGACGCGCCCGCCGGCCGTGATCACCCGGGCGAGGACGGGATCATCGACTCCTGGCGCTCGGAACACCTCGACGGGAGCGCCGGCGTCGACAGCCTCGCTGATGAGGGTCGGGCCCTCGATCACGTAGGTACGTTCCTGGTCGCGCCGGCTTCGACGCTTCACCAATCGACGGACGCGCTGGACAGCTCGATGGCGGTACTCGAGTGCCCGGGCGCCGGCTGGCGCGACGCCGGTCAGGACTCATCGCCTCCGCTCGACGACGCCTCTAGCGCGCCGCTGGCCACGGTGACCAACGCCCCGAACGCCACCGAGTCGTTGACGGCGAGATCGGCCAGCACCTTGCGATCGACCTCGACCTCGGCCGCCTTGAGGCCGGAGATGAAGCGGCTGTAGCTGACGCCGTGTTGGCGGGCGGCGGCGTTGATGCGCTGGATCCAGAGCTTGCGCATCTCGCCCTTGCGAGCCCTGCGGTCACGAAAGGCGTACTGGCCCGCGTGCATCACCGATTCGTTGGCAACCTTGAACGATCGGCTCCGGTTGCCGTAATAGCCCTTGGCCTCGTCGAGGATGGCCTTGCGGTGCTTCTTGCTGTGGACGGATCGCTTGACCCTTGCCATGGTTCGTACTCCTCGTGCTCGAGCGCGGGCGGCTAGCGGCGACCGAGCAGGCGCTCAGCCTGCTTGCGGTCGGCACCAGTGACTTCAGACTCGTTCGACAGGCGCCGCTTCCGACGGCTGCTCTTCTTGCCGAGGATGTGGTTTAGGTTGCCGTTGCGGCGCATCACCTTGCCGGTTCCGGTCACCTTGTAGCGCTTCTTGGCGCCGCGGTGTGTCTTCATCTTGGGCATGGTCTGTCTTTCGTGGTGGGCCCTGAATCGGGCGCTCAGCCGGAGGGTTCGGTCTCGGATTGGTTGGCTGTGTCGGATTCGGCCGCTGCGGCCTCGTCGGCGAGGTGGCGAGCGTGGGCGGCCTGGGCCTGCCGATCGGGCGCCAGCACCATGGTCATGTTCCGTCCATCGATCTTGGGTGCTGCCTCGACCTTCCCGAGGTGGACCACAGTGTCGGCCACCCGGTCCAGGATCCTCATCCCGAGCTCGGGATGGTGCAGCTCACGGCCACGAAACATGATCGTGAGCTTCACCTTGTTGCCTTCGCCAAGGAACTTGGCGACCTTGCGGGTCTTGGTGTCGAAGTCACCCTGGCCGATCTTGGGTCGGTACTTCATCTCCTTGATGGCGACGTGGCTGGCCTTCTTGCGGGATTCCTTCGCCCGCTGCGCTGCCTCGTACTTGAACTTGCCGAAGTCCATGATCTTGCAGACCGGTGGGCTGGCTTGCGGCGCCACCTCGACGAGGTCGAGATCGGCCTCGCGGGCCATGTGAAGTGCTTCGGGAAGGGGCTTGATGCCCACCTGCGATCCGTCAGCGCCGACGAGTCGGACTTCGCGGGCTCTGATGCGGTCGTTGATCCTGGGCTCGTTGTCGGCCGGGGTTGCTATCGGCTCACTCCTGTCATTCCTCCTGAAAATTGGAGCACGGACGCCAAAGTGGCGTCCGCTGGTGGAGAACCCGATGCGCACCGGCTGTCGGTGGTCGGGTGGGGGCGGACCCCGCTTCGACTCGGTTGTGGCTGCGTATGGTACACGTCGCAGACCGGTACAGCATGCTGAGGCGCACGCCCTCGGCTCTCGACGCTTGGAGTACGACGACATGAGTGGCTTGTGGACACCCGGCGGCGAGGACGACGGCCGCATCATCGCCCCTGACGGCACAGCCACCGAGCGGCCGCCCGCCGATCCCACCGAGGAGGAGCTCGAGGCGTTCGCGGCCGAGATGCGCCGTCAGATACTCGAGACCCCGGTGGAGATCGTGGCCCGGGCCCAAGCCGCCTACTTCGGCCAGGTTGCGGCCGTGCACCTGACCGTTGATCGGCCGGACTTCGGAGCGGCGGCGATGGCCATCGACGCCATGGCGGCCCTGGTCGACGGTCTCAACGGACGCATCGCCAACGAAGACCTCCTCCGGGATCAGCTGGCCCAACTCCGGCTGATGTTCGTCGAGGTTCGCCAGGCCGCCGACGGCAGCGACGGGAGCGAGGGCAGCGAGGACGGCTGAGCCATCATCGTGAACTGATGTCGGTGGCTTCCCACTCCCCCATCCGACCGGGCTCGAGGGTGAAGACCACCTCGGTCCCCGCCTCGATGCTGCGGCTTCCGTCGGCGATCGCCGTGCAGTGGAACGGGTGCCGCCCACCGTAGGAGCCGGCTACCTCGCCGATGCCGCGATCGGGGTCGAAGCCGACGATGACGCCACGTTCGATCACGGTCAGTGCACGATCTTCGAGATGGGCATCTCCACGATGTCGGTCGCACCCCGGTCGCGAAGTGCCGGGATCAGCACGTTGATGTCGGACTTGGGGACAACGGTCTCCACCGCGAAGCCGCCCCCCTTCGCCAGCTCCGACACCGTTGGCGCCTTGAGCGACGGTAGGGAGTCGACGATGTCGTCCAGCGCCTCGGGCGCGCAGTTCAGCTTCACCAGCACCTTGCCCCGCGCTTCGAGCGTTCCATCGAGCAAGGTCTGGATCTGAGTCATGGCGTGGCGCTTGTCGCGGTCGGCGAACGCGGCCGGGTTGGCGATGAGCTCGGTGTAGCTGGTGAGGACGGTGTCGACGATGCGGAGCCCGGCCGCTCGCAGGGCGCGACCCGTCTCGGTGATGTCGACCACCACATCAACGATGTCGGGGACCTTGGCCTCGGTGGCGCCATAGGACAGCCGGACATCGGCGGCGACGCCATGCTCGGCGAACCACCGACGGGTCAGCTCGGGGTACTCGGTTGACACCCGGACACCGTCTGGCAGCTCGGCGGTGCTCTGCCATGGAGCGTCATCGGGCACGGCGAGGACGATGCGAACCGGCTTGGAGGTGGCCTTCGAGTAGTGGAGCTCGCCAAGCGTGTGGACCTCGCTCGATGTCTCCTCGATCCAGTCGCGACCGGTGATCCCGATGTCGAAGAGCCCGTCGGCGACGTAGGTGGCGATCTCCTGGGGCCTGAGGATGCGCACCTCGGCGATGCGCGGGTCGTCGATGGACACCTGGTACTGCACAGATGACGAGCGCTCGACGGGAAGGTCCGCCTGCTCGAAGAGCTCGAGGGTCGCCTGCTCGAGGGACCCCTTGGGAAGAACGAGCTTCAGCACCACCCGAGTGTGGCAGGGCGCGCCGGGATCAGGCGAGGCGATTGAGGAGTCGCGCCATCTCGACGGCCACCGCCGCGCACTGCTCACCGACGTTGTGGGAACCCGGTCCCCCCGAACGCGCCTCGGCCTGGGCCCGGTCCTCCGTGGCCAGGACACCGAAGGCGATGGGCACACCGGTGGCTAGTTGGGCATCCTGGATGCCGCGGGCGGCTTCGTTGGCCACGAGCTCGAAGTGGACGGTCTCGCCGCGGATCACCGCCCCGAGCGCGATGACCGCATCGACGCCGGGCCGCTCGGCCATGGCCTTGGCGCCCAACGCCAGCTCGAACGACCCGGGCACCCAGGCCAGGGTGCGGTCCTCGGCGCGCACGTCGAGACGATCGAGGCCGCGGTGCGCGCCGTCGACCAGGCGCTCGACGATGTCGTCGTTCCACCGAGCGGCCACGATCCCGATGCGCAGTCCCGAACCGTCGAGCTCTTCGAACTGTGCTCCGGCACCCTCGGGACCCGCCATCACGAGGCGTCGGTGTCGCGGCCGTGGTCGTGCTCCTCGAGGCCATCGATGAGATGGCCCAACCGCTCTGCCTTGGTGCGGAGATAGCGGATGTTCTCGGGATTTGGCGAGGACGCAACCGAAACCCGGGCCGTGATCTCGAGGCCGAACCCTTCCAGACCCCCGTACTTGGCCATGTTGTTGGTCATCAACCGCATGGTCGTGATGCCGAGATCGACGAGGATCTGCGCCCCGATGCCGTACTCGCGGCTGTCCACCGGAAGTCCCAACGCCTCGTTGGCCTCAATGGTGTCGGCACCCTCGTCCTGAAGACGGTAGGCGCGGATCTTGTGGCCGATCCCGATGCCGCGGCCCTCGTGACCCCGGAGGTACACGAGGACGCCGAGACCGTCCTCCGCGATGTGACGCATGGCCTGGTCGAGCTGCACTCCGCAGTCGCAGCGCAGCGACCCGAACACGTCGCCGGTGAGGCACTCGCTGTGCACGCGCACCAACACGTCGTCCTCGCCCTGCACGGCACCCCGCACCATGGCGACGTGCTGCTCGCCGTCAAGCAGCGACTCGTAGACGTAGGCGGTGAACTCACCCCACTCGGTGGGGATGCGCGCCTCACTGATGCGCTTCACCAGCTTCTCCTGCTGGCGCCGGTAGCGGATGAGGTCAGCGATGCTGATCATCTTCAGGCCGTGCTCGGACGCGAACGCCTCGAGTTCTGGGCGTGTGGCCATCTCCGAGCCGTCGGCGGTGACGAGCTCACACAGCACCCCCGCCGGGTAGAGACCCGCCATGCGGGCCAGGTCGACGGCCGCCTCGGTGTGGCCGGCGCGCTTGAGGACGCCACCCTCGGCGTAGCGGAGGGGAAAGATGTGGCCCGGCCGGGCCAGGTCGCCGGGGCGGGTGGCGGGATCGATGAGGGCACCGATGGTCGCCGCCCGATCGGCGGCGGAGATCCCGGTGCTGGTGCCGTGTCGGAGGTCGACCGAGTACGTGAAGGCCGTGCGCTGGCTCTCGGTGTTGTCACGCACCATGAGCGGGATCTCGAGCTCGTCGAGGCGCGGGCCCTCCAGCGGCGTGCAGATGACTCCGCTGGTGTGCTTCACGAAGAAGGCCAGCTTCTCCTGGGTCGCCGCCTCGGCCGCCATGATGAGGTCTCCCTCGTTCTCGCGATCTTCGTCATCGACGACGACGACGATCTCGCCCCGCCCGACCGCGGCGACTGCGTCCTCGACGCTGTCAAACGTTGGTGTGGCACTCATGGTTGCTCCCCGTGTGGCCTCAACAGACGGTCGACGTACTTGGCCACCACGTCGACCTCCAGATTGACGGACGAACCCGCTTGACGTCGACCCAGGGTGGTCACCTCGGCTGTGTGTGGGATCACGGCCACGGTGAACCGGTCAGCCATCACGTCGACCACGGTGAGGCTGCACCCGTCCACCGTGATCGATCCCTTGGGCACGAGATAGCGGACCACGTCGGGCGGCGCTTGCACCTCGAGGTCGGGTGCCGGCCGGCAGACGGTGCCCGTCGCGTCGACGTGGCCCGCCACGAGGTGCCCTCCGAGCCGATCCTGGAGGCGGACCGGTCGTTCCAGGTTCACCTCGTCGCCTAACGCCAGGACGGCGAGGTTGGTGCGGGACAGGGTCTCGTCGACCGCGGTCGTCTCCCACCACTGGTCTCCCACCGCGGTCACGGTGAGGCAGCATCCGTTCACCGCGATGGAATCGCCAACCTCGGTGTGCTCATCGACGACGACGCGGGCCCCGAACCGGAAGAATCCACCCTGACGGGCCTCGACGGTGCCGAGCTCCTCGACGATCCCCGTGAACATCAATCCGCCTTTCGGGCAACGACGTCGAGTCGAAGGTCCCCGCCCAGGCGGGTGACGGCGGCCACCTCACCGCGCCACAGCCGCTCGACGGTTGGGGCACCTGGTCCGCTGAGCATCGGAACCCCGTCGTCGCCGCCGGCGAGCGCCGGGGCGAGGTAGAGGACGTAACGGTCGACCAGGCCCTCGCGGTGCAACGCCCCGGCCACCGTGGCACCACCCTCGACCAGAAGCTGGACGACGTCCTCGCGGCCCAGCTGGTCGAGGATCTCGCCCAGGGAGCCCGCCATCTCGGTGCAGGGGTGGACGGCGGCGCCGGGTGGGGCCGAGCCGAGCACGATGCGCCGCGGGTCGGCGCGTTCGGCGAGGTCCTCGACCAGGCGTACGGTCAACGACGGGTCGTCGGCCCGCACCGTCCCCGCCCCGACCAGGACAGCGTCGGAGTCGGCTCGCAGCCGATGGACATCGACGCGGGCCTCGGGCCCAGTGATCCAGCGGGAAGAGCCGTCGGCGGCGGCGGTACGACCGTCGAGCGTGGCGGCGAGCTTGAGGATCACATAGGGGCGCCCGGTGCGGCGGTGATGCAGGTAGGCGGCGAGCTGGGCGGCGGCGGCCTCGGCCTCGACGCCCAGCTCGACCTCGATCCCCGCGGCGCGGAGGACTGCGAGGCCGGACCCCCCAACCATGGGATCGGGGTCGCCGACTGCGACGACGACCTTGGCCACGCCTGCATCGATGAGCCGATCGGTGCAGGGCGGTGTGCGTCCGTGATGGCTGCACGGCTCGAGCGTCACGTACACGGTGGCGCCGGCGGTGGAGATGCCGTTGGCCGACGCCGCGTCGAGAGCAACGATCTCGGCATGCCGGCACCCCGCTGGTTCCGTGACCCCGCTCAAGGTGCGGCCGTCGGCGGTCACGATGACGCAGCCGACGGCCGGGTTGGGACTCGTCAGGCGGCGAGCCCCAACCGACTCGTGAAGCGCACGGACCATGGGCTCCCGATCATCCATCGCGCCGTCGATCGATGCGCCAGGCCGATCCGCCGGCCGCCTTGGCGAGCTTCTTCATCTCTACCGCTACGGCCGCCGCCTCTCCGGCGGAGCTGAAGGAGCGCTGCTCGGCGGTTGCGATGCCGATCGACATCGACAGCAACCGGTAGCGATGGGTGGTTCCCGCCCGGTCCTCGACCTCGATCCACCCGTTGAGCTGGTCCTCGGGCTGGTAGAGGCTCGGGGCCTTCGCCGAGAAGGCGGCGATCGCCGCGTCGGCGATGGTGGTGGCGAGGTGGGCATCGACGACCATGACGAAGTCGTCGCCCCCGACGTGACCAAGGAACCCGATCTCGCCCTGGTGGTCGGCCAGGACCGAGGCCAGCGCCTCTGCGGCCACGACGATGGCCTCATCGCCCTGGATGAACCCGTAGTAGTCGTTGAATGCCTTGAAGTCGTCGAGATCGGCGTGCAGCACGGCGAACTCCTGGCCGGAGTCGAGAAGGACGTCGATGGCCCGGGCGATCTCGAAGTTCCCGGGCAGGCCGGTCAGGGGCGAGATGCCCCGCAGGTGCGACGATCGGCGCAGCGCGGTGCGGAGACGGGCCACCAGCTCCTCGCTGTCGAACGGCTTGGCGATGTAGTCGTCGGCACCGGCGGTGAGGCCGACGACGCGGTCGCTGGGGAGCGTCTTGGCCGTGAGCATCAGGATCGAGGTGGCCGAGGTGGCCGGATGGCTTCGAAGCTGTTTGCAGACCTCGACGCCATCGATGCCGGGCATCATCACGTCG
Organism: Acidimicrobiales bacterium; assembly: GCA_036397895.1. Lineage (GTDB taxonomy): Bacteria > Actinomycetota > Acidimicrobiia > Acidimicrobiales > DASWIA01 > DASWIA01. The sequence continues at coordinate 94,867 of DASWIA010000026.1, read as the reverse complement.
AGCAGCACCGCGTCGGGTTGCCATTCCTTCGCCATCTGCATCGCGTCGTCACCGTTCTGGGCGACGACGGTGTCGAACCCCTCCGATTGCAGGGTGATCTCGATCAGTCGCGCGATGTCGCGGTCGTCGTCGACGATCAGGACCCGATCGGGCTTGGAGGGTTCAGACATGGATCAGGCGGCACCCAGGGTGGAGAGCGCCGAGGCCCGCAGGGAGCGGGCTGCACGTTGAGGATCGGGAGCACCGAAGATGGCCGAGCCGGCGACGAACGTGTCGGCGCCGGCGGCGGCGGCGATACCGATCGTATCGGGACCGATGCCGCCGTCGACCTGCAAGGCGGCCGGCGACTCGAGCCGATCGAGCTCTCGACGGGTCTCGGCGACCTTGGGCATCACCTCTGTGATGAACGACTGCCCCGCGAACCCGGGAAACACGGTCATCAGCAGCATGAGATCGACATCGGCGAGGAACGGGGCGAAGACATCGAACGGTGTGTCGGGGTTGGCCACCAATCCGGTGGCGAGACCGAGGTCGCGCATCTGCGCGATCAGCGTGGCCGTGTTGCCGACCTCGACGTGCACCGAACAACCGTCGGCGCCGGCATCACGGAACGGCTCGAGGAAGTCGGCGGGGTCGGTCATCATCAGGTGGCAGTCGAGGAACAGGTCGGTGACGGCGTCGAGGGAGGCGACGACGGGTGGACCGATCGTGAGGTTGGGTACGAAGTGCCCGTCCATGACGTCGACGTGGAGCAGATCGGCCTCGGGTTCGATGGCGTTCACGGCGTCGCCGAGCCGCGCGAAGTCAGCCGACAGGATCGAGGGAGCGATGCGCACCACGACTGACCAATCTACAAGGGGGCGTTGAGTGTGAGAAGGAACATGCCGTCGGTTCCTTCGACGTGAGGGAGGAGAAGTGCGCCGCGCCCGTGCCGCTGCCATGGTGCTGGCGGCGCCGAGGCAGCCGACCACTCCGGGAGCCGTTGGCGGGACCAGTCGTCGATGGCGAGAGTCTCTTCCGCCGTCATCGTGCATACCGAGTAGGTGAGGCTTCCGCCGGGTCGGACGAGCTCGGCGGCCGAGGCGAGGAGTCGCTGCTGGGTGCGCCCGAGTCGCTCGGGGGCATCGGGTCCGATGCGCCACCGGGCATCCGCCCGGCGCCGGAGCACACCCAACCCTGAGCACGGGGCGTCGACGAGGACCACGTCGGCCAATCGGGGCCGGAACGGCGGTGCGGTGCCGTCGGCGGCGACCGGCTCGACGCCGCTGGCTCCCATGGCCCTGAGGTTCTTCGCGATGAGACCGGACCGAGCAACGCTGATGTCGCTGGCGACGACACGCGCCCCTCGCCCGGCCAGATCGGTGGCCTTGCCGCCCGGTGCCGCACACAGGTCGAGTACCCGATCGCCAGGTGCGAAGGCCATCGCCTCCACCACTCGCGCCGATCCGCGGTCCTGGCGGTAGCCGTCGTCGCGGACGGTCACCTCGGGTGAGAGCGACATGGTGGCCGCCACCGGAGCGGCGTCTTCGCCCAGGTCGCGCTCGAGCCAGCTCCAGACGTGGTCGGGAAGGCTCCAGCGAACGGCCGGTGACGGCCACGCCTCATCGGGGATGGGGATGTCGGCCGCGATCCGTCGGAGGATGGCGTTCACGAACCCGCGGAGTCGCCTGGGGGCAAGTCCCACCGTCTCGTCGACGGCGGCGTGGGCGGGGATGGAGGTCAGGTAGGCGAGCTGGTAGGCGCCGAGGCGAAGCAGGCGGCGGGCGCGGCGGTCGGGTTCTTCGAGCACATGACGATCGGCCATCCAGTCCAGCGAGCGGCGCATCCGGGTGACGCCGTAGACGAGCTCAGTGACCAGGCCCCGGTCCCGGCGGTCGAGGCTGGCGGCACCTAGGGCGTGACCGAGCACGATGTTGGCGTAGGCGCCGTCGTCGTCGATCCGGGCCAGGACGCTGAGAGCGAGGCGTCGAGCCGATGCCCCGTGCTCGGGGTTGGCCATGTCAGGTGCCGAACCGAGCGCCGGGTTCGAGGCGAGACCCGTTGGCCCAGTCGCCGGCCGCCACGGTGGCCTTGCCTTCGGGCTGCACGGTGATGAGACGAAGCACACCGTCGGCGGCCCTCACGTCGACACCGGCGATGGTGGCGGGGATGCCACTGGTGTCGCCATCGACGACCTCGGCGTCGTGGATCTTCACACGGCGACCGTCGAGGGTCGTCCATGCCCCGCCCACCCGGATGATCCGCGCGAGATCTGTGACCGATCGCGTCCAGTCGAGATGTCGGTCCTCGCTGGTCAGCTTGGCCGCGTAGGTCACCTCACCTTGCTGGGGCTGGCCGTCCCAGTGGCCGTCGAGGATGGTCCCGACGAGCAGCGGGACCCCAACCTCGGTGAGACGTTCGTACAGTGACGCCGTGGTGTCGCGCTCGCCGATGGGGACGACGCCGCGGGCGTACACATCGCCGGCGTCGAGCTCGCTGGCCACCGCCATCACACACACACCTGTCTGGGAGTCGCCAGCCAGGATGGCGCGTTCCACCGGCGCCGCTCCCCGCCATCGGGGCAGCAGCGAGTAGTGCATGTTGACCATCGGGACGCTCCCGAGCACCGGGTCGCTGATGAGCCGACCGAACGCCACCACGACCCCCAGATCGACGCCGGCATCCACCACGACACTGACGTCGTCGGTGGTTGGGATGCCCAGCTCAGCGGCGGCAGCCTTCACCGGGGAAGGGGTGGCGCCGCCGCCTCGTCCCCGACGCTTGTCGGGCTGGGACACCACGAGAGCCACCTCGAGCCCGGCACCCACGAGGGCGTGGAGCGCGGGGACAGCGATGGCTGGGGAGCCGAGGTAGGCGACGCGCCGGACGGTCGATGGCGGGGTGGCAAGCGTTGCCACGGCAGATCAGAGGGCGCCGCGGTGCGCCGCGGGAGCCGGAGCCGTACCCATGGCCCGTTCCCTCAGGGTCTTCTTGGCCTCTCGTCGCTGTTGATCGTCGAGGTGATCGGTGAGCAGAACGCCGTTGAGATGGTCGAGCTCATGCTGGAACAGGCGGCCCAACAGCTCGTTCGCCTCGATGCTCACCTCGTTGCCATCGAGGTCCAACCCGACGAGGTGCACCTCGTCGGGGCGGGTGATGATCCACGACAGTCCGGGGACCGAGAGGCATCCCTCTTCGTACTCCCAATCGCCGCGCACCTCGTCGATCCGAGGATTGACGATGGTGTGGGGCCCGTCGCCGATGTCGTAGACGAACAACCGCTTCTGGACGCCGACCTGCGGCGCCGCCAGCCCGATACCGGGTGCCTCGTACATGGTGACCACCATGTCCTCCGACAGCCGGACGAGTCGGGCATCGATGTCGTCGACGGGACCGGTCGGGCGGCGCAGAACGGGATCGCCATAGACGCGGATGTCGTAGGGAGCCATGTCGGGCACGAGGGTAGCGAGCCATGGCCGGTAGCGTCCCTGTGAGTGGAGCACTACTTCGACCCCGCGCCGCAGTCAGCGTCTCGTCCCCGCGTGATCGAGCTGGCACTCCCTGATCGCTCCTTCACCCTCGACACCGACCGCGGTGTGTTCAGCGGCGATCGAGTCGATCCCGGAACTCGGCTCCTGCTGCTGGAGATCTCCACCGATGACCTGGCGCCAGGAGCGGTGATCGCCGACGTCGGGTGCGGTTATGGACCGATCTCAGTCGTGTTGGCGGCTCGGCGGCCCGATGCCACGGTGTGGGCGGTCGATGTCAACGATCGAGCACTCGAGCTGTGCCGCGGCAACGCCAAGCGGGCCGGGCTCGACAACATCCGTGTGTTCCACGCCGACGACGTTCCCGGTGGAAGTATCAACGGAATCTGGTCCAACCCGCCCATCCGCATCGGCAAGCCAGCCCTGCGCTCCCTCCTGAGCGAGTGGTTGGACCGGATGACCCCCGATGCCACGGCCCATCTGGTCGTCCAGCGGAACCTGGGGGCCGACAGCCTCGCTCGATGGTTGGTGGACCAGGGGTACAACACTGAGCGTCGCATCTCGCGCCGGGGCTATCGCCTCGTCGACGTACGACGCACAGGGACGTGACGGGACTCGGGGGCCGCCGGCCGCTCGGCAGCACGGAGCTCAAGCGCCTGCACAGGGAGTGGCGACGGCGCACGACGCAGCGCCTGGCTCTGGTTCTCGACGATGTCTCCACGACGTTCAACGTCGGAACGATCGTCCGCACGGCGGCCTGCTACGGGGTAGCCCACCTCTACCTCACCGCCGGCACCACACCCCCCGACCATCCCAGGGTTGGCCGGACGTCCAAGGGAACCGAGCGGTACCTCGAGTGGTACGTCCACGACGACGGGCGTGCCGCGGTCTCAGCTGCCCGTGAGGCCGGCTACCGCCCGGTGGCGCTCGAGCTGGTGGCTGGTGCGGTGCCGATCTTCGATGCCGACCTCGCCGATGACATCGCGTTGGTCGTCGGGCACGAAGACAGGGGCGTGGCCACCGCAACCTTGGCATCGGTTGATAGCGCCGTGTTCCTCCCCCAGACCGGCAACGTGGGCTCGCTCAACGTCGGAGTGGCCACCGCCATCGCCCTGGCCGAGCTCCGGCGGCAGGGCTGGGACGGGCGCGGCAAATCCTCCTGAACGGGCCGCATGTCCCCCTGTGCGGCCATCCCATCCACGGTTAGGGTGGAGGTTGTTGGGTAGGGAGGGAGTGAGTGGCATGGGGTTGACCATCCTGCGCTACGGCGCCGGCCGTTCCCCGTTGGGATCCATGGACGAGGTTCCCGCCTTCGCCCTCGACGATGCACTGGCGGCCGTTCGCGCCGGAGGTTTCGATGCCGTCGTGATCGATCTGGCATCCGACGGGACAGATACCTCTGATGCGGTGGCAGAGATCCGCTCTGTCGACGACGACCTGCCGATCATCATCCGCACGTCGCTGGCGGGCGCGGGGGCGGCGACCGGCGCCTTGGAACAGGGCGCCGCCGACCTCCTGCTCGACGACGAGGACGAGGATGCCGAAGTCCTGCTGCGCCATGTGATCCGGACCGTGCACCATCATCGGGATCGCCGGGATTCCCATGATCTCCTTGACGGCCACGATCGACTCACCGGCGCGGTGTGTGGGGCCGTGCTGCGCGACCGCCTCGACGGTGCCGTGGCCCGGGCCCAGCGCCGACGCGAGCTGCTGGCCCTCGTGGTCGTCGACATCGATCACCTCGACCACATCGGTGCCACGGGACCCGCGGCCAGGGACGAGCTGCTCCGGACCACGGCACACAGGTTGCAGGGCGCGCTGCGGGCGACCGACACCCTGGGCCGCTTCGGCGGCGCCGAGCTCCTCCTCCTGCTCGAGAATGTTGGAACCCGATCCGACGCTCGACGGGCGGCACGACGCTGCCTCGAGTCGGCGCGCGGCTCACTGCTCCTTGGTCCCACCATGGTCGAACCTTCGTGTTCAGCTGGCGTAGCCATGTTCCCCGATCATGCCGAGACAGCCGAGACACTGCTCCAGGTGGCACTCGACAGTCTGGCCGACGGCAGGTTGATGGGACCGGGATCGCTGGTGGTGGCCAGCCATCCCGACGCGGCCGGACGGCTGCGAGCCCACCACGTGCTCAGCCCCTGAGCGGGTCCACCTCGATCCGCAGGCGGCCCGACGGGCGGGGCACGGCGACGAGACCTGCGACGAGCGAATCACGATCGGTGGCGCGCACTAGCCACCGATCACCTGTAGGGCCATCTACGGAAGCACCGTGGCGCCGCAGCCGCGTCGCGTAGGTGGACGCGCCGGCGCCCGAGATGACGGCAACCGCCCCGAACGGCGCGTACCCGAGCAGGCGGCGCCGGACCGATTCCTCGGCGGCCACCAGTCCGGGGTCACCGTGGAGCGCGGCTCGCAGGACGGTGTCGGTGGGCCGGCGGGTCTGGACCACGACGCGGCCCCGGCGGCCACCCACCAGACGTGACGCCCGGGCCAGCAGCACGAGCGCCTCCTCGGCTGCCCGATGGCGGTGGGCCGTCAGCTCCTGATCGAAGTCAACGAAGGCGACGGTGGACACCTCGGCGGTGCGGTGCAGGACGGCCTCGGTGCCGATGCTCACGCGCGCCGTGGTTCCCGCCGGTGATGCTCCCTGGGCGCTGATCTCAGCGACCGGCTCGCCAAGCAGCGCCTCGAGGTCCCGGCGCAGGCGGGCCACACCGGGCCGGAGCTGGGCCAGGCGTGTGGTTCCGCAGTGGTGGCAGACCACGGGACGTTCCTCGCCGCAGCGCCGGCACCGAAGGATGTCGCCGCCCTCGTCGAACAGGCCGCCGTCGCCGGCGTTGCGGGCTCGGACCTGAGCCACGGCGCCGTCACAGCGATCGCAGCACGCGAGCTGCCGGCACGACGGGCAGGCCAGCAGCCGAGCCCGACCGGTGCGGTTCAGCACGCAGGCGACGGGGCCGGGCCGGCGCAGGGCCCGCACCAGCGGCGAAGAGAGCAGGCCTTCGGTCGGGTCCTCCTCACGGAGGTCGATCACTTCGAGCTGGGCCCAGCCGCGTCGTTCCTCATTGCGAGGAGGAGCGACGAGACGACCTTGAACCAATGTCGCCACCGACGGGCACGGCGAGGTGACCACGACGGGAACGCCGCGGCGACGCCCTCGCTCGATGGCGATGTCGCGAGCGTGCCAGGTCGGGGTTCGGGTCTCCTGGTGTGCCTCATCGTGCTCGTCGACGACGACGATCGCTCGCTCGTCGACGCACGGCGCCAGGGCCGCGAGTCGCGTGCCCACCACTACTCGGCCGCCAGCGGCGGCGGCCGCCCACTCGTCGGGGAGCAGGGCCACGTCTAGGCCGCCGGCCCGGAGTCGTCGGGCCAGGCGCACCGCGGCCTCGATCGAGGGGGCGATCACGATGGCGGGCGCTCGCCCCACCGCCTCGGCCACGACGTCGGCGGTGTCGGAGTCGGGGCGCAGCCTCCGCACGGTGACCTCCGCGATCTCGGCACCGTCGCCAGCCATCTCCGCCGACATCGATGTCAGATGCCCCGCCGCCGGGAGGGACCTCACCATTCGCGGTGGTGATGCAGCCCCGAGCACCGCGGGCAGAGGCCCAGCCCAGCAGCGGGCCACCCAGCGGGCGAGATCGATGACAGGCGCCGGCGGGCCGAGGCCCGAGATCTTGGACAGAGGGCGGAGATCGAGGCCCTCTGGGGGGCCCACGCCGACCGCGCTGATCCACGCCGCCACCCGCCTCGGCCCGAGCTGGATGCGCACCATCGACCCGACCGGTGGCACCTCATGGCCGTCGGGAACTAGGTAGTCGAACTCTTTGACCAGCCCGACGACGTCGGGGATGACCCGCACCACCGCACCGGGCGGTGCGGCAGGCGATGATGGGTGGGTCAGAGCCCCAGCGCCGAGGCCAGATCGCTGGAGCGCTCGGTGCTCTCCCATGGGAGACCCGGACGGCCGAAGTGCCCGTAGGCGGCGGTGTTCCGGTAGATGGGACGGCGGAGGTCGAGGTTGGCCAAGATGGCGGCCGGTCGAAGATCGAACAGCTCACTGATCGCCGCCGAGATCTTGGCCGTGTCGATCACCTCGGTGCCGAAGGTCTCGACCATCACCGAAACCGGATGGGCCACTCCGATGGCATAGGCGACCTGGATCTCGCACCGCCGGGCGGCACCGGACGCGACGACGTTCTTGGCGACCCAGCGCGAGGCATAGGCACCCGAGCGGTCCACCTTGGATGGGTCCTTGCCGCTGAAGGCGCCACCGCCGTGGCGGGCAGCCCCGCCGTAGGTGTCGACGATGATCTTGCGGCCGGTGAGGCCGCAGTCGGCGTGGGGTCCACCGAGCACGAACTTGCCGGTGGGGTTCACCAAGACCTCGTAGCCGTCGTCGCTGAACTGGTCGGGGACGGTCTTGGCGATGACTTCGGCGATGAGATCGGGCTTGATGTCGCCGTCGACATCGACACCCTCGCTGTGCTGGGTGGAGATGAGCACCGTCTTCAGCGCGGTCGGAACGCCATCGCGGTAGTCGAAGCTGACCTGAGTCTTGCCGTCGGGGCGGAGGTAGGGCAGGACACCGCTCTTGCGCACCTCGGCCAGACGCTCGGCCAGCCGGTGGGCAAGCCAGATGGGGAGCGGCATGAGGTCAGGGGTCTCGTCGCAGGCGTAGCCGAACATCATGCCCTGGTCTCCGGCACCCTGGCTGTTGAGCGCGTCCTCACCGGAGGAGCCGGTGCGGGTCTCATAGGCGGTGTCGACGCCCTGGGCGATGTCGGGTGACTGCGGGTCGAGTGACACGAGGACACCGCAGGTGTTGCCGTCGAAGCCCATCGACTCCCGGTCGTAGCCGATGGAGTTCACCGTCTCACGAACGACATTGGGGATCTCGACGTACCCCTCGGTCGTCACCTCGCCGGCGACGACGACGAGACCGGTGGTGACCAGGGTTTCACAGGCAACGCGCGACGCCGGGTCCTGGTCGAGGAGCGCGTCGAGGATGGCATCGGAGATCTGGTCCGCCATCTTGTCGGGGTGACCCTCGGTCACAGATTCCGAGGTGAAGGTGTAGGTGCTCACTGAGACTGCTCCTGGTCGGGTTGGGACGATGACGCGAGGGGGCGGATGGCGACCACCGCGTCGAGGACATGGTTGGCGATCTCGGATTTGTGGGCCAACGCGACCCGCTGCGGCTCGGTGCCGGCCCGCAGGATCGTGACCGCGTTGGTGTCGTGGCCGAAGCCGGCCTGGTCGGCCCCAACGTCGTTGGCCACAACCAAGTCGAGCTGCTTGGCGACCAGCTTGGCGGCTGCGTTCTCCTCCAGATCGTCGGTCTCGGCCGCGAACCCGACCAGCACCTGGCCGGCCGGCTTGCGCTGACCGAGCTCGCCAAGGATGTCGACGGTGGCTTCTAGGTGGACGGGCGGCGCGCCGGCTGCCTTCTTGAGCTTGCGGCCCGAAGGGGCCGCGGGTCGGAAGTCGGCCACGGCCGCGGCCATGATCACCACATCGCACCGGTCACTGTGCGCCGTGACGGCTTCGGCCATCTCGGCCGCCGTCTCCACCTGGATGCGGTCGGTGACGCCGGGAGCGGGACGGTCGGTGGTGGTGATCAGGACCACCTCGGCTCCACGTGCCGCGGCCGCTTCGGCGATGGCGTGGCCCTGCTTGCCCGACGATCGGTTTCCGACGTAGCGCACGGCGTCGATGGGTTCGCGGGTGCCGCCGGCCGTCACCAGCAGCTTGGCCCCGGCCAGGTCACGGGGTCCCACCGCGGCGGCCACCGCGGTGACCACGTCGAGGGGGTCGGCTAGGCGACCGGCCCCGAGATCGCCGCCGGCCAGCCGGCCCACGGCGGGGGGGACCACCACCGTGCCGCGGCGGCGAAGGGTGGCGATGTTGTCCTGGACCGCGGGGTGGTCCCACATCTCGGTGTGCATCGCCGGTGCGATGACGACCGGGGCCCGAGTGGCGAGGAGCGTGGCGGTGAGCAGATCGTTGGAGATGCCAGCGGCGAATCGGCCGATCACCGATGCCGTGGCCGGGACAACGACGATCACATCGGCGGTCTGACCGAGCCGGGTGTGTGGAATGGGATCGGTCGGATCGCCGTACATCGACGTGCGAGCGGGTTCGGAGGCCAGCGCGTCGAAGGTGGTCGTGCCCACGAAGCGGGTGGCGCCACGGGTGAGCACCGGGGCGACATGAGCGCCGGCCTCGATGAGGCGCCGGCAGACCTCGACCGCCTTGTAGGCGGCGATCCCCCCAGAGACCCCCAGGACGACGCGGCGACCGGACAGGGCCCCCGACATGGGACCGGCTCAGCCCTCGTCGTCGGAGTCGACCAGCTCGAGGACCGCGACGTCGGCCTCGTCGGCCTCAGGAGGGGGCTCGGGCGCGTCGGGATCGACACCGAGGACGATCTTCGATGCCGCGATCTCTTCGAAGGCAGTGGACAGCGGCTTGCGGGCGGTGCTGGCCACCTGGGGCGGGATGATCGAGCCGATGCCGGCACCGAGCTGGTGCACGTAGTCGTTCATCTCACGGGCGCGTGCCGCCGCGAGCGTGACCAGCTCGAACTTCGAGGTCGCCCGGTCGAGAAGCTCTTCGATCGGCGGGTTGGTCATGGAGTCCGAGGACGGCATTCAGGCGCTCTCCGTTGGTTCGTGGGGTGACGCACGCGCCGCCTCACGGGCGCGGACGGCTGCGACGATACCAGCCACCTCCTCGACGGCGACAGCCACGTCGTGGTTGACCACCACGTGATCGGCGAGGGCGCGCCCGGCCTCTTCCTCCGCTTCGGCCATGGCCAGCCGCTCCGGAAGGTCCCCGCCCAGGTCGCCCCGCCGCCGGAGCCGTCGTGCCTGCTCCTCGCGGTCGGGCGGCAGGAGGAGGACGATCACCGCGCCCGGAACGCGCTCACGCACCTGGGCCGCTCCCTGAACATCGATCTCGAGAACCAGATCGCGGTCGGAGCGAGGGTCGGGCCGGGGCGTGCCGTACAGGTGACCGGCGAACACCTCAGCCCATTCGAGGAAGTGCCCGGCGTCGATGGCGGCCTCGAACTGAGGCCGACCGACGAACTCATAGGCATCATCGGCCTCACGCCGGCGGCGGGGGCGCGTGGTCCAGCTTCGGCTCACGTCCAGATCGGGATCGGCAGCGACAAGCGCGTCGACCACCGTTCCTTTACCGGTGCCCGACGGCCCGCAGATGACGAGCAGCAACTCAGCCGAAGCGGGCGAGAAGATCGGCGCGCTGCTGCTGACCGAGACCGCGAAGCCGGCGGGAGTCGGCGATGTGGATCTCCTCCATCAGCCGCCGGGCCTTGACCTTGCCGACGCCGGGAAGCGACTCGAGCACCGCCAGGACCTTCGTCTTACCGACGACCTCGTCGGTGCTGGCGAGATCGAGCACCTCACGAAGGCTGACGGAACCGACCTTGAGCTTCTCTTTCAGCTCGGCGCGGGTGCGGCGGGCCTGGGCCGCCTTCTCGAGCGCCCGCTGGCGTGCCGCGGGGCTGAGGGCAGGTGGCTGGGGCATGGACGGCACGCTAGCGCGCCCGGGCACCGGATCAGCGCAGGCCTGACACCATCTCAGCGGCCGCCGCCGCCGGGTCCGCGTGGCGGGTCACGGGACGCCCGATGACGAGCAGATCAGCTCCGGCGTCGATGGCCTGACGCGGCGTGACGACCCGTGCCTGATCGTCGAGCGGGGTGCCGGTGGGACGGATTCCGGGAACGACGATCATGAGCCCCGGTGCCAGCGCTCTCACCGCGGCGACGTCGCTACCGGCGCAAACCAGACCGGTACAACCACCCTCCAATGCGATCCTGACCCGGTTGGGCACTATGTGGGACGGTGCGGTCGTGTCCGACGTCAAGACCGTCACGGCCAGGGCGACTGGCTCGGCCAGCCCGGCCCCCGCGGCTCCGCTCCGCAGGCCCTCGACACCGGCACGCAGCATGTCGACGCCGCCGTGGGCGTGCAGGGTGAGGTAGCTGGCGCCGAAGGCGCCCAGGATGCGGGCGCTCCGCCCGACGGTCGTGGGGATGTCGTGCAGCTTGAGATCGAGGAAGACCTCGTAGCCGAGGTCGATCATGGTGGCAACCGCATCGGACCCCGCCGCGCTGAACAGCTCGAGCCCGATCTTGGCTACGCCAAACCACGGCTGCAGGTCCGCGGCGAGCCTGCGGGCGGCGACGAGGTCGTCGAGGTCGAGGGCGATGCACAGCTGATGATGGTGTGGGTGGACGGGGTCGGTCACGGAGCAGCCTCCAGGCGGGGACGGTGGTGAGCGGCGCCGACGAGGTCACGGAGTGCCACGGCACCAGCTCGATGCACTGCATGACCGATCCCCGCCGCGATGCGGGCTGGTGCTCGAGGGTCGGCGAACGTGGCCGTGCCTACCTGCACGGCCGACGCTCCGGCCAACACGAGCTCGACGGCATCTTCGGCCGATCGCACGCCTCCGACCCCTACGATCGGCAGGACGGGATGTGCCGCGTGCACATCGAACACGGCGCGGACGGCTACCGGATGGATGGCGGGTCCCGACAGCCCTCCTCCGCCGTTTCCCAAGGCCTGGCGACCCGACACCGGGTCGATGCGCAGACCCAGCACCGTGTTGATGAGGGTGACGGCATGGGCTCCGGCATCGTGAGCGGCGCCGGCGACGTCGACGAGGCGGTCGGTGTTGGGGCTCAGCTTGACCCAGATCGGGATGTCGCCGGCCGCCTCGGCCACTGCCCGCACCACTGCGGTGGTGGCCTCGGGGGAGTGTGCGAACATCTCGCTGCTCGACTCGAGGTTGGGACAGCTCACGTTGATCTCGAGCGCGGCCAGCCGCGACGTCACCGGTGCCAGCAGCGTGCCAGCCGCGGTGAACTCGTCGACCGTCCGCCCCCAGATCGATCCGACCACGGTGGCGCCTGCGGCTTCGAGCTGCGGTAGGCCGGTCTCCATCCAGGAGGTGACCCCTGGGTTGGCCAACCCGACCGCGTTGAGCATCCCGTCGGGGACCTCGGCCACCCGCGGGGAGGGGTTGCCACCCCACGGTTCTGCCGAGAGCGACTTCACGACCATCGCCCCGAGATCGTTCAGATCGAAGTAGGCGGCCAGCTCGGCGCCATGGCCCGCGGTGCCCGACGCGGTCATGATCGGGTTGGACAGCTCGACCGACCCGACGCTCGCCATGACGTCGATGGCGGCCGAGCGGGGGCGGCGGAGTCTCACAGCTCCATCGTGAGCTGGGACTGGTGGTGGTACTCCTGGAGGGAACGGACCCGCAGCGGGCTGTTGAACCACTCATCCATCCCTCCGGCCGCGGCGGTGGCCGCGGCGACGGTGGTCAGACAGGGAACGTTGGCCAGATTGGCGGCCCGGCGGATGTGGGCACCGTCGGCTCGAGGTCCGCGACCTCGCGGGGTGTTCACGACCAGATCGACCTTTCCACCCGAGATCAGCTCGACGGCATCGCTTCCAGTGTCCTCCCCCAGCTTGGCCACGACAGTGGCCACGCCCAGACCGTGGTCGATCAGGTAGTCGGCGGTGCCCGACGTGGCCACCAGGTCGAAACCCATCTCGGCGAAGCGGCGGGCGGCACGGAGTCCTGCCGGCTTGTCGCGGTCGGCAAGAGACAGGAACACCGAGCCGCTTCGAGGCAGCGGGTTGGCCGCGGAGATCTGCGTCTTGGCGAACGCGAGCCCGAACGTCGTGTCGATGCCCATCACCTCGCCCGTGGATCGCATCTCGGGTCCCAGCAACGTGTCGCTCTCGGGAAAGCGGCCGAAGGGGAGGACAGCTTCCTTCACCGACACATGGCCGGTGGCCTTCGGGCGGAGGAGCCCTTCGGTCCGCAGCTCAGCGAGGGTCGCCCCGACCATGATGCGCGCCGCCAGCTTGGCCAGTGGCACCCCGGTGGCCTTGGCGACGAAGGGGACGGTGCGGCTGGCCCGGGGGTTGGCTTCGATGACGAAGACCTCGTCGTGTCCCCCCGGATCGCGTCGAACGGCGAACTGCACGTTCAGCAGGCCGCGAACGTCAAGGGCAGCGGCTAGGGCACCCGTCTGCTCCTCGAGGAGCTCGATGGTGGCGTGGCCGAGGGTGGGGGGAGGGATGGCACAGGCGCTGTCGCCGGAGTGCACACCTGCTTCCTCGACGTGTTCCATCACGCCCCCGATGAAGACCTCGCCGGTGGCGTCGCGGACGGCATCGACGTCGACCTCGATGGCGTCCTCGAGGAACCGATCGACCAACACGGGACGCTCGGCGGAGAGCCCCCCCTCCCGTCCCAGCGAACCAGCCGTCTCGCCGGCGCCGAAGTGGGCCAGCTCCTTCATGGCGCGGGACAGGTCAGCGGCGTTGTAGACGATCTCCATGGCTCGCCCACCCAGCACGTAGGACGGCCGGACCAGGACGGGGTAGCCGACGTCCTCGGCGATCTCGATCGCCCGTTCGACGGTGGTGGCGGTGTCGCCGGCCGGCTGGCGGAGACCGAGCCTGTCGCACAGCTCGTTCCATCGCTGACGGTCTTCGGCCACATCGATCGAGGCGGGACTGGTGCCCAGCACCAGCCCCTCGGGCAGCGCGGCGGCGAGCTTGAGCGGAGTCTGGCCGCCGAGGCTGACGATGATCCCGTCGGGCTGTTCGGCGTCGAGCACGTTCTGGACGTCCTCCAAGGTGAGCGGCTCGAAGTAGAGACGGTCGGAGGTGTCGTAGTCGGTGGAGACCGTCTCGGGGTTGCAGTTCACCATGATGGTCTCGTAACCGGCATCAGCGAGGGCGAAGCTGGCATGGACGCAGCAGTAGTCGAACTCGATGCCCTGGCCGATGCGGTTGGGTCCGGAACCGAGGATCACGATCTTCTTGCCGTCCGATGCCGGAACCTCGTCGTCGTCCTCGTAGGTGGAGTACAGGTAGGGCGTGTGCGCCTCGAACTCCGCCGCGCAGGTATCGACCGTCTTGAACGTTGCCGCCACGCCGGCGGCAAGCCGGGCGGCACGGACGTCGCCCTCGGTGCAGCCCAGGAGGTAGGCCAGCTGACCGTCGGAGAAGCCAAGGCGCTTGGCCCGGCGCCAGGTGCGGCGGTCGACCCCATCGATGCCGAGCCCGGCCAGATGGGCTCGCTCCTCGACGATGATCGAGATCTGGTCGAGGAACCACGGGTCCACGCCGGTGGCCGCAGCGAGGCGCGACTGGCCCAGACCCCGTCGCAAGGCTTCGGCCAGATGAAAGATCCGCTGGGGTGTGGCGGTGGCGGCGGCGCGGACGATCTCGTCGTCGTCGAGCGCAGCGAGCTCCGCCTCGGCGGGGTCACAGCCGAGGCCGAGGCGACCCTGCTCGAGCGATCGGAGTGCCTTCTGAAGCGACTCGGGAAACGTCCGGCCGATGGCCATCACCTCCCCCACCGACTGCATTCGGGTACCGAGCCGGTCCGACACACCGGGGAACTTCTCGAAGGCCCAGCGCGGCACCTTGGTGACCACGTAGTCGATGGTGGGCTCGAAGCAGGCTGGGGTCTTGGCCGTGATGTCGTTCGGTATCTCGTCGAGCGTGTAGCCCACGGCCAGGCGGGCAGCGATCTTGGCGATTGGGAACCCGGTTGCCTTGCTGGCCAGCGCTGAGCTGCGGCTCACCCGCGGGTTCATCTCGATGACGACCTGCCGCCCGTCGGTGGGGTTGACGGCGAACTGGATGTTGGAGCCGCCGGTTTCGACGCCGACACGGCGGATCACCCGGAAGGCGTCGTCGCGCATGGTCTGGTACTCGACGTCGCTCAGGGTCTGGGCCGGAGCCACGGTGATGCTGTCGCCGGTGTGGACACCCATGGGGTCGAGGTTCTCGATGGAGCACACGACCACGCAGTTGTCCGCGGTGTCGCGCATGACCTCCAGCTCGTACTCCTTCCACCCGGCGATCGACTGCTCGATGAGGATCTCGCTGATGGGGCTGGTGGCCAAGCCCTCGGCGGCCAGGACGCGGAACTCCTCGTGGGTGGCCGCGATCCCTGTGCCGCCACCGCCGAGGATGTAGGAGGGTCGGATGATGGCCGGCAGGCCGACGGAGGCCACTGTGTCCATGGCCTCAGCGAGGGTGTAGGCGAACCCCGATGACGGAAGCTGGAGCCCGATGCCAACCATTGCCTCCTTGAACTTCTCGCGGTCCTCGGCGGTGGCGATGGCTTCGGCCGAGGCCCCGATGAGGGGGACACCTCCCTCGCCGACCACACCCCGCTCGACCAGGGCCATGGCCAGGTTGAGGGCCGTCTGCCCCCCCAAGGTGGGCAGGACGGCGTCGGGCCGCTCTCGGTCGATGATGGCGGCCAGCACATCAGGATCGAGCGGCTCGAGGTAGGTGCGGTCTGCGAACTCGGGATCGGTCATGATCGTGGCCGGGTTCGAGTTGGCCAGGACGACGCGGTAGCCCTCCTCCATGAGCACGCGGCAGGCCTGGGTTCCCGAGTAGTCGAACTCGCAGGCCTGGCCGATGACGATGGGACCCGATCCGATCAACAAGATCGTCTCGATGTCGGTCCGCTTCGGCATCACACGCCTTCCGTCATGAGATCGGCGAACAACGCGAAGAGGTAGGCGGCGTCGTGGGGGCCCGGGCCGGCCTCGGGGTGGTACTGCACGCTGAACGCCCGGGCCTCGGTGGAGCGGATCCCTTCGACGACGCCGTCGTTGAGGTTGACGTGCGTGATCTCGACGCCGGTAGGTACGTCGTCGGCCACCGCGTAGTTGTGGTTCTGGCTGGTGATCTCGACGCCGCCGGTCTCGATGCGCCGCACCGGGTGGTTGCCGCCGTGGTGGCCGAACGGGAGCTTGTAGGTGCTGGTGCCCAGCGCGGTGGCCAGCAGCTGGTGCCCGAGACAGATTCCGAACACGGGGACTCGGCCGATGAGGCCGGCGATGGCCTGGTGGGCGTGGGTGACGGCGGCGGGATCGCCGGGCCCGTTGGACAGGAACACACCGTCGGGATCCCGGTCGAGGACGTCGGCGGCACTGGTGGAGGCCGGGACCACCTCGACCCGGGCCAGCTTGGAGAGGTGGCGCAGGATGGTGGACTTGATGCCGAAGTCATACGCCACGACGTGGAACGGGGACTCGACATCGGCGGCCGCCGGCCGGTGGTACGGCTCGGCGCAGGTGACCTCGGCGGTGAGATCGCAGCCGTCGGTGCTCTCGGCGTCGACGGCTGCCTGCTTGAGCGTCGTGTGGTCGGCGGTGCCGAAGGCCCCGGGCATTGCTCCCGAGTCGCGCAGGTGGCGGGTCAGTCGGCGGGTGTCGACACCGGCGATTCCCGGGATCCCGCTGGCCCGCATGAACGTGGCGAGGTCGCCCGACGAGCGCCAGCTCGAGTGACGCCGGGCGAGGTCGCGCACGATCACCCCGCGGCAGAACGGTCGGGACGCTTCGTTGTCGACGCCGTTGACGCCGTAGTTGCCGATGTGAGGGTAGGTGAAGGTGATGATCTGCCCTGCATAGGAGGGGTCGGTGATGATCTCCTGGTACCCGGTCATCGCCGTGTTGAACACCACTTCGCCACCGACGGTGGCGGCGGGGGGTCCGATCGCCTCACCCTCGAACACGGTGCCGTCGGCCAGCACCAGGGCGGCCTCGCGGAGGTCGCCGCTCATCGCTGGGCCTCCATGCCGATGACCACAGCTTCACCGGCGGCAATGGTGTGGCGGACCTTGCCGCGCAGTGCCATTCCCGCGTAAGGCGTGTTGTGACTCCGGCTCGAGAGCGTGGCGGGATCGACGACCCATTCGTGGGCGGGGTCGATCACGCACAGGTTGGCGGGGCGACCCTCGCCGAGAGGCCCGCCATGGCGGTCGGCGACTCCGGCGATCTGCGCCGGCTGCCAGGACATGAGCCGCAGGATCGTCTCGACGTCGGGACCCAGGTTGGTGAGGGACAGACCGAGCGCCGTCTCCAGACCGACCATCCCGCAAGGCGCCTCCTCGAAGGGCACCTCCTTGGTCTCCGCCGCGTGGGGGGCGTGATCGGTTGCGATGGCGTCGATGGTGCCGTCGAGGAGTCCGGCCTTCACCGCGGCGACGTCGTCGTCGGTCCGCAACGGCGGGTTCACCTTGAACACGGGGTCGTAGTCGGCCACCGCGGCACACGTGAGGGAGAAGTGATGAGGCGCCGCCTCGGCGGTCACGGCCAGACCGGCGGCACGTGCCGCCCGAACCATGCTGACCGAGCCGGCCGTGGAGAGGTGGAGGAAGTGGACTGGTGAACCGGTGAGGCGCGACAGGGCGATGTCGCGCATGACCATCAGCTCCTCGGCCTCCGCCGGGATCCCGGGAATCCCGAGCTTCGATGACCACTCGCCTTCGTGCATGTGGCCGCCGGAAGACAGCGCCTCGTCCTCGCAGTGCTG
Organism: Acidimicrobiales bacterium; assembly: GCA_036397895.1. Classification (GTDB taxonomy): domain Bacteria; phylum Actinomycetota; class Acidimicrobiia; order Acidimicrobiales; family DASWIA01; genus DASWIA01. Next base: position 76,991 of record DASWIA010000026.1, on the reverse strand, counting down.
GGCCAGGGTGATGTCGAGTGCCGTCGCGTACTCGAGCGCTCGCCGCATCAGCCGGGCGTCCTGCACTCCGGCGCCGTCATCGGTGAAGAGCTTCACGCCGAGGTCGGCCATCTCTCCGAGCGGGGCAAGCTGCTTGCCAGCGCGTGCCACCGTGATGGCGCCCGCCACCAGCACCTCCACCAGCGCGGTCGAGCCCAGCGCCTGTACCTCTCGCACCACGGCGGCACCGTCGATGGCCGGTTCGGTGTTGGGCATGGCCAGCACCGCCGTGTAACCGCCCAGCGCCGCCGCCCGAGAACCGGACTCGACGGTCTCGGCCTCTTCGCGGCCCGGCTGGCGCAGGTGGGTGTGAAGGTCGACGAGACCGGGCGAAACGAGACACCCGCTGGCATCGAGCACCAGGGCGTCGCCCACGGTGTCGACGATGTCGTCGGCGATGCCGGCGATCCGGCCATCGGCGATCAGAACATCGGCCCGTCGACGGCCGGTGCTGTCGACCACCTCGCCCCCTCGGATCAGCACCGGTGGGTGGTCAGGCATCGGCGGCTTCCAGATCGGGGGTGGGGATCTCGGCGGGATCGGCAGCCTGCTCGGGCGCGGCGAGCAGCAGGAACAGCACCGCCATGCGGACAGCCACACCGTTGGCGACCTGGCGGGTCACGAGGCTGGCCACCGAGTCGGCCACCGAGTCGGCGATCTCGACGCCGCGGTTCATCGGCCCCGGATGCATGATCACGGCCCCCGGCGGCAGGCGAGCGGCACGAGCCTCGGTGAGACCCCAACGGTCGCTGTACTCGCGAAGGGATGGGAGGAGAGCCTCGGCCTGCCGTTCCTGCTGCACGCGCAGCAGGTACACGACGTCAGAGGTGGCGAGAGCGGTGTCGAGGTCATGGGAGACGTCGACGTTCCAGGTGTCGATGGCGGGTGGCATCAGCGTCGGAGGACCGACGACGGTGACCCGGGCACCCAGCGCCCCGAAGGCGGCGATGTTGGAGCGTGCGACGCGGCTGTGCTTGATGTCACCCACGATCGTGATCCGGGCACCGGCAAGCGAGCCCAGCGCCTGGCGGATGGTGTAGGCATCGAGGAGGGCTTGGGTCGGGTGGGCGTGCCAGCCGTCGCCGGCGTTGATCACAGCGGCATCGACCCAGCGCGCGAGCTGGTGTGCCGCCCCCGCCGCGCTATGACGAACCACGACGCAGTCGGGCCCCATGGCCCCGAGCGTGAGGGCGGTGTCGCGGAGGGATTCGCCCTTGCTGAGCGACGATCCCCTCGGCGCGAACGCCATGGTGTCGGCCGAGAGCCGCCGTGCCGCGGTCTCGAACGAGACGCGGGTCCGGGTGGAGTCCTCGAAGAAGAGCGTGGCTACGGTCTTGCCGCGCAAGGCGGGGACCTTGGGGATCGGCCGCTGCGACACCTCGACGAAGCGGTCGGTGAGGTCGAGCACCTGGTGGAGACCGTCTACGCCCAGATCGTCGATGGTGAGCAGATGCCGGTTCACTTGATCACCTCACCCAGCTCGACACCGTCGAGGCTGACGTCAACCTTTTCCTCGCGCCGGGTGGGCAGGTTCTTGCCGACGTAGTCGGGGCGGATCGGCAGCTCGCGATGGCCGCGATCGATCATCACCGCCAGCTGTACCTGACGTGGACGACCGAAGTCGCCGATGGCGTCGAGCGCGGCGCGCACCGTACGGCCGGTGAACAGAACGTCGTCGGCGAGGACCACGGTCAACCCGGCGAGGTCGAAGGGGATCGATGTTGGCGCCTCCGGCATCACCGGGCGGATGCTGATGTCGTCGCGGTAAAGGGCGACGTCGAGGATGCCGACGGGCACTTCGCTTCCCTCGATGGCCAAGAAGCGCTCCTGGAGAGCTCGGGCGATGGGGATGCCGCCCGTCTGAAGGCCGATGAGCACCACGTCGGTGAGCCCGTGGTTGCGTTCGATCACCTCATGCGCGACTCGGGTGAGAGCCCGGCTGACGTCGTCAGCCTCGAGCACTCGAGTGCGGGGAACGAAAACGCCCCCGTAGGGGGGCGTCAGACGTCGTTCGCGTTCAGCCACTCGACTGCTCCTGTCCGTATGAGCCTCGCCGGACCCACTTCACGGTCAGGACCTGATCGTAGCCTCTCCGCCCGCCTCCCGTGCATCTTCCAGCTCGGAGGCAACCGCGGCCAGCACGCCGTTGATGAACGATGGTGCCTCATCGGAGGAGTACCGCTTGGCCAGCTCGACGGCCTCGTTGATGATCACCGCGGCACTGGTGTCGGGACGGTCCAACAGCTCGTAGATGCCGATGCGCAGGATCGAACGGTCCACCGCCGGCATGCGATCGACCCGCCAGTTGTGGGCGTGATCAGCCAGCAGCGCATCGGCACGCCGGCGGCAGTGCTCGGCACCGTTGGCCAGCTGGAGGGCGAACTGCTCGGGTGGCGCTGGATAGCGAGCGAGGACTTCGGCCACGGTCTGGCCTCGCAAGTCGGCCTCGAACACCAGGGCGAGGGCGCGTTCGCGGGCGCGCCGCCACGCCGCTACCTCAGACACGGGAGATGTACTCGCCGCTCCGGGTGTCGACCTTGATCTTGTTGCCGGACTCGACGAAGAGCGGCACGCTCACGACCAGTCCGGTCTCGAGGGTGGCTGGCTTGGTGGCCCCTGACACACGGTCGCCTTGGACCCCGGGTTCGGTCTCGCTGATGGTCAGCTCGACGGAGGCGGGAAGCTCGGTGCCGACGATGTCGTCACCGTGGAACTGGAGGATGGCGTTGGAACCATCGACGATGTACCCGGCGGCCGAGCCGAGCGTGGGCTCGGGAACGTGGACCTGGTCGTAGGTCTCGGTGTCCATGAACACGAAGTCGGCGCTGTCGCGGTAGAGGAACTGCATCTCGCGCTTGTCGATGATGGCGCGGGTCACCTTCTCCCCCGCGTTGAAGGTCCGGTCGACGACCGCGCCGTTGAGCACGTTCTTCAGCTTGGTGCGCACGAACGCCCCACCTTTGCCCGGCTTGACGTGCTGGAACTCGACGACGTTCATCAGCACGCCATCGAGCTCGAGCGTCATGCCGTTCTTGAGGTCATTGGTGGTGACGATCTGGGTAGCCATGGAGGCCCGGAGCGTACCAGCGGGCGGGGCGGCTACTCCCGTCCCCCGAGCAGGTGGGCCACGGCGTCGACGGCGAACGAGTAGCCGGCTGGTCCAAGGCCTGAGATGGTCGCGGTAGCCACCGGGGCGACCACCGAGGTTCCTCGCCACGGTTCTCGTGACTGGGGGTTGGAGATGTGGAGCTCGACGACCACCCCGTCGTAGGCGGCCAGCGCATCGTGGATGGACCAGGCGTAGTGAGTGAAAGCCCCCGCGTTGATGATGATGGCGGCGGCGTGGGTGCGGTGGGCGTGGATGGCGTCGACCAGCACGCCCTCGTGGTTGGACTGCACGTGCTGGAGCCGAAGGCCGTGGCCGGCGGCGGTGGCCACCGCGTCCTCAACCATCTCTCCTAGCAGCGTCGTGCCGTAGAGCTCGGGCTCGCGGTCACCCAACAGGTTTAGGTTGGGACCATTGAGCAGAAGCACCAATGGGCGCTCGATGGTGGGACCGGCGTCGTCGCTCACATCGCCATCCTTGCAAGTCTCAGTGGGTCGAGGCGGTGAGTTCGGCGAGATCGTCGAGCGCGGCCCGCGCCTCGCCAGGGTCGACACCGGTGACCACCTCGACACCCGACGGTCCGTCGAGGGCGAGCGTGAGACCGTCGACGGCCTTCTTGTCGCGACCGAACAGCTCGACGATTGCATCGGGGTCGAGACCCTCAGGCACTGCGGTGGGTAGGTGGTACCCGACGACCACGCGCCGGTGCTCCTGGACCCGCCCGTCGTCGATGCGGCCGAGTCGCCGGGCCAGACACGCCGCGTACAGGAGGCCGATGGCTACTGCCTCGCCGTGGCGGAGGTCGTAGCCGCCCAGGGTCTCGAGCGCGTGGGCGAGGGTGTGGCCGTAGTTGAGGACCGCCCGGCGCCCGCCTTCGCGTTCATCGGCGGCGACGACGCCGGCTTTGATCTCCACGCAGCGGGCGATGGTGCGAGTGAGATCACCGCCCGGTGAGACATCGATCCCGTCACCTCCTAGGAAGTGGTACTTCGCCACCTCACCCAGTCCGCACCGCCATTCCGCCTCGGGCAGCGTCGAGAGGTGGTCGATGTCGCAGATCACCCCGCGCGGTTGCCAGAAGGCACCGACCAGGTTCTTTCCCTCCGGCAGGTTCACGCCGGTCTTGCCCCCGATGGCGGCGTCGACCATGCCCAGCAGCGAAGTGGCCACATGCACCACGGGAACGCCCCGGTGAAACGACGCGGCAGCGAAGCCGGCCACGTCGGTGACGACACCGCCTCCGACGCCGACCACCACATCGCCGCGGGAGAGTCCCCAACGTGCCCAGCGACGGCACAGATCCTCGACGGTTACGAGCGACTTGGCCGCCTCACCGTCGCCGATCGTGAACACCTCGTGGGGTCGACCGGGGTCGAGATCGATGCCGATCTGGCGCTGGGTCACGACGGCGACCCGCGGGGACCGCTCCGGTAACAGCTCGCCGATGCTCGTAACCGCACCCGGCCCAACGACGACATCGTAGGACCGCTCGCCTAGCAACACCGGAACGCGGATCGGCTCGCTCATCGAATGGTGGCCAGCACCAGGCTGGCCATGACCACGACGGCAGCCACCGCGGAGAGGGCCACGGCTCGGATCGGCACCGTACCCTGCTGCACCCGCTCTGCGATCTCGTCGACGCTTCTGTCTGCCCGCACGGTTTGATGAGCAGTGAGGCGGTAGAGCAGGCGCCGGGCCCGCGCAAGCTCTGACAGCCGGGTTCGGGCTGAAGAGTCATCGGGCCCGAGGAGCGGCCGGCCCGGGTCGGCCCCGACCCGATCGAATGCCACCGACGGAGCCACGTCGAGCCAGACCACCCACGACGAGCGACGCAGCGCATGGCGATTGTCGATCCGTTCCACCACTCCCCCGCCGGTGGCGATGACCGAGGAGGCGTCGCTGGTCAGGGCCTGGCCCAGGACGTCGGCCTCGCGAGCGCGGAATCCTTCTTCACCGTGATGTTCGAAGATCTCAGGGATGGTCTCGCCACACCGAGCGACGATGAGCTCGTCCAGGTCGACGAACTGTCGTTCGGTTCTCTGAGCGAGCACGCGTCCCACGGATGTCTTTCCTGCACCCATCAGCCCGATCAGCGCGATGTGGCCGCCGGGCGGTGGACGGCGGAGGAGCACCGCCACGACGGACGTCAGCCCAACGACGCCACGAAGGCGTCCTTGTTGCGGACCATCTCGGCGATGGTGTCGCCCCCGAACTTCCGAGCCGCCTCCTCCGCGAGGACCAGGGCCATCATCGTCTCGGCCACCACACCCATGGCCGGTACCGCGGTGACGTCGGTGCGTTCTTTGAACGACAGCGTCTCCTCCTTGGTCTCGGTGTCGACGGTGGTGAGCACCGGTCGGTTCAGCGTCGCCAGCGGCTTCATGGCCAAGCGAGCAGCCAGCACCTCACCGGTGGTCATGCCGCCCTCCACGCCACCGGCCCGCTCCGACTGGCGGCGGTACTCCCCGGCGTCGGGGTCCCAACCGATGGCATCGTGAGCCTCGCTCCCACGACGGCCGGCCACGTCGAAGCCTTCCCCGATCTCCACCCCCTTGACGGCTTGGATCGACATCAGAGCCTGAGCCAGACGGGCGTCGATCTTGCGGTCCCAGTGCACGTGGCTCCCGAGCCCGACCGGTACGCCGTAGGCGAGCACCTCGACCACGCCTCCCAAGCTGTCGCCCGCCTTGGCCGCGGCCTCGACCTCGGCGACCATCGCAACCTCCGCATCGGGGTCCATGCAGCGCACCGGCGACTCGTCCACCGTCGCCAGGTCGGAGGGCAGCGGGCGGACCCCTGAGGGGGCTCGGGCCGAGCCCATCTGGATGACGTGGGACAGGATCTCGATGCCCAGCTGGCGGAGCAGGAGCTTCGAGAGGGTGCCTGCCACCACCCGTGCCGCCGTCTCGCGGGCCGAGGCTCGTTCCAGCACGTTGCGGGCGTCGTCGAAGCCGTACTTCTGCATGCCGGCCAGATCGGCGTGACCAGGCCTGGGCTGGGTCAGCGGGGCGGTGGTGGCACCCGGTTGCGGCGACATCTCGTCCTCCCAGCGGGGCCATTCGGTGTTGGCGATCTCGACCGCCACCGGCGATCCGAGCGTGCGGCCGTGGCGGATGCCACCGATGAGGGTCAGCTCGTCGCGCTCGAACCGCATGCGCGGGCCGCGCCCGAAGCCGAGCCGGCGACGGCCGAGCTCGGCCTGGAGGTCGTCCTCGAGGACGGCGAGGCCGGCGGGGAGACCTTCGAGGATCACCACCAGGCCCTGGCCATGGGACTCGCCGGCGGTGAGGAATCGCAACATGGCTTTGGACTGTACTGAGGTGCCGAGGATCCGATCAGGTCACTTGAGGATCTCTTCGCCCACGCACAGCTCGAAGGGGTTGTCACCGAAGAGGAACTGGCCGCAGGTCTCGCCCAGCGAGACGACCCGATAGCTGGTGGCGAAGGTGTCGCCGGCCATGACGGTGACCACCGTGTCGTCGACCCGGACGTTGGCGGTTGGCGTGCCCTCGTCGTCGAAGATCTCGAGCAGGGCCACGCGTTGGGTTTGCTGGGGTTCGGTGGCGCCGCCGCCGCTGGCGCCGGCGTCGCTGGTGGGTGTGGTCCCGCTGCCGTCGGGAGTCGTCCCCTCCGTTGTGATGGTCGCCGGAAGGTTGGGGAGGAACGGGTTCTTGGTGGAGAAGATCTCGAACGTCTCGATCGGCTCGGGTTCATCTGATGGCGGCGAGGTGACTGGCGGGGTACCTCGCTCGGATGGAGAGGGGATCCCGTCGTCGATCGCGGTGCCGTCGCTGCCACCGAAGAGGAAGGTGGACGCCAGGAACGCCACCAGGAGCAGGCCGGCGCCGATGCCAGCCAGCACCATGATCCGCTGCCGGCTGTCAGTCGGCTCACCGCCGATGGCGACGGGGTCGGTCATCGGCCGGTGCCCTCGTTGCCAGCGGTGGAATCGGAGGTCGCTTCGGCATCCTCGGCCACCTGCTCGGCCTCGTCGATGGGACCGCCCCCTTCCGGTTCGGGGGCAGGGAGGGCCTCCTGCCCGGCTATTTCGACCAGAGGCACGTCGACGACGAACAGGCGACCGGAGATGTTGGCGGCCAGGCGGACCGTCGATCCTTCGGTTTGCGCAGCCAACGAGAGGGTGTCGACGACCATGACACGATCCATTGCTGCGAGCCGGTTGAGGAAGTCGAGGACCTGGAAGTAACCGCCGTCGGTTGTGAGGCTCACCGAGATCGTGGCCGGGTCGCCGGGAGCTTCACCTTCGATGGGCGGAGCAGGCGAGATCGATGCCAGGGTGACGCCAGAGCGGATGGCGATGTCGTCGAGATCGAGGATGAACTGGGCAAGGTTGGGGGTGTCGGGGACGGCGCCGCGAAGCTCCTCGACCTGGCTACGGAGGGCGGGTGCTTGCTCTTGGAGGGCCTCGAGCCGGCCGAGCTGTAGCTCGAGCCGCTCCACCTCGTCCTCGGCTTGTTGCGCCTGGTCCCGTGCTTCGTTGAGCTCGTCAGCCTGTGGGCTCCAGAGGACGAGAAACCACAGCAGGGTGACGGCGAGTCCCGCGCCCGCGGCGATCATGATCACCCGGCGACTCACTGGGGACCCACGATTCGCGACAGCCGGTCGGACTGGGCGCGCTCGGTGAGCACCGCCGTGGTGGTGAAGCTCACCAGGCTCCCATCCTCGCCTGCTTGCGTCGACGACGGCAGCCAGAGCCCGTTCAGCGAGGCGATCTCGGTGACTCGCAGCAGCCAGCGGGCCGAGGAGGTGTGAGATAGCCCCTGGCCGGCGAAGCTGATCTGGTCGGCGGTGGCCGTGCCGTTGAACGTGGTGAGCCACGCATCGCTGGGAAGGACGGTGGCGACCTCCTGGAGCAGGCGTGTCCATGAGACGTCGTCGGCGAGGGCCGATGCGACCAGCTGGCGCCGCTCGGAGACGAGGCGCTCGAGCTGCTCGACGTCGTCGAGCTCGGCGATGTCCGCTCGGAGCTGGGCAGCTTCGACTTCGGCCGTTCGCGCTGCGTCGCGCTCGTCGTCGAGCTGTCCTCCGCGCAAGAACCAGAGGCCCAACAACAGAACGGCGAAGCCACCGACGGCGCCGGCGGCGAGGGCCAGCTGCCGCCGCTCAGCACGGGCGGATTCGACGGTGGCCGGGAGCAAGGAGATCCGTCGATCGCCATCGGTGGGTTGGACACCGCCCAGCGCCAGGCCGACGGCGGTGGCCATGAGCGGAGATGCCTCCGCCACCTGTCGGGCAGAGAGGCCGGTACGCCCTACGGCGACGTTGGCGAACGCATCTCCCTCGATGACCTCGATGCCGAGCAGCTCGCCGAGGCGAGCCGGCAGGTCGTCGATCTGCCTCCCGCCTCCGGTCATCATGATGTGACCTACTGCCGTGGCTGGTGACTGGGCGCGGAAGAAGTCGACGGATCCGCGGATGTCGTCGAGGAGCTGGCTGACGTGCTGCTCGACGAGCTCGCCGGCCCGGCCGGTCGATTCGTCGGCTTCGGCGGTCGACACCCGGCGCTTGAGGTCCTCGGCGTCGTCGAGCTCGATCTCGAGGTCGGCGGCGATGGCCTGGGTGGCGTCATCGCCGCCCGACGTGATGATGCGCACGAACTGCGGCAGCCCGTCGCGGTGGATCACGACGACGGTCACACCAGCCCCGATGCTGACGATGACTTCGGCCTCGCCGTCCCGAATGGGGTCCGGCTCCTCGGAGGCGAGGGACCGCATGAGAGCGAAGGGACCGATGTCGACCATGGTTGGGCGGAGGCCGGCGGCGTCGACCGCGGCCAGTGTGGTGTCGACCATTCCCCGATGAGCGGCCACGAGAAGGACCCGCATCGTCGGCTCTTCCTCGGTGCCGGTGAACGGGTCAAGGATCTTGACGTCGAGACTGGCTTCCTCGACGGGGATCGGGATCAGCTCCTGGACCTGGAAGCGCAGTGAGGACCGGAGGTCCTCATCGCTCATGCGCGGAAGGTCGGCCTGGCGGGCGACCACACGCTGGTTGGCGACCCCGATCACCACCTCACGAGATCGGAACCCTCCCTCCCGCCACAGGCGTTTGATGGCGTTGGCGGTGGCGGGGACGTCGGTGACCTCGCCGTGGTCGACGGCGTCCACTGGGAGTGCGACCTGGGCCATTCGACGCACGACGGGCGCGCCACGACCAACTGCGATCTCCACGGCACGCACAGCATGGGTACCGATGTCGAGGCCGATGATGGTTCGGGGCACGCGTTCCTTCCGGGCGAGGGGACCGAACTCAAGTTAGCCAGGGGTTCCGGGGATTTCGCGCACCCTCGGGGCGCGGCCCTCAGCCCGGCAGGTAGGCATCGAGCGTGGCGTCGCCCACCAGGATGGTGGCGTAGGTGGCGACGGCCAGGAAGGGGCCGAACGGCACCGGATCCTTGCGGCCGCGGACCCCGGTGATGATCAGCGCCAGTCCGACCACGGCAGCCGCCAGGAACGACCCGAACAGAGCCACGGCGACCAGGCCGGGACGCAGCCACCCCAGAGCCAGTCCGAGCAGCGAGGCGAACTTCACGTCGCCGAATCCCATGCCCGCCGGGTAGACGAGGTTCAGAACCAGCAGGACGCCGCTGAAGGCTCCCGCACCGACGGCGCCGTCGCCGACCCGCCCCCAGTCCCCGTCGGCGGCGGCGGCGGCGACCAGCCCCGCCGCGGTCAACCCGAGCGTCGGGAACACCAGCCGGTTCGGGATGATGTGGTGTTCGAGGTCGATTGCCGACGCCGCGATCAACGCCGCCGTGAACACCAGAAATGCCGGCAGCTCGGGTTCAGCGCCGATGGCCAACGTCGTCGCACCGAAGAGCAGCCCGGTGGCGAGCTCCACGAGCGGGTACCGACCAGAGATCGCCGTGCCGCAGTGCCGGCACCGTCCCCGTAGCACGATCCAGGAGAGCAGCGGGATGTTGTCGCGTGGAGCGATCGCCGCCTCGCACGCCGGACAGCGCGACCGGGGGTGCACCACCGATTCGCGCCGGGGCAGACGATGGATGACCACGTTGAGGAACGAGCCGATGAGCAGGCCGCCGATCGCGGCGGTGACGGCGAGAGCGGCGAGCACGAGCGAAGGGTATCCGTGGACCCGGCAACGCACCGGTCCACCAACGGCGACCGGTAGGGTCCGCCCGGTGCTGATCAGGACCCCGGCCGTCCTTGGAGCCGGGGTCTTCGTGCTGCTGGTGGCGTTCTCTCCCCAGCTGGGGGCGCCTGCGTTCACGGCCCGGGCTGTTGTCCTCGTCATCGTGGCTGTGGTGGGCCTGGCCCCGTTGAGCAGGCTGGCCTGGCGCCGGGATCTGGCCGCGCTGGCCGCCCTCTCGTTTGTGACGTGGGCTGCCGTCGCCACCGTCGCTGCCGGCACGCCCTTGGCTTGGACGGGGCGCTACAACCTCGGCACCGGGTGGGTGTTCGTGGTGGCGGTGGCATCGGCTTGGGCCATCGGCCGGGAGCTGCCGGCTGACGCTCGCCGCTCCCTCGAGATCGGGCTCCTCGCCGGCGTGGCCCTCAACGTGGCAGTGGCCGTGCTCCAGCTGTGGTGGGCTCCTGACGCGGCTCAGCTCTCGTTGATCGACGGTCGGAGCACCGGCTTGCTCGGGAACGCGGTGTTCCTGGGTGCGGTCAGCGCCATCGGGGCCACGGTGGCGGCCGGCTCGACCTGGCTCGGTATCGTTCCGGCCGGCATCATCACCGCTGGCCTGGCGTCGGGAACCCAGCTGTCGGGCTCGCGGGCGGCGCTCGGGATGCTGCTCTTCGCCGTCGCCGCCGGGTGGATCACCCGCCGCCAGACCGCTGCCCGCGCTGTGATCACCGCGGCGGTGTTGGCGGGGGTGATCGCGGGATCCGTGCTCCAGACGCTGTCGGCGACCGATGCCACCGCGGCCACCGACCGGCTCGCTCAGACCACCACGGCCGGCAGCTTCACGCAGCGCCTCGAGACCTGGGAAGCGGGGATCGAGGCTGGCCTCGACCACCCTGTCTTTGGCGTGGGACCGGGTCGATTCCTCGCCGCCAGCTCACCCCGGCGCTCCCTCGACCTGGCGCGAGCAGCGGGTCCCGACGCCATCTTCTCCGATGCTCACAACCTCGTGATCGAGCACCTGGCCACGACGGGAGTCCCCGGCGTCCTGGCACTGGCGGTGTGGCTGTGGATCGCCGGTCGCGGTGCCTGGCGGGGTGATCGCGCCCTTGCCCTGGCCGCCGCGGCCGGCGGGGCCTTTCACCTTCTCGAGCCCCAGAACCTCGTCGTCACCCCGCTGACTGCGCTGGCACTCGGTGTCGCCTCCAAGCGGCATCCACCGGTCGCCGTCGGATCCAGACCCAGCCGGTCGGTTCGCGGCGCGGCACCTGGTGCGACGGTGGTTGGGATCGCGTTGGTGGTCGGCAGTCGCTTGCTCGTTGGCGACTACGCCGCCCGTCAGGCCGTTCTCGACTTCGACGCCCCCAAGGCGTCGTCGGCGTCGGATCTCCTGTGGCCGTGGGCCGAGCCGTTGGCGTTGGAGGCACGGATCGCAGTGTTCGATGCGCTCCTGTCCGATGCCCTGGAGTTGAGTGAGCAGGCAATCGACCGCGAGCCGGAGGAACCGGCCCTGTGGGGTCTCAACGCCGGGATCCTCACGCAGCTCGGGCGGTTCGATGATGCGGCGGATGCCTTTGCCGAGGTGCTGGCTCGCAACCCGTGGTCGCTCCAGGGATTGCGCGGCCGTGCCGAGTCGCTCGACGCGGTTGGCCGGTTCGAGGCGGCGGATGCCTGCCGGGAGCTCATCGATCTCGTGCGGTCCCAGACGCGAGACGGGAGCGGCCGGAGCCGCTCCCGTCTCATCTGCCTCGAGGGCTAGATCAGCTGTCTGGCTTACCAGCTGTCGGCGGTGTAGCCGAAGCTCGTGGCCGCCGAGCAGGTGCCGTCGGTGTCACTGTCGTAGGTCGTCCCCGCGGTGGGGTCGTCCTTGAGGTAGAAGCAGTCGCCGGAATCCGACAGAGCGGAGACGTACACGACGCCGCTGGCGACGTGGACAAAGACATCGGCGGTCGCATCTGGCGTCTCACCCGCCGCGAAGCTCAGTGACGGCTCGATCGCAGCCAAGGTGGCCGTGACGGCGGTGTACGCCTGGTCATCGGTGTACACGACCTTCTCAGCCGTGAAGGCGTTTCGGATGTTGCTCTGAGCGGCACGGTCCTGAGCACGCTCGCGGGCGCCGAGGAAGGTCGGGATGGCGATGGCGATGAGGATCGCGATGATGAGGACGACGACCATCAGCTCGATGAGCGTGAAGCCGTCCTCATCCCGCTGCATCTTGGAACGCAGTGTGGTGAGCATGTGGTGGTTCTCCTGGTTGGGCAATGAATGGTTGCGACCCGTGGCGTTGCCTCTGGCTCGCATGTTGAATATCGCCACGTCCAACCACCCGCTTGAGTCATTGCCTCTGACCATTTCCGGCGAACTAGCCGAGAGATGGCCCCATCGGACTGGTCAGTCCCACGATGGCTGCGTGATGACGGCTGGATCGGGAGCAGGACAGTCGGTTCCCCCGTCCACATCCTCGTCGTAGTACGTCCCGGCGGTGATGCCACCCATGACATCGCGGATGAAGAAGCACCGCCCCTCCGATGTGCGCCCACCCACCACGACGGTCTGCGCGGTCGACGGGGTGTCGTACACCGCGATGAAGATCGAGCGTTCGGTGGCGGTGGCGTCGAGGGTGTCGTTGGTCCAGGTGAGGGACGGCTCGACCCCGACCATGTCGGCTGGCGTCGGCGAGTAGCTGGCGCCGTCGTTGTAGAAGATCCGGGTGGCGGTGAGGGCATTGCGCACGTTGGTCTGCACGGCGCGGTCGTTGGCCACCTGGCGGGCTCGCAGGTAGGTGGGCACCGCAACCGCCATGAGGATGGCGACGATGAGGATCACCACCATCAGCTCGATGAGGGTGAAGCCCTGTTCATTGCGGCGTGCACGATCGGGCCGTGTTTGACCAGCCATGGTCACTCGATCAGGTTGATGATGTTGAACATGGGCATGTAGAGGGCCACGACCATGCCGCCGACCGACCCGCCGAGCACGACGATGAGGAGTGGTTCGAGCAACGAGGTCAGGGCGGTGACAGTGGCCTCGATCTCGTCGTCGTAGAAGTCGGCGATCTTGTCGAGCATCTCGTCGAGGGCGCCGGTCTCCTCGCCCACCGCCATCATCTGCACCACCATCGACGGGAAGACGTCGTGGGATTCGAGCGGCGCGGCGATCGACTCGCCCTGCTTGACCGCGAGCTTGGTGTCGTCGATGGCTCGTGCGGCCACCGCGTTGCCCACGGTGTCGTGCACGATGTCCAGCGACTCGAGGATCGGCACGCCGGCTCGCAGCAGCGCGGCCAGGGTGCGGGCGAATCGGGAGAGTGACGTCTTCTGCACCAACGTTCCGAACACCGGGACGCGCAGCTTCACCGCGTCCCAACGGGCGCGGCCGGAATCCGAGGCGATCCAGCGCCGGAAGCCCACGGCCCCGGCCACGGTGAGGATGAGGACGACGACGATGTAGCTGGTGAGGATCCCCGACACCCCGATCAGGATCCGAGTGGGCAGCGGCAAGGTGCCGCCGAGCTCGGAGTAGAGGTCCTCGAACATCGGGACGACGAAGATCAGCATCGCCGACACCATCATCAGCACCAGGCCCATGACGGCGACGGGGTAGGTCATGGCCGACTTGATCTTGCGGGTGAGCTCAACTTGCTTCTCGATGGTGGTGGCCAAACGTTGCAGCACACTGTCGAGCACGCCGCCGGTCTCGCCGGCCCGGACCATCGAGATGTAGAGGCGATCGAAGACCTTGGGGTGCTCGGCCAGCGCCTGGCTGAGCGAGGAGCCCCTCTCGACGTCCATGCGGACCTCGCCGATCACTCGGGCCAGCTCCTTGTTCTCGGTCTGGTCTTCGAGGATGTGAAGGCCACGGAGCATCGTCAGGCCCGAGTTGATCATCGTCGAGAACTGCCGCGAGAAGACCGCAACGTCCTTCTTCGACACCCGCCCGGAGAGACCCGGGATCTTGATCTCCCGGTTGAGCGACGAGTCGGCCTGCTCGGTGATGTCGACAGGGACGTAACCCATCTCGCGGAGCTTGCTGGCCACGAGGGCGCCAGAGTCGGCATCCAGCTTTCCTTCGAGGAGACGACCCTGCTTGTCGCGGACTCGGTACTGGTAGGTGGTGGGCATCGTGTTCCCCTGGTCAGCCGGCGGCCAGCCGGCGAAGGTCGTCTTCGTTGGCGCACCGCTCGACGGCGGTCTCCATCTCGATGGCGCCGTGCTTCACGAGCTGGGCAAGTGATTGGTCCATCGTCTGCATCCCGTAGCGGCCGCCAGCCTGCATGGCGCTGTAGATCTGGTGCGTCTTCCCCTCGCGGATGAGGTTGCGGATGGCGGGGGTGACGACCATCACCTCGGCGGCGACCGCTCGTCCCTTGCCGCCCTTGGTGGGCACGAGCTGCTGGGTGACGACTCCCATCAACGCCGTCGACAGCTGCACCCGGACCTGCTGCTGCTGGTGGCTCGGGAAGACGTCGATGATGCGGTCGATCGACTGGGGTGCGTCTTGCGTGTGCAGGGTGGCGAACACGAGGTGGCCCGTCTCGGCTGCGGTCAGCGCGGTGTGGATCGTCTCGAGGTCGCGCATCTCCCCCACCAGGATGATGTCGGGGTCCTGGCGCAGAACGTGCTTGAGCGCGGCGGCGAAGGAGTGCGTGTCCTCGCCCACCTCACGCTGGTTGACCACGCACCTCTTGTGCTGGTGGAGGAACTCGATGGGGTCCTCGACCGTCATGATGTGCTCGGGCCGCGCCTGGTTGATGATGTCGATCAGGCTGGCCAACGTCGTGGACTTGCCCGATCCGGTGGGTCCCGTCACCAGAACCATGCCGCGAGGCAGGCTGGCGAACTCGGCGACAGCATCGGGAAGTCCAAGGCTCTCGAGCGGGACGATCTCGTAGGGGATGACGCGGAACACGGCGCCGACGGAGTCGCGCTGGAGGAATACGTTGAGGCGGAAGCGTCCCTTGCCGGGGATCGAGTGGCTGGTGTCGAGCTCGAGCTCGGCCTCGAACTTCTCCCGCTGCTTCTGGGTGAGGATGCTGTAGACGAGGCGTCGGAGCTCTGACGCGGTGAGCTCGGGGAACTCGGTCAGGGTCTGCATCGAGCCATGCACTCGCACCATCGGGGGTCGGCCCGCGGTGAGGTGGAGGTCGGAACCATCGAGGTCGAGGATGCGGAGGAGAAAGTCGTTGACCGCCAGCTCGCCGGTGCCGGGCTCGGTCAGAGTCGAGGGCGAGGATGCGTCGTCGATCCTGACCGTGATCTCGTCGTCCCCGTCCGCCAGCTCCCCCGCTCGCGTCGCGTCGCTGTCGGGTCCATACATCGACGCCACGATGCGCTTGAGGTCGCCACGGCTGGCGATGGCGGGCTGCACCACCCAACCGGTGAGCTCCTCGATCTTTCGGACCACATCTCGGTCACCGGGGTCGGCCATGGCGACGACGAGCCGATCGCCGTCGGCAGCGACGCCCACGGCGAGATGGCCGCGAGCGAGATCTTCGGGGACGATGCGGTCGAGATCGGGACGTATCGGCTGCTCGGCAAGGTCGACGAATGGCACCGCGACCTGTCCACCAACCGCCGCCACCAGATCCTTCTCGGAGACGACTCCCTCGCTCAGCAAGAGCTTCGGAAGCGGAACACCTTCGTCCGCCTCCCGCTGGAGGAGGCCCTCGAGATCGTCGCGTGAGAGGACCTTCCGCTCCACGAGATGCTCGCCGAGACGGCGCGACGATTGATGCATGGTGGTTGCATCGGCACGATGCGCCTCCACCCTGAGGTCCTCACCGTTGGCGTCAGGCAACCACGCGGAGCAGCTCGTCCAACGTGGTGAGGCCGTTGATGACCTGGATCTCGCCAGCCTGGCGGAGGGTCATCATGCCCTGGGCGACCGCCATCTTCTTGAGATCCTCGCTGTGCTCCCGCTCGGCGATCATCCGCTCGATGTCCTCGGTGATCTGCATCACCTCGTGCAGCGCGAACCGTCCGCGGTAGCCCGTCTTGCCACAGGCCTGGCATCCCACCGCCCGGTGGAACGTCGGAAGATCGCCGTCGTCGGGCATCAGGGACCAGCTCGCGGCCGACAGCTCGGCCTCCGTGGGCTGATAGGGCGCTTTGCACCGATCGCACAGTCTGCGAGCGAGCCGTTGGGCGACTATGCAGTCGATGGCGCTCGACACCAGGAAGGACTCGACCCCCATCTCGATGAGACGCGACGGCGTCGACGCGGCGTCGTTGGTGTGCAGCGTTGTGAGGACCAGGTGACCGGTCAGCGCAGCTTCGACGGCGATGGTTGCCGTCTCCCGGTCACGCACCTCCCCGACGAGAACGATGTCGGGGTCGGATCGAAGGATGGAACGGAGCGCCGAGGCGAAGGTCAGCCCGGCCTTGTTGTTCACCTGTACCTGGTTGATCCCGTGAAGGCGGTACTCCACCGGATCCTCGACGGTGATGATGTTCTTGGTCGGGCTGTTGAGGACGTTGAGCGTCGCGTACAGGGTCGTGGACTTGCCCGACCCCGTCGGCCCCGTGACGAGGATGGCTCCATACGGCTTGCGGAAGGATTCCTCGAAGCGCTCGAGGCTGCGAGGGAGGAACCCGAGGTCGGCGAGGTCGAGAAGCGTGTTGGACTTGTCGAGGATCCGCATCACGACCTTCTCCCCGAACACGGTGGGGAGCGTCGCCACGCGGAGGTCGATGGGTTGGCCGTTGATCGATGCCGTCACCCGCCCGTCCTGGGGGATCCGTCGCTCGGCGATGTTGATCTCAGCCATGATCTTGAGCCGGCTCACCAACCCGCTCTGGACGCGCTTGGGTGAGCGCATCATCTCGTGCAGGACGCCGTCGACTCGGTACCGGACCCGCACATCGGTCTCGGTGGGCTCGATGTGGATGTCCGACGCCCGAGCCTGCACCGCCTGGATGATGATCATGTTGGCGAGCTTGACGATGGGGGCGTCGTCGACGACCTCCTTGACGGTGGCCAGATCCTCTTCCGGCTCATCGTCAGCCACCAGGGCCTGAACATCGCTGGCGTTCTCGTCGAGTCGGTGGACCCGGTCGAGGGCGTCGAGGATGGCCTCTCGGGTGGCGACCACGGTGGTGATGTCGGCGTTGGCGATCGAGCGGATGTCGTCGATGGCCAGGACGTTCGACGGATCGGCCATGGCGACAACGAGCCGGTCGCCCTCCCACATGATCGGGACGGCCTGGTAGCGCCGAGCGACCTTGTCGGGGATGAGCGATGACGCCGAGGGGTCGAGCTGTACTTCGGCCAGGTCGACGTAGTCGAGTCCAACTTGGGCGGCCAGGGTGCTGACCAGACCGTCCGACGTCACGTAGCCGCGGTCGATCAGCACCCGCCCGAGGCTGGTACCGGTGCGCGACTGCTCAGCGAGGGCCTCGGCCAGCTGGTCGCTGGTGATCAGGCCCCGCTCGACGAGGAGAGAACCGAGAGGATGTTGATGCGCCATGAGCTGCTGCCATCATCGGCGCTTCACGCCCAAATGTGAACTCGGGATCTGAGACCCGATCAGGTGCGAACCGATGACAGGAACTTCAGCAGGAGGCCTCGGTCGACAGCGTCATCGTCGCCGACCTCGCTGAGGGCCCGATCACGCTCCTCAGGCGTTGCGGCTCGAACCGCGGCCTGAACGGCTTGCTTTGCCTCAGGGCCCATCTCGGCGATGCGCTCCGCTACCCGGTCCATCTCCTCGTCGGTGAGCTGTTCGCGGTCGCCGGTGTCGGCATCGACCACCCGCAGCGAAGGGATGTTCGGAAGGCTCCGGTCGTCGGGTGCGGGATCGCTCACATCGACGGTCCCGGGCTCGAGCGCCACCGAGCTGAGCTCGGCCTTGGCCGCCAGAGCGGATGCGTCCCGCCCGTCGCCGGCCAAAGTGTTGGCGGCTTCCTGCTCGCCGCCGATGGCGACGAGACCCTCTTCGACGAGATCCTTCAGGGCGCGACACGTGTCGAACTCATTGAGGCTCATCCGATCACCGACACCACCGACCGTTGCCTCGTGGGCGACCGCGACCACCATCCGCCACTGGGCTGGATCGAGGCGCACTTCGGTGGCCGGCCCGGCCGGCGAGACCTCGGCCACCAGGTCGACAGCCGCCGCGAGCGAGGGGACCACGGCCTCGATCTCACGCCACTCGGCAAGACGGGCCTCGGCTGTGGCCAGCAGGCCCTCGACGTCGAGCGGGCTCGCCGCATCGCTACGGGTGAGGTCATCGAGGAACTCGAACCCACCGTCCGGTTCACGGAGCAGCTCGAAGAGGGCAGCCGGAGGATCGTCGACGTTGGCGGTCGCGATGGCGACGACGGAGCCGTCGTCGAGCCACACGTCCCCGCCGCCTCGCGGGCCATTGACGACGAGTCGTCCGGTCTTCTTGCCTGCTCCCAGGAACCGGAGGATCTCCGGAACCGGGAAGCTGTCGAGGGTGCCTTGAAGTGACACCGCCACCTCCTGCTCGGCGTGCTGCCTGTCTCATCGGCACGTTCGGCCGAGGAATTCAGCGCGTTCGCCGAGTTCCGCCAGCAAGAGCGGTGGCCGCGGCATCGGCCATGGCGGCCAGTGGGGGGGATTTCCCGGACCAGCGCTCAATCTGGAGGGCCGCTTGGTGAACCAGCATGCCCAATCCGCCCACAACGGTGCAGCCGGTGTCTCGGGCTGCGGCCAGCGTCGGCGTGATCGCTGGCCGGTAGACGAGGTCGACCACGACCTGGTTCGCCGACAAGAGCGGCGGATCGACGGCCAACCCGTGCGGATCGGGACCGCCCTCCATGCCCACCGGGGTGGCGTTCACGATCAGATCTGCCCCGACGATGTCGTCGCGGTCGGCGTTGTCGGCGGTGCGGCCGATCATTGCGATCGTCGACGCCCCAGCCGTGGCCATGGCGTCGATCACGGCACGCGCTGCTCCCCCGGTCCCGATCACGGCGACGGCCATGCCGGCGGGTTCGATCCCCTCGGCTCGGATCGACGCGATGAATCCTGGCCCGTCGGTGCTGTCACCTTCGAGCCCGTCGTCGGTGACGGTCACCGTGTTCACCACGCCGAGGCGCTCGGCGATCGGCGTGAGCCGGTCGACGGCCCGGGCGGCCGGCGCCTTGTGGGGCATCGTGACGCTCAAGCCGACGATGCCCATGATCCCCGCCGAGCGCACCACTTGGGACGCCGCTCCCGGGGCAACGGGCAACGCCACGTAGACCCAGTCGAGGTCGAGTGCTTCGTAGGCCGCGTTGTGGATGACGGGAGAGAGCGAGTGCTCGACCGGATGGCCGATCAGGCCGGCAACCCGGGTGGAGGCGGTGACCGGTCTCATCGAACTCCGTTCCGCTCCGCCTGACGGATGTTGGCCTGATGCTCGGAGAACGTCTCGGCAAAGGCGTGGCCGCCGCGTTCGTCGATGACCACGTAGTAGAGCCACGGACCTGGCTCGGGGTTGATCGCTGCCTCCAGTGCCGCTCGACCGGCGACAGCGATCGGGGTGGGCGGGAGGCCGGTGACCCGGTACGTGTTGTAGGGCGAGTCGACCTCGAGATCTTGGAACAGGACCCGTTCCTTGTGCTCACCGAGGGCATAGAGGACGGTGGCGTCGATCTCGAGCCGTTGCCCGGCCGCCAGGCGGTTGTGGATCACCCTGCTGATCTTCCGCCGGTCCTCGGGCACCCGGGCTTCCCGTTCCACCAGGCTGGCCACGATGAGCGTCTCGTACGGCGTGAGCCCCACCCGGTCGATGCTGTTGTCGTAGCCGAGCTCGGAGGTCGTCGAGTCGAGCAGCGACACCATGCGCCGCAGCAGATCGATCTCGGTCTCCTGTGTCTCGATGAAGTACGTGTCGGGGAAGAGGAGGCCTTCCAGCAGCTCGATCCCATCGGGCTGCAAGGACGACCGCACGTCTCCCGACGCCAGCGCCGCCTCGAACAGCGAACCGTCGAGGCCATCGGCGGCATCGACACGGTCCAGGATCTGGTCAAGCGTGAACCCCTCGGGCACTGTGACCTTCACGAAGGTGAGCGTCGGACCGGCGTCGAGGAGATCGATCACGTCGGTGACCGCGGCGTTGGTGGGCAGCTCGTAGTCGCCGGCCTGGAAGCCGCCGGCGCCGGTCAACCGCACGTAGAGGCGGAACACGGTGGCGTCGGCGATGACATCGTGGCGTTCCAACAGGTTGGCGATGTCGGTGATGGTGGCACCCTCGATGATGGTCAACGCCACTGGGGGGCCGGCTGGGCCGGGTGGGTCCAGTCGCCGGCCGACGTAGACCCCCAAGACGGCGAGGATCAACATCAGCCCCGCCACCACGAATGAGGTGATCAGGAGCCAACGAGGTGGGCGTCGCGAGGTCATCGGCCGGCGTCGATCCACGCCTGGAGCACCACTGCTGCCGCCGCCTGGTCCACGGTGCCTCTCCGGCTCCGCTCGTCGGTCAGCCCTGACTCGCGCAGCCGGCGGTGAGCCTCGACGGTGCTCAGTCGCTCGTCGTGGAAGACGACGGGCACGGAGACGACTTCGGACAAGGCTTGCGCCTCGTGACGGACCCGCGACGCGGCCGGGCCCTCGGTACCGTCGAGCGAGCGCGGCAGCCCGATGACGATGCCGACCGCGTCCCACTCGCTCACCATGTCGCTGATCTGCCGTCGGGCCCGGACTCGATCGCGGCCGTCGATGGTGGCCACCGGTGTGGCGATCGTTCGTGAGGCATCGCTGACGGCCACCCCGATGCGCCGTGAACCAGGATCGATTCCGACGACACGTCCAGTAGAGGGGACCGGTGGTGACGCCACGGCCCCGGTCACGCAGTCGCCGCCGCTCGCGCCGAGTCGAGGGCGTCGTCGAGGGCCTCGGGATTCTTGCCGCCGGCGTTGGCCATCTCCTCGCCGCCTCCGGCGCCGCCGCCCACCAGGCGGGCGGCGTCGGCGAGGAGGTCGGAAGCAACCAGCCCCGTGTCGGGGCGTACGGCGCTGACAAGCGCCACCTTGCCCTTGGCGGGATCGGACACGCCACCGATGACCACCGCGTTGACCCCGTCGTGGTCGCGGACCTTGGCCGCGAGATCGCGCATCGTCTTCTGGTCGAGCCCGTCACGGCGAGCGACGACCACGCCGTCGACCGCCTCGGCGGCCAGCGCCCCGGCATCGCCGGTGGCGGCGACGGTGCGTAGGTCCTTGATCTCCCGTCGGAGCACGTCGAGCTCGTCGAGCCGCCGTCCGAGAGCGTCGATCAGCTGATCGGGTGGCGCGCCGAGCAGGTCGGCGGCCCGAGCGAGCAGATCTTCCTCCTGGCTGATGAGCTCGAGGGCCTGGCGACCGGCCACCGCTTCGAGGCGGCGCGTGTTGGCCCCGATCGAGCTCTCGCTCACGATCTTGATCGGTCCGATGGCACCGAGGGAGGCGACGTGCGTACCTCCGCACAGCTCGAGGCTGTTGCGCCCGGCGGCCAGCACCCGCACCGTCTCGCCGTACTTGTCGCCAAAGAAGGCAATGACACCACGCCGGTCGGCATCGGCCTTGGACGTCTCCTCGGTGACCACCGCCTCGTTGGTGAGCACCTCGACGTTGGCGAGGGCCTCGATGCTCCGGAGCTGGTCGGCTCCGACCGGGCTGTGGTGGGAGAAGTCGAACCGGAGCCGGTCAGGCAGCACGATGGAACCGGCTTGCTTGACGTGACCGCCGAGCACCTCGCGCAGCGCCCAGTGCAGCAGGTGGGTCGCGGTGTGGTGACGGCGGATCCCGTCGCGACGCTCGGCATCGACCATCAACCGGGCAGGACCGGGCGCCACCTCGCCCCGGGCGATCCTCCCCCGGTGGCGATGCAGACCCGGCAACGCGTAGGTGGTGTCATCGACCACGACGTGTCCGGTGGCCGTCTCGATCACTCCGGTGTCGCCGACCTGCCCGCCCGCTTCGGCGTAGAACGGGGTCCGGTCGCAGAACACCTCGACCGTGGACGAGGCGTCGTCTTCGTCGCCGCCTACCTGGATCACCTCGGTGATGGTGGCGTCCACCTCGGTGGAGTCGTAGCCCACGAAGTCGGAGGCGCCGTGGGACTCGAGGATCTCGCGGTAGGTCTCGGTTCGATCCTCGCCGTCGGAGCTGGCCTTGCGAGCGGCACGGGCCCGCTCCCGCTGGTCAGCCATGGCCTCGTCGAACCCCGCTCGGTCGACGCCCTGCCCGCGTGAGGCGGCGATCTCGGTGGTGAGCTGGATGGGGAACCCGAAGGTGTCGTGAAGCTTGAAGGCGACAGGCCCCGGCAGCGTTGCATCACGTCCGATGGTGCCGAGAGCGTCGTCGAGGATGGCGATGCCGGACCGCAACGTCTGGCGGAAGCGGCCCTCCTCCCGCTCGACCGTCTCGCAGATGAAGTCCCGGTTGGCGATGAGCTCGGGGTAGGCACCGCCCATCTGGTCGATGACTGCACCGGCCATCGGCACGGTCACGATGCCGTCCTCGAGCCCCAGCATCCACGTCCGTTGCACCGCCCGCCGGATGATGGATCGCAGCACGTAGCCCCGGTCTTCGTTGCTGGGGACCACACCGTCGCTCACGAGGTGGGTGAAGGTCCGGGCATGATCGGCGACGATGCGCAGGCTGACGTCGTCTTCGCCGCCACCACCGTATGGGGTGTCGGTGATCCTCTCGGCGTCAGCGATCAGCGGGCGCATGGCATCGAGCTCGAACACCGAGTCGGCCCCCTGGAGAACACCGAGGACACGCTCCAAGCCCGACCCGGTGTCGATCGATGGCTTGGGTAGCGGTGAGCGGCTTCCGTCGGCGGCTTGGTCGAACTCCATGAAGACCAGGTTCCAGATCTCGACGAACCGGTCCTCATCGCCGTGCTGGGGTCCACCCCCCGCTCCGTGCTGATCGCCCTTGTCCCAGAAGATCTCTGAACACGGACCGCACGGCCCGGTGTCGGCCATCTTCCAGAAGTTGTCCTCGTCGAATCGCTGGATGCGGTCTGAAGGAACCTCTTCCTGGTCGTGCCAGATCTCGGCGGCCTCGTCGTCGTCGAGGTGCACGGTCACCCACAGGCGCCCGGCGTCGAGGCCGAGCACCTCGGTGAAGAACTCCCAGGCCGAGGCGATGGCCTCGGCTTTGAAGTAGTCGCCGAAGCTGAAGTTGCCCATCATCTCGAAGAAGGTGAGGTGGCGCGAGGTTCGGCCGATCTCGTCGAGGTCGTTGTGCTTGCCCCCGGCACGTACGCACTTCTGGATGCTGACCGCCCGGGGCCACGGCGGCGGTTCATCACCCACGAAGTAGGGCTTGAACGGCACCATCCCGGCGACCGTGAACAGCAGGGAGGGGTCGTGCGGGATCAGGCTCGCACTCGGTACCACCACATGATCCCGGGACTCGAAGAAGCCGACGAAGGCGCGACGAAGCTCATCGGCTTGCATGAGGGCGAAGGCTATCGACGATCGAAGTTGGCGCCCGGCTCCAGCCGAGCACGGATGTCGGCCTCGGCTTCGGCCATCCCCTGCCGAGCCTCACGAGCGGCGGCGCGCAGATCGGCCCCGAACGCCCGCAGTGCTCCAGCGACGTCGCCGGTCACCCGCTCGGGCGAATAGCGCAGTGCCATCGCCCGCGCCGCCCGCATGAGCCAGAAGCTGCACCCGAACCCGAAGGCGATGCCGACCACGAGCCAGAAGAGGCGCTTGAACATCGGCTGCCTCCGCCTCAGTCGCTCGAGCGACGCAGCCGGCGGTACGCCCGCGCCGTGCCCGACGCCGCGGCCATCGTCTTGATGACCGGGTTGGAGAAGGTGAGGTACGCCAGGCGACTGGCCGAGTCGACGGTGGCGCCGATCGACTCGGCCGTGGTGAGCAGCTGTTCGACTCGCTCGAGGTCGGTGTTGGCCTTCTGCGTGGCAACCTGGAGGTTCTCCACGACCGGTATCGTCTCCCGTCGTAGCTCGTCGAGCGTCTCGCGAAGCTGCCGGAGGGTGCGCGTCATCTGCCCGAGCGCGATGACCAGCAACGTCACCGCCACCACACTGGTGATGGCGACGATGACGGCGGCGACGTCCGACGCGCTCATCGGTGGGCTCCTCGGTGATGGGTCTGGTCAGCCGTCGTGCTCATGATCTCCGTCGCCCTCGTTCGGTCGGCGCCTTCGGTACAGCTCTGCCGCCCGCTCCGGCTCCTCGCCATGCGGTGAGGGTTCCCAGTAGGTGCGGCCGGCGACCTCGAGCGGGCGGTACTCCTGGTCCACCCAGCCCCTGGGGTCGTCGTGAGGATAGTCGTAGCCTTGCCCATGGCCGAGGTCCGCCACGCCGGGGTGGCTGGCATCCCGGAGGTGGGGCGGCACCCGACCGATGGGTCCGGCCTCGACGTCGGCCAGCGCGGCGCCGATGGCGCGGTAGGCCGAGTTGGACTTCGGTGCGGTGGCGAGGTGGACCACGGCGTGGGCCAGGTTGAGGCGGGCCTCGGGGAGACCCACGTGCTCGACGGCGTGAGCGGCCGCCACTGCCACCAAGAGCGCGGTGTGGTCGGCCAGACCGATGTCTTCGCTGGCTGAGATCACGAGCCGGCGGGCGATGAACCGTGCGTCCTCGCCGGCGGTCAGCATCCGGGCCAGGTAGTGCAGCGCGGCGTCTGGATCCGAGCCGCGGATGCTCTTGATGAACGCAGATGCGACGTCATAGTGCTCGTCGCGGTCATAGCGGAGGGCCCGGAGGTCGAGAGCGGCGACCGCGTGCTTCATGGTGACCCGCGGCGGTTGGCCATCTTCGGGTGTGTCGTTGCCGGCGAGTGCCACCGCCACCTCGAGGGCCCCGAGGGCGGACCGGGCATCACCTTCCACCCGTTCCGCGAGGTGCTCGAGGGCGTCATCCTCGGCGTGTGCCTGTTCGATCTCGAGGCCGCGCCGCAACAGATCAACGATGTCGGATCGGGTGAGCGGCTCGAGCCGAAAGAGCGTGCTGCGACTCATCAACGGCGGGTTGACCTCGAAGAACGGGTTCTCGGTCGTCGCCCCGATGAGGGTGATGAGTCCGCTCTCCACGTCGGGTAGAAGCGCGTCTTGCTGCGTCTTGTTGAATCGGTGGACCTCATCGAGGAAGAGGATCGTGCCGTGGCCCTGCTCCCCCAGACGCGAACGCGCCCGATCGACGACGGCCCGCACGTCCTTGACCCCGGCCGACGTGGCACTCAGTCGCTCGAAGGCTCGTCGCGTGGTGGCGGCGACCACCTCGGCCAGGGTGGTCTTGCCGGTTCCCGGCGGTCCCCAGAGGATCACGCTGGAAAGGCGATCGCTCTCGATCAGGACCCGCAGCGGCCGTCCCGGCCCGATGAGCTTGGCCTGGCCGACGACCTCATCGAGGTGCCGCGGGCGCATCCGAGCCGCCAACGGACCACGGGCGGCCAGGCGCTCCCGCGCCGCCGATCCGAAGAGGTCGCCCGTCACGCCAACCGCATCCGCAACCCGAGGTCGGCCAGCTCGGCGGCGCCTATCGGGGTGGGTGCCCCGGTGAGGGGGTCGGTGCCCGACTGTGTCTTGGGGAAGGCGATCACCTCTCGGATGTTCTCCTCCCCGGCGAGGATGGCGACGAGCCGATCGATCCCGAAGGCAAACCCGGCATGGGGTGGAGCACCGAACCGGAACGCATCGAGCAGGAAGCCGAATCGGGCTTGGGCTTCGGCCTCGTCGATGCCGAGCAGGCCGAAGATCTGCTGCTGGATGTCGGGGTCGTGGATTCGCACCGACCCCGAGCCGAGCTCCCAACCGTTCAGCACGAGGTCATAGGAGAGCGAACGGACCGCCAGCAGCTCCTCGCTGTTCGCCGATGGCAGCAGGCCCAGATCGTCTGGGTGCGGCATGGTGAACGGATGATGGCCCGGGACCGGTCGCCCGTCGTCGGCGATCTCCTCGAACAGGGGGAAGTCGACCACCCACAACAGGTTCACTCCCCCTTCGGTGACGGCGGGACGCCCGAGGTCTGCCCGGAGCAGGCCGAGGACGTGGTTCACCACTCGGCGGTCGTCGGCGACCAACAGAAGCAGGTCGCCCTCGACGCCGTCGAGCACCGCCACCAGCCCCGCGATCTCCTCGTCGGTGAGGAACTTGGCGACCGGAGACGACACCGCCGTCGCCGATTCGACCTTCATCCACACCAGCCCCTTGGCCCCCCATCCCTTTGCCCGATCGGTGAGGTCGTCAAGGCGGTTTCGGCTCAGCTCGGCGCCGCCGGGGACGCGGATGCCCTTCACGGCGGGCGCTTGGAAGGCACGGAAGTCGG
The DNA here is from genome assembly GCA_036397895.1 of Acidimicrobiales bacterium. GTDB lineage: Bacteria > Actinomycetota > Acidimicrobiia > Acidimicrobiales > DASWIA01 > DASWIA01. The sequence goes on along the minus strand of DASWIA010000026.1, from coordinate 50,500 downwards.
TGCCGGCCATCACGGCGGAGACGTCGGTGAGCTCCATGCCGAAGCGCACGTCGGGCTTGTCAGACCCGAAGCGGTCCATCGCTTCGGTCCAGCTCATGACGGGGATGTCACCGGAGGGCCGCGACCCGGTGGCGGCTTCGACGGCGGCCAGGACCGCTTCGCCGATGAAGGAGAACACATCGTCTTGGGTGACGAACGACGCCTCGGCGTCGAGCTGCATGAACTCGAACTGACGATCGGCTCGGAGGTCCTCGTCGCGCAGGCATCGGGCGATCTGGTAGTAGCGGTCGAACCCACCGACCATCAGGAGCTGCTTGAACAGCTGGGGTGACTGCGGGAGGGCATAGGCCGACCCGGGCGCCAGACGCGACGGGACCATGAAGTCACGCGCCCCCTCGGGGGTGGACGCGATGAGCATGGGCGTCTCGACCTCGACGAACCCCTGAGACTCCATGGCAGAGCGAATGGCCGAGTTCACCGAGGCCCGGATGCGCAGGTTCCGCTGCATCCGGTCCCGACGGAGGTCGACATAGCGATAGCGCAAGCGGATGTGCTCGTCGGCCTCGATCCGATCGGTGACAGGGAATGGAGGTGGCTCCGACTGGTTGAGGATCTCGACGTCGCATTCGCCGAGCTCCACCTGACCGGTGGCCAGCTCGGGGTTGACGGTGCCCTCGGGCCGAGGCCGGACCGTGCCGGTTATGCGAAGGACGAACTCCTTGCGCAGATCGTGGGCGTGATCGACCACGCACTGCACGACCCCGGTGTGGTCCCTGAGATCGATGAAGGCGAGCTCGTCGCCGTGCTCGCGCCGAGCGAGCACCCAGCCACACACGCTGATCCGCTCGCCGATGTGCTCGGGCCGGACGTCGCCGCAGTAGTGGGTCCTCATCGTCATGGTTGTCCCTGTCGTCGATCGAGGCGCCGGCCGACCTCACGGGCGACGTCAGCGCGGGCGACCTCGGCCTGGGGGGCGGAGCCGTCCAGCGGGCGGATCGCCACCACACCGCGCTGGTGCTCGTCGTCGCCGACGACCAGGGCCAGGCGAGCTCCTGAGCGGTCGGCGGCCTTGAACTGCGCCTTGAACGACCGCCCTCCCCAGGCCCGATCGGTACCGATCCCCGCCCGGCGCAGCTCGTCGCACAGGTCTCTCGCCGCGGTTCCGCCGACCGCGTCGACGACGAACACATCGACGCGGGTGGGCGGGACCGGGAAGACGCCTTCGGCATCACAGGCCAGCAAGGTGCGTTCGAGCCCGATGCCGAACCCGACGCCGGGGGTGGGCTTCCCGCCGAGGGCCTCGGCCAGCCCGTCGTAGCGTCCGCCTCCACCCACGGCCGACTGAGCCCCCTCGAGGGCGTCGGCCTGCACCTCGAACAGCGTGTGCGTGTAGTAGTCGAGACCACGGACCAGACGGGGTTCGAGGGTGTAGGGGATGCCGGCCGCGTCCAGCCCTGAGAGGACCCGGTCGAAGTGCGCCGAGGCCTCCGAGGTGAGGTGATCGGTCGCGGCGGGAGCGCCGGCCACCATTTGAGCCAGGTCCGGGTCCTTGGTGTCGAGCACCCGGAGTGGGTTCTGATCGAGACGGCGCCGGTCGTTGTCGCCCATCGCCTCTCGGTGGGGTTCGAGATGGGCCATCAGGGCGTCACGGTATGCGGCGCGCGACGCCGAATCTCCGAGGCTGTTGACCAGCAGGCGCAACCGCGACAGGCCGAGTCCCGCGAGGAAGGACCAGCACAACGAGATGACCTCGACGTCGACATCAGGATCGTCGATCCCCAGGCACTCGAGTCCCACCTGGTGGTGCTGTCGGTAGCGACCAGCCTGGGCGCGCTCGTAGCGGAACTTCGGACCGGCGTACCAGGCCTTGAACGGCACCGGAGGGCCGTGCTGGAGGAACGCCCGCACCACCGAGGCCGTCCCTTCAGGCCGGAGGGCCAGCGTTCGATTGCCACGGTCCTCGAAGACGTACATCTCCTTGGAGATGACATCGGTGGTCTCCCCGACGCGCAGGAACACGCCCACGTCCTCGAACATCGGCGGGATGTGCAGGCCGTAGCCCGCCCGTCCGACCACCCCGGCGAAGGAGGCCACCGCGGCTTCCCACCGGGCGGACTCGGGGGCGAGGACGTCGTGGGTGCCGGGTGGGGTCTGGAACCCCTCACCCATCGACGGCGATCCCGAGCGGCATGGGCGCCGACCCTAGTTGTCAGCTCGCCCGCTCGGCGTGGCCGGGGAGCACGCGGTAGCAGTCGTACACGGAGTCGATGTCGCGGAGGGTTCCGAGAACCGAGTCGAGGTGGCTCGGGTCCGACAGCTCGAAATCGAACTGCATGCGGCTGATCCGGTCCTCACCGGTCTGGGTGTGGGCGGCGACGATGTTCACGTGGTGCTCGGAGAGGGCAGTGGAGACGTCGCGCAGCAACCGGGTGCGATCCAGGGCCTCGACGATGATGGAGACGACGAAGCCCGCTCCCGGGTCGCTGTCCCATTCGACGTCGATGAGCCGGTCACCTTGAGCACCCACGAGCGACACCGCGTTGGAGCAGTCGGTCCGGTGGACCGACACACCCCGGCCGCGGGTGACGAAGCCCATGATCTCGTCGCCGGGCACCGGCGTGCAGCAGCGAGACAGGCGCACCATGACGTCGTCGAGTCCCTCGACGTGGATGCCGGTGTCGGATCGTCGCCGACTGGTGTGGCGGCGGCTACCCACCGTCGACGGAACCCGTTCCTCGGCATGGCTGCCCTCCCGCAGGATCCGGCCCAGGCGTTGGGCCACGGCCTTGCCCGAGACGTGGGCCTGACCCACCGCGGCGTAGAGGGCATCGACGTCGGAGTAGTTCATGGTCTCGGCCAGCTCGGCCAGCGCGCTGGACGACGTCACCTTCTGAACCGGGAGTCCTTCGCGCCGCAGCTCCTTCATCAGCTCTTCGCGTCCGGCGTCACGATCATCCTCGCGCCGGTCCTTGGAGAACCGCTGCTTGATCTTGTTGCGAGCGCGGGGGGTGACGACGAACTTGAGCCAATCGCGAGATGGGCCGGCATCGGCGACCTTGGAGGTGAAGACCTCGACGGTGTCGCCCGACGCCACGAGGGTGTCGAGTGAGACCAATCGGCCGTTGACCCTGGCGCCGACCGTCGCGTGCCCTACCTCGGTGTGCACGGCGTAGGCGAAATCGACGGTGGTCGCACCGGCGGGAAGGGTGATGACATCACCGTTGGGAGTGAACACGAAGACCTCGTCCTGTTCGAGGTCACCCCGCAAGGCGTTCATGAACTCGTCGGGGTCGGTGGTCTCGGCCTGCCAGTCGACGATCCGATCGAGCCACGCCGCGTCGGGAGCCGACGACGGGTCCTTGTAACCCCAGTGGGAGGCGACGCCGTGCTCGGCCCGGCTGTGCATCTCCTTGGTGCGGATCTGGATCTCCAGGAGCTTGCCGGCAGGACCCACTACCGTCGTGTGCAACGACTGGTAGAGGTTGAACTTGGGCATGGCGATGTAGTCCTTGAAGCGACCCTGGAGCGGCTTCCACAGCGAGTGGATGGAACCCAGCGCCGCGTAGCAATCGCGAACGGAGTCGACGATGACGCGGACCCCGATGAGGTCGTGGATGTCGTCGAACTCGCGATCCTTCACGACCATCTTCTCGTAGATGCTCCAGAGGTGCTTCGGCCGGCCAAAGATGTCGGCGTCGATGCGCAGCTGCGTGAACCTCCGGTGCAGCTCGGCCGTCACCTCAGAGAGGTAGGCATCACGGGCCGGGGCTCGGATCTCGACCATCTGCTCGATCTCGGCGTAGCGCTTGGGCTCGATGACTGCGAAGCACAGGTCCTCGAGCTCGGCCTTCATCTCCGCCATGCCGAGCCGGTGGGCCAGCGGCGCGTAGATCTCCAGGGTCTCGGTGGCGGTTCGCTGCTGCTTCCACCCCTCCATGGCGGCGATGGTGCGCATGTTGTGGAGGCGGTCGGCCAGCTTGATGAGCAGCACCCGCAGGTCCTTGGCCATCGCCACCAGCATCTTCCGCATGGTGGCGGCCTGCTGGGCTTCCCGGCTGTCGAAGCGAAGCCGTTCGAGCTTGGTGACACCATCGACGACGGCGGCTACCTCGGGACCGAACTGAGTGGCCAGCTCGTCGAGGGTGAGCCCGGTGTCCTCGATGGCGTCGTGGAGGAGCGCGGCGGCGACCGTCACATCGTCGAGGCCCTGCTCGGCCACGATCGTTGCGACCGCCAGCGGATGGCTGATGTAGGCGTCACCGGTCTTGCGCACCTGGTCGTCATGGAGGGCGGCTGCCAACAGGTACGCCCGTTCGATCAGAGCCGCGGAACGCCGGGGGCCGGCCGCTCGCCAGGCGCGCAGGAGCGGTTCGAGCTCGGCGGGGGTTGCGGTGCCGCGTCTCCAGGGCAGCACACGTTGGACGGTGGCCACCTCTACACGGTACCGCCGTCAGCGCCGGCGCTTGCGGCGGGGACGGGCCTTGATGGTGGCGGTCACGTCGTCGCGTCGCACGGTGGCGACAATCTCGTCGTCGTCGGTGGAGCGGGTGGTCCGGCTGGCACGTTCGGCGTGACGGGGCTGGCGCTGCTTGAGGGCGACCAGCACGGGAGCGGCGGTGAAGATCGAGGAGTAGGTACCGGCAACGAGGCCGACCATCAGGGCGATTGCGAACTCTTCGAGGGTGGCAGCACCGAGCACGAACGATCCGACGACCAGCATCGACGTCACCGGCAGCAACGAGGTGATCGACGTGTTGATGGACCGCATCATCACCTCGTTCATCGACAGGTTGACCATGTCGGAGTACGTGGCGCGGCCCGACGCGGCGAGGAGCAGCGCATTCTCGTTGACCCGGTCGAAGACGACGATGGTGTCGTACAGCGAGTACCCGAGGATGGTGAGGAAGGCGATGACGGTCGCCGGCGTGACCTCGATCTGGAAGACGGAGTAGAACCCCACGCTCACGATCACGTCATGGACCATGGCGACGAAGGCGGCGGCGGCCATCCTCGGCTCGAACCGCAGCGCGATGTAGATCATCACCAGGATGAGGAAGAAGACCAGGGCTCGCTGGGCCTTGCTGGTGATCTCGTCGCCCCACGACGGCCCCACCGAGGTGAGGCTGACCTCGGTGACGTCGGTGCCGACGTGGTCGGCCAGTGTCTGGCGGATCTCAGCCTCGCGCTCCGCGTCGGGAACGTCCTTGACCTGAACCCTGAGGGTGTCGCCACCCAGCACCTGGATCTTCGAGCTCTCGAGGCCGATGGGACGGAGCGCGTCGCGCGTGTCGGCGACCGAGATGCCGGCGTCGCCGGTGATGGTGAACGCCGATCCACCCTCGAAGTCGATGCCGAGGTTCAGCCCGCGACCGAACAGCGATGCGATGCTGATGAGAACCAGCAGTGCGCTGAGGGACACGCCGATCTTGAACTTCCCGACGATGTCGAAGTCGTTCTCGCCCCGGTAGAGCTGGCGGAGAACGCTCATGGTGTGGCCTCGGTGGTGCTGGGGAGGATGCCCAGGCGCGTCGGGTGATCGCGGCTGGCGCGGGCGAGAAGTATCACCGCGGGGCGCATGAAGAACCACGAGACGACGAGGTCGAGCAACGTCGCCAGGCCCAAGAACAGCGCGAAGCCCCGAACCGGGCCGACGGTGAGGAGGTAGAGCATCCCGGCGCCGAGCAGCGAGGCGAAATCAGCTTTGAGGATGGTCGAGAACGCCCGACCGAAGGCGAACTCCGAGGACGACCGCAGGGTACGACCACCTCGAACCTCGTCCTTCACCCGCTCGTAGTACACGATGTTGCTGTCGACGGCGACACCGATCGAGACGATGATCCCGGTAGCGCCGGCCAGGGTGAGGGCCAGACCCTGCGCCTCACCCAACCAGGAGATCAAAGACCACAACAGGCCGCCCGCCACCGCCAATGACGAGGTGGCCACCACACCGAGAAGCCGGTAGTAGGCGATCAGGTACAGGGAGACCGCCAGCAAACCGATCGCGCCGGCAGCAAGGCCAGCGGAGAGGGCGTCACGCCCGAGGGTTGCCGACACCTCCTGCACCGTCTGCTCGACAAGCTCGACCGGTAGGGACCCGAACCGCAGCACCAAGGCGAGGTCCTTGGCCTCCCGTTCGGAGAAGCTCCCCGAGATGGTGGCGCTGCCCCCGAACTGGGCGGTCTGGATCGTCGGGGCAGACTGGACGATGCCGTCGAGCACGATGGCCAGCTGGCGTCCCACGATGCGGGCGGCAAGGTCATCCCACAACGGGCTTCCCTCAGCCGTGAAGTCGACGAGCACCGCCCACTCGCTCGGGCCGGTGATGCCGAAGCGGGCATTGGCGGTGGACACGATCTCGCCGGTCAGCTCGGCGGGGGCAAGGCGGTAGCGGAGCTCGCCGTCTCGGTCCCCGAGGACGACCTCCGATTCGACCAGATCCTCCTCGGGCGGTGTTGGCTCGTCGCCCGGAGCGATGTCGATGACGGGACGGAACCGCAGCTCGGCAGTCTGGCCGACGATCTCCCGGGCGCGGGCCCGGTCGGTCACACCCGGGATCTGGACGATGACGTTGCCTCCCTGGCGGGTGATGTCCGGCTCGGCCACGCCGAGGGCATCGACGCGGGAGCGCAGGATCTCGATCGTCTGGTCGAGGATGCCGTCGTCGACGGGGCTGGCCGGTTCCAGCACGATGGCCACCCCGCCTTGGAGGTCGAGCCCGAGCTTGGGCGCACTACCAGTGGCGAAGACGGCGACCAGCGCGGCGGTGGTTGCCACGACGATGCCGATCAGCGAGGTCCATGGCCGCTTCATGCCTCACCCTCGGAGCTGGACGAGTCCCCGGCGCGATGGGCGATGGCGCCGCGGGCGAACCGCATGACGATGCCCGGTGCCACCTCGATGAGTGCCGTGTCGTCTGTGAGGTCGTTGACGGTGCCGTGGATCCCCGCTGACGTGACCACCTGCTCCCCCACCTCGATGCTCGCCACGAGCTCTTGGTGGCGACGGAGGCGCCGTTGCTGGGGAACCACGACGAGGGCCCAGAACAGGCCGAAGGACAGGACGAGCAGGACCAGGGCAGCCACGGTGGGCGGCAGACTAGCGGGCGTCAGGTCCAGATCTCGATGACACTCCGGCGGACCCGACCTCGGGGCCCTACACCGACGAATGGGGAACGACGAGCCGTACCGTCTACGACCAGGCCGGTCGCGTGACGCAGCAGTGGCGGCAGCTCGTCAGCGACACCGATCGTCAGCTCGTCGGCTACACCTACGACCCGCTCATGGGCCGGGGCGAGACCATGGTCGACTACCTGGCTGGAACGGCCCGCACCACCGACTACGACTACGACGAGTACGGCCGCATGGACACGGTCACCCGACCCAACGGCATCGCCACGGTGACCGACTTCGACGACACCAACGGCCGCGTGAGCACTATTGGACATCTCGACGTCACCAGTGAGGACGACACCCCACTCATCGATCTCGCCTACACCCACTATCTACGAGGTGCGGGCGGACGGCGACCGCCAGACCTTTCGAATCCTGTTCGCCACCGAAGGAAGAGCGGGTCAGGTGCTCCTGTCGCTCGACGGTTTCTCGAAGAAGACCCAGAACACACCGCCCGAGAAGGTCCGGCTCGCCGAGCGTCGATTGGCGGACTGGAGGCGCCGAGGCAGGCGATTATAATATCGTAGTTGCGATCGCATTTGTGATATGCGAGGATGACGGCATGGCTCGCAAGGACTTCCTCGACGAGATGATCGCCGAGCGCACGAAGGCCAGCGCGGAGTTCCCGGAGCTCCTGGACGCCGCTGTGCGCCGGCGCAGGCTGCTCGAGGCCCTGGCAGCCGAACGCGAGGCGAAGGGCCTCTCACAGACCGTCGTGGCAGCACGGATGCACACCTCGCAGTCGGCGGTGGCTCGCATCGAGAAGGCCGAGGTGGACGTCAAGCTCTCGACGGTCGAGCGCTACGCCGCCGCCGTCGGCAAGCGGGTCCACTGGGAACTCACGGACGCCTGACCACCGCTCTGCACCACATCGGCCAGTTGATACGGTCCACGAGGTGAGCGTGGCCTCCGACGCCAACGAGCACGCCACGGTCATCGATGACGGCTACGGCGACCACATCGCCACCACCACCAACCCTTCGGGTTCGCAGGACCAGGGCAGCCACGGTGGGCGGCAGACTAGCGGGCGTCAGGTCCAGATCTCGATGACACTCCGGCGGACCTCCTCGAAGCGACCGGTCTCGATGGCCCGTCGTGCCCGATCGACCAGCGCCAACGTCCAGGCGACGTTGTGGATGGTGACCAACCGAGCCCCCGTCGGTTCCTTCACCCGGAGCAGGTGGGCCAGGAACGCTCGGCTGTGGCGTTGGCACACCTCGCATGGGCAGTGGTCATCGAGCGGTCTGTCGTCGCCGAGGTTGCCCGCGTTGCGGAGGTTCAGGCGGCCCTCGCCGGTGAGCACCGTGCCGTGGCGGGCATGACGGGTCGGGAGGACGCAGTCGAACATGTCGACGCCCAGCTCGATCGCCGTGATCAGCCCGACGGGATCGCCGACGCCCATCAGGTACCGGGGACGGTCGGCCGGCAGCTCGTCGAGGGTCGCAGCGAGGGCGTCGGCTCGGGGTGCCGCCTCCTCGCCCACGGAGAACCCGCCTATGCCGAACCCGTCGAAGGGCAGCTCTGCGGTACGGCGTGAGCTCTGGCGGCGGAGGCCCACATCGACGCCGCCCTGAACGATCCCGAAGAGCCCTTGTCGCGGACTCCGGTGGACGGCGATCGCCCGACGGGCCCACGCCGCGGTGCGCTCGACGGCGGTAGCCACGACGCCGGGAGGCGATGGCAGCGGCGGGCAGACATCGAGGGCCATCTGGATGTCGCCGCCGAGCTGTTCTTGGATCCCCACCGCCCGTTCGGGGGTGAGCCGGATCTCGTCACCGTCGTAGGTGGAGCGGAACGTGACGCCGTCGTCGTCGACGCTGGGCGTCAGCGAGAACACCTGGTAGCCACCCGAGTCGGTCAGGTGGTGGCCTGCCCATCCGGTGAACCCCTCGAGGCCTCCCTGGGCGGCCACTCGGGACGGCCCCGGCCGGAGCATCAGGTGGTAGGTATTGGCCAACATGACGTCGACACCGAGGCGGTCGAGGTCGGCGGCCGTCAGGTGCTTCACCGCGCCACGGGTGCCCACGGGCATGAAGCATGGGGTGTCGAACCCACCCCGGTGGGTGTGGACCCGACCTCGCCGGGCCGAGCCGTCGGTGGCCAGGCCGACGAACGGCGTCCGGGTCCCGGGGGCCTCACCGGCCGCGGGGTGGTCCAGGCTGTCAGCCATTGCGGTCCCGCTCGAGGAGCATGGCGTCCCCGAACGACAGGAACCGGTAGTCCCGGGCCAGCGCCTCCTCATAGATCTCCCGCCACCGCGGCCCAATGAAGGCGTCGACGAGAAGCAGCAAGCTCGATCGCGGCATGTGGAAGTTCGTGAGCAACAGGTCGACCACCTCGAAGTCGAAGTCGGAGCGAATGAAGAGGCCCGTCCGTCCAGCCATCTCGCCACGAGCGGCCGACTCCAGAGCGCGCACCGTAGTGGTGCCTACGGCGATCACGCGCCTAGAGCGCCGCGCCTTGTCCCAGGTGCCGGCGGGGATGCTGTATGTCTCGTCGTGCATGGTGTGGTCGGCGGGATCGTCGACATCGATCGGGCGGAAGGTGGCCAGTCCCACCACCAGCTCGACGGAGGCCACCTCGGCCCCCGCTCTTCGGCAGCGTTCGAGTACCGCGTTGGTGAGGTGGAGGCCGGCGGTCGGAGCGGCAACCGATCGAGGCGACCGGGCGTAGACGGTCTGGTAGCGGTCGGGGTCCCCGAGCGGGGTCGAGATGTAGGGCGGCAAGGGCAGCTCACCGGCGCGCTCGAGCTCGACGAGCTCCGCCTTCGCCGCCATCCCCTCCCCGTCGGCGCCGAGCAGACGGACGCGGCGACCGCCAACCGCCGTCGATGCACCGACCTCGACGCTGAGCCGGCCGTCGACCATCACGAGGCCGGACACGGGAACCCGAGCCGACGGACGCACCAGTGCATCCCACCACCCGTCTGGGCCCCGCTCGATGAGGAGGACCTCAACCGCTCCACCGGTGCGCTTTCGCCCGCGAAGGCGCGCCGGCAGCACCCGGGTGTCGTTGACGACCAGTAGGTCGCCGGGTTCGATGAGGTCGGGCAGATCGCTGATCCGTCGATCGACGGCTGGGGTTCCACGGGCGTCGAGAAGCCGGGCGTGGTCTCGCGGCTCGGCGGGCACCTGGGCGATGGCGGAGCGCGGCAGCTCGTAGTCGAACTGTGCCATCGGCGGTCGTTCGGGTCGATACGTCATGTTTCGTCAGATCGAGGTCATGTGGCAGGATTCGGCGAACGGTTGTCGAATTCTCGCACCGTGGGGAACGACGGAAACGTGGAACCGGAACGTGGGATTGGGGGAGGCTGAGCGTGGCACTTCGAGCCGATGACGTCGACCTCGGTCGCGACCGGGTGCTGGTCGAGCGTTTCCAGGCCGGTGACGCCGCCGCGTTCGACGACCTCTACCACCGCTACTTCGATCGCCTCACCCGCTTCTGCGAGCGTCGCGTCAGCGATGCCGACACCGCACAGGATCTGGCTCAGGAGGCGTTCCTCCGCGCCTACCAGCGCCTCGATCTGCTGGAGGGCGACCGGCGCTTCTACCCCTGGATGACGGTCATCGCCTCCCGTCTGTGCATCGACCACCATCGGCGGAGCGCACGAACCCAGACCAGCGACGAGATCGACTTGGGCGTGAGCGAAGACGAGTCACACCGGCTCGACACCGAAGTCGATCTGGCCCACCTGCACGAGGCCCTGCAGCGTCTCGCACCGCGTCACCACGACGTGCTCGACCTCCGCGAACGCCGGGGGCTGAGCTACGCCGCCATCGCCGGAGAGCTCGATGTCAACATCGGCGTCGTGGAGCAGCTGCTGTTCCGGGCGCGGCGAGCACTGCGCCGCGAGTTCGAGCGCGTCTCGGGCGAGCGCATCCTCGAGCGGTTGGGTGCCGTCCCCGCGCTGGGGTGGCTCCTGGGTCGGCTGGGTGGCCTGCGGAGCCGGCTGGCCGATGCCACCTCGGGCCCGTCGCCGGCGGCGATCGGTGCGATGGCTTTCGCCATCGCCACCGTCCCCGGGCTCAGCGGGATCACCACCCACACCCCACCGACCACCGTCGACACGCGGGTGGCCGCCCCCGCCGCCGACGATCTCGTCGTGCTCGAGAGCGGCGATGCCCTCCAACCGGTCGAGGTGGCGGTGGCAACCATCGGCGACCGCGGCGCTGCCGCCGGCGACGAGCCGACACCGAGCCCCGACACCGGTGGCACCACGCTCCGCACCCGTCCGGCCGAGGTCTACATCGGCAACGACGACGCCGCCGACAAGGCCAGCGACGCCCCGGTCAACCCCGACTTCGGGGCGGGCGGTCTGGGCATCGATCCCGCCACCTTCGTCGCCGACATCCTCTCCGCTCCCGCCAACGCACTCTCCCGATGAACCAGGAGTCACCAATGTTCCGACGTCTTGTCACACTGGCCACCGCCGGTGCCGTCACACTGGCCACCGTGGGGCTGGCCCTGCCTTCGGGCCACACCGATGCCGCTCCGATCGACAACGCCGGTACCTGGGCGTGCGCCTACATCCGCGTGCCGACGAACGGTGGCGTGTGCATCAACAACCCGTTCCCCTGGGCCGACTGATCAGCCATCGCTGAACAGGCTGGGCCCGGCGTCGGGTCCGTGTGCGCCGACCTCGAGCCCCAGATGCGTCCACGCCGCCGGGGTGGCAACCCTCCCTCGTGCCGTTCGCTGGAGGTAGCCCTGCTGGATGAGGTAGGGCTCGTACACCTCTTCGATCGTGTCGGGTTCCTCGCTCACGGAGAGCGCCAACGTCGAGAGCCCGACGGGACCGCCGCGGAAGCGCCGGCAGATCGCATCCAGCACGGCGCGATCGACCTTGTCGAGTCCCGCCTCGTCGACGCCGTACAGCGCCAGACCTTCGGCGGCGAGATCGGCGGTGACCACTCCGTCGCCCCGCACCTCGGCGACATCGCGAACGCGACGGAGGAGCCGGTTGGCGATCCTGGGGGTACCGCGTGACCGGCGAGCGATCTCGGCCGCGCCATCGGTGTGCACCTCGACGCGGAGGATCCCGGCCGCCCGGGTGACGATGCGACGCAGGTCGTCGGCGCCGTAGTAGTCGAGGCGGGCGATGAGCCCGAACCGATCACGAAGGGGGCTGGTGAGCAGCCCGGTGCGGGTGGTGGCACCCACCAGGGTGAAGGGGGGAAGCTCGAGGCGAATGGATCGAGCTGAAGGGCCCTTGCCCACCACGATGTCGAGCTCGAAGTCCTCCATGGCCGGGTAGAGGACCTCCTCGACGGCCCGGTTCAGCCGGTGGATCTCGTCGACGAACAGGACATCGCCCTCCTCGAGGTTGGTGAGGATGGCGGCGAGGTCGCCGGCCCGCTCGAGCGCCGGACCGGAGGTGATCCGCAGAGCGGCGTGCAGCTCGGTGGCGATGATCGCGGCCAGCGTGGTCTTGCCCAGGCCGGGCGGACCGGCGAACAGGACGTGATCGGGTGGAGCTCCGCGACGGCGGGCCGCCTCGAGGAGGATGTCGAGGTGATCGCGCACCTCGGGCTGCCCGACGAACTCCTCGAGACTCTGCGGGCGCAGACCGGCCTCCAGCGTTGCCTCCTCCTCATCGTCGACCCGCGGTGTGAGCAGCTCTTCGCGCACGCCGGTCACCGACCCTTGACCATGGCGAGACGCTGGAGGGCGGTGCGCAACAGCTCGTCGGTGGACCCGTCGGGGCCGAGATCGGCGGTGGCCTCGCGGATCTCCTCATCGCCGTAGCCCAGGGAGGCGAGCGCCTCTCGCACCTCGCGTCGGGCCGTCGGAGCTCCGGCAGTGAGCGGGCCGCGGTCGTCGAGGTCGGGAACGTCGAGCCGGCTCTTGAGCTCGATGAGCAGCCGCTGCGCCGTCTTTCGGCCCACCCCGGGTACGAGGGTGAGGGCGTCTAGGTCGTCGTCGGCCAGGATGGCGGCCAGCGCATCGGGGCGATGCACGGACAGGAAGGCGAGCGCCAGGGCGGGGCCGACGCCTCGGGCGCCGAGCAGCGCCTCGAACGCCACCCGCTCCTCGCGGGTGGCGAAGCCGTAGAGGGCCAGCCCGTCATCGCGGACGTGAAGGTGGGTGTGCAGGAGGACGTCGTCGCCGGTCTCGCCCAACGAGGTGAGGGTGGTGGGGGTGATGGTGACGCGGTAGCCGATCCCGGCGACGTCGACGATCACCTCGCCGCTTGGGAACCGTTCGACGAGCTTGCCGCGGACGCTGCCGATCACGTGTGCACCTCCGGAGCGATCATCGCACCGCAGCCCCCGCCTGGCGGGTGATGGCCGCCTCACGCCGGGTCCGACCCGGTGCGAGGGCCAGGTGGGTGAGGGCCAGGGCGAGGGCGTCGGCGGCGTCGGCGGGCCGGGGTGGGGCGTCGAGGCGGAGAAGCGTCTGCACCATGCGCTGCACCTGGGTCTTGTCGGCCGCCCCGAAGCCGGTGACAGCAGACTTCACGGCGGTGGGTGTGTACTCGACGACGTCGAGCCCCCGTCCGGCCGCCTCGGCAAGCACGATGCCGCTGGCCTGCCCGATCGAGATGGCGGTGCGAACGTTGCTCTGGAAGAAGACGCGCTCGACGGCGACGGCGTCGGGCCGGAGGTCGTCGAGGAGCGAGACCAGCTCATCGGACAGTGCGGCGAGCCGCTGTGGGAGCGGCATCGACGGCGGGGTGCGGATGACGCCGGCCGCGACCGCTTCGCTGCGGCCGGGACCTGTGGACCGCACCGCGCCGTACCCGCAGCGAGACAGGCCCGGATCGACACCCAGTACGAACATCCGTTCGATGGTAGTGGTCACTGACGGTGCGCGTGTGGATCCGGCACCCGACGCTACCCTCGCCGCCCATGCCAGGTGACGAACCCGTGGTCTCGCTGCGGGACGTGGTCAAGGCATTCGGCGAGGTGGTGGCTCTCGACGGTTTCGACCTCTCTGTCGCCCCCAGCCGCGTCACGGTGCTCGTCGGACCCAACGGCGCCGGCAAGACCACAGCCCTTCGGCTCCTCACCGGGGCCCTCACCCCCGACGAGGGTTCGGCCCTCACGTTCGGCCTCGATCCGTCGGGGTCGATGGGCGACGACGTTCGTCGCCGTTGCGGGATGTTCTCGGCCAAGCCCGCTCTCTACGACCGGCTGAGCGGCTACGAGAACCTTCGCTACTCCGCCGAGCTCTACGAGGTGGGACCGACATGGCCCGACCGCATCGCCGAAGCGGCGGCGCGCTTCGGAATCGATCATGCCCTCGACCAGCAGGTCGGCGGGTACTCGACGGGGATGAAGACCCGGCTGGCCCTGGCCCGCGCGGTACTGCACGAACCAGATCTGCTTCTCCTCGACGAGCCGACATCGGGCCTCGATCCCGAGTCCAGCCACGCCGTGCTCGGGCTCATCGGGGACATGGCGAGCCAGGGCAAGACCGTGGTCATGTGCACCCACCTTCTGCTGGAGGCTGAGGGCCTGGCCGATGACCTCGTGGTGATGGACGCCGGTCGAACGCTGGTGGCGGGGCCGCCCGACGACCTGGCCCGGCAGGTGTGGCCCGGGGTCACCGTACGACTCGAGGCCCTCGACGGTCCCCCGGCTGCCGCTCTCGTCGAGGCGGCAGGAGGTCGGGTCGTCGACGATGGGCTCACCACCCTGGTCGTCGAGGTGGCCGATCTCGCGGCCGTTCCCCGCCTCATCGATCACCTCCGTGACGAAGGGGTGCTGCTCACCCGCGTCGACACCCGCCGACCTACCCTCGACGAGCTGTACTTCGCACTCAGGGGGCTCAGGGGGACGTCGACGTGAGCTGGCGCCGGGCCATGGTGGTGTGCCGCACCGACCTGCGGCAGCTTCGCCAGAGTCGCGACTTCTGGATCCCCATGGTCGCGCTCGGAGGGATCTTCTTCTTCCTGGCCCCGCTGGTGCTGCTCACCACCATCACCCAGCTGGGCGACATCGACGTGGTGAGGCGGGTGAGCGACGCGCTCGAGGTGCTGCCGCAATCGGCCCAGGACCAGATACAGGGTGACACCCCGGCCGGCCGAACGTCGTACGCCTTGGCCGTCTTCCTGTTCGCCCCGCTGGCCGTCGTCGTACCCCTGACCATCTCCACTGCCGTCGGTGCCGCCACCATCGTCGGCGAGCGGGAGCGGGGCACGGGCGAGTTCCTGGCCCACTCCCCCGCCTCCACCAGCGAGATCTACCTCGGCAAGCTGGTGGCCAGCCTGGTGCCGGGGTATGTGACCACCATCGTCGGATTCGCGGTGTACTCCCTCATCGTCAACCTGCTGGTCGGGCCCGAGGTGGGCGGCTGGTTCTTCCCGACCACCGCTTGGTGGGTGCTGATGCTGTGGGTCATCCCGCCGTTCCTGGCTCTCACGCTGTCCCTCGTTCTGCGTCTCTCGGCCCGGGTGAAGAGCACAGCGGCTGCTCAGCAGGCATCGGGGCTCGTGACCCTGCCGCTCATCATGATCAGCTACGGCCAGTCCACTGGTGCGCTCTTCGGGGCGGGCGCAACCACTGCCTGGGTCGTCGGTGCCGTCGCCTGGGTGGCGGCCGTCGTCGGCCTGGTCCGGGGTTCGCACGCCGTCAGCCGCGCTCGCCTCCTCGGCGTCGCCGACGAGCAGTAGGGCTCACGCTTCGATCGTTTCCATCACCGAGTCGGGGATGTCGAAGTTGGCATAGACGCCTTGGACGTCGTCGATGTCGTCGAGGGCGTCGATGAGGCGCAGCACCCTCTTGGCCTCCTCCGGCGTCTCCAGGGCGATGGTGGTCTGGGCAAGCATGGTCACGTCGGCGTTCTCGCACGGGATGCCGGCCTCTTCGAGTGCGGACCGCACGGCGGCGAGATCGGATGGGTCGCAGGTGACGCGCCACATGTCGCCCTCGGGGGCGATGTCCTCGATGCCGGCGTCGAGGGCAGCCAACATCAGCTCGTCGTCGGAGACGTCCCTGGGCACGAAGGCCACCCCCTTGCGTTCGAACTGCCAGGCAACGGCGCCAGGCTCTCCGAGGCTTCCTCCTTCCTTGGTGAAGGTGGACCGGACGTCGGAGGCGGCTCGGTTGCGGTTGTCGGTGAGCACGTCGACCAGCACGGCGATGCCACCGGGGGCGTAGCCCTCGTAGGACGCCTGCTCGTAGGACACGCCTTCGAGCTCGCCCGTGCCTCGCTTGATGGCCCGCTCGATGGTGTCGAGAGGCACTGAGCTGTCGCGGGCCTTCTGGAACATCGTGCGCAGCGTGGGGTTGGTCTCGGGATCGCCGCCACCTTCGCGCGCGGCCACCTCGACCTGACGGATCAGCTTGCCGAAGAGCTTGCCCCGGGCCTTGTCGGCCGCGCCCTTCTTGTGCTTGATCGTGGCCCATTTCGAGTGGCCCGACATCAGTGACCTCCGAGGAACATGCGATGCACGCGGTCGTCGTTCGACAGCTCCGGGTGAAAGGTAGTGGCAACGATCGAGCCCTGTCGGACCAGTGCCGGAGACCCGTCGAACGTTCCCAACACCTTCACGTCGGGCCCGACCGACTCGATGCTCGGGGCTCGGATGAACAACGCCGGGAACGGGAGATCGTCGCCGGTAAGCGTGACCGGCGCTTCGAACGATTCGTTCTGACGGCCGAAGGCGTTGCGCCGGATGGCGATGTCCAGCCGCTTCAGCGGCACCTGATCGGACCGGCCCCCGGCCACTTCGGAGGACAGCAGGATGAGCCCGGCGCACGTGGCCAACACCGGTGCTCCGTCGTCGATGAGGTCGACGAGCGGCTCCATCAGCCCCGAGGACTGGAGCAACATCCCCATCGTCGTGCTCTCGCCGCCGGGCATGACTATGCCGTCAAGGCCATCAAGGCCGCCGACGGTACCGGGAGCGCGGACGTCGGTGACGATGGCGCCGAGCTCTTCGAGGATCCGGCGATGGGGAGCAGCCGCGCCTTGCAGGGCGATGATCCCGATGTGCGGTGCGCTCACCAGCCCCGGTCGGCCAGCTTGGTCTCGAGCTCGCTGGTCTCCAGGCCCGGCATGGCTCGGCCCAGGCCTCGTGACACCTTGGCCACGATGTCGGGATCTCGGAAGTGCGTCGTGGCCTCGACCACCGCCTTGGCCCGCGGTGCGGGATCATCGGACTTGAAGATGCCCGAACCCACGAACACGGCTTGGGCCCCGAGCTGCATGACGAGCGCCGCATCGGCAGGTGTGGCGATGCCGCCTGCGCAGAACAGCGGTACCGCCAGCTCGCCGGTGGCGGCCAGCTCCTGCACCAGCGGCAGGGGTGCCCCGAGTCGCTTGGCCCAGTCGAACAGCTCGGCGGCGTCGGCCTGGCCGATGTTGCGGATGTCGCTGGTGATCGAGCGGAGATGACGGACGGCCTCGACGATGTTGCCGCTGCCGGCTTCGCCCTTCGACCGGATCAGGGCGGCACCCTCGCTGATCCGGCGGAGCGCCTCACCAAGGTCGGTGGCGCCGCACACGAACGGCGTGGTGAAGGCGAGCTTGTCGATGTGGTGGACCTCGTCGGCGGGCGTCAGGACCTCTGACTCGTCGATGAAGTCGACGCCCAGTGCCTGGAGGACCTGGGCTTCGGCGAAGTGGCCGATTCGAGCCTTGGCCATCACGGGGATGGTCACCGCCGCTTGGATCCCTTCGATCATCGACGGATCGGACATGCGGGCCACGCCGCCATCGCGACGGATGTCGGCGGGGACCCGCTCGAGGGCCATCACGGCGACGGCGCCGGCGTCCTCGGCGATGCGCGCCTGCTCGGGGGTGACCACGTCCATGATCACGCCACCGACCAGCATCTCGGCCAGGCCGCGCTTCAGCCGCGTGGTGCCGGTCTGGGTGGGAGACATGCCGGTCTGGATCGGAGACGCTGGTTCCGAAGGGACTTCACCGTCCATGGCTAGAGCCTATGGCTCAATCAGCGACCGCGGCACGGAATACCGGAGGGCGCCCGACAGGGGGGAGAGCGATCCAGGTCTTGCCCGGTCGCAGGAGGATGGCACCGCCGTCGAGGTCCGTGAACGTGGTGCGATCGCCGAGGTTGCTGCGCGACCAGCGACCCTGGGTGACCACGCCGTCGCGGAACACCCACACATCGCCCGACCCGAGGAGCTGGGCTTCGGGATTCCCGAACCGGGTGACGTAGTCGACCACCTGGACCACGACGTTGCTCACGTGCACCTGCTCGCCCTCCTCGTCGACGTGCGGGCGGCCGAGCTGGTCGCGGGCGTAGGTCCCTGATGCGGCATCGAGGGTCCAAGTCGAGCGATACCCGCCGCTGCCTCCGAACCCGACCTCGATCACGTCAGCGGGATCCCCCTCGAGCTCGGTGCCGGCATCGATGAACTCGAACAGGCTGGGCGGTGGTCCGGTGGCGTCGGGGGTGGAGTCGCGCAGGGCCACCGTGTCGGTGAATAGGTTGTGGGGTGCTGGGCGGCTGCCGTCGCGGCGGTAGAGGTTCACCCGGTTGTCCCAGCGCACGTCCCAGATGTCGGCACGCGCGATCTCGGCTGACGTGGCCGGGTTCGCCCCCGAGAAGCCGAACAGCGGGCGGCCGAGGTTCGACACCAGGAAGATGTCGGTGGTGCGGCCGGACCGTACCGGGCCGACCCGCTCGGCATCGTCGCTGTGGAACACGGCGGCGAGGCGGGTGACGCCGCCTTCCACCTGCTCCTCGTACACCACGTCGGCGGCGAGGAGTCCAGCCGGAGGCCGGGCCAGCTGATCGTGGTTGTCGATCTTGAGTACCAGCGCGGCGCGATCACGTATGGCCGCGTCCTCGGTCGGGACGCCGGTTAGCGCCGCCGGTGGTGGTGGCTCGGTGGTGGACGTCGTGGTGGGCGGCAGCGTGGTCGTCGTGGTGGGCGGCGGCCCATCATCGTTGATGACCACGAAGGCGCCGATGATGGCGGCGACGATGATCACCACGCCGACCACGATGGCGGGAACCGCTAGCCGGCGGCCTCCACCGTCGCCGCCCTCGCCGCCGTCCACCGCTGGTAGGGCCTCAGTGGGTTGGTCGGCGATCGGAGGTTCGTCGGGCAGCGGGGATTCGGGGGATTGATCGTCGGACACTCAGAGCTCCCGGAGAGTGGCGATCCGGTCGGCCAGGGACGGAACCGCAGGATCGTGGGTCAGTCGGCCCGGCGAATGTAGCCAGATGATCGCCGGGACGTCGGGATGCCCAGGCGGATCAGCGTCGGTGGCCTTCCCCGCGATCGCCTCGAGTGCGTTGGCCAGTCCCGGTGGATAGCGGGTCAGCCGCACCGCGTCGACGTCGGCGAGGGCCACCGACTCGGCCCCACCGCCCTGGGGTCCACCACTACCCGGCCACGAAGAGAACGCCGCCGCTTGTGCGATGTCGGCGACCACGCCGGCCCGCAGGCGACTGACCTCGCGGGCCACGAGCCCCTCCAGCTCCACTCGACTCACCGTGTCGAGCAGAGAGCTGGTCACCACGATCACACCGTGGTGAGAGTCGCCAACAGACCCGATGTTCGGCACCTCGTGGTCGACCATCATGATCCTCGGCCGGTGCACGCCGGCGGCAACGCAGAGCCCCTCGACGAGGTTCACTAGACGAGGCTGGTCGGCAGCCGTCACCGGGCGTGCGCTCAACGAGCTCACCAACCGATCGTCGGCTCCCGACGCCGTGCGGCGGGCGGC
Source organism: Acidimicrobiales bacterium (assembly GCA_036397895.1). Lineage (GTDB taxonomy): Bacteria > Actinomycetota > Acidimicrobiia > Acidimicrobiales > DASWIA01 > DASWIA01. The sequence goes on along the minus strand of DASWIA010000026.1, from coordinate 30,683 downwards.
GATCGCCACGGTGGCCACGGCCAGTGGCGGCCCGAGGAACCACACTCCCAACAGCGCGGCCACCACGGTGACGATCACACCGACGATCACCATGGTGGCGATCACGTGGTGGATGAGCCCGGCGGCACGGGCGTGCTGGGCCCGAGGGAGCGCGGCGTTCTCGTCGACATCGGTCATGGTGGGAGGCCCGAGTGTAGGCCCGGCCGGTGCCTCGCCTCCGGAAGGCCCAATCGCCCGCACGGGACTAGTCACAACGGAGTTGTGCAAATGACGCGGACGGGCCATCGCCAGATTTTCCGCCTTTGCAGAAAGTGGAAGCCAAACGACCACCCATCCGAAGGGGAGCTACAGGCGATGCGTACGATTCATGTTCTCGCGGCTGCTGCCGTCACCGCTGTGCTGGGAGCCTCCGTAGGGGCACCGACGGCAGGCGCAGCATCCACCGGGGTCGGCGATGCCGCCTCAGATCTCACTGTCCTCAGCGTCGAAATCGGCGATGTGATCAGCCTCGACCTGCTGTCCGACGGCGCCCGATCGTCGATCATGACCACCGGCGACGGTCCGGTGGCCACCGCGTCGCTCACCCCCGTACACGTCGTCGCCCCGGCGGCTTCGATCGACCAGCGAGTCGGCGAGGTCAAGACCGAGACCGACGGCGCCAAGGACCAGGAGGAGACGGCGGTGCTCACCGTGCCGGCCGACCTCGCCGGCATCGCCTCCGGTTCCCTCAACCCGGCGAGCCTCTCGAGCATCGTCGACAGCGCTGGTGCCCGCAGCTCGCTCCAGACCGCCCTCACCCAGTTCCGGGTGGCCGGCGCGCTCCTCGGCATCGACCAGGTCGCCGTCGATACCTCAACCGTCGCTGCACCCACTGGTTCTGACTCCACCCGAGTAGCGACCGCCGACTCGTTCACGGTGCTCGAGCTGGGCGCCCTGATGGAGGGACTCGGCATCCCCGTCGAGACCATCTCGCTGGCCAGCCTGCTCGATGTGCTCGAAGCGATGGGCCTGCCGGTCGGCGACCTCGGCACGGTCACCAACGTCACCGACGACGTGGTGGCCCACCTCGACGCCATCAGCGAGCTGGACGGTGTCCTCGATGGCCTGCTCGGCGGCGCTTCGCTGTCCGGCAGCGGCTTCGTCGTGGCCGGCCTCCTCGATGATCTGACCGACCTGGTGGACGACCTCGAAGGGGAGCTGGAGGGAGACCCCATCACCGAGCTGTCCGACGAGGTCCTGGCCACTCTCGCTGAGCTCGGCATCGACGCTCCAACCCTGACCGACATCGATGCCGTGACTGCCGTGCTGGACGAGGTCGTAGCCATGCTCGACCCGATCTTGTCGCAGATCGCCATCTCGGCAGCCACCGCCAACCTCCTGGGCGTCGAGGGCCTCGAAGCCAACCTGGCCACCATTGCCCGTGAGGCGATCGCCGACTCCAGCGCCGCCGTCGATGCCGGCATTGGCTCGGTGGTCGTCGGCGGCATCGGAATCCCTGGTGTCGATCTGCTCAACACCGCGGCTGAGATCGACGCCGTGGCCGCGGCAACGACCGATCAGCTCAACGGTGTGCTCGGATCCATCCATCCCGGCCTCGGGTTCCTGGCCGACGTCCCCGATCTGCTGTCGGTGTCGTTCCTCGATGAGGGCACCTCGGTGACCGAGAGCGACGGCGTCGTCACCTCGCTCGCCAGCCTGACGGCCATCACGGTCACCATCACACCACCGACTGATCTCGACACGATCGTCGCTGACCTCGCCGCGGGCACCGGGCTCGCCGACCTCCTCGGTGCGCTCGACCTCCCGATCCCGGCCGGGATCGACGGCGGGGCCGATGCCTTCAGTGCCGCCATCAGCTCTACCGGCGCACCACTCAGCGACGGTGCCACCGTCGAGGTGCTCGGATTCAGCAACTCGGCCACCTTCTCACCGAGCTCGGCGGGCGGCGGCGTTCCGGGCGGCGGCTCTCTCCCCTCGACGGGGATGGAGACCACGCTCCCACTGCTGGTGGGTGGCTTGGCCGTGCTGGCCGCATTGGGCGTGAGGAGGGCACTGAGCCCTTCTCACGTGCGCGCCCGCTGGTAGAGATCGACGTAGATCTCGGCTAGACGCTCCATGGCGAACTCGGCTGCCCGGGCTCGGCCGGCGGCCACGAGCGCCTCGGCCCGAGATCCATCGGAGAGCACCTCACGGAGGGCATCGGCGAGCCCTCGGGAATCCTCGGGTTCGACCAGCACCGCCTGTGTGCCGTCGCTCGCAACCCGGCGGTAGCCGGGATTGTCGCCGGCGACGATCGGCGTTCCGGCCGCCATGGCCTCGAGCAGCACGATCCCGAAGGACTCACCGCCGGTGGAAGGGGCGCAGAAGACATCGGCGCCACGCAGGCGGCGAGCCAGCTCCCCGTCGTCGAGGCGGCCGAGCCAGATGATGCGCTCGTCGTCGCCGGCGAGGGCCCGAAGCTCCTTGGTCTCGGGGCCCTCGCCACCCACCCACAGCTCGATGTCGTCACCGAGGTGGGCCATGGCGTCGATCAGCGTCCGCAGGCCCTTGCGAGGTTCGTGGCGACCGACGAAGAACACGGTCGGCCGTTCCGACGGCCAGGGAGTGGCATCAGCGAACCGCTCCACGTCGATCCCGTTGAAGACCCGCTCGTAGGTACCACCGACCGTCGTGGTGGCCAGCTCTGCTGCCTCGTCGGAGACGGCGCACCGGATGTCGAGCCGGCCGACGACGCGTCGTAGCACGGGCCCGGTGAGCCGGTAGAGGGGAAAGCCGCCGGCGGCGTGGAACGTCCCCACCAGAGGCACTGGCCGAGCCAGCAGGGAGGTGAGACACGGCCCCGGAACCAGCGGCTCGTGGAGGTGGAGCACCTCGAGCTCGTGGTCGCGCACCGCTCGGAGCGTCCGGACCGCGGCGGCGGGGTCCGGCGCGATCGGGGCCACCGACCCGTTGGCGGCGAAGGGAACGCTCACACCGACGGGGATCACCGAGGCGTCCGGCGGCGGCCCATCGCAGGGGGCGATCACCCTGGTCGTGTGACCCATGCCGCGAAGGGCGCGGGCCAGGCTCAACACCTGCCCCTGGACACCACCGGGCAGCGAGAGGCTGTAGGGGCAGACGATGCCGATCCGCAGGTCCGTCATGCCCGCCGTCGCCTCCGCGCTGTGCGGTCGGGTGTACGGTCGGACGGCCAGTTGGGCTGCATGAGGTGCCACTGCTCGGGGTGACGACGGATCAGGCGCTCCAGTGCGTGGGCCACCTGCTGGGTCACCCGGGCGACGTCCTCGCGAAGCCGTCCCCGTCGCTCGACGTCGAGTGGAGGCTCGACGATCCCGAGGTGGCCAGGATCCCGGTTGAAGTAGACCGCGACCGGCACGATGGCGGCGCCGGTGCGCAGGGCCAGGGTGGCGGGGCCAGCCGGCAAGGTGGTCCGCTCCCCGAAGAAGTCGACCTCGACCCCGCCACGTCCGATGTCTCGATCGGAGATGAGTCCGAGGATCTCGTTTCGACGAAGTACGGCAAGGGACGCCCGGCCGGCGTTCTCATCGAGGGGCACGACGGTGACGTCGAGGGCGGCGCGGAGCTCGACGAACCAGTCGAACAGCTCGGGCGGGTCCACTCGCTCGGCGACGACGGTGACGGGGTATCCGAGCGACGCCAGGTACGCACCGCCGTAGTCCCAGCCGCCGAGGTGGGGCATGACGGCGATGATCCCGTTGCCCTTCTGGAGGGCATCGTCGAGATGGTCCACACCGTGAGCCTCCATGCCCACAGCCAGGTCGGACCGTGTCATCCGCGGGAGGCGGAAGGACTCGACCCAGTACTCGGCATAGCTCTCGAACACCCGCCCGACCGCACGCTGGAGTCGCACCCCGTCGAGCTCGGGCCGCACCCGGCGCTGATGGCGAGCGACCATCCGCCGCCGCTCCACCATGGCGGCACCGGCCGGCAGCACCAAGCCGCGAGCCATCGCTCGAGCGGCCGGCGCCGGCAAGGTCTGGGCCGCTGACGCCGCTCGCTGATAGGCGCGGAGCACCGCCCGATCGGCGAGTGACACGGGGGCTCAGCGGCGGCGAGGCTGGCGGTACCGGAGCATGCGCTCCGTCGGTCGGGCGATCCGGCGTCCACGCCACCGGCCGACCTCCACCCGGCCGAGGTCGGGGATGTCACCCGCTTCAGTGGCCTGGCGCCACACGCGGCCGAACCGCTGTGCCGCGGTGAAGGCGGTGAGCACGAGCATCGCCCACAGGATCGGGATGAGCAGCGGTTCGAAGAACAGGCCGACGCCGAGCGCCACGATGCGCTCCAGCCGCTCCATGAGACCACCGCGCGCCTGGAAGCCAAGGGCCTCGGCCTTAGCCCGCTCGTAGGAGATCGTCAGTGACAGGGCGAGGACGGCAACGGGGAGCAGGACGACGCGGCCGCCGTCGGTGTCGAGGAGGAACCACGAGACGGCACCGAGGAGGAGGGCATCGCTGAAGCGATCGGCTACGGAGTCGAAGAACGCTCCGCGGGGACTGGCCGTTCCCGCCGACTTCGCGACGGAGCCGTCGAGCACGTCAGCCAGCGACGAGACCGTGAGCGCGACGACGCCCCAACGCAGATCACCGCGGGCAACGAGCACCGCCGCCACCACCGCCATGCCCAGACCGAACGCGGTGAGGTGATCGGCGGAGACGCCGGTGCGCCGGATCCCGGTTGCAACAGGGCGGATCACGCGCTCGGCATCTGAGCGCCAGCGACCATCGAACATGTGGGGAAGGTACCAGGCGGCTGAGTATCGTGACCATGTATCCGCTGCACAGGGGGAACGTGTGAAGACCTACCCGTCCGCCAGCATCCGCAATGTCGCTCTCGTGGGCCACGGCGGCTCGGGAAAGACCAGCCTGGCCGAGGCGCTGCTGTTCCGAGCCGAGGCCATCCCCCGGCTCGGGAGGGTCGAGGACGGGACCACCACCTGTGACTTCGATCCCGAGGAGCAGGAGCGGATGCAGTCGCTCGGGTTGGCCCTCGCTCCCTTCGAGTGGGCGGGACACAAGGTGAACGTTCTCGACACGCCGGGCTACGCGGACTTCGTCGGCCACGTCCACGCCGCTCTCCGGGTGGCGGACCTGGCGGTGTTCGTCGTGTCTGCTGTCGAGGGGGTCGAGGTTCAGACCGAGGCAGCGTGGCGCATCGCCGCCGATCTGGGTCTCCCCCGCATGATCTTCATCAACAAGCTCGACAAGGAGCGAGCTGACTTCAACCGGACCCTCGACGAGCTCCAGGAGAAGTTCGGCACCGGCGTAGCGCCGCTGGAGCTCCCCATCGGCCACGAGGCGAGCTTCCACGGAATCGCCGATCTGCTCACCGACCGGGCGTACCTCTATGACGCCGGCCATGGCGAGGAGGCCGACATCCCCGATGAGATGGAAGAGCTCGAGCACCGGATCCACGACTCGCTGGTCGAGAACATCGTGGTGGCCGACGACGAGCTCACCGAGCGGTACCTCGAGGGCGGCACCATCGGAGTCCAGGAGCTCGAGAAGACCCTGGCCCGCGGCGTTCTCACCGGACAGGTGTTCCCGGTGGTGTGCGGCTCGGCAACTGGTCCCATCGCTGTCGATCGCCTCGCCAACTTCATCTGCGAGATCGGCCCGTCACCCACCGACCGCTCACCGGCCGTCGTCCGTGCCGGCGACACCGATGTCGAGGTCCCCTGCGATCCCGCCGGTGAACCTCTGGCCTTCGTGTTCGCCACCGTCGCCGACCCCTACGTGGGGAAGGTCAGCCTGTTCCGGGTGCTCAGCGGATCGATCAAGCCCGACCAGCACCTCACCAACGTGCGCACCGGAACCGACGAGCGGCTCCACGGCCTGTTCACGATGCGTGGCAAGGAGCAGGTCGACATCGGCGAGGTCCCCGCCGGCGACATCGCCGCCGTGGCCAAGCTCGACGACGTCTTGGGCTCGGACACCCTCGCTCCCAAGAGCCAGCCCGTCGTCGTGCCTCCCATCGACTATCCCGAGCCGGTGCATCACGTAGCCATCGTCGCGCGCACCCAGGGCGACGAGGAGAAGCTGCCCACCGCCCTTCACCGCCTGGCCGGCGACGACCCCGCTCTGACCATCGAGCGGAACGACGAGACGCACCAGACGATCATCGGCGGGTTGGGCGAGATCCACGTCCAGATCGCGCTGGGTCGAATGGAACGCAAGTTCGGGGTGGCCGTCGATGTCCGCGACATCCAGGTCCCCTACCGCGAGACGATCCAGGCCGAATCCGAGGCCGAAGGCAAGTACAAGAAGCAGTCCGGCGGTCACGGACAGTTCGGTGTCTGCTCGCTTCGGCTCGAGCCGCTCGATCGCGGCCAGGGTTTCGAGTTCGTCGATGCCATCGTCGGCGGGGTGATCCCCCGGCAGTTCATCCCCGCCGTCGAGAAGGGCGTCCTCGAGACGATGGCTCGCGGCGGGGTGATCGGCTACCCCGTCGTCGATGTCAGGGTCACCGTCTACGACGGCAAGCACCACCCCGTCGACAGCTCGGAGATGTCGTTCAAGTCGGCGGCCCGGCTGGCCTTCCGGGCGGCCATGGCCAACGGCACGCCGGTGGTGCTCGAGCCCGTCAACCAGGTAACCGTCACGATCCCGCCCGAACACCAGGGCGACGTCATGGGTGATCTGAACGGGCGTCGCGGCCGCATCGATGGCACCGATGTCGACCAGTTCGGCAACCAGGTGGTCACCGCCCAGATCCCGGCCTCCGAGATGCTGCGCTACAGCATCGACCTGCGCTCGATGACCAGCGGGCGAGGGTCGTTCACCGCTCGCTTCGACCACTACGACGTGATGCCCAACCACCTCGTCGAAGCGATCCGCCGAGACGTCGCCGGCGACGACGACTGATCGTCTACTCCCCCGACCAGTCCTCGGGATTCGCCTCGGTGAACTGGTCGACCACCCCGCCGCCGGCGGCGTCAACCAGCACCAGGCCCCGGGTGGAGGGCGGCTCGTCGGCGCTGTACAGCAGGATCCGCCAGGTCGGCCGAGACATCACGCCCCGCCACGCGAGCTGGGCCGAGGCATGCCCGACGGCGAACCCCACTGCTTTGGAGGCCTCGACGAGTGCCTGCTGCTCATCGACCACCACGGGCCGGCCCGCCAGAATGCAGTAGAGACCAAAGGCGGCGAGTACGACACCAGCCCAGAGCAAGCCGTCGTTCACGAGCACGCCATCGTCACCGGCGGCGACGGCCAGGGTGATGCAGATGATCGCCGTCGCCAGGTACAGCACCCCAGGGATGCGGCGGCGGGCGTTGTCGGGGAACTGGTAGACGCCGACGTACGCCGAGGGGTCGAGGTCATCGGGCAGCTCGTCCCGGACGTCGTGGTCGTCGCTCATCGAGGTGACGGTACGGCGCTCACCATGCCTGGCGCATCTTGGACCAGGTGACGTCGAGCGCTTCGGGAAGCACCCGGGTGTTGGCGACCGAGGTCATGAAGTTGGTGTCGCCGCTCCAGCGGGGCACGACGTGGCCGTGGACGTGGCCGGGAATGCCCGCTCCCGCCGCCCGCCCGATGTTGAACCCGATGTTGACCCCTTCGGGGTCGTACACCGATCCGACGACCTCGGTTGCTCGTCGAGTGATCCCCCACACCTCCTCGGACTCCTCGTCGGTGAGCTCGTCGAGCCCACGGACATGGCGAAACGGGAGAACGAGGAGGTGGCCGGTGGAGTACGGGTAGGCGTTGAGGATGGCGAAAGCCGTCGAGCCGCGATGAACCACGAAGGTCTCGTCGTCGGTGAGACCCGAGGCCAGGATTCGGCAGAACACGCAGGCGGAGCCACCGGTGTCGACGTCGTCCGCATCGGGGACCGACGTCACGTACTCATGGCGCCAGCCGGTCCACAGGTGGTCGAGCGGCGTCACGAGTGGGTTGCCACCTCGTCGCGCAGCCGGTCGATGAAGTCGGCTAGGGGCACGCCGCGCTCGACATCGTGACCCCGCTGGTTGACGCCCGCCGTTCCGGCGGCGATGTCGTCGTCGCCCACAACCAGGATGTACGGCACCTTGGCCAGCTTGTGGCGTCGGATGCGGGCCCCGAGCGGTTCGTTGGCCGCCTCGACCTCGACTCGCAGGCCCTCCGCCCGCAAGCGCCCGGCGACGGTGCCGGCGTAGGGGTCGTGGTCGTCGCGCACACCGAGCACCACCACTTGGGTGGGTGCCAGCCACAGGGGCATCGCACCGGCATGGTGCTCGATCAGCACCCCGAAGAAGCGTTCCACCGACCCGAACAGCGCCCGGTGGATCATGTAGGGGCGGTGCCGGGCATTGTCGGCGCCCGTGTAGGTGAGGTCGAAGCGCTGGGGGAGCTGGAAGTCGACCTGGAGAGTGCCCATCTGCCACGGCCGCCCGATGGCGTCGCGGATGTGGATGTCGATCTTTGGCGCGTAGAACGCACCCTCGCCCTCGGCGATGCGGTAGTCGACCCCGGCCGCGCCGAGCGCGTTCTCGAGTGCGGCTTCGGCGCGATCCCACTCCTCCGGCTCGCCCACGAACTTCTCGGGTCGGGTCGAGAGGTCGGCGGTGAACTCGTCGAACCCGAACGTACCGAGCAAGCGCAAGACGAAGTGAAGCAGGCTCTCCAGCTCCTCGGCGAGCTGGTCTTCCGTGCAGTAGATGTGGCTGTCGTCCTGGGTGAACCCGCGCGCCCGGAACAGGCCGTGGAGCACTCCCGAGCGCTCGAACCGGTACACGGTGCCGAACTCGAAGAGGCGGAGCGGGAGGTCCCGGTACGACCGCGGCTGGGCCTTGTACACGAGGTTGTGCATCGGGCAGTTCATCGGCTTGGGGTAGTAGGTCGCACCCTCCATCTCCATGGGTGGGTACATCCCCTCGGCGTACCACTCGAGGTGCCCACTGGTCTCGAACAGCGTGCTCTTGGCCAGGTGTGGTGTCACCACGAACTGGTAGCCGGCCGCCTCGTGCTCCGCGCGGCTGTAGTCCTCCATGATCTTGCGGATGAGACCGCCCTTGGGGTGGAACACCGCCAGACCCCCACCGATCTCGGGCGGAAAGTGGAACAGGTCGAGCTCGACGCCGAGCTTTCGGTGGTCGCGTGCCTCGGCCTCCTCCAGCATCTTCAGGTGCGCGGTGAGGGCCTTCTTCGACTCCCATGCCGTGCCGTAGATCCGCTGGAGCATGGGGCCGCGCTCATCGCCCCGCCAGTAGGCTCCGGCGACCTTCTGGAGCTTGAAGTGGCCCAGCCGGCCGGTGCTGGGGACGTGGGGACCCCGGCACAGATCCACGAACCCATCCGTGTTGCGGTAGACGGTGACGACCGACGCATCCCCGCCCACCTCGCTGGAGTCGACGTTCTTGATGATCTCGCACTTGTAGGGCTGGTCGACGAACAGTGCCAGCGCCTCGTCGCGGGAGTGCTCGGAGCGGACGAAGGGCTGGTCGGCGGCGACGATCTCAGCCATGCGGGCCTCGATGCGTTCGAGGTCGTCTTCGTGAAACGTCGTCCCATCGGGGAGGTCGAAGTCGTAGTAGAAGCCGTGCTCGATCGGGGGTCCGATGGCGAACCGGGCGCCGGGGAAGAGATCGGTCACCGCTTGGGCGAGCACGTGGGCCGTGGAGTGACGCAACAGCTCGCGCCCCGCCTCGGATCCGGCCGTGATGATCGACACCGTCGCTCCATCGGGCACCGGCCGGCTGACGTCCCACTCCTCTCCATCGACGAGAGCCCCCACCGCCGCCGCGGCCAGACCCGATCCGATCGACGAGGCCAGGTCGGCCGCCGTCCCGCCGGCGGGCAGCTGGCGCTGCGATCCGTCGGGCAACGTCACGGTGATCTCGTCGGGCATGGTGGCGCAGGGTAGTGGTCGCGCTCTCAACGGACGAGAGCGTTGCGGAGGTCGTCGAGGGTGAGTCCGGTGACCGAAGCCAGGGCAGCCCCGGTGTTGTAGTCGGACGTCCCGGGGTGAGCGCGGCGGGACCCGACGGCGGCGAAGAAGTCGACCGGTGCCGGCCCGCCCGCAGCGCGGGCGATCGCCGCGAACGCAGCTTTCGACTCGCCGTAGGCGGCAAGGATCGACCCCTGCGCACCCGTCGTGAACTCGAAGTTGTCCGGCATGACCCCGTCGGACCCCGCCGGCGGGCTCGGGCGACCATCGGGACGGCCGTCGGTGATCCACTCGGCCAGCCCCTCCTGCACCCATGCTTCGCTGAACGGGCCGGCCATCTCGGCCGAAGCCGCATGGACCAGCTCGTGCACGAGCGTCTCGAGCTGGAACGCCTCGGGGTGGCGGCTCAGGTTCTGGTCCTGGATGTAGATGCGCGGAGCTGACGTTGCGAAGTCACCGTCGTCACGGTCGGCGTCATAGGCGACGAAGGCCACGAAGCTGGTGAGGTCGAACGTCGACTGGAGGATCCGCTCGAGCTCGGCGACGGATCCCGGCAGGATCAGAGGGAGGCGTCCCGACCACGATCGGTCCCAGAGCGAATCGAACCGGTCGAATGCGGCCTCGGCGATCCGCGTGATCTGGTCGGCTCGAGCGGCCAGGCCCACCGGGCTGATCACCAGGTAGTGCTCAGAGGGTAGGACCCGCACGTCGGTGAGCTCCCACAACGCCTTGGCCGTGTCGAGTCCGAGCGACCGGACGTCGTCGTCGCCGGCCACATACCAGGTGCCGTCGCGCTCGACGTAGGTGAGGAACAAGAACTCGAACATGTCGCGATCGTCGTAGCCGGCGAGGCGATAGCGACGAACGGTCTCGGGCAGGAAGACGTCGGAGGTCCCGTAACGGGCCGTGAGCCGGTCACCGAGCCCGACGGCGAGATCCCCAACGTCTTCGGGGACGACCTCGAGCGTGTAGCTCGCGAGCGGGACGGTGCTCCAACCTCGAAACGCTCGCCGCTGCGCAGCCTGGAACTCGCTGGCCGCCTGAGGGTCGACGGTGGCCATCCACCCGTCGAGGTCTCCCTGACGTACCGCCTCCTCCCGACGGTCCAGCAGTGCCTCGATGGCCACCACCCGCTCATCGTCGGCCTCGAGCACGGCCTGCACCGGCATCGAGGCACCGATGATCATGGCCACCACGGCGGCGGCGCCCGCGCCCACCGTCCCGAGGCGCATGGCGTTCGGTCAGATCCGGACGCCGAGGAGCGCCGCGGCCTGTGACACCCCGCGCCCCGCCGCGGCTGACTCGTCGATGGCCGCCAGCGCGGTGGGCGTGTCGAGATCACCGTCGAGCGCGGTCCCGGCCGCGTCGAGGGCGCCGTCGCCATCCCCCGCCATCTGCCAGCGGTGGAGCCGTTCTGTGGCCTCGAGCATCAGATCCGGGTCCCACTCCCATGAGTCCCGGTAGTGGTGCGCGATGACGGCGAGCCGGATCGCATCGGTCTTCCACTCCTTGCGGAGGTCCGAGACGAACACCAGGTTGCCCGACGACTTCGACATCTTCTCACCGTCCATCTGCACCATGGCCGAATGCATCCAGTGCCGTACGAACTGCTCACCGGTGGCCGCTTCGCTCTGCGCAGCCTCGCACTCATGATGTGGGTAGATCAGGTCGCTGCCGCCGCCGTGGAGATCGATGGTGGTGTCGAGCTCGCGCATGGCGAGGGCCGAGCACTCGATGTGCCATCCAGGTCGCCCCGGCCCCCACAGCGACTCCCACGACGGCTCGTCGGGGGCTGAGGGCTGCCAGAGCACGAAGTCGAGCGGATCGCGCTTGTTCGGATCATCGACGTTGCCGCCCCGCTCGGCGGCCAGGGCCAGCATGGCGTCCCGGTCGAGGTGGCTGACCTGTCCGAACCGCTCGAACGACGACACCTCGAAGTACACCGCACCCCCCGCCTCGTAGGCGTGCCCCTGGTCGAGGACCATGCCGATGAAGCCGCGGATGTCTGCGATCGCCGAGGTCGCTCGCGGTTCCGACCACGACGGCAGCAATCCGAGCGCGGCCATGTCGTCGTCGAAGCGGGCGGTCTCGGCGGCAGCGAGATCGAGGTAGTGGACTCCGAGCTCTCGAGCCTTGCGGAGGATGTCGTCATCGACATCGGTGATGTTGCGAACGCAGCGGGTGTCGTGGCCGCGATCGCGCAATCGACGCTGGAGCACGTCATAGGCGATGTAGGTGGCGGCGTGGCCGAGATGGGTGGTGTCGTAGGGGGTGATGCCGCACGTGTACATGGTGACGGTGGGGCCGGGCGCGAAGGGGACCACCGCGGCCCGGGCCGTATCGTAGAGCCGCATCGACTCACTCACGATCGTCATGCCGACGAGTCGTCGGTGACGATCCCCGTGAGCTTCACCGCCGCCCGGGTCTTGTAGCGGATGTTCAGCTGGAGCAGGACCGCGGCGAACGCCTCGACCGGCGCTGCGTTCGACAGCTCGCCGGCGTCGAGTGGGCGTAGACCGGGGATGCGGTCGACGATCTCCGACGTCGTCTGGGTGGCGATGGGGTGGTCGGAGCACACGAGCACGTCCGATTCGACCGGCACGTCGATCTGGCCGAGCTCATGGGCGGGGATGTGGTGGAAGGCGGCGGCGACGAACGAGGCCGGCACCGCCGCCTGCACGCTGGCCGCCACCGAGCCTCGGGGGGGAACCAGGGGCTGGAACTCGTGGCCGACCTTGGCCAGCGCGTTGGCCATCGAGATGACGACCTTTCCCTTGAGCTGGTCAGACACCGCGGCCGCGGTGGGCGGCGCCGCATCCCACGGCGTGGCGATCACCACGACATCGCCGGTGGCGGCCACATCGTTCTCGGCGGCCTCGACCGCCAGATCGTGGTCGGGCCACCGACTCAGGATGACGTCGCGCACCTCCATCGCCCGGTACTTCGACCGGCTGCCGATGACCACCTCGATCCCCACTGACGCCAGCCGGGCGGCGAGGGCGGCGCCGGCGGGACCTGTTGCTCCGAGCACTCCGATCCGCATCGGGTCACCCTGTCACACCGGCTGCCCGCCACACATCTCAGCAGTATCGGCTGATCGTGGCGTAGGGGTTGACTGCCCCTCCCCCACGTGGGTGGATCTCGAAGTGGAGGTGCGGGCTGGCGCCCCGGGCGTTCCCCGAGCTCCCGACGTAGCCGATCACGGTGCCGGCCGCGACGCGACCGCTCGATGCGTATCCGTTCAGGTGGGTGCCGAAGTATGTGGTGCCGTCGTCGCCATAGAGCCAGTAGCTGAGGCCGCCGAGACGACTCGAACGGTGCTTGACCACACCCGACACAGACGCGACGACCGGTGTGCCGCGCGGTGCGAACATGTCGTTGCCCTTGTGGGTCCTCCCACCCGAGCGGGGGCGGCCCCAGTCGTTGCTGAAGGCCACGGGGCCGGCGACGGGGCACCGCCAGCCATTCCCGGCCACGATGGTCGACCCCGAACGAGACGCCGCGGATGCCGCCGACCTGCTGGCCCGCCGGCGAGCCTGAGCCACCTCGAGATCGACCAGTCTCCGCTGCAGGTCCTCGGTGCGGGCCCTGAGCCGCTCGACGGTGCGCTTGCGATGATCGAGCCGCCGCCGCAGCGCGGCTTCGTTGGTGGCGTAATCGGCCCGCACGGCTCGGAACTCGTCGAGGGTGTCGGTGAGCGAGGCGTTGACCGATCGCACCAGCATCTGAGCCCGCACCGCCTCGTTGGGATCTCCGGCCTGGCCGAACTCGGTACCGGCGCTGGTGACCCCGGCCACATAGGTGCGGACGACGATCTCAGTGACCGCTCCCTGCATGCCCTTGAGCTCGGCATCGAGGCGGGACGACTCGGCCTCGAGGTCAGCGATCTCGGCTTCGACGCCCTCGAGCTCGGTCATGGCCTCGTCGAGTGCCGCCGCCGAGCGGTTCGCCGCCTCCCGGGCGCGCGACAACGAGTCGGCATTGGCGGAAGGCGGGTGCACCAGGGCCACGACAACCAGGAGCACGACGGCCGGAGGGACCCATCGGCGCATCACGACAACCTAGAAAGATTGCGATCACGTTGCAAAGTGACGGACTCGTGACGGTCAACCCCGGCGGGCCAGCCCTCCGATGAGGCGAGGCTCAGGCGCTGAGCCGGTGGTGGCGAAGGCGAGCGACACACCCATCACAGCCAGGATCACCGTGGCCAACAGCCGTTCTGATTCCGAGTCGGCTCGGGGCTGATCGGCTGCCACCAGCACTGGGGCCGACGTCTCCGCTGGGGGTACCGGCGCGGCAGTGTCGAGGGCAGGGCCAGCCGCTGGAGCCGGCGTCAGCGGCGCGGTGTCGAGCTGTGGCGACGGTGGCGTCGCAGCGAAGGTGGGCGACGGCGTAGCCGGAGCAGTGGAGGGACCCGATGCCGAGCCGGGCGGAGGCGCGGCCGGCAGGGGCTCGAACTCGAACGCTGACACCTCGACCAGCGGCGAGCCGTCGTTGGCCCGCAGCGCGTCGGAGGTGGGCTTGTCGAACACGATCCGGAACGGCTGGTTCCCGTCGGGGATCAGGGCCATCTCGATGCTGTCGACCACCGGATTGTTCCGGAAGTGGCGCTCGTCGATGGGCCACGACATGGTGTCGTCGGCCGCGTTGGCGACGCCGCTGGTGCAGGCGTCAGGGTTCCAAAGCGGACGGTTCTCCCAGGCCCCGTCGACCTCGCCGTCCCATGAGCTGGCGATGGCGCAGGCGAGGATGGGGACGTCGAGCTGGCCGGTGGAGAACGGCACCTCGGCATCCTCGCTGTCGTCACGGTGGAGGATCAGCGTGGCATCGACAGCTTGGCTGGCCGCGAAGCGCAGCGCCGAGATGGCCTGCGGCTCCGCACCCGAATGGCTCACCAGGAGCGACTCCTGGGGGACATCGGGGGGAGGTGGGATCGGATTGCCGACGCTGGGCGCCTCTTCGGGCGGCTTCGGCTTGAGCCGGTTCCAGTAGCCTGAGGAGTCGGGGCTCTCGGCGTTGGCGCCGACGGGAACGGCCATGGCGGCAGCCCCCACCAGGCACAGCAGCGACGCCAGGCGCGCCAACCATCTCATTGGCCGTCTCATCGGCGGGCCTTCACGTTCTTCTTGGTTCGCTTCGTGGCCGGTTCACCGGCGCCCGAGCGTTTGACGACGTCGATGTCACCGCCGAGGTAGGACTCCACGACGCGTGGGTCGTTGAGCACGTCATCGGGCACGCCGATGGTGACCACCGCGCCGAGATCGAGGGCGACGATGCGGTCCGACACGCTGGTGATGAGCGGCATGTCGTGCTCGATGACCAACATGGCACAGCCCGTCTCCTGCTGGATGCGTCGGAGCAACGGCCCCAGGGCCTCGGTCTCCTTCTGCGCCACTCCGGCGGCCGGCTCGTCCAGCAGCAACACGGCCGGATCATGACCGATGGCCATGGCCAGGTCGACGATCCGGCGAGAGCCGGTGGACAGCTCGGACACGAACTTGTCGCGGAAGGCACCCAGGCTCATGAGGTCGATGAGGTCGTCGACGGTGTAGGCGACGCTCGCCTCGCTGTCCTGGATCGCGGGCAGGTCGAGCAGGGAGGAGAGGTGGTCACGTACGTCAACGTGCCGCTCGAGACCCATGGCGATGTTCTCGGCGACGGTCATCGACGGGAAGATGCGGGCGTCCTGAAACGAGCGGCCGAGCCCGCGCGTGGCCCGCCGATCAGCCCCGAGGTCGGTCACGTCGGTTCCGCCGAGGCTGATGCGACCACCATCGAGCGGCAGGTGACCGGAGATCAGGTCGAAGATGGTGGTCTTGCCCGCTCCGTTGGGACCGATGAGCCCGAGGATCTCGCCGCGCTCCAGGGAGAAGGTGACGTCGTCGACGGCGGTTATGCCGCCGAAGCGGCGAGTGAGGCCGACGACCTCGAGGGCCGGTGCGTCGGGATCACCCTCGACGTGAGTGACGACGGCCTCGCTCTCGCCGAGCACCTCGATGGTGGGGATGTCGCCGTGGTCGCCGTCGGCGGCATCCCCGTTGCCGTGCACCGACGAGGCGCCCTCGAGGAAGACGGACCGAAGGATGTCGCCGCGCTTCAACAGCTCGGCGGTGGGTCCTTGGAATCGAACCTCGCCCTTCTCCAGGAAGTACGCCCGGTCGGCGATGGTGAGAGCGACGTTGACCGACTGCTCCACCAGCACGATGGTGCAGCCGGTGGCGTGGATCTCGCGCACCATCTCCAGCAGCTGCTCGACGATGGTGGGGGCCAGCCCGAGTGAGAGCTCGTCGATGATCAGCAGGCGGGGACGGGACAGGAAGGCCATGCCCAACGCCAGCTGCTGCTGCTCGCCACCCGAGAGGTTGCCGGCCATCTGGTTCCATCGCTCGGTGAGCCGCGGGAAGCGCGACAGCACGTCGTCGATTCGAGCCTGGAGATCGGCGGGATCGTCGTCGGCGAACAACCACGTGCCCACCTTGAAGTGGTCGGCGACGGTGAGCGTGGGGAACACCGCGTGGCCGCCGGGGACCACCACGATCCCGGCCTTGGCCGCGCTCACCGGGTCCAGGTGAGTGATGTCGGTGCCGTCGAAGGTGATCCGACCACCCACCGGGTCGACGAGACCGGCGATGGCCTTGAGCACGGTGGACTTTCCGGCGCCGTTGGTGCCGAGCAGGGCCACGATCTCGCCTCGGTCGATCTCGAGGTCGATGCCGAACAGCACCTGCACCTGGCCGTACTTCACCTCGACGCCTTCGCACACCAAGATTGCGTCCGACGTCTCGGCGGAGGCGACGACGTCGGCGGAGGCTGCGACCAGCCCGCCGTCGCCGCCCTCCTCCAGACGGCGGTCGGCCACCAGCGACGGGACGTGGATGCCATTGGCATCCGCCACACGTCGCAGCCACCAGTCCCGGATCCGGAACCCGCCTTCGGCCAGGCCACCCGGGAGGAACAGCAGGATCACCAGCAGGCCGGGGCCGGTGACGATGAGGTCGAGGTTCGACACCACCGAGTTGCCGAACAGCTCGATGGTCTTGAGGAAGATGACGCCGAGGACGGCCCCGGGAAGCGAGGTGAGCCCGCCGATGGCGCTCATCACGAAGATGGTGAGACTCGGCCCGATGCCGTAGTCGGCGGGGTCCACTGCCTTGGTCTGGTAGGCGAGGAGTACGCCGGCGGAGGCGGCGATGGCACCGGAGACGGCGAAGGCACCGAGCTTGGTGCGGGCTGGGTTCACTGCGTAGGAGGCGGCGCCGCGCACGTTGTCGCGGACGGCGACGATGGCGCGCCCGGCCCGGTTGGAGCGATATGCACGGGCGGCGAGCACCGACACCGCCAGGAGCACCAGGATCACGTAGTAGAACGCGACTCCGGGAATGCCGTCGGGATCCACCAGCGTGATGCGCTCCCACAGCACCGGAGGTTCCACCCGGTCGGCTCCCTCGGGCAGCAACCGCGATCCCACGAAGTAGGTGCTGTTGAGGAAGAAGAACTGCACAGCAGCCGCGAAGGCCAGTGTGACCACGGCGAGGTACAGGCCGGGCAGGCGAAGGGCCGGGATTCCCAGCAAGAGCGCGCTGGTGGCCCCCACCGCGATGGCCGCCAGCAGCACCACGAAGAAGTCGGCGTCGTGGTGGGTGACGAGGTAGCCGGCGACTAGGGCTCCGGCCCCGACGAAGCCGAACTGCCCGAGTGACACCTGACCAGCCCATCCGGTGAGGATGGTCATGCTCACCGCCACCATCCCCCAGATCAGGACCAGGTGGAGGAAGCCGATGCGGCTGTCCGACACCAGGTGCGGCCAGGCGATGAGGAAGGCGACGAGCGCCACCCCCACGCCGATCCGCACGTCGCGCACGCCTCGCAGACCGATGAGCTCGGTGGGGATCGGCCGGAACTCCCTCACTGACTGCCAGGTGGAGACGCCGGTGTCGAGTGCCCTCGAGATCGAACCCCGCTGTAGCAGCAGGGCCACGAGGATGACGGCGAGCATCATGGCTGAAGCGGGTGAGTCGGAGCCGGCCTTGGACACGGTGGCTTCGCCGAGCACACCCACGAAGATTCCGGCGACCAGACAGGTGGGGATCGAGTCGAGGCGGGCGATCACCGCCGCGGCCAGAGCGAAGAGCAAGACGTTGGGGCCGAGCGATCCGTCGGAGGGCACCCCCACCAGCGGTGCCCGGAGGAAGATCACCAGCGAGGCCAAGGTGCCGGCCACCACCCACGACACGGTGCCGACCCGGCGAACCGGGATGCCGAGCAGGCTGGCCCGGTCGGCGTTCTCCGCCGACGCTCGCAGGGCGATGCCCATGCGGGTGAACCGCAGGAACGCGCCGAGGGCGACCACAGCCGCCACCACCACGAAGACGGTGAACACGTGGTTGCCGCTGAAGGTCTGGACGTCGACGTCGAATCGCCAGCCGTCGAACGGCGTGGGCACCAGCGAGATGATCTGCCCTTCGCTACCCAACCAGATCGGGATGTAGAGCGAGATGAAGGCCAGGATCTGCACCACACCGATGGTGGCCACGGTGAGGATGAGCCGAGGTGCGTTGGAGAAGCGGCGGATGATGATGATGTCGATGAGCCCACCGAGCACGGCCCCGCCGATCACGGCGATGGGGAAGCAGACGTACCAGCTCCATCCCTTGAGCACGAGGAGCATGGCCGCGAGCACGCCCGGGACGGCCCCCAGTCCGGCGGCGGCGAAGTTGATGATCCGGTTGGTGCGGTAGATCAGGATGATTCCGACGCCGATTAGCCCGTAGAGCGAGCCCAGCACCAGCCCGTTGAGCACGGTGGCCAGCGTGGCGTCGAGGAACGTCGCCACCGCGACGTAGAACGCGACGGAGGCGCCGACGAACTTGGCCGCCGGGCCGGCCACGGGGTGCTCGAGGAGCTCTCGCACGGTGTCCATCTACCGAGGTTTCGCCGGCAGCTCGATAAGACCGGAGGGGAACTGGCCCGGCACGAACCACCTCCCGCTGCCCACCGGCATGTAGGTGCCCACCTCACCGTTGCGCTCGGAGGTGTTCTCGGTGCTCCAGTAGATCTCCCGCAGCGAGTCCCACCAGGTGTAGTCGCGGTTGCCACCGGCCACCGTCTTCTCGGGACGGACACTCCGAACGTTCAGCTTGGGGTCGTCGAACCCACCGGGGGCGGAGTCCAGGGCGCCGCGAGCGGCGCCTATCTCCATGTTCTCGGGGGTGAGCCCGGGGCCGGCGCCCTGGATGAGGCTGCCCAGCATGGCGTAGTACTCGAAGTCGCGGTAGGCCGACGCGTAAGGTGCCGGCCCCTCGTTTCCGGCCGCGTTCCACACCCGGGTGGAGTGATCGGCGCCCTCGGCCGATTCGTCATAGAGCTGGGCCAGGCCGAAGGCGTTGTCGAACTGGCTGCCGCGCGAGTCCTCACGGGTCTCCAGTGTTCCGTACGCCTGCGCCGAGGCATCGGCGTCCATGAACCCGGTGGCCACCATCACGTGCTCGGGGAAGTAGCCGTTGTCCTGCGCCTCGCCGTAGAGGAACAGCGGCGCCACCAGATCGCAGAAGCACATGACCGACGTCGACTCGGGATCCTTCCGCATCTCGCGGACCACGGCGTCGCGCTGTTGCTCGGCGGTGGTGATGTCCTGGGCGTAGAAGTAGGTGTGGGCGATGGTGGCGCCGCACTTGTCGGCCAGGAACCCGCGGAGCTCGTCGATGGCGTTCTTGTTCTCGGGATCGTCGGTGGAGATGACCCCGAGCACCCGGACCCGGTCGGCGATGGCGGGATCACCCGCGTAGCGGGCCTTGGCCGTGCCACCCCCGTACATCCGCTTGCAGTACCACTCGGCCACCGAGTCGACGAGCTGTGTCCCGCCCATGGTGACGTCGTAGTGGTAGGGCCGGCGAAGGAGGCTGAACTGGTCTCGAAAGCCCCAGCCCCCGAGGTTGACGACCTTCAGGGCGCTGAGCTCGTCGAAGAACGGGGAGGCCAGCGACGTGTTCCAGATGAAGGCGAAGGGCTCGTGGTCGCGGACGATCTGGCGGACCTCGTTGCGCAGGCAGGAGTAGTCCGGCGGCACCGACGGGCACTGGCCGCTGATCCGTACGACCTCGATGCGACGGCCGTACATCTCGTAGTTGTCCGAGATCCAACCGAAGGCGGCATCCATGAAGCTGTCGAACTGCGGGTTGGTGGGGTTGGATCCCTGTGCCGTCAGAATGGCGTCGACCGCCTCGCCGAGGTTGCCTCGGTACACGACCACCTTGATGGTGTCCTCGGTGACTCCCCGCGGCGCGGTTGCCCCGCCGTTGTCGGCGGTGCCGAAGCCGGGGGCGCACGGTGGCACGTGGGCGTAGATGGCCGGGTCGGCCTGCCGCCCACCGACGCAGTGGCTGGTGTCGCCGGCCGCTCGGGTGGGCGGGGCGTCGGGGTTGGTCGGGGTACCCGGCGTCGACGGGTCCGATCCCGTCGCGCTCGGACCGGCACCACCGGAGCCCCCGTCGCTGCCGTCGGTGGTTGAGCCAGCGACGGTCTCGGTGTCGTCGATCTCGCCGGGCTCGAGGCCACCGAAGGGGCTGCCGGACCCCGTGCCGTCGAACTCGAGGCCGTCTCCGGGCGAACCGGCGGTGGCGGCCGCCTGGGTGGGCTGGCGGGAGGGGACGGCAGCCACGATGACCAGCTGGATGCCGACGACTGCCATGAGGGGTACGAACCGGCGAAGGTTGGACCAACGACTCATCAGATGTGGACTCCCCTGGGGCTGCGTGCACGTTGGGTGTGCCTCAACGGTGTGACCTTCGACACTTGGGTCGTCGACTCCTGCCGATCACTCCGATCGGTGCGGTCCCGGTGACGGATGGCGGTCGTACTCGTCACCAATGTCGCCGACGAGTGCCTCGATCACGTCCTCCATCGACACCAGCCCGCGGGTCAGCCCGGCGACGTCGAGCACCACGGCGAGGTGCACTCCGGCTCGCTGCATGGCCACCAGCACGTCGTGGATCGGCTGCTCCTCGGCCACGACCAGCATGCGGGTGACCAGGCGGGACGGGAGCGGGAGGTTCCAGGCGAGTGGGGGAACCTCGAGCAGCGACTTCACGTGGATGAAGCCGACGACACCGTCGACGTCGTCGTCGTAGACGAGGATCCGGCTGTGACCGCTCGCCTCGACGAGTGTCTGCACCTGGGCCGGCGAGGCATCGGCGGGAAGGGCCACGATCGTCTCTCGCGGGACCATGACCTCGGCGACGCGACGACCACGGAACCCGAGGGCCCCGGTGAGCAGGCGGGCATCCTGCTCGTCGACGACTCCGGCCCGGCGCGACGTCGCCAACATCGCGGCCAGATCCTCGGCTGTCGCCGCGCTGAGCAGCTCGTCGGCCGGCTCCACCCCGACGAGGCGGACGATGGCGTTGGCGGTGGCATTGAGCATGTGGATGAGGGGACCCAGAACCCGGACGAACACCAGCATCGGGCGGGCCAGGACCATCGACAGTCCTTCAGGGTCGACGATGGCCAAGTTCTTCGGTGCCATCTCTCCGATCACCATGTGGAAGAAGACGACGATGATGAGAGCGATCACCAGGGCCACGGCATGCTCGACGCCCGAGGGCAGCCCGGCTCCGTCGATGGCCGACTCGATGAGCGATGCCACCGCTGGCTCAGCGACGTAGCCGAGTCCGAGGCTGGCCATGGTGATGCCGAGCTGGGCTCCCGCCAGCATCAGCGACAGGCGGCGGCTGGCGGCCAATGCCGCCGGCGCTCGCCGGGAACCCTCCTCGACGAGCTGCTCCAACCGGGTGCGGCGGGCGGCGACGAGGGCAAACTCCGTCGCCACGAAGAACCCGTTCGCGACCAGCAGCACCACGGCGGCGAGGAGGGCGAACGCGGTCACGGCTGTCCTGCTTCGTCGTCGGGCATCGGCGGTGCCGACGCCCGGACGCGCGAGATCCGGAGCCGGTCCATCTCGACCACCTCGTAGGTCCAGCCGGCCTCGTCGGTCACCGTGTCGCCGAGTCCCGGGATCCGATCGAAGCGCACAAGCAGGTGCCCGGCCAGCGTCTCGAACGGACCGTCAGGGAGGACCAGGCCCGCGATCTCCGTCACCTCGTCGCGGTGCAGCCCGCCATCGAGCAGGAAGGTCCCCGGTCGCCACAGCACCGTCAGTCGCTCGGTCACGTTGCGGTCGAACTCATCGCGGATCTCACCCACGATCTCCTCGAGCAAGTCTTCGATGGTGATGACCCCGGCGGTGCCGCCGTACTCGTCTATGACGACTGTCATCTGCGTGCCCCCGGCCCGCATCTCGACGAGGAGGTCGTCGAGCAGGCGTGATTCAGGGACGACCAGGGTCTCCGTGGCCAACGTCGCGACCGTGACCTCGGCGCGTGACTCTGCCGGGACGGGCAGGGCCTGACGCACGTGGACGACACCCACGATGTGATCGAGGTCGCCGGCGAACACCGGAAACCGGCTGTAACCGGTCTCACGGGCCAGGCGCACCAGGTCGTCGACGGTGGCGTCGGCGGCCAGGGACGACAGGCTGGTGCGCGGCACGAGTGCGTCGGCGGCCGTCTTGTCTCCGAATCGGATGGTCCGTTGCAGAAGCTGCTGGGATGCTGGCTCGAGCAGCCCCGCCTCCCCGCTGCTGGCGATGAGCAGCTCGAGCTCCTCGAGCGTGCGCACCATCCCGAGCTCCTCGCGGGGCTCTACTCCAACCACCCTCACCGCCCGGATGGCGGCCGCGTCGAGGAACCTGATCAGGGGAAAGGCAGCCCGGGTGTAGAGGCGGTGCAGCGGGGCGATGACGAGGGCGACGCCGATGGGCCGGGCGATGGCCACGTTCTTGGGGACAAGCTCCCCGAAGATCATCTGGAACATGGTGGCCAGCACCAGCGCCAGGACCACTGAGACGGCGTCGGCCCCACCGTCGAGCCCGGGGATGCGCTCCAGCGCTGGCCTCAGCAGCTCTCCGACCGCGGGTTCGGCGACGACGCCGAGCATCAGGCTCGTGACCGTGATGCCGAGCTGGGCGCCGCTCAGCTCGAACCCAAGTGTCGACAGGCTCTTGGCCACGACTCGGGCCCGACGGTTGCCCGACGCGGCCATGGCGTCGATGCGGGTGCGGTCGGCAGCCACCAGGGCGAACTCGGCGGCGACGAAGAAGCCGTTGGCCACGACCAACAGCACGGCGCCTACCAGCTGGAGCGCGGTGTCGGTCACGATGCGGTTACGAGAGCCACGAGGCGCGAGCGGGAGCTCTCGATCTCATCGCGGAGGATCCGATCGAGCACCGGGAGCCACAAGGCGCCACCGTAGTGAAGCGACATCTCCAGGTGGCAACCATCCCCAGTGGGCTCGACCGTTGCTTCCATCTCCCAGGCGGCGTGGCGCCGGGCGTCCAGCTCACGGCGCTCGAAGCGAACGCGACCGGTGGTGCCGCCCGCCGGCGGGGACAGATGGGTTCGAGCCATCCTGAGCCGCTTCGACCGGCTGAACGGTCCCAAGCGACCCACCAGATCCGTCGTCCATGCCGCGGTGCCGTCGGCTTCGTCGGCCAGACGCTCGACGCGACCGACGATGCTGAGCCAGTCGGCGTACTGGCCGAGGTCGGCGACAACGTCGAACAGGTCAGCGGGGGCGCAGCTAGCGTTGAGCCCCGCGGTCAGATCCACGCCGACAGTATGGAGGATGCCGTGCGATTCGTGGTTGGAGGAGCGTCCGGCCTGATCGGGACCGCGCTGGTGGCCGGGCTCGAATCCCGGGGCCACGACGTCGTACGCCTGGTGCGGACCAAGGCCGGCCCGGGGGATTCGGTGTGGGATCCGCAGTCAGGTCGGCTCGAGGCGTCGGTCATCTCCGGTGCCGATGTCGTCGTCAACCTGGCCGGAGCGGGGATCGGTGACAAGCGGTGGACCGCGGACCGCAAGGAGCTGCTGGTTCGGTCACGGGTCGAGAGCACCGCCCTGCTCGCTCAGACCATGGTCGAGGCCTCCGACCCGCCCGGGGTCTTCTTGTCGGGAAGCGCCGTCGGCTTCTACGGCGATCGGGGCGACGAGGAGCTCGACGAGACCTCGCCGCCGGGCGAGGGCTTCGTTGCCGATCTGTGCCAGCAGTGGGAGTCCGCGGCGCGACCGGCGGCCGAGGCCGGCGTGCGGGTGGTCAACCTGCGAACGGCGGTCGTGCTGACGCCGCATGGCGGTGCGCTTGCCAAGCAGCTGCCGCTGTTCCGCTTCGGGGTCGGTGGCCGGCTGGGGAGCGGTCGCCAGTGGTTCCCGTGGATCTCGATGACCGACGAGGTGCGGGCCATCATGTGGGCGGCGGAGACCGACGTGCTCGACGGCCCGGTGAACCTCGCCGCCCCGGGATCGGTGACCAACCGGGAGCTCACCAGGCTCCTCGCCGGCGTTCTCGGCCGCCCCGCCGTTCTCCCCGTACCCCGCTTCGTTCTCCGTGTGGCGCTCGGCGAGATGACCGGCGAGCTGCTGGCCAGCGCCCACATCTGCCCGCGCCGTCTGCTCGACTCGGGGTTCAGCTTCGAGCATCCCGACCTGACCATCGCGCTGGAGGCCGTGTTGGCCACACAGAAGGCCGCACGGAAGGCCAGACGGAAGGCCTAGCTGGCACGCCTGACCGCGGCGGGGCGGAACGAGGTCGGCAACACCCACCCGTCGCTCTGCCTTCGGACCACAAGCTCGTCGCCGCCCGACTCGGTGGCCAGGGTTCCGACGATCTCGAACCCATCGCTCCACGTTCCCGTGAACGAGGACCACACCTCGCAGGCGACGGCTGCCTTCGACCTCTTGGTTGTTGTTGCGCCACTGCCTGGACGGACCTGACTCTCGTCGTCTCCACCCCGCACCAACGCAGTGTCATCACCACGTATCGTGCCCATAGAGGGTGATCTTGGACCACGGCGCTGGCGTGTGCAAGGGGTTACATACCCGAATTCCCGTCACGCTTCGTGGTGGTCGTGCACTTCGGTCTTGGCCGGTTTGGTGGCGGGCACGTCGTTGAGCTGGGCCCAGTCCCAGGCGAACTGCATGCGCTCGGCCGGCTCGGGATGGCTGGCGTTGAGTCGACGCCACCAGGACTTCTCGAGCTCGGCCTTGTTCACCTCTACCATGGCCGGCCACAGGGCCATCATCTCGGTGGGGTTCACCAGTACTTCGAGTGCCTCGAGGTCGGCCTCCCGCTCGTCGTGACGGCTGGCGAAGGCCATCACCATGCCCATCGCCGACATGGCGAGACCGAATGCGGCCAGGAACAACGGCACCGCGGCCGGATCGCCGAGATCAGCGGCATCGAGTCGGTCGAGCATCCACTCCCAGTCCCCGACCGCGGCCACGAAGCCGAATGCGGCCAGCGTGACCAACCCCACCACCGGCAGCCGCTTGGCGATGTGCTTGAGCCGGTAGTGCCCGATCTCGTGAGCGACGACCTGTGCGATGCGCTCCGCCGGCCAGTCCAGGATCGTGTCGAACATGACCACTCGCTTCGATGGACCGAAGCCGCTGACGTAGGCGTTGCCCCGGCGGCTGCGCTTGGACCCATCCATCACCGAGATGTCGCTCACCCCTGTGCCGCACTCGGCGATGACGTCCTCGATCCGATCTCGAAGGTGCCCCGCCTCGAGCGGCGTGAACTTGTTGAACCGCGGCTCGATCACCAGCGGCTGGAGGAACACCATGAGGAGCTGGAGGAGGAAGAAGCCGGCCCATCCCAGGATCCACCAGGAGTCGAAGGCGTGGATGGCGGCGTACACGACGGCGAGGATGGCCGACATGATCACCAGCGTGATCAGGAAGTCCTTGACCTGGTCCTTGATGAACAACCCGGGCGTCTGGTTGGACACCCCGTGGCGCTTGTCGTAGGACAGCGCCACCCAGGCCTCAGGGCCGATGCCGAGGATCGTCTGGCCCAGCGACAGGGCGGCCACCACCACGACGAGCTGGAGCACCCAACCGTCGTCGAGACCAACGGCGTCGAGGACGGCGGCGCCCGCTCCGGTCACCATGAACACGCCGAGGTAGACGACGCCCACGATGCTCATGGTCAGGCGCAACCGCTTGAGCGGCTTCATGTACTCCCGCAGCGCGGTCAGGCTCTCTTCGTCGAACCAGTCCTCGTTCCGCCCCTCGCCCCGGCTCCACAGCGAGGGGCGGTGGGAGTGTCGGCGGGGCGTGTCGTCGGTGGTCACGGTCATCGATTCATCTCCGGGGTGATCGTCCAACCGGCGCGAGGCATGTCACCATCGCCTGCCGTGGCCACTCTTCCACAACGCCTCGCCGGGCTCCGGCCTGCCAACCCCCCAGACGAGGTCGCGGCGGTGGTGGCCGAGCTCGTCGAGGCGGTGGCGTCGGGTGCATCGCCCGAGGAGCTGGTGGTGGAAGTGGCACCGGGCGCCGCGGGCGTTGCGCCACTAGTCGCCGCTCGCAGCCTCACCGAGACATCCGTGCAGGGCTCGGCGATGGCGCTCGATGGCGCGTTGCGGGGAGGGTTGCGCGAGCGGCTCGATGGCGCCGTCGTGCGCCGGGTTTCGATCGACGATCCCGACGAGGTGCACGCCCAGATCGCAGCGGGCGACACCGTGTACCCGATCACCGGCCCCGAGGACCTCGGGCGCAGGCTCGCCGAAGATCGCCGGATCTTCGCTCTCGAGCATGCGGGGCTGGAGGGCACCGTCCTCGCCTTCGTCGAGGTTGCCTTGTGGAACGGCCTGGCGGGCGACATCGGAGCCGTGCTGCGCGGACCGGTGGTTCCCTCAGGCGCCGACACCGCGATCTTCTACTCGATCAACAGGTGTGCACCGGGCCTGCGCGGTGTGGGCGCCGGCGGCCTGCTCCTCGAGCGAGCGATTCCCTTGATCGAGGGCGTCGAGTGCTACTCGACGCTGTCGCCGATCCCGGGCTTGAGGGCGTGGGTTGAGGGGCGCCGGGTGCTCGGCGGCGTCCACATGCTGCTGGCCGACGACTCGTGGCCGCCCGCCACCGCTCCCGTCGACGCCGCGGCGCGCGAGTGGTTGATGGGCGTCACGGCCCGGTACTTGACGATCACCGAGACTCGGCGGGTGCCTGATCCGGTCGGCAACTTCCACCTCCGCAACGGCGCCGAGGTAGCCCGGGTCTGCTGGGCGGGGGATCTGTCTCCTCGTGGGCGGCAACGATCGTGGGGGCTGATGGTGAACTACCGCTACGAGCCACGACTCCTCGAGGCGCGGGCTGCGGCCTACAGCCGGGGCGAAGTGGCCGTCGCCGACGCCGTGCGCCGGCTCATGGCCTGACGTTCAGCTCGAGGATTGCGCGGCGCGGCGGACGCGGAACTTCTCTTCGCGCTGGCGCAGCTCGCGGTGCTTCTTGGCACGCTTGCGGTCGTTCTTCCAGCGTGTGGTCTTGCGGCTTCCTCGTCCCATCGGTGCCACGTTATCAGCGGCGAGGGAGTATGACCAGTAGGATTCCTACCATGAAGGTCACCGAGAAGGGGCAGGTCACCATCCCGAAGGAACTCCGAGACGAGCTCGGCATCGGCGCGGGCACCGAGGTCGAGTTCAAGCGCAGCGACGATGGCATCGTCGTGCGCAAGAGCGACCGCGGACCCACCCGCGGTCGCCAGCTCGCGGAACGGCTCAGAGGCCGAGGGGACGTCGCCATGACGACCGACGAGATCATGGCCCTCACCCGGGGTACCTGAGGTGGCCCACGGCACGCTCGTCGACAGCAACGTTCTGCTCGACATCCTGACCGAGGACCCGTCGTGGATGGACTGGTCCATCGAAGCGCTGGCCGATGCTGCCGAGGCCGGACCCTTGTACATCAACCCGATCATCTACTCGGAAGTGTCCATTCGGTTCACGACAGTCGAGGCTCTCGAAGATGCGCTTCCATCGCAGGACTACCGACGTGAAGCCATCCCGTGGGCCGCAGCGTTCCTCGCCGGCAAGGTGTTCCTCGACTACCGCCGGAACAGGGGCACGAAGTCGGCGACGCTGCCCGACTTCTTCATCGGTGCCCACGCCGCCGTCGCCGACCTCGAGCTAATCACCCGAGACGTCAGCCGCTTCCGGACCTACTTCCCGACTGTGTCGCTCATCGCCCCAGACACCTGAAGCGTCAGCGATCGAGGGGCCATCGCCAAACCGCGCCGCAGCCGTCGCCTGTGAAGCCAGCGGCTCCCCGGCGGGGCTTGGAGACCGAGCCGAGATCACTGGGAACGGTGTTTTTACGATGCGGCGAACTACTTGGGAATCATCTGCGCAGCGAATGTCTGCGCGGCGATCCTGCCGTCTCGGACCACCAATGTGTCGGTCCCCATAGGGATCTCATGCGATGCCGTGTCGGCGTGCCAGGTTATGAAGGCCACGTCCCCGGCAATCTCGGTCTTGTCCAACGTGAACTCGTACGTTCCCGGCTTGAAGAGCCCCGAGAAGAACCCCATCATCGCTTCCTTGATCGCGGCTCGCCCGACGATCTGACCATCCTGAGTGATCAGCACCGATTGGTCGTCGTAGTCCTTGGCCGCTTCCTCGGCATCCCCCGCGCTGAAAGCCTGCAAGTGGTGACTCAGAACATCCTCGGTTGACATGGGCCCCCTCTCTGCCGTTGATCAACTCGACGACGATCGTAATGCAGATCTGCCCAAGGTGCCGGAGAAGCCGTCCGGTGGCGCGCGTGGACCCCGGTACGATTGAACCGCTGCCATGAGGAAGACCGACAGGATCCCGAAGGTCGTTGACGTCGACGTACTACCGCCGTACGGCCTGCGTCTCACGTTCGACGACGGGCTGGTACGCCACGTCGATCTCGGGGACGACCTGTGGGGCGAGATGTTCGAGCCGCTGAAGGACCCGGACTACTTCGCACGAGTTGTTGTCGATCACGGCACTGTGGTCTGGCCGAACGGACTCGATCTCGATCCGCTGGTATTGCACGGCGACTTCGAACCCGCCAGACGAACTCCAAGTTCGTAGAGCCCTGTCCGAGTCGTACCTATCGACGCCCAGACGGGGACGTGGAACACATCCGAACCCCGCGCTGACGACTTTCGTGAGGCTCGCCATGGCTGTCAGCGGCCGGGCCATCGGCTGCTGAGTGCGGCGGGCGCCCAGCTGGGCCAGCGGGCGGCGCCCACGAGGTCTCCGGCGGCGAACGTGGCGATGGTCCGTGGTCCGGGGCCGGAGTTGTCGAAGATCTCGGCGCTGTCGACGAGTTCGATCATTGAAGCGACGTGGTCCCACAGGCGTTGCCACCGGGACCGGATCTTGTCTTCGGGGACGTCGTGGCCGCCGGCGGCGACACGGTGGACGACGCGGGCGACCGACAGATCCTCGGGGACGGCGACGACGATCAGGTGGATGTGGTACCCAGATGTTCGAGCTTGTTGCACGAGCTCGACTTTGGACGGGTGGGACGCAACCGTCTCGGCGATGAACGGCTCGCGCCGTGCGAGCAGCTCTTCGCGCGCCGCCTGCGCCGCCATGGCGGCCTCGTGGCCGTGTGCGACAGGGTCTTCGGGCCATCGCTCGGCGGCGATGACGTCCGCGTTGACGAAGGGGACACCGGGCCTCTGGTCGGCGAGGACGAGTTCGACGAACGTGGACTTGCCGGCCCCGTTCGGTCCGACGACCAGGTCCAGGCGGGTCACAGAACCGTGGTGGTGCCGTCCGGATGTCGTTCGATCAGCCGACCCTCGTCGTCGACGATCACCGTGGTGACGCCACGGGCCGCCAGCCGGTCAGCGAACGAAATGCTGTTCGCGGCGACGGAGATGTTGGCGTCGATGGTGGCGTTGGCGACGAGCCGCTCGTCGGCGGTGAGCTCGGTGAGAGGTACGCGACCGGCGATGGCCCGCTGGATCCGCCGGCTGACGTCGGTCTGTCCGGCAAAGAACATGCCGAATCGGGCCCAGTGCTCGAGCTGCTTGGCCGCGGACCGGTGCTCCTCACGGCCTTCGGCCTCCGCCGCCTCGATCAGGTCAGTTGGTAGGCGAGTTGTCTTCGTTTCCACCACGCACCTCTTTCGGCCACATAGTTTGTGTCAGTATGCCACACGAGGTGGCGAGTTGCCACACTTCTGGGCGGGTCCGCCAGCAGGGGTAGCCCACAGCGCCGGGGCATCCCTCCGTCAACACAACTCGGCGTTTGGTCGAGAGATGAGCGTGTGTACCACAGTTATGTGGTACACTCCTTGGCGTGCGTGACCACTCGGTGCTGGATCAGATCAATCGGCTGCTCGACGCGGACGACGAAGCGACGGTCAACACCTCGATGCGACTGCCGGCGAGCCTTCGTGAGGCTGCCGCTCTGGCCGTGGAGCAACTCGGGGCGGCGCCGTCGACGACCACCATGACCGCCACCGCGCTGCGCCGGGCGTTGGAGACGATCGTCATGGAAGCTGCCCTTCGTCTGCACTACGACGAGCACCCCGAGACCCGCCCGAGTCTCGCTGAGGTCGCCCACGCCCTCGCCGTGCAAGATGGTTCGCCTTTGGCGGCCCGGCCGGACCTGATCGACTCGGCAGCCGAGGCGGTCCGCGCTCGTCACCCTGACGCCGATGCAGACGACGTGCTGCTGTGGGCCGAAGCCCAGCTGGCGGTCTCCGCTTGAGGACGATCGTTCTCGACAACGAGGCGATCCAAGCGCTTGCGACCTCGAACCACGCGAAGCATCGGCGCGTTCTTGCCCACCTCGAAGGCGTGGCCGCTCGCCGGCGTCGTGGCCGAGTCGTCGAGGCTGTCGTGCCGACCTCGGTGCGGGTCGAAGCCGGGTGGGACCGAACAAACCCCACCGCGGCCGTCCTCAACCGGTTTCGAGT
>DASWIA010000025.1:0-33688 GCA_036397895.1 Acidimicrobiales bacterium | reverse complement strand
TCTCGCTCTCGTGGCTCACGCTCGTCGTAGGCGTTGCGGGCACGCTGCTGATGACCGTGAACGCCATCCCCGCCGTGGTGCGCAGCCGCTACTCCACGCCCACGATCGGGCGGGAGTGGATGGTGGGCGAGACCGCCGAGGTGGTGCGCGACGTCGACCCCGATGGGCAGGTACGCGTGCAGGGAGCGCTGTGGCGGGCCCGCACCAACCGGGCCACGCCGCTGGCGGCGGGAACCACGGCGCGCGTCGCCGGGCTCAGCGGGGTCGTGCTCGAGGTCGAGCCGTTCGAAGGTGCAGCCCGTGACTACCGCGAGCGAGCACGCTCGACCGCGCCGCCGGAATCGGGCAATTGACACACCTGTCTCGCCGGTACCGCGTGGAGGCCTCCCCGGTGCCACCACATTGGGCACCCACGATGTCACCCTGTCAGGCGGTGCCGGGAGGTGGCTTCGGGGTCACCGAGGTTTCACGCCCGGTCACCGTGAGGCGGCGTGCTCGGGCTCGCCGGACAGGAGAGGGAGGCCATGGGAAACACGACTGACTGGCAGGCCCGAGGCGCGTGCCGGGGTCCCCAGGCCGACGTCTTCTTCCCACCGGTCGCCACCGAGCGCCGGAGCGAGAAGGCGGAGCGCGAGCGGCAGGCCAAGGCCATCTGTGCCGGGTGCGAGGTGCGCAAGGAGTGCCTTGACTTCGCGCTCGAGATCCGAGAGCAGCACGGCATCTGGGGCGGGCTGAACGAGGCCGAGCGCAAGGCGTTGCTCATCACCACCGTCTGACAGCAATGCAGCGTGTCTTCATCACTACACTCAGTGATGCATGGCGCTTCCGCACCATCATGACGACCAACCTGCCGCGCCGGAGGGCACGACCGACGACGCCGGCACGGCCAGCGCGGATCTCGAGGCCACGGTGTGGCGGCGGACCTTCGTCGACGGGCGCACAGTGGCCTACGCCACGGTTGGTGCTCACGACGCTCCTGTCCTCGTCTTCTCGCACGGTTGGGCACTCGGCCACCACAGCTACCGTCGGGTGCTCGAGCGCATCGCCGCCAACGGCTGGCGCGTGCTCGCCCCGGCCATGCCTGGTTTCGGAGCCACCGAGGACCTCCCACTCCGCCGCTTCTCGGTGTCGGGCTACGCGCGGTTCATCGACGGGTTCCTGCACGCATTGAACGTCGAGGAGCCTGTGGTCGTGGTCGGCCACAGCTTCGGTGGCGCGGTGTCAATCAAGTTCGCCCACGACCACCCCGACCGCGTCACCGCCCTCGTCCTGGTCAATGCGGTGGGCGGGGCGGCCTGGGAGCAGGGGGGTCGCGTGCGGCCCATCTCGGAGCGACCGCTCTGGCACTGGGCCATCACCTTTCCCGCCGACCTCATCAACCTTGGCGGCATCACCAAGGTGATCCCCGCCGTGGTCGAGGACGTGCTCCCCAACGCCATCCGCAACCCCCGGGCCATCGTGCGCACGTCGAAGCTGGCTCGGTGGGCCGACCTCACCGGCGAGCTCGAGACCTTGCGCGAGCGAGGGCTGCCGATGGCTGTGGTGTGGAGCGACCGCGACGGCATCATCCCCCGGGCATCGTTCGAGGCCATCTGCCAGGCCGCCGGGGTGGATGGGACCGTGGTGTCGGGCAACCACGGGTGGCTCCTGGTGCAGCCCGAGGAGTTCACCGACCTGCTCGACGATCTGCTCGACGACCTGACCCAGCCGGGTGCCACCCCCCAGGTTCGACCCGCCTGATCAGCTCGCCTGATCGGCTGGCGGGGGCGGGAGTCGCGGACCGGCGATTCGGAGGTCACCGCGGCGGCGGGTGATCCCTGAGCGATCCAGGATGGTCACCAGCGGGATCACGTACCTTCGCGTCGTCCCCAACGCGTCACGTATCTGGGCGACCGTCACGCCGTCGGGTTGGCTGATGAGCAAGCCGGCCACCACCCCCGACGCGGCCCCGACCGCCGCGGCGGAGAAGTGCACACCGGATTCCTCGACCACGATGCCTCGACGGACGAGCTGGCGGACCTCAGCCGAATCGACGCCGTGCGGCGGCGGGGGAGCGAACGGCGCAGCATCGAGATCGGCGAGCCAATGGTGGTTGGCCAGCGGATCGGACGCGGCCGACCGGCGGGCCCGACCCTCGTCCACCTCGATCCCGTCCAATAGGCCGAGGACAGCTCGGGCCCGAACGTCGAGCACAGAGACATCGAGCCCGAGAGGTCCTGCATCGTCGACTTCAGCTTCGAGCACCGACACCGACGCGCTCCAGGCCTCTGGATCGACCACCCAGTCGTCGACGGTAGGGGCCACCGACTGACCGGTCAGCCGCTCGAGGTCGCCGGTGCGCACCCACCCGCGCTCGCGCACCACTCGCTCCACTGACCGATCGGGTGTGGCGACGGCGGCGGGCAGCACCGGATCGACATCGAGCACCTCGCCGCCGCCGATCGTCTCGTCACGACCGCTGTCGCGCAGCACGAATCGATCGCCGGGAACGAGCGGAAGAGGCCGGGCGAGGTGGAGGCGTACGGCGCCGCCCGATCCGGGGGCCAGGGCGTCGCGTCCGAGCACTCGCAACCGGACCGGAACGTCGCCGCTGCCGATGTAGGCGATGTACGCGCCACGGCGGGACACCTCGTGGTCGAGGGCGGCCAAGACGTCGAGGCCGGCGTCGATGGTCGACGTCCGGTGCCACCGGCCGGGAGCGACCACGGCATCGCCCCTCGCCACCTCGGCGTGTCCGATGCCGGCCAGGTTCACAGCCAGACGGCAACCCGGAGCGGCTGAGGTGATCGGATGGCCATGGGTCTGGAGGGCGCGGACGCGGGCCCGACGTGGTGGGTCGCCGACCTCGACCTCGTCGTCGACGTGCAGCGCGCCGCCAGTCAGGGTCCCGGTGACGACGGTGCCCGAGCCGCGCGCCGCGAACGACCGGTCGACCCACAGGCGGGGTCGACCCCGGTCGTGGGCCCGAGGCGTGGCGTCTGCCAGGCGGTCCAGGGCGCGGTTGAGCTCGGGGAGACCATCGCCGGTGAGGGCATCGGTGGCGACGATGTCGGCTCCCGCGAGGAAGGTGCCGGCCAGCCGTTCCTCGAGCTCCAGGGTGGCGAGATCGACCAGGTCGCGTTCCACGGTCGCCACCTTCGACAGCACGACGATTCCGTGCCGGATCCCGAGAGCCTCGAGGATGCGCAGGTGCTCTTCGGTCTGGGGCATCCACCCTTCGCCCACATCGACCACCAGCACCGCGGCGTCGACGGCGCCGACGCCCGCCAGCATGTTGCGGAGGAAGCGGATGTGGCCGGGAACATCGACGAACGACAGGGCCCGGCCCGATGGCAGCCGGCACCAGGCAAAGCCCAGGTCGATGGTGAGGCCGCGATGCTTCTCCTCGGGCCACCGGTCGGGGTCGCTCCCGGTGAGCACCCGCACCAGGGTGGACTTGCCGTGGTCAACGTGACCGGCGGTGGCCACCACATGGGTGGGCAGCGCGCCGCCGTCGGTGGTCGCTGAGCCGGAGCTCACCCGTTGACCGCAGCCAGCACCGCAGCCAGGTCGGCGTCGTCGGAGGGAGCCACGCTGCGGAGATCGACGATGGTGCGATCGGCCTCGACCCGGGCGATCACCGCAGGGGTGCACCGGCGCAGCGTTGCTGAGTGGTCGCCCGTCGCCACCAGGCCGTGGGACGCGATCTCGACGCCAGGCAGGCTGCCGCCACCGGGCACCGCCGCGGTATCGGTGGTCGACCAACGTGGACCGGCGATCTCAGCCACCTTGGCGGCTCGCTCCCGCAGGCTGTCGACGGGAGTGGTGGCCATCCGCCAGAACGGGATGGCGTCGCCATCGCGCCGGAGGTAGGCCAACAGCACCTCGGAGAGGGCGCCGAGGACCAGACCACCGGGGCGAAGGGCTCGGGCCAGCGGGTGGCGGGCACACCGCTCGACGAGGTCGGTCCGGCCGGCGATCACGCCGGCCTGGGGGCCGCCGAGCAGCTTGTCGCCCGAGAAGGTCACAACGGCGGCGCCGGCCCGCAGGGCCTGCCGGACGCCCGGCTCGGTCCCGAGCCAGCCGGGTGGACCGTCGGCAAGCCAGGGGCACGCCTCGTCGAGAAGGCCCGATCCCTGATCGAAGATGACCGGCGGTCCCAACCGGGTGAGCTCGGTGATGGTGGTCTCTTCGGTGAACCCCACCACCCGGTAGTTGGAGCGGTGGACCTTCAGGAGTGCGCCGACCACCTCGTCGGCATCGGCCGCGGCCTCGACGGCGTTTCGGTAGTCGATCGATCGGGTCCGGTTGGTGGTGCCCACCTCGACGAGCCGGGCGCCCGACTGCTCCATCACGTCGGGAACGCGGAAGCCACCGCCGATCTCGACGAGCTCCCCGCGGCTCACGATCACCCGGGTGTCCGCGGCGATGGCCGCCAGCACCAACAGGACGGCCCCGGCACCGTTGTTCACGACGATGGCCCCATCCGCGCCGCAAGCCACCGCAGCAAGGCGACCCACCGAGTCTTGGCGGCTTCCTCGGGCGCCGGTGGTGAGGTCGAGCTCGAGGTTGGTTGCCGCTTCGGGGTGGTTGACGGCGAGCGGGGCACGGCCCAGGTTGGTGTGGAGCAGCACCCCGGTGGCGTTGATGACGGGATGCAGCAGCGACCGGGCGACGTGGGCGGCACGTTCGCCGGCCGAGTCGGGATCGCCCGCCGCCACCGCCTCACGGGCCACCTCGACGGCGATGGGTTGGGGGAGGCCGTGGTCGGCGAGCGAGCGGGCCAGCCGGTCGATGGAGGGTGGGCGGTCGACCACCCGCCCAATGTAGGGCGATGGCCCGTGGCCACCACGACGTGGTTCACTCGCGTCCACCATGAGATGGGTCCGCAGGCTTGCGCGCATCGGCACCAAGACGGTGATCGCCGTCGTGATCGTAGGGCTGCTGGTTCCCGTCGGGGGCGCCGGCACCATCCTTGCCGCCTTCATCTTCCTTCCGCTCCCGGCCACCCTGCCCGACCCTGACCCCGGCCTCGAGTCCCAGATCAGCCACATCTTCGATGCCGACGGCCAGGAGATCGGCATCTTCCGGGTGTTCGAGCAGATAGTGCCCATCAACCCCGACGACATCCCCCAGGTGCTGAAGCACGCGGTGGTGTCGGCCGAGGACCGGTCCTTCTACGACCACGGCGGTGTCGACGTGCGCGGCACGTTGCGGGCATTGGTGACCGACCTGCGCGGCGGCGAGGCCGAACAGGGTGGCTCCACCATCACCCAGCAGTACGTGCGGAACGCCTACGCCGAGGTGGGCAAGGAGAAGAGCCTGGCCCGCAAGGTGCGCGAGGCGATCTTGGCGAGCCAGCTCGACCGCCAGGTCGACAAGGAGGAGATCCTCTTCCGCTACCTCGACAGCGTCTACTTCGGTGAGGGTGCCTATGGCGTCGGCGCCGCGGCTGAGACCTACTTCCGCAAGCACGTCAGCGAGCTCACCCTGTCGGAGGCCGCCACCCTGGCGGGCCTCATCCCCGCCCCCAGCCGCTACGAGCCTCGCTCCAATCCTGACGCCGCCGAGCTCAAGCGCACGATCGTGCTCGACGCCATGCTCGAGGAGGGCTACATCGACGCCGCAACCCACGCCGCTGCGCGCCAGCAGAAGGTGCACCTGGCGGCCAGCGGCGCGCCCGAGGGCGAGGCGACCGTCGTCTACCCGCCGACGCGCCAGGACACGAAGTACCCCTACTTCGTCGACTACGTCCGGCGGTACCTCGAGGAGAAGTACGGGCGGGACAAGGTCTTTCGCGGTGGCTTGTCTGTCTACACCACACTCGACCCCACGATGCAGGAGGCGGCCGAGTCGTCGGTCGCCGCCACCCTCGATGGAACCGAGCCCCCCCTCGAGATGGCCTTGGTCTCGATCGAGCCCCCCACCGGGTTCGTGCGAGCGCTGGTGGGCGGTCGCGACTTCAACGCCGAGCAGACCAACCTTGCCCTCGGCGTCGCCGGCGCCGGCAGCGGTCGCCAGCCTGGCTCGTCGTTCAAGCCGCTCGTGCTCGCCACCGCCTTCGAGAAGGCCGGGCTCACGCCCGACAAGCGCTACAGCGGCCGGTCGGGCATCTGCATCGGCCCGACCGACGTCCCCGAGCCGTACTGCCCCAAGAACTACGGCGGAGCCAGCTATGGCACCCTCGATCTGCGAACGGCGACGGCGAAGTCGGTCAACACGGTGTTCGCCCAGCTGATCTGGGACGTCGGGGTCGAGAAGACGATGGATCTCGCCAAGGAGATGGGCATCACCACCGCTCGCTACGACCCCGCGGTGCACGGAGCGTCGATCGCGCTCGGGTCGCTCGACGTGAACGTGGTCGACATGGCCTCCGCCTACTCCACCTTCGCCTCCCGCGGGGTGCGCCAGGACCCGACCCCGGTGCTGCGGGTGCTGGACAGCGACGGGAGGGTGCTCGAGGACAACGCCAAGCGCGAGGGCAGTCGCATACTTCGCGAAGAGGTGGCCGACAACGTCACCGATGTGCTCCGTGGGGTGCTCGGGCCGGGCGGCACCGCCGGCCGGTGGGGGATCGGCCGACCGGCGGCGGGGAAGACGGGTACCACCGACGACTCGGCCGACGCCTGGTTCGTCGGGTTCACGCCGGTGCTGTCGACTGCGGTGTGGATGGGCTACAGCGACACGCGGCGATCGATGCGGGGCATCAAGGGGATCAGCGCGGTCACCGGCGGCTCGCTGCCGGCTCAGACCTGGAACGCGTACATGAAGCAGGCGCTGGCCAACATCCCCGCCACCGAGTTCAACGAGCCGGCTCCGCTCCGTCCGGTGGCCGACCAGGTGTCGCTCGAGCTCCGGCGCGGCTTCGATCTCGGAAATCGCCGGTATGCCGCTGACGCCCCGATCGGCGGTCCGTTCGCTCCCACCTACGAGCCGCCGCCGGCGTCGCCTCCACCGCCGCCCACGACCACCACGACGGTGCCGCCGACCACCACGACGACCGAGGGCGGCATCTCCATCTTCCCGCCGCCCGCCGACGACCCCGACGGCGACCCCGACGACGACTGAGGCTGGCTTCGGGTCGTCCGATTGTCCGATTAGGGGCCGATAGGCGCAGGGACCAGAAAGTACGGTGTCGGATCAGCGGCGGTCGCCGCCGCCGGCGGCGCCGGAGCCGCTGGGGCAGCGCAGCACCTGGTCGCACGCGGCGTCGATGGGCACGGCGAAGGTGACCGCACCGGGAAGGAACCCGAGCGGCGCGTACGAGCGCGAGGCGACACCGAGTACCTCGCCGCTGGCCGTGACCACGGGTCCGCCCTGGAAGGCGTGCCCGACGGCAGCGTCGTGTTGGATTCCCGAGCTGGAGATGTCGGCCACCGCTCCCTGGGTGACGGCGGCACCGGCGGCACCGAGTCCGGAGATCACGAACACCCGGTCCCCCAGGCTCGGCGATGCCGTCGCCCATGCCAGCGCCGGTTGGCCACCTCGGCGGACCACGAGCAGCGCCAGGTCGCGGCCCTCCTCCCATGTCCACAGGGTGGCATCGAGCTCCTCGCCGTCCTGTCGCACCTTCAGGGCCGGAGCCGGTGTCTTGGTGAGCGCTTCGACGGTGGTGTAGCTGGTGAGCAGGAACGACTGCTCGGCATCGGAGGCAACCACGAAGGCCGAGCCGACCGATGGTTGACCGGCCGAGTCGCGTGTGACGACGAACCACATGGACGGCGCAACGGTCTGGAGCAGCTTGTCGAGCGTCTCGCCGCTGGCGGCGATGCGCTGGAGCGGTTCGAGCTCCTGGCGGATCCGCTCGCTCGCCTCCTCCTGGGCGCTGGCGATCTCGCTGGTGGCGGCGCCGACCTCACCGTCGAACTCGTCGAGGAGACTGGTGACCGACGCCTCGTTCTGGTCGAGGCGGAACTGGTAGTAGGCGAACAGCACCGCACCGCTGAACGCGGCGCCGAGCGCGGTGAACAGGATGAGCACCGACATCCCCAGAACGGTGCGGGGGAGCAGACGGTTCCGCCACGAGATCCATCCGGTCGCCTTGGGGGTGGCGGCTCGCTCGGCGGCGGTGGGCGCGGCGGTGGTGCTGGCCATGGTGGCGGTCACGCTACCGGGCGCTCGACCGCCGTCGCCTGCCGCGGCCTACACCGTGTCTCCCGACACCGTGTCCCCCTACACCGTGTCCCCCTACCCTGAACCTCCATGGGACTCCTCGTCCTCGTGTTCCTCGTCGTACCGATCGTCGAGCTGGCCGTCGTCGTGCGCGTGGCCGACTCGATCGGCCTCGGTGACACGATCCTGCTGCTGATCGGCATCTCGCTGGTCGGAGCCTGGCTGGTCAAGCGGGAGGGGATCGGCGCCTGGAACCGAGCGCAGGCCGCGGCGGCTCAGGGACGCATCCCTGATCGCGAGCTGGTCGATGGGGTGATGATCCTCGTCGGTGGAGCGTTCTTGCTGACACCGGGGTTCGTGACCGACGGCGTTGGTCTCGCCCTGCTCCTCCCACCGGTGCGAGCCGGCCTGCGGGCCTTCGCCGCTCGCCGGATCACCGCTCGGGCCCGGTTCGTGAGCGGGCCGGGAATGGGCGGAGGAGGATGGGTCGTCGACGACATCACCGTCGTCTCCGACGAACGTGTCGACGACCCACCACCCCGGGGGGGATCGCCTTCCGATGGCCGGCCCGACGAGCTCGGTGGCGGCGCCGAGTGAGCTACCGCTACGCCGAGTGAGCTACCGCTGCGCTCTCTGACGTCTCCGACCCGATAGGTCCCTTCGGTGCGGAAGGTGCCGGGATCGCCCATGTCGAAGCATCATGTCGTGGACGGACGCCAAGCCCCCTCGATGTCTGTTGAGGAGGCCGCCGAGCTCCTCGAAGTCGGGCCCGACGGTGTGCGGGCGCTCATCACCGCGGGCTTGCTCCGCGCCGAGCCCCAGACCGGGTTCGAACGGGTGCCGGTCACCGAGGTGAAGGCCTTCGCGGCGCGGCTCCACCTCGACCACGAGTTCGATCTCGGTCAGATCGGCGAGAGTCCCCTCGACGTCGATCCCGCCGACCTCCTCCAGGCGCTCGACGGTCGCAGCGCTGATCTCGCTCGACGGTCGTTCGACGCGTTCCGCCAGATGGTCCCCGAGGCGGCGGCATGGTCCCTCGAACGTCAGGCGCGCTTCGTGCGTGACGCAGAGCAGCGATTCGACATGCTCCTTGCCCTCACCGAGCAGCTCGAGATGCTCGACAGCGAGCTCATGGGCGACCTGCGTGAGGTCGGTGCCGCGGCTGCCGAGGAGGGCACACCGCTCCCCCACCTGCTCGTGGTGCTGCGTATATCCCGGGACCTGCTGGTGCAGACGGCGATTGAGGTAGCCGAGCAGCAGGGCCGCCACTGGGGCCTGGCTCTCTCACTGGTGCTCGGACGCATCACGCCAGCGATCGACCGGCTCACCGATGCCATGGCCGAGGGCTACTGGGAGCATGTCGTCAGCACCGAGCACCTGGCGCGAACCACTCACGAGAACGTGCTCGAGCAGGTGACCGACGGGGTCTTCGAGGCCAACGCTGCTGGCCACATCGAATGGGTGAACTCTGCGCTGGCCCACCTGCTCGGCCGCCCCGCGGCCCAGCTGGTCGGCGCCACCCTGCCCGAGATCTTCGATGGCGAGCCGGGCCAGAAGCTCATGGCCGCCGCCGATGTCGGTGACGTTGTCGAGATCGACTTCGTGAGACCCGGCGGGAACCGCCACAAGCTCGAGGTCCGCAGCTTCGCCGTGTTCGACACCGGTCGCCTGGTCGGCTACCAGGGCATCGTCATCGACCGCACCGCGGCACGAGACGTGGAGCGGTGGAAGGACAACGTCCTGCGCTTGATCACCGCTGAGCTCCGCCGGCCGCTGTCGACGGTGTTGGGCCTGGGGGCCACGCTCTCGGTCTACGCGTCCGACCTCACCACCGACCGCGTGAGTGGGATCGGCCGCACCGTCCACGAACAGGCCGAGCGCATGTCCCGCCTCGTCGACGACCTCCACGACCTCGGACTCATCGAATCCCGCTCGTTGCGGGTCGAGGTACGGCCGGTGAACCTGGCGTCGACGGTTGACGCCGCGCTGGTCACCGCCACCGTGGACGACGTCGACATCGATGTCGATCCGGTGTATTGGGTCGAGGCGAATCCGCGCCGGCTCGAGCAGGTCATCGCCAACCTCGTGGAGCGCGCCGCGGTGGCCAGCCCGGT
Source organism: Acidimicrobiales bacterium (assembly GCA_036397895.1). Taxonomy (GTDB): domain Bacteria; phylum Actinomycetota; class Acidimicrobiia; order Acidimicrobiales; family DASWIA01; genus DASWIA01. The sequence continues at coordinate 23,483 of DASWIA010000025.1, read as the reverse complement.
CACCGTCTCCGTCGATCTGGCCGTGGCCGAACCCGGTGGTGTGTTCGCAGAGGGTGTCCGGCTGGCGGCCCTGGTCATCGTCGGTCGTCGCGATCGCCGACTCGTCCCCCGGCCTGGCGATCCGACGGTGGATCACGGTCTCTCGGCCGCCGACGTGGGCCTGCTCGTCGGCGGGTTGGTGGAGGCGATGGGGGCCGAGCTGGTCACCTCCGACCTGGCGGAAGGGCGCGTTCGCCACGAGATCAGGATCCCGCTGGTCGACCGCTGAGGCAGGCTCGTGGCCCCTCAGGCCTCGTGGCCCCTCAGGCCTCGTCGCCCCTCAGGCCTCGTCGCCCCTCAGGCAGTTGCGGTGCAGCTGGCGGCGTCGAAGGGGGGCGCGGCTTGGGCGATGAGGAGGTCGGCGATGGCGCAGAAGGCCTCGGCGGCCGGGCTGGTGCCGGCGATGGCCACGGGTTCACCGTTGTCGCCACCGGCGGCGACGGCGGTCTCCATCGGGACCTGGCCCAGGAGCGCCACTCCGACGTCGTGGGCCAGGGCCCCACCGCCGCCGGAGCCGAACAGCTCGTAGGTAGTGCCGTGTTCGCATGTGAACGCGGTCATGTTCTCGATGACCCCTACAACCCGCAGGTAGGAGCGGCGCGCCATGTCGGCGGCCCGGATGGCGACCTTCTGGGCGGCCAACGCCGGCGTGGTGACGATGATCATCTCGGCGCGGGGAAGGAGGCGGCTGAGCCCCATCTGCACATCACCGGTGCCGGGTGGCAGGTCGACGAGCAGGTAGTCCATGTCTCCCCAGCGAACATCGCGCAGGAACTGCTCGACGGCTTTGGTGAGCATCAGACCCCGCCACATGAGCGCGGTCTCCTCGGCTTCGACGATGAGTCCGGTGGACACGATCTTGAGCAGGCCCCCGCCCACCTTCTTCTCGATGGGGTGGATCTTGCCCTCGTGCGCGACCAGGCGGTCCTCGACACCCAGCATGCGGGGAACGCTGAACCCCCAGATGTCGGCGTCGAGCACGCCGACGGTGAGCCCCCGCGATGCCAGCGCCGCGGCCACGTTCACCGTCACCGATGACTTGCCCACGCCGCCCTTGCCCGATGCCACCGCCAGCACCCGGGTTGCGGCCGGGACCTCCGTGTCGGGAGCGTTGTCGGCGGCCTTGCGCCGCGCGCGAGCCATGACGTCGGACCGCTGCTCGGAAGTCATCTCACCCCAGTCCACCTGAACGCTGCGGACCCCGTTGTGCGATTCGAGGCGGTTGACGACGTCGGAGCGGATCTGAGCGCGAAGGGGGCAACCGGCGATGGTGAGTGCCACCTCGACCCGGACATCGCCGCTCGGGCGGACGTCGACCCGTCGCACCATGCCCAGCTCGACGATGTCGGCGCCGAGCTCGGGGTCAACCACGGCCCGGAGCAGACCGGTGACGTCGTCGACCGACGGCGGCGGGGCCGTCGGCTCGGATCCGGACCCGGGCAGACGGACGGGGACCTCGGGTGTAGACGAGTCGGACATCGGGGCCCACCCTACGAGCGGCCCGGCCTTCCCGGCGCCTGCTGTTGCACCCACCTCCCGACTCTGTAGGCTGAACCAAGCCGGGTTTCCGGTCTGACAACGGCGTCCACTTGAGGAGAACCACCGTGAGCGAGACCCTCGTGACCCTCTCGGGCACCAAGGATCAGGCGCCCGCGATCACCCTCACCGACAGTGCCACCGCCAAGGTGGCCGAGCTGTTGGCCCATGAGAGCGACGACTCCCTGGCCCTTCGGGTCGCCGTTCGCCCTGGTGGCTGCTCGGGCTACAGCTACGAGATGTTCTTCGACAGCGACATCGCCCACGACGACGAGCGGACCACGTGGGGCACCATCGACGTGGTCGTCGACCAGGCTTCGGCCGGTCTCATCCGTGGTGCCCAGCTCGACTTCCAGGACGGCCTGGCTGCGTCGGGGTTCTCCATCAGCAACCCCAACGCTCAGCGCAGCTGCGGCTGCGGCCAGTCCTTCAGCTGATTCACTCCCCGCCGTCGACGGTGCCGTCTGCGGTGTCCAGTTCGTCGGTGGCCTCGATGTCCCGGCCAGCCATGTCCCGGCCAGCCAGATCCCAGGCAGTCATGTTCCAGCCAGCCACGTCGGGCTGACGCGTCACCAGGACCACCGAGCGGCTCTCGGCGCAACGCCGAACCTCGTCGAGGACCTCCGGCGGCGGTGGCCCGTCGCCGTCGTCCCGCTCGCAACACACCACTATCGGACGCTCGATGCGGTCGGGCGCGGCGCGCTCGTCGATCCGCTCGAGTACCAGGGGCAGCTCGTCGGCGGGGAGGTCGAGTGGCAGCCCGACACGTTGGAGGATGCTGAGCCAGGTCTCGAGCGTCGTTGACCGGGCGACGACGAGCGCCACCGCGTCGCCCCGGATCGACTCGAGGGCGGCCGCGGCACGGTCGCTCGCCTCCATGCGCCACAACATGTCCGGGGCGTCATCGGGTGCCACGGTGGGGAGGGCGCGACGCCAGGTGTCCTCGGCCTCGTCGAGGCGTGCCAACGCTTTCTGCGCCGCAGCCCTCCGTCGCGCCCACTCGGCCAGGTCGGCTCGTGCCGCGTCGACGTCATCGATGCCCTCCATGGCGAGCACTGTGCGTCGGGCCTCCACCTTGTCGCCGGCATCGGCGACCCGGCTGCTGCTGTTGAGCACGAGGTAGATGATCACTGCCACCAGGACCACCGCGATGGAGCCGGCGCTGAGGGGATCAAGCCGACCGGTGCCCACGACGATGAACAGCGCCCCAAGGGCGGCGATGCCCAGCCCGCGAGCGAGGTGTGTCGCACGCGTCAGCCGCCAGCGCTCCTGGCTGAGACCCTGGCTGGCGGCGGAGAACCGACCGAGGACGGCGGGGTCGGCCGGAAGGGCCCCCACCTCGGCCTGACGGGCGATGACATCATGACGTCGACGATCGAGGTCGGTGACCAGCCGGCGGATCACCTCGGTGGGGACCGACGTCGGACGCCCCGATGCGAGAGCTGCATGGTGCGCTTCGGCTCGGCGCAGGTCGTCGCCTCGGGCCTCCAGCTCGATGAGCCTCTCCGCGGCGCGCCGCGCCGCGGTGCTGAGGGTGACGTTGTTGAGGTGGCGGACCGCAGCGAGGGCGTCGTCCCACCCGATCACCGCCTCGCAGCCGAGCTCGGCGGCCACCTCGCGGGCTACGGCCAGGGGGTCGGCGCTCTGTAGGACCTGGGCACCCCTCCATCGCCGGTCAGATCCCACGACTGCCATTCTGCTGCCGGCGCCGCCCGTTGCGGGGCCGGACCCCTCTCAGCCGGCGATCGAGTCGAGGGCCGCCGCGAGCTCGTCGGTGTCGAAGGAGGCGTCCAGCCGCTGGCGAAGCACGCGATCGGCGCCGACTAGGAACAGCGAGGGCTCGAAACCGAGCCCCAGCTCGTCCATGACCGGAGCGGCCGTGGGCGGGTCGGCTGTGGGGTTGGCGAAGACCTCGGCGTGCAGGAACCCGATGTCGGTGCGGCCGCCGGCCTCGGCCAGCACCAGATCGAGCACTGGACCACACACCGCCGTCTGACAGAAGGCGGGACTGGACACCAGCACCGCCACCGGCCGGTTCAGGTCGAGGGCATCGGCGACGGTCACGTCGTGGAGCGGGCACACCGGATCGCGTGTGCAGATGGGATCGACGCCGGCGGGATCATCGAAGGTCGGTGTGATGATGGCGGGCATGGTGCTGCCGACGGTCAGCACGCTGGTCTCCTCGGCGGTGCCCACCTCGACGGCTGTCTCGATCATCTGCCCGTCGACCTCGCCGCTCACGTACCACGTGCCGGTGTCATCGAACGTGTGAACCAGCGCGTAGTAGGGCCGGGGGAGCACGTCGGTGCCGCGCCGCGCGACAGCCACCGTGGTGCCGGGTGCACCGCTCTGGCGACTCACTCCCAGCTCGATGGTGGCTGGCGCCTGGTCGAAGTCGGCCGGGAAGCCGTCGACGAACAGCAGCAGCGGAAGGCGTTGCTCGGCGCCGGTGTGCAGCAGACCACTCGGCGGGAACGTGACTCCGAGGGCGAGCGTGCCGGAGATGGCGCCGCCCGCAGCGGTGGTGGCGGCAGTGCCGCCCTGGCCGTTGCTTCCGCAGGCGGCGGCCAGAGCGAGACCGCCGAGACCGGCGAGGAAGCTCCGGCGACCCAGCCAGGGTCCGGCGGCGGTCGTGGTGCGATCGGTGGGTGTGATCATCGATGGGTGCACGGGCAGCGAACCTATCCTGCGAGGGGCAGGCACTGTCTCGCGCCCCGGCCATTCCGGGATGGGGCGCCGACTCGAAGAGGACCATGACCGACCTCGAGCTGATCCTGAACGGTGACCCCATCACCGCCGTCGATGACGGGGGGACATTGATGCACCTCCTGCGCGAGCAGCGGGGGATCACCTCGGTCAAGGACGGATGTGCTCCCCAGGGCCAGTGCGGGTGCTGCACCGTGCTCGTCGATGGGCGTCCCCGCGTCTCGTGTGTCACCCCGGCTCGCCGGGTCCGGGGCCGTGAGGTCACCACCATCGAGGGGTTGGCGCCGTCCGTCTGCGACCGTTGGGGCCAGGCGTTCTGCGCGGCGGGTGCCAGCCAGTGCGGCTTCTGCACGCCGGGCATCATCATGCGGCTCGAGGGGCTCCGGCGGACCGGCACCGCGCCCGTCGACCGGCACGCGGTCAACAACGCTCTCCTCGCCCACCTCTGCCGGTGCACAGGCTGGACCACCATCGTCGATGCGCATCGCCTCGGTGGCACCGAACGGGCCGAGGGGGGACCTCGCGACCTCGACGCGGCGTCGGCACGGGCCACGATCGAAGGGGGCAGCCCCCAGCGCGTCGACCCGTCGGTGGCGCTTGGCCGGGGCGGGTTCGCCGATGACACCGCGCCAAGCGATGCGCTGGTCGCCGTCCTCTCCGACCGCGGCGAGTGGGTGGTCGCCGAGTCGGTGACCCAGGCCCTGGCCACCGCCGGCCGCACCCCGGGCCGCAGCACCACCCTCGGGCTCCGTCACCCGATCGACGTTCCCGACGGCGACTTCGACGCCACGCTCCAGACCACCTGGGTGGAGCCCGCCTACCTCGAGCCCGACGCGGCCTGGTGCGCGCCGGGCGGCGAGCCGTGCGGGCCGTTGACCAACGGCGGCGCCTTCGGTGGAAAGGCGACGTCCGAACTAGCCGGCACGGCGCGGCGCCTCGCCGATGTGCACGGCCGGCCGGTGCGGGTCCTCTACCGGCGGGAGGACGTCGTGCGGCGCGGTCCCAAACGACCCCCGATGGCGGGGGGCATGCGCAGTGACGGCACGGGCGTGATCAGAGTGGCGCGCACCCCCGGCATCTCCGAGGCCATCAGCTCGTTCGCCCCCCGGCTCGAAGTGGAGGAGGTCGACGTCAGTGGTCCTCCCACCTCGGCGTTGTTGCGCGCCGCGGGGTGGGCCGAGGTGGCCGCGCTGGCGGCGTCGGCAGGCAGCGTCGAGCCGGTGCGGGCACCGAACGGTGCCGTCGCTGCGGCACGCGTCGACGCCGACGGTGTCTGGGTACAGGTGGATTGCGGCGATCCGCTCGACGACGTCGTCCTCCGCTCGTACTGCATCGGTGCCGCACACATGGCGCTGTCGTGGGTGTGGAGCGAGGGCATCGTGGTCGACTCCGACGGCATCCCCCATGACCTCACGATCCGGTCGTTCGGGGTGCTGCGCGCTGTCGACATGCCGACCGTCACCGTCGAGATCGTCCCCTCAACCACCGAGCCCATCGGCGGCAGCGACGCGGTGTTCGCCGCCGTGGCGGCCGCGGCCACCGTGGCCGAGGGCCGGCCCACCCAATGGCCCACCCGCAGGAGGTCCCCGTGAGCACACCAGTAGGTCCGTACTCGCCACATCGCCGCGTCGGCGACTGGATCGCCGTGTCGGGCCAGATCGGCATTGCCGACGGTCACCTCGTCGGCGGCGGTCTGGAGGCCCAGCTCCGCCAGGCGCTCACCAACCTCGACGGCGTGCTCGCCGAGGCCGGCGCCAGCCGTTCTCACGTCGTCTCGGCCACCGTCTATCTCCGGCACATGTCGGACTTCGCCCGGCTCAACGACGTGTGGATCGATGCCTTCGATGCGCCGCGCCCGGCTCGAGCGGCGGTCGGGGTGACCGAGATGCCCCTCGGTGCCCTGGTCGAGATCTCGGCCTGGGCCCACATAGGCGGCGACGGGTGACGGTGGGCACGCTCCTCCGCCCGCTCGCTACGTTGGAGGCGTGATTGGAGCGGCTTTGATCCTCGTGGCCCTGCTGATCGTGATCCCCTTGGGTGTCATGCTGACGGGCGCGGTGTTGAGCATCCTCACCTCGGCCACGATGACGGCGGAAGCCGAAGCCGCCCATGAGGGCTCCGAGCTCATCGACTTGAACACCTGATCCTCTCCCGAGGCTCCGCAGCAGCAGGGGTCGCCTCGCTTCGATGCGGCCTATGAAGTCGATGCGGCCGAGTCTTGGTCAATCGAGCCGCCCTGAGCGGCATGATTGACCAAGACTTCGTCGTGCGGCCGGGACGGTGTCCCGTACCGCCGCTATGCGCTCCAGCGGGGTTGGCCCAGGCGGTAGCCCACCGACCGAACGGTCGAGATCATCGCGGCGTGCTCCTCACCGAGCTTGGCCCGGAGCCGCCGCACGTGGACGTCCACCGTGCGGGCTCCGCCGTAGTACTCGTAGCCCCACACCCGGCTGAGCAGGGTCTCGCGGGTGAACACCCGTCCGGGATGGCTGGCCAGGAACTTCAGCAGCTCGTACTCCATGTAGGTGAGGTCCAACACGTTGCCGTCGACGGCGGCCTGGTACGTCTCGAGGTTGAGCACCAGAGGGCCGTACTCGACCAGCTCCGGGCGGGTGCCCCGGCCCACCCGCCAGAAGGCGAGACGGACCCGTGCATCGAGCTCGGCCGTGGCGGTGGGCCACGAACAGAAGTCGTCGAAGAGGTCCTCGCGCAGCTCGAGATCCGCGACCTGACCCGGGCTGACGCAGACCAGCACCGGAGCCAGCGGGAAGTCGGTCTTGCGCAGTGCCCGGCAGAGCGCGAACGCCGCGGTGGGGTTCTCGGTGGCCACGACGATGGCGCCCGACCATCCGTCCTCGGGTTCGGTGGCCGCCGCCGCCTCGTCAGCGACGGCGCGCCACTCCATCCCTGCCGCGTCGAGCACACTCGTGAGCTCCGACGGAGCCGGATCAGGGAAGACCAGGAGTGGTTCCACGGCGGATCGGCCCTAGAGGTTGGGCAGGTAGCGTTCGAGCTCGAACGGCGTGACCTGGGATTTGTACGCCGACCACTCGTTGCGCTTGTTGGTGATGAACCACTCGAAGATGTGGTCGCCCAGGGCGTCGGCCACCAGCTCGCTCTCCTCCATGACGTCGAGGGCGTCGGAGAGGGAGCCGGGGAGCAGGCCGATGCCCTTGGCGGCCACGTCGGCGGGATCCATCCTGAACAGGTTGCCGTCGACCTCGGCGGGCAGGTCGTATCCCTCGCTGATCCCCTTGAGCCCGGCAGCGAGGATGACGCTGAACGCCAGGTAGGGGTTGCAGCTCGGATCGGGGGCTCGGTACTCGAGTCGGGTGGAGTCGGGCTTGCCCGGCTTGACGTGGGGCACTCGAACCAGGGCCGACCGGTTGTTGCGGGCCCAGCTGATGTGCACGGGGGCCTCGAACCCCGGCATGAGGCGCTTGTAGCTGTTCACGGTGGGGTTGGTGATGGCGGTGATCTCGCGGGCGTGGCGCATGAGCCCGGCGATGAATCCCCGGGCCTCGCTCGACAGCCCCAGCTCGTCGCCGGGATCGTGGAAGGAGTTGGAGTCGGCCCGGAACAACGACACGTAGGTGTGCATCCCTGAGCCCTGCACGCCGGGAAGCGGTTTGGGCATGAAGGTGGCGTACACGCCGCGCTCCAACGCCGTCTCCCGGACCACCAGCCGGCAGGTCATGAAGTTGTCGGCCATCGACAGGGCGTCGGTGTAGCGGAGTCCGATCTCGTGTTGGGAGGGCGAGTCCTCGTGGAACGAGTACTTCACCGGGATGCCCATGGCCTCGAGGGTGTGGATGGTGCGTTCGCGCAGGTCGGTGGTGACGTCGGCAGCAGTCAGGTCGAAGTACGACCCGGTGTCGAGGGGCTCGAGGGGCGACGCCGGGTCCCCATGGCGGAAGTAGAAGTACTCGACCTCGGGCGAGACGTAGTACTGGAAGCCGGCGTCGCGGGCGAGCTCGAGGTGGCGTCGCAGTACGTGACGGGGATCGCCTTCGAACGGTGTGCCGTCGAGATCCTTGATGTCGCAGAACATGCGCGCCTCGGGTGCGCCGCCCCGAGCCCAGGGCAGCAGCTCGAAGGTGTTGGCGTCGGGCTGGGCCAGAACGTCGCTCTCCTGCTCGCGACTGAACCCGTCGATCGACGAGCCGTCGAACGTCATGCCCTCGTCGAAGGCGTTCTCCAGCTCGGCGGGGGTGATGGCGAAGCTCTTCAGCCCGCCGACGACGTCGCTGAACCAGAGCCGGATGAAGCGGACGCCACGCTCCTCGACGGTGCGGAGCACGTACTCCTGCTGTTGTTCCACCCCGCCATCCTGCCAGCAGTTCCGGCGCCCGCGACAGGTCGTTGTTGCATCAGAGGGACCGGAACGGGGAGAGTTCACAGGCCGTTCACAAACTAGTGACCAATGCGAAATCCACCGCTGGAAGAGTGGCGGCGAACAATCCGAGACCAGCCCGCACGGCGGGCAAACACACACAGGAGTGATTCGTGGCGTATCGCGCTGAGTACATCTGGATCGACGGCTACAAGCCGACGTCCCACGTGCGCTCGAAGACCAAGATCCTCGACGACGGCGCCGAGCTGCCCATCTGGGGCTTCGACGGCTCGAGCACCCAGCAGGCCCCCGGTGACCAGAGCGACTGCGTGCTCCGCCCCGTCTTCGATGTCCCCGACCCCATCCGCGGCGGCAACGACGTCATCGTGCTGGCCGAGGTGCTCTACACCGACATGACGCCGCACGAGTCGAACACCCGCGCCGCGCTGGTCGAGATGGCCGCCAAGTACGCCAGCCACGAGCCGCTGTTCGGCATCGAGCAGGAGTACACGTTCATGAAGGACGACCGCCCGCTCGGCTTCCCCCTGGGTGGCTACCCCGCCCCCCAAGGCGGCTACTACTGCGGTGTCGGCTCCGACGAGATCTTCGGCCGCGACATCGTCGAGGCCCACACCAGCGCCTGCATGGAGGCCGGCCTTTCCATCTCGGGCACCAACGCCGAGGTGATGATGGGCCAGTGGGAATACCAGATCGGCCCACTCGATCCGATTGCTGTCTCCGACCAGATGTGGCTCAGCCGCTGGCTGCTGTACCGCATCGCCGAGGACTTCGACGTGTCGGCCACCCTCGACCCCAAGCCGGTCGCCGGCGACTGGAACGGTGCCGGAGCCCACACCAACTTCTCCACCAAGGAGATGCGCGAGGGCTACGACCCCATCATCCGGGCCTGCAAGGCACTCGGCGAGAAGGCCGACGAGCACGTGAAGCACTACGGGGCCGGCATCGAGCGCCGTCTCACCGGTCTCCACGAGACGGCTCCGTGGACCGAGTTCAACTACGGCGTCTCCGATCGCGGTGCCTCGGTGCGCATCCCGTGGCAGTGCGAGAAGGAACAGAAGGGCTACATCGAGGATCGTCGTCCCAACGCCAACTGCGATCCCTACGTCGTGACCCGGCTCATCACCGAGACGGTGTGCTCCGCGCTGGAGACCTGAACAAGCGGTTCGCCGGCTCGCACCGCGCCGAGCCGGTCGCCTGTGGCCACGAACGCGTCGAGCAGGTCGGGGTCGAAGTGTGTCCCACGCTCGGCAACCATGATCTCGAGTGATTGCGTGAGCCCATACGCCGGCTTGTAGCGGCGGGCGGAGCACAGGGCGTCGAAGACGTCGGCTATGGCGACGATGCGACCCTCGATCGGGATGTCGGTTCCGGCAAGACCGCGTGGATAGCCCGTGCCGTCCCATCGTTCGTGATGGGTCAATGCGATTGTCGCTGCGCACTGGATGAGCGGCGCCTTGCTGCCGGCGAGGATGCGGTGCCCCAGCTCAGGGTGCCGCCGCATCTCGGCCCACTGCTCGTCGTCGAGGGGTCCGTCGTGGTTCAGCACCCAGTCGGGGACGCCCAGCTTCCCGACATCGTGCATGGGGGCGGCAAGCCGGATGAGCTCGCAGTGGCGCGACTCCAGGCCGATGAGCTGAGCGACGAAGCCGCTCAGCCGGCTCATCCGGTCGAGGTGCTCCGCCGTCTCCAGATCGCGGGACTCGGCGGCGGCCGCCAGCCGTCTGACCATCTCCTCCTGCGTGCGCACAACGTCATCGGTGCGCTCGAGCACCAGTCGTTCGAGGTGGTCGCGGTGGCGGCGGTTGTCGAGGTCGAGCTCTCGCCATCGGAGCGCGTTGGCCACGTTGATGGCCACCGCGCCCTGGTCGAACGGCTTCAACAGGTAGCCCTGCACGCCGGCGGCGATGGCTCGATCGGCCACGCCCGCTCGATCGGCCCCGGTGAGCACCAGCGCGGCCATCGACGGGTCCGCGATGCGGAGCTCCTCGATGACGGAGATGCCGTCGCCATCGGGGAGCCCGACGTCGCACAGGACCAGGTCGCAACCGGGAGCCACCTGCCGGGCCTCGGTCGCCGTCGCCGCGGCGCGTACCGAGTGCCCCTCCCGTTCGAGCAGGCGGCGGAGCGCCCGCCGGAGCAGGTGCTCGTCCTCGACCACGACTACGGAGCTCATCTCGGATCCGAAGCCGGCGTCGGTGGGCTCACGCTGTCGAGCAGCGCCCTGCGGTCGAAGGGCTTGGCCAGGAAGACGCTGCCCAGCTCGGCGATGATCTCGGCGTCGACGAGCTCTTGGCTGTATCCCGACATGAAGACGATCCTGACCTCGGGGAAGCGGTGGTGCACCGTCTCGGCCACGTCTCGACCGTTGAGGCTGCCGGGTAGGACCACATCGGTGAGCAGCACCGTCGGCGTGAAGCCCCCGCTGAGCGTCTGCAACGCCTCTTCGCCGGTAGCCGCGGCCTTGACGTGATGACCGGAGCCCTGGAGGAGTCGAACCGTTGCCCGTCGCACCGCGGCCTCGTCCTCGACCAGCAGCACCGTCTCGGGCGACACGTCGCCCAACGACATCGGGACGCCCGCGTCGGTGGCGGGATCGAGCGCGTCGGGATCGAGCGGCAGCCGGATGTGGACCGTGGTCCCCTGCCCCACCTCGCTGTCGACGCCGATCTGCCCCCCGCAGCGCTGGACGACCCCATACACGATGGCCAGGCCGAGCCCGGTCCCGCCCTGCCCTGATCGGGCGGTGAAGAACGGCTCGAAGGCGCGCTCTCGCACTTCGGCGGTCATGCCACCGCCGGTGTCGGTGACCTCCAGGAGTGCCGCGGGGACCTCGACGAGCTCATCGGTGATGATGCTCGAGATCGAGGTCTTGATCTCGAGCGTTCCCCCCGAAGCCATGGCGTCTCGGGCGTTCACGGCCAGGTTGAGGAGCACCTGCTCGAGGCCCGAGCGGTCGGCGACCACGGGAAGCGGCTCATCGCCGGAAACGAGCTGGAGGTCGATGTTCTCACCGATGGTCCGGCGGAGCAGGCGGCTCATGTCGCCCACCACCTCGCCCAGATCCAAGGGCTCCGTCTGCGTCAAGTCGCGCCGGCTGAACGCAAGCAGCTGACCGGTGAGTGCCGCCCCCCGCCGCGCTGCCTCCCGGATCTCCTCGAGGTCCTCGAGTGCCCGTGGTTCGGTGATGTCGTCGGCCAGCAGCTCGGCCGTGGTCAAGATGGCGGCCAGCAAGTTGTTGAAGTCATGGGCCACGCCGCCGGCCAGCTGGCCGATGGCCTCCATCCGCTGGGCCTGCTGGAGCTCCTGGCGGTGCGAGCGCTCGCGCTCGGCGGCCAGATGGGCCTCGGTGACCACCGTCAGCACGGCCAGCACCTGGCGGTCGTCTTCGGTGGTGTCGGGGAGGTCGGCGACACGGATGCTCAGCCACTGCTCGGCGCCGTCGGCGTCGACCATCCGGAACTCGCGGGCGGCGGGATCGCCGTCGTGGCCCTGAGCGCGCTGAGTGATCGTGCGGATCACATCGGCATCGTCGGGGTGCACCAGCTTCTCCCACCCGCCGCCGATCAGATCGTCGGGGCGGTGGCCCAACAGGTCGGGACGGTTCAGCATGTCGATGCTCTCGGCGCCGATGAGCATCACGATGTCGGGAGACACCGCCATGGCCAGCCGGAAGCGCTCCTCGGCCCGGCCGAGGCGCTCGGTCGCCTCGGCGGTCTCCGCCCGGCGCCGGCTGGTCACCAACGCCGCCCCGGCGAGGGCCAGGCTCACCGCCGCGCCGATCAGCGCGACGAGGTGCTCCTCCCGAAAGGTAGCCGACGACAGGACTGGGCGGACCTCGATGGCGAGGCTGGTGCCCCCCGCCTCGACCACAGCCTGAGCGACGACCCCGGTGAGCGGCAGGCGTTCCTCGGTCGCGTAGATGACCTGGTCGGGATCGGGGGTGCTGGTGGCGTAGAGCGCGGCCGCCTCCACATCGACGGTGTCGTTGCCGGTGAGGGCCTCGACGAAGCCGAGGGGGAACGTGACTGCGGTGATCATCGTTCGCCCCGAGACCGACGCGCCGGCGGCGATGAGCAGCTGCGGGCTGGGAACGTCGGATCGACCCAACGTCAGCATCGGGTTCGACGCCACCCGTTCGAGGACGGCCCGGGCCCCGATGTCGCCGAGCAGCGCCTCGGAGATCCCATCGGGTCCGTTCGTGGCGTCGGGGGCGGGCAGGCTCCGGAGCTCGCCACCGGTCGCCTCGATCAGGATCGGACTGCCGAACGACAGCGACTCGTCGAGGTAGGTCCGGTAGGCGTCGCTGTTGCCTCCCGTGGTGGCGGCGATGGCCGAGGCCGAGATCAACGAGGCCTCGAACGACGAGGCCACGCTCTCGATCAGCGATGCCATCTGCCGGGCGCCGGCCTCGGCCTGGCGGCGGTCGGCCCGGTTGTGGGCATCGACTTGCACGACGGCACCGGTCGTGGTGATGCCCAGCCCGACCAGGAGCACGACGAGCGGGGTGAGGAAGGTTCGCAGGGGCGAGGGGGTTCGTGTCATGCCCGATCCGCCAGGGAGCCGGCCTGCCCGAGGTCTACGATTCGCCCGATGGCTGTCGCGGACCACCTGGGGGTCAGAGGTGGGGTCGGGAGGTCACCGGTGGGCATGTCACAGATCATCGGCCGCCCAGCACTACGGGACAACGCCGGATCATCAACTCGTGGACAACACCCGGCGAGACACGCGGCCTGTCCATGAGCGATCGGGTGGCTACCGGTGCCGATCGCGTCCTGGTCGTCGACGATGACGTCTCGATGCGCCGGGCGCTCACCGAGCTCCTGCGACGCGAGGGGTTCGACGTCATCGGGGTGGCCACCGGGGCGCAGGCCATGGCGATGGCGTCGGACTGCTCGTTGATCGTGCTCGATGTCGGCCTTCCCGACATCAGCGGGTTCGATGTCTTGCGATCGATCCGGTCCCATCACGACATCCCGGTGATCGTGCTCTCGGGCCGGACGTCAGAGAGCGACCGGGTGCTCGGTCTCGAGCTCGGTGCCGATGATTACGTCCTCAAGCCCTTTCTGCCCCGGGAGGTGGTGGCTCGGGTGCGCCGTCGGTTGCGTGGCCATCGAGGGGGCGATGGCGACGAGGAGATGGTCGACGGCCCGCTCCGCATCGACCTGCGGTCACGCGAGGTCTTCCTCGCCGATGACCGGCTCCAGCTCACGGCCAAGGAGTTCGACCTGCTCGCGCACCTGGCCAGCCAACCCCGACGGGCCATCAGCCGAAGCCAGCTGCTGAGCGCGGTGTGGGAGTCGTCGCCCGACTGGCAGAGCGAGGCCACCGTCACCGAGCACGTTCGCCGGCTCCGCACCAAGGTAGGAGCCGACCGCATCATCACCGTGCGCGGGGTTGGCTACCGCTACGAGCCGACGGTCTGACCACGGCGCGCGAAGGCGCCGAGAAGGCGGGGTCGGATCACCCCGACGGGCGTGGGCGGGTGAACCAGACGCGGAGGGCCACCATGGTGATCGAGCCAGCAGTGCCGATGCCCCACAGGGTGACGGCCCAGCCGACGTCGGTGTTTCCGGCGATGATGCGGCCGGCCAGCGTGGTGGTGGTCGTGGGCTCGGTGTCGCCGACCGGTGGTTGGAACCCGGGGTCGGTGGTGGGAACCCCGGTGGGCAGGGTCGTGGTGGTGGGCGCGGCCGTGGTGGTGGTGGGCGCGGCCGTGGTCGGAGGCGCGGTCGAAGCCGTCGTCGTGGTGGGAGCCTCGGTGGTCGTGGTCGGGGGTTCGGTGGTGACGGTGGTCGGGGGTTCGGTGGTGGGCGGCTCGGTGGTCTCTGTGGTCGAGGTGTCGCAGGGGTCGTGGGGCGGGAAGCAGTGTTCAGCCCGGGCGGGGGACCCGGCCCCGAGCCCGCTCACGACGGGCACGATCGCGATGGCAACGGCCATCACTGTGAGCGCCACACGTCTCAGCATCGGGCCATCTTGTCAGTGCATACGACGGCGGGCCACGACGGCGGGCAGGACTGTGGGGCACGGCAGCGGGGGCGATCGGACTACACCGCGGTGGGGGCCCACCCGTAGCCTGCGGGCCATGTTGCGGGTGGGGTTGGCCCAGATCAACACGGTGGTCGGCGACCTCGACGGCAACGTCGAGGCCATCGCCCTGGCCACCGCCTCCCTGGCCGCTAGGGGCTGCTCGCTGGTGGTGGTCCCCGAGCTGGCCATCTGCGGCTACCCGCCCGAGGATCTCGTGCTCAAGCCGGGGTTCGTGGCGGCCAACCTCGACGCCCTCGCCTCGCTCACCGCCCGCATCGATCCCGCCACCACACTGGTGAGCGGATTCGTCGAACGCTCGAACGGCCGGCTGCACAACTCGGCGGCCGTGATTGCCCGCAACGAGATCGTCGGGACCTACCGGAAGCGGCGGCTGCCCAACTACAGCGTCTTCGACGAGCAGCGGTACTTCGAACCAGGCTCGGGCGACGCTCCCATCTTCCACGTCGACGGCGTGGCGGTCGGCGTCTCGATCTGCGAGGACGCGTGGATGGCCGGAGGTCCGCTTGCCGAGCTGGTCCGCGGCGGGGCCCAGGTCGTCGTCAACATCAACGCCTCTCCGTTCTACCGCGGCCGCATCGCCGAGCGCCGCGCGATGCTGACCGAGCGGGCCGTCGAGACCGGTGTCCCCATCATCTACGTGAACCTCGTAGGCGGTCAGGACGAGCTGGTCTTCGACGGGGGCTCGATGGTGGTGGACGCCGCCGGCGCCGTCGTGGCCTCGGCTCCCCAGTTCGCCGAGTGCCTGATGGCCACTGACGTGGGGTCGGCCACCGGGATGGTCAACGTCGAGCGCGACGGCGCTCCGGTCGACGCCGCGGTGGTGGCCGATCTGGACCCGCCCGAAGAGGTCTACCGGGCGCTGGTGGTGGGCACCGGTGACTACGTGGCCAAGAACGGGTTCACCGACGTGGTGATCGGCCTGTCGGGCGGGGTCGACTCAGCGCTGGTGGCCGCCGTCGCCGCCGACGCTCTGGGCCCAGATCACGTCCACACGGTGGCGATGCCGTCGCGCTACTCGAGCCAGGGGTCCCTCGACGACGCCGCTGATCTGGCCACCCGGGTGGGCGTGGCCCACCGGGTCCTGCCCATCGAGGACGCCCACCGCGCTCTGCTGTCCACCCTTGAGCCACACTTCGGCGGCGGTCCTCCAGGAATCGCCGAGGAGAACCTCCAGGCCCGCATCCGGGGAACCATCGTCATGGCCTTGTCCAACAAGCACGGTTGGCTCCCGCTGTCGACGGGCAACAAGAGCGAGATGGCGGTGGGCTACTCGACCCTCTATGGCGACATGAACGGCGGGTTCAACCCGATCAAGGACGTCCCGAAGCTGTTCGTCTACGAGCTGTGCCGGTGGCGAAACGGCCAGTCCGGGCTTCGCGCCGGAGTCGAGCCCATCCCCGAGTCGATCCTCGCCAAGGCGCCGTCGGCCGAGCTGCGGCCTGACCAGCGCGACGAGGACAGCCTGCCGCCCTACGACGTCCTCGACCCCTTGCTCGAGGCCTACGTCGAGGGTGACGGTTCGGTCGCCGATCTGATCGCGTTGGGCTTCGAGGAGGATCTGGTCCATCGGGTGGTGGCCATGGTCGACCGAGCCGAGTACAAGCGTCGCCAGGCTCCTCCCGGTGTGCGCATCACGGCCAAGGCGTTCGGGAAGGACCGGCGGCTGCCGATCACCAACGGCTTTCGGGGGTGACCGGGCGCCACGGTGAGCCGAGCCGTAGGCGCAGGCGACTGCCACCACCGCCACTTCGTTTGCACAGCGAACCCATGACAGCGGCTGCGCAAACGAAGCTGGAAGCTACCCCAGATTCCACGAGGAGCCGAGCCGTAGGCGCAGGCGACCAGATCCCACGAGGAGCCGAGCCGATGCTTGACGCCGGTCGGGATCGCCGGTGAAGGTGCCGACCGTGGATGCCCACCCTCTCCTGCTGGCCGATCGCGCCGCCCTGGTAGGCGGGCTGGTTTGGCTCGAGCGGCGGTGGTTCGAGATCTGCGGCCGATGGGCCACCGACGAATCCGATCCGGCTGCCCGGGTGCTGTTCGCCACCCACAGCCGCCATCACGGCGAGCGGTCCGGGTGGCTGGCCGACCGTTTGCCCCGCGCCGTGGGGTTCGACGCCGAGGCGCTCAGTGCTGCCCCCGACCCCGATGCCCGCTCGGCGGTGGCCTCGGCTCAGTCGCTCACGGCCACCGCCGAACGACTGGCCGCACTTGCCGTCGCCGTCGCTGACCTCATCGACCGCGTCGAGGGGGCGGCGGCTCGGTGCCGCCCCCACAGCGATGGCGAGCTGGTTCGCACCCTCGGTCTCATCTCCGTAGACCTCGACGGGCACAGAGCCGAGATCGACGCATCGCGCGGCTGATCGAACGCGTCACGCGGCCGAGCCGGGCTGATGGAGTGGCACATGTCACTCGGCGGCTCGAGGATCACCCGGCAACATCGGGGAGGGAACCGGCGTGATCGTGTCGAAACCTCCAACCAACGCCGGCGGTCCCCGTTCGGTAGCCCACGGCCGACCGAAATGCCGGTGACGCGGCAATGAGCGAGGGCTTGACGGCACCCGTACATTGGGTTTCGCGGATGAGCGACCCGACCTTGGGCGATTGAACCGCCACGACAATCAACGGCGACGCACCCACGCTTCGCACAGGAAACCCACACCAAGACCAACCCGAGGAGTCACACGGTGGCCAAGGAACGAGTCGAGCGCGACGAGGAGGACCTCGTCCGGCTGTACCTCACCGACATCGGGCAGTACCCACTGCTCACCAAGGATGACGAGGTCCGCCTCGCCCAGGCCATCGAGGCCGGCAACGAGGCGCGCACCGAGCTCGACGAGGAGCCCAAGGGGCTGACCCCGGCCAAGAAGCGCGAGCTGCGCAAGACGGCCCGCGCCGGCGAATCGGCCGAGCGCACCTTCGTGCAGTCCAACCTCCGCCTGGTGGTCTCGATCGCCAAGAAGTATCAGGCGTCGGGGCTGCCCCTGCTCGACCTCATCCAGGAGGGCAACCTGGGCCTGATGCATGCGGTCGAGAAGTTCGACTGGCGCAAGGGCTTCAAGTTCTCCACCTATGCCACCTGGTGGATCCGTCAGGCCATCACCCGCGGCATCGCCAACACCGGTCGCACCATCCGCCTGCCCGTTCATGCCGGCGACACCCTGGCCCGCCTTCAGAAGGCGCGGAGCCGCTTGGAGCTCAAGTTCGGTCGCCCCGCCACCCTCGCCGAGCTCTCGATCGAGGTCGAGATGCCTGAGGAGAAGGTCACCGAGGCGCTGCGCTTTGCGGCGGAGCCGCTGTCGCTCTCAGAGCCGCTCCGTGAGGACGGCGACGCCGAGCTGGGCGACGTGGTCGAGGACCGCTCGGCCGAGTCGCCCTTCGAGGTGGCGGCCACCGCGCTGCTCCCCGAGGAGATCAACCGGCTGCTGTCACCGCTCGACGAGCGGGAGCGGGAGATCCTCAAGCTCCGTTTCGGTCTCGATCGCGGCGAACCCCGCACCCTCGAAGAGGTCGGCGAGCACTTCAACCTCACTCGTGAGCGGATCCGTCAGATCGAGGCCAGGGCCATGTCGAAGCTGCGTCACCCCAGCTCCGACACCGGCGCCCGCGACCTCCTGGCCGTCTAGCTTCCAGCTTCGTTTGCGCAGCCGCTGTCACGGGTTCGCTGTGCAAACCAAGTGGCGGAGGTGGACGGGAATCGAACCCGCCGCCGCGGGTTCACCACGGCCACCCGCTTTGAAGGCGGGGGAGCCCACCAGGCGCTCGGACACCTCCGTTCGGGAACCTACCCGGCCACGGCTCCGGTTGCTCGGTGGCCGACGGCCGTTCGGACCGTTCGGACCGTCCTCGTCATGGCGCTAGCGTCGCCCTCATGAAGAAGCTCCTGCTCCTCGTGATCCTGGTGCTCATCGGCGTGGCCGTGGCCCGCCAGGCCGGCGCCGGCTCCCGGGACTACCCCACCGCGTCGTAGCGGCCCACACCCAACCCGGCGCCAACCCTGCTCAGCGCCGGCCGCGGCGCCCGCCGGTGGCGACCGCCACAGCCCGCTCCCGCCTCGTCGGGGGTGAGGGCGGCTCGCGCCGCAACCACCACAGCACGGCGGCGCCAGCCGCGGCCATCGCCGACAGGCCTCCGCCCACCGCCGCGGTCGCCTTGGGTGACGGCAGGTTGATCCGGTCGCGCAGCCGCACCGGCCGGACGAACCAGCGCACCTCCCACGCCCGCTCCTTGGCCACTCGCTGGAGCTCTCGGTCGGGGTTGACCGCCACGGGGTGCCCCACCGCCTCGAGCATGGGGATGTCGGTCTCGGAGTCGCTGTAGGCGAAGGAATCTCCGAGCTCGATGCCGTCGCGTGCCGCCACCTCGCGCATGACCTGCGCCTTGACCGGACCGTAGCAGTAGAGCTTGACCTCGCCCGTGTAGCGGCCGTCGGGGCCGACCATGGCCCGGGTGCCGAGCGACTCGTCTACCCCCAGCCAATCACCGAGCGGCTCGACGATCTCGATCGGCGAGGCGGACAGCAGGAAGACCTTGTGGCCCTTCCGCCGGTGGTCGGCGATGAGCTGGAGCGCCTCGTCGAACACGATCGGCTCGAACACCTCCTCGAGCGTCTCGACGACCAGCGCCCGGATGCGGGCCTCGGGCCACCCCTTGGTGAGGCGGAGGACCGCGTCGCGCATCTTGTGGAGCTTCGTCTCATCGGCGCCCAGGTACAGGTAGACGAGCTGGCCCCACAGGGCCCGCAGCAGCAGCCACCGGCTCAACAGACCCTCGCGGTGCAGGGGCCGACCGAAGGCGACCATCGACGCCTTGGCGATCACCGTCTTGTCGAGGTCGAAGAAGGCGGCCTGCACGTTCCGCAGGATACGGCCAGTCCGGACGCGATCGGTCAGCGTCGAAACCGCATAGGAATGCTACCAAAAATCAGGAATTGACATGAAATCATATGAGAAGTAGACCACTGGCATCAGTTCCGATCCGGTCATCACGAGATCGGGTCATCACGAGGAGGAGACCAGTCGTTGCTCATCGCCTGCTGGAGTGCCAAGGGAGGGGTCGGTGTCACCGTGGTCGTCGCTGCGCTCGCTCAGCGGTTGGCGACCGCGTCGCTGTCCGGGCCCGCCCCGACCGCGCCGCCGCCCGTGCTGGCAGTCGACCTCGCCGGCGATCTGCCCGCCGTGCTCGGCGTCGCCGATCACACGGGTCCTGGCGTGGCCGACTGGCTGGCTGCCGCTCCCGATGCACCGTCGGATGCCATCGACCGGCTCAGTGTCGATCTCGGTGGTGGCCTGGCACTGCTCCCTACCGGTGCGGGACCGCTGCCCGCGGGGGGCGGCGAGCACCTGGCCGCGGCACTGGCGTCCTCAGGTCGAGCCGTCGTCGTCGACTGCGGATCGTCACCCACCGGTGCCGCACTGGCCGTCGCCAGCGCCGCTCGCCGGTCGGTGCTCGTCGTTCGTCTCTGCTACCTGGCCATCCGCCGGGGCTTCGAGTTCCCGCTCGACCCGTCGGAGGTGATCGTGGTCGAGGAACCCATGCGGGCGCTGACGTGTGCCGATGTCGAGCGCGTCCTCGGCGCGCCCGTCACCGCTCGCATCCCGCTCCATCCGGCTGTGGGCCGGGCGGTCGACGCCGGCAGCCTCCTCCGGCGAATGCCCCACAGCCTCAGCCACTCGCTGCGGTCGGCGGCATAGTCGTGACGGTGCCAGCGTGGCGATGACCACCGACCCCGATGCCGTCGCCCGCCGGGTGCACGCCCGCCTCCTCGACCAGCCAGTGGTGAGTGGTGTCGGCCCCGAGCCCGCGCTCGAGATCGCCCGGCTGGTCCGGACGGAGGCGCCGTTGCTCAACGCTGAGGTGTGCGACGACGTGGTGCGGCGGGTGCTGGCCCGCACCGTTGGTCTGGGCCCTCTCGAACCGCTGGCCGCCGATCCCGACGTCACCGAGATCATGGTCAACGGCCCCGGCGTCGTGTGGGTCGAACGAGCGGGTGACCTGCATCCCACGTCGATCCACGTCGACGCCGCTGCCGTCGATCTCCTCGTCGAGCGGCTCACGGGCTCCCAGGGCCAAAGGGTCGATCGCGCCGCACCCATGACCGATCTGCGGCTGGCCGATGGATCCCGCTGCAACATCGTGGTGCCCCCCATCGCCGTCGACGGCACCGCCATCACCATCCGACGCTTTCGGGCGCTCGACGTCACCCTCGATGACCTGGCACCCGCCGACGCGGTGCCGCTGCTCGTCGACGCCGTCCGGTCGCGGCGCAACATCGTCGTCGTGGGCGGCACCGGTGCGGGCAAGACCACCCTGCTCAACGCACTGTGCGCCCACCTTCCGCTCACGGCGCGGGTGGTCACCGTCGAGGACGCGGCTGAGCTCGCCCTCCCCGGCGACCACGTGGTGCGACTCGAGTCGCGACGCGCCAACACCGAAGGAGTGGGCAGCGTCACCATCCGCGACTTGGTGCGGAACGCGCTGCGCATGCGACCCGACCGCATCGTGGTTGGTGAGGTGCGAGGTGCCGAGGCGCTCGACATGGTGTGGGCCATGAGCACGGGCCACGACGGCTCGCTGTCCACCTGCCATGCCAACGGCGCCGCTGACGCCCTCGCCCGCCTCGAGACCATGGTGCTCCAGGCCGGAGTCGATCTCCCGCTCGAAGCCGCCCGTTCCCAGATCGCCGCCGCCGTCGATCTGATCGTCCACGTGGCGCGGGGTCCGGGTGGATCCCGAGGCGTTGTGGCGGTGAGCGAGGTCATCGGGCCCGGCCGGGTGCGTCCGGTCATCGACCTCTCCCCGTCGTCGGCGCCACCACCGCGCCCTCTCGGACCGCCAGCGCTGGTTGACCGGCAGGCATCATGAGCGGGCTGGTCGTCATCAGCGTCATCGTCTTGGCCTCGTTGGCCATGGCGGGTGCCCGTCGGCGCGCCGCTGGTGGCGGAGCGGTCGGGCGCCTCGACGCCCTCGCCGTCTCCTCGCCCGCCGGCCACCCTTCCGCCCTCGAGCGATGGATCCGGCCGCCGCTCCGGGTGGCGCTGCGCCGCCTCACCAAGGCCCGCCGGGCCAGCGAGGTCCGGGCCGCTCTCGTCGGTGTGGTCGAGGGAGTTGCGGCGGGGCTGCGCTCGGGCGCGGGAGTTCGCATCGCGCTCGCCGACGCCGCGTCCCTCGCGCCGGGCGATCTGGCCGTCGAGCTCGATGCCGTCAGTCGTTTGGCGCAGCAGGGCCGACCGCTCAACGAGGCCCTGAGCGGGTGGCAGCAGCAGCGGCGCGATGCCGGCGTACGCATGCTGGTCGGCGCCATCGCCGTCATCACCGAGACCGGCGGGCGGGGCGGGGCTGCCCTTGACGGCCTCGCTAACACTCTTCGCGATCGTCTGGCCATCGAAGGTGAGGTGGCGGCAATGTCGTCGCAGGCGAGGATCTCGGCCGTCGTCATCGTGGTTGCACCACTGGTGTTCGCCCTCGGCATGGCGGCCACCGACCCTGGGACTGCTCACTTCTATGTGGCGACCCCGCTGGGGTGGGGCGTGCTGGCGATGGGCCTTGCCCTCGACGCGATCGCGGCGACGTGGATGCGTGCTCTCGCTCGGGTGCGGCTGTGATCGCCCTCGACGTGGTGCTGGCGTCGGCCCTGATTGCGGCCGTTGTCGCGCTCGCCGCCTCGAGGCGTCCCCTCACCGCGCCGAGCCGGGCGCCCGTGGGGGGTCGAGCCCCAGGGCGTCCAAGGGCGCATCAGTCGCACCGGCCTGCTTCGTGGGCCGCCATAGGTGAAGCCTGGCGGGCCGTCGAGAGACGTGTGGGGCACCTGGTTCGGGCGAGGGTCCCGGCCTTGCGTGCTGGAACGCTCCCGTGGATGGGAGATGAGGGACTCGTCGGGCGAACGGTGTTGGCGGGCGTGGCCGCGGGAGTGCTGTTCAATCCGATCGGCGGGATGATCGTGGCGGCGCTGGTCGTGGCCATCGAGCGTCACCGGATCACCGGCGCCCGCCGACGCCGCGACGAGTGGTGTGAGGCTGAGCTCCCTGTCGCCATCGAGCTGCTGCGCACCGCCCTCACCGGCGGCTTGGCCATCGGTCCGGCCCTCGGGCTGATCGCTCCACACATCGAGGGTCCTCTCGGCTGGGGACTGAACGAGGTGATGGCCGACGTCGGTCGTGGACGGTCACTGGCCGAGTCCCTCGAGCGCCTACCCCACGTCGCCGGTCCATCCTGCGCGGCGCTGGTTGCGGCTCTCGTTGCCGGGTCCCGCGGCGCACCGGTGGCCCCCGCGGTGGAGCGTCTGGCCACCGATGCCCGCCGCCGCACGCGCCAGCGGGCCGAGGCCCGAGCCCGACGCCTCCCCGTGACGCTCCTCTTCCCCCTGGTCCTCTGCGCGCTCCCCGCGTTCGGGCTGCTCACGGTGGTGCCGATGGTGGTTGCCGCCACCCGTGATCTCTCCCTCTGATCTCGCCCGGTGGCGGATCGCTCGCGGCGACCGCCGCCACGACCCTCCGGGGTCCTAGGAGCGCTGCTCCCTCCATCGTCTTCGCTGAAGGAGCCGCCCATGTTGGTGCTTCGTTGCATCGTCGCTGTTCACGTCCTCGCCGTCCGCGCCGCCACCCGGCTGCGCGACGAGCGAGCGCAGACGTCCGTCGAGTACTCACTGGTCCTTCTCGGGGCCGGGGCCGTCGCCCTGCTGCTGCTGGCCTGGGCCACCAAGACCGGCAAGGTGGGCTCGCTCATGAACGCGGTGTTCACCCGGCTGACCGATCACGTCAAGCAGTGATCGGCCACCGGCACCGGGCCGGGACCCACCGGG
>DASWIA010000024.1:0-9061 GCA_036397895.1 Acidimicrobiales bacterium | reverse complement strand
AACGCTTCGCAGGCGAGCGGCGCGGTTCACCACCGGTCCGAAGTAGTCACCGTCTCGCTCGACGGCCTCGCCGGTGTGCACGGCCATCCGGGTGGCGGGTCGCACTGGCACGGGCCACGCCCCGGACCGGAGTTCGTGCTGCGCGTCCAGGGCTGCGGCGACGGCGTCGCGTGCCCGGCTGAACACCGAGAAGGTCGAGTCCCCCTCACCCCTCGGCTTCAGCATCATGCCGCCGTGGGATTGGACCGAACGGCCGATGACGTCCTGGTGGTGGGCGATCGCCCGATCCATGTCCACGGGGGCTTGCTGCCACAGGCGCGTGGATCCGACGATGTCGGTCAGCAGGAACGACACGGTCCCCGTCGGAAGATCTGGGCTCACCGTTGGATCATCGCACCGGCACACGGCGGGTTCCACCGTCGACGAGCGGATCTCGACCACACTGCGACCAGATCTCGACCACCCGTTGGTTTGCTGGGTCCCAGGCGGTGGAGAGGCTACCGCCGATCGCCAAGGGAGGCTGATCCGTGACCACCACCGCGAATCCTCGATCGGAGATCGGGGTCGCTCCGAGCGACGAGCTCACCACGCGTGTGCGAGGCGAGATCGTGACCGCCGAGCACCCGGACTTCGACGCCGCCAGGCAGATCTACAACGCCATGGTCGACCGCCGCCCGGCGCTCATCGTGCGCTGCCGAGACGTCGCCGACATCATCGCCGCGGTCGAGCACGCCCGGTCGCACGATCTGCCGCTCGCCGTGCGCGGCGGGGGGCACAGCGCAGCCGGCTACAGCATGATCGACGATGCGCTGGTGATCGACCTGTCGGCAATCAACCACGTCGTCGTCGAGCCCGATCGTTCCCGGGTGCAGGTCGGCGGTGGCGCACTCTGGGCCGACGTCGACCACGCCACGTCGACGTTCGGCATGGTGGTGCCATCGGGCGTGATCTCCACCACCGGCGTCGCTGGACTCACCCTCGGCGGCGGAACCGGCCACCTCACCCGAGCGCTCGGCCTGACGTGCGACTCCCTGCTGTCCGTCGATCTCGTGACAGCCGATGGAGAGCTCATCCGTGCCAGCGAGACGGAGCGCCCAGAGCTGTTCTGGGCCCTACGCGGTGGCGGCGGCAACTTCGGCGTCGCAGTGAACTTCGAGTTCCGGCTCCACCCAGTCGGCGACGTGCTCGGCGGCCCGATCTTCTACGACGCCGGCGCAGCAAGGGAGCTACTCGAGCACTACCGGGACGTCCTCGCCGCGGCTCCCGAACCACTGGGCGCCTTCTTCGGTTTCAGTCAGGCGCCGCCCCTTCCCATGATCCCCACCGAGCACCACGAACGACCGATCTGCTTCATCGCCGCGTGCTGGCCGGGTCATGCCGACAAAGGCCGCGACGTCCTGCGTCCTCTGCTGGAGCACCCAGCGATCATCGGCGACGGTCTCGCATCGATGCCGATGGCCGACCTCAACGCGGCCACAGACGCCCTCGCACCCCACGGGCTGCGCAACTACTGGAAGGGCCACTTCATCCCCGACCTAACTCCCGAACTCATAGACGTCCACGCGACCCTCGGACCGACCGTGCCGACGCCGCTGTCCACCGTCCACCTCTACCCCCTCGGCGGTGCCGCCGGCAGCATCGAGCCAAGCCAGACCGCCTTCAACCATCGAGACGCCCAGTTCTCGACCATCATCGCGTCACTGTGGGACGACCCAGCCGAAGACGACGCCGCGATCGGCTGGGTGCGGGACTACTGGGATGCGCTCCAAACGTGCGAACCCACAGGCGGGTACGTGAACTTCCTGGCCGGCGACGAAGGCGACGCCGGAGTCCGGACGTCCTATCGCGACAACTACGACCGACTGGCGGCCATCAAACTCGCCTACGACCCACACAACGTCTTCTGCCACAACGCGAACATCATCCCCGCGGGCCATCACTGAGACGTCGGCGAACGACCGAAGTGCCCCCTATCGCTCGGCGCTCAGCGGCACCGGGACCGTCCCCGACCGATGCCGGCTATGCGGGGATGCGCGGTCCTCAGGCCGCCGTCCGAGGCGCGATTGCCCTGGTCACCGGCTCGCGCCGTCGGCAACTATCGAGGGGTGCGCCTCGTCACCGCTCCTCCCCACCAACGGTCGTCTGTCTGAATCCGCGATCCCGCAGGGTCGTTTCGAGGGTCGTGTTGTAGAAGCCGCTCTACCGGTTCTGGTAGATCACGATGTCGTCGGCTTGGGGCTGGAACCTGGTGGAGACCTTGTGCACGAGCGTCACGGCTGTCCTTTCGATCTCGAAGGGGCATCATGGCCGCATGCTGCGCGTGTTGGGGGCTATCGAGATCGATGGGCGCGGCCCGATCCGCAGCCGTCGCCAGCGGGTGCTGCTGGCGGCGCTCGCCGTGGACGCGGGTCGGACGGTGTCGACGGGACGACTCATCGAGTTGATTTGGGGTGATCGGCATCCACAGAACCCCGACGCGGCATTGCACAATCACGTCTCGCGAGTCCGGAGCCTGCTCCCTCCTGGATGTGCGATCGAGGCCGAGCCCGGTGGCTATCGGCTCGAGACCACGCCGGAGTCTCTCGACCTCACCGCGTACGAGACGCTCTTGGACGCGGCGCGGAACGGATCGACCGAACAGCGAATTCACCTCTTCGCGAGCGCGCTGTCGCTATGGCGGTCCGAGCCGTTCCCGGAACTCGACGACGATCGAGCCCTCGCCGAAGGGACCCGCCTCGTCCAGAGGCATCGCGCCCTGCGAGAGATGCTGGCCGAATCCCTCATCGAGGCAGGGCGGACACGAGAAGCCATCGCCGAACTGGAGACCCTCCGCCGCGACGACCCCACGAACGAGGGCATCGCAGAAAGGTTGATGCACGCCTACGTCGACGTGGAGGACAAGTCCCGAGCGCTCGGCGTGTTCCGCGAACTGCGCGAAATCCTGGCCGAACAACTCGGACTCGATCCCAGCCCGACGCTGCGACAACTCGAGGAAGCCATCATCCGCGAGGAACGTGTCGCCACCGGACCGAATCAGAGGCCCTCTGTCGCGGGTGCTGCACATCGCCCCGCGTCGATCCCGGTTCCGGTCTCGTCGCTCGTTGGGCGCACGGCGGTCCTCGAACGTCTCTCTTCGCTCCTGGAGACCGAGCGGATCGTGACCGTCGTGGGTCCCGGCGGCGTGGGGAAGACACGCGTCGCGACAGAGGCCGCTTCGGGGACGGCCGAGATGTTCGAGGAGGTCACGATGGTCGACCTGTCCACTGTCCTGGCCCCCGACCAGGTCTCGGAAGTCGTCGCCAGTCACATGGGCGTCCAACCACGCGTCGGTGTCCCCGACGTCGTCCGCATCGTCGACGCGATCGGAGGTCGCCACATTCTTCTCGTCCTCGACAACTGCGAGCACGTCATCGAGGCTGTGACCGATCTTGTCCACGGCGTGACCTCCCGCAGCCCGGCGCTGACAGTGCTGGCCACCAGCCGCGAGCCGCTCGGCATTCCTGGAGAGGACGTCGTGAGGCTCAGCCCGCTCGATGTGGCGGGCGACGCCGTCACGCTCTTTGTCGACCGGGCCGAGTCGGCGGTGGGGCATCGGGTCGACTGGGATGAGACCGACCGTGCGCTGGCGAGAGAGATCTGTCGTCTTGTCGATGGTCTCCCGTTGGCGATCGAACTCGCGGCGAGTCGGTGCGGCGCTCGGTCGCTCGAGGAGATCCGGGACAGCCTCGCCGAGCCACTCGACCTCGTCGCTCGGCGGCGTCCGCATGACCGGCACGGGTCCCTTCGCTCGCTCGTCGAGTGGTCGGTCCGGGACCTGGACGAAGCGCTCGGCCTCGTGTTCGACCGCGTGACAGTGTTCGCCGGACACTTCGACGCCGACGGAGCAGCGGCGCTGACCGGTCTGTCGCGGCGCGAGGTCGCGACGGCGCTCGTCGAGCTGGCTGAGCGTTCGTTGCTGGTTGTGCACGCGGGCCGGCCCGGCGAGCGCACTCGATTTCGCTGCTTGGCCACCATCCGCGCCTTCGGACGCGAACGACTCGAGCTCAGCGATTCACTGGCGTCGGTCCTGGATCGACACCGGTCCTGGACGCTCGACCTGTGTGAGCACGCCTATGCGTCGCTGCTGGGACCCGACGGTCGCGCCGCCTATCGGTCCGTGATCGACAGCATGGCGGAGGTACGTGTCGCTCACCGACACTTCGTCGCCGACAGCGACGCCGACCGAGCGCTCCGACTGGCCGCGTCGCTGCACTTCATCCAGCTCGTCCAGATGCAGTCCGAGGTCGGCGACTGGACCATGGAGACGGCCGATCGATTCGGTTCCACGCATCATCGCTGCGCTGAGCAGGTGTTGGCATTGGCCTCGATGGCGGCCTGGCTGGAGGGTGACCTCGACCGGGGCATCCGGTACGCCGAGCGAGCCGAGCGCGCTGCAGCGCGCACCGGAGGATCCGAGGCGGGCCGAGCAGCATCCGAGGCGTGGGCCGACCTCGAATCGTTCCGAGGTGACAGCGTTGCGGCGCTACGACGATTCGAACGGGCGCTCGACCTCGCCCGAGCCGCCGGCAACCGGTTCCGTACCATCACCAATCTGGCGGACTCGGCGCTGACCGCTGGGTACCTGGGCGATGACGACACCGTGCGCAGCCGCATCGCCGAGGCGCGGTCAATGCTGACTGATGATGCTGCACCTGCAGTTCGCGCCTGGATCGCCTACGCAGAAGGCGAGGGGCTCGCCGAGAACGACCCAGACCGTGCGCTCGACGCGCTGGCCGAGGCAATGGCGGCGGCGCACGAGTGCGGTGCGGCCTTCGTCACCTGCCTCGCAGGCCTCACCAGGGCCGGATTGCAGGTTCGGCACGGCCGAGCCGACGATGCCCTGCCCGCCCTGGTCGACGTGTTGCGCCACTGGCGGAACGCGGGGGCGGTCGTGCAGCAGTGGATCGCGCTACGAACAGCGGCCGAGGCATTGGTCGGTCTCCGCGAGTACGAAGCCGCGGCCGTCGTTCTCGGTGGTGTCCTCGACACGGCGTCGGCCACGACCGTCGGTGGGACCGACGCTGCGAGGCTCGACGCCGCGCACGCAACGGTCCGAGCTCAACTCGCCGATCCCGACGCTGCGTTCGACCGCGGCTCCCGATCCGACGTGACGACTCTGATCGATGACGTGATCGCGCTGTTCGAGTCACACCTGACAGCGAACTGACAGTGAAACGAGCACGCCTACTGGGAGCATGCGGACATCGACGACAAGGCTGGGAGGCCCAGATGACCACCGGACACCGACACGATCTCCCGCAGGCGCGCGGCGACCGCCTGCTCACCGACGGCGGGCTCGAGACGACGCTGATCTTCCATCGCGGATTCGAGCTGCCGGAGTTCGCGGCCTTTCCGCTGCTCGACACCCACGACGGCCGTGCGGCGCTCGTGGACTACTTCCGCTCCTACCTCGACATCGCAGTCGCCCACGGCGTCGGCATCGTGCTCGAGACACCGACCTGGAGGGCCTCCGCAGACTGGGGTGCGCTCATCGGCTACGACGCCGCGGCCCTGCGCCAGGTGAACACTGCGGCGGTCGACCTGCTCAGGGATCTCCGGTCGAGGTACGAATCCGACGACACCCCGGTCGTCATCTCGGGATGTGTGGGCCCCCGGGGCGACGGCTACGTCGCGGGCGAGGAGATGACCCCCGAGGAGGCCGACTCGTACCACAGGACCCAGGTCCAGACCTTCGCCGATGCCGGCGCTGACCTGGTGACGTTCGTAACCGCCACCTCCAGCAGCGAGGCCATCGGGTTCCTGCGAGCCGCGGAACGGGCGGGCATTCCCGCAGTCGTGTCGTTCACCGTCGAGACCGACGGACGCATCCCCGCGGGCCAGCCCCTGGCCGCAGCCATCGAGCAGGTGGACGCCGACACGGGCTCCTTCGCCACATGCTTCGGAATCAACTGCGCGCACCCCGATCACTTCTCCGCCGAGCTCACCGGTGCGACCTGGGAGCAACGAATCGGTCTCCTGCGCGCCAATGCGTCACGCCGGAGCCACGAAGAGCTCGATGAAGCCGACGAACTGGACGCCGGCGACGCCGCCGAACTCGCCCAGCTCTACCGGCGTCTCCGCGACGTCCTCCCCAACCTGAACGTCATGGGCGGGTGCTGCGGCACCGACGACTCCCACATCGCGGCCATCGCCGAGACGTGCTTCGGCCCACCCCGACCCCGCAATCTCGCGCGGTCCACCGCGGAGTCACAGTGAAGCCACCCGAGATTCCCCGGATCTCCCGAGACGACGCCGTGACCGATCTGGCCGATGCGGTCGCCGAGACGGGCGCCGTCATCGTCGAGGATCTCGTGGCGAGCGGTGACGTGACCGCCATCCTCGACGAGGTTCGCCCCCACGTCGAAGCCGTAGATCCCGAGACCCGTTCCAAGAGCGACTTCCTCCAGGCCTTCTACCGAGGTGTCCGCAACGTCAGCGGGCTGGCATCGAAGTCCCGAACCTTCGTGGAGGCGATGCTGCTGCATCCGGTACTCCTGGGTGCCGCCGACACGCTGCTTCTCGCCAACTGCGACAGCTACACGCTGAACGTGGCGCAGCTCGTGGTCCGCGATCCCGGGTCCGGCCCGCAGTTGCTCCACCGCGACGAGATGGTATGGACGTACCTGCCCCAGCCCCATGCCGACATCGAAGTCGCCGTGGTTGCAGCCTTGTCCGACTTCACGCGCGAAAACGGGGCCACAGCACTCGTGCCCGGCAGCCACCGCTGGGAGCCCGGCCGGCAGCCGGAGCCCCACGAGATCACCCACGCCGAGATGCCCGCCGGCGCTGGTGTCATCTACCTCGGTTCAACCATCCACGGAGGTGGCGACAACGCGTCCGACCAACCGCGCCCGGGGCTTCACATGAGCTACGTGGTGGGCTGGCTCCGGCCCGAGGAGAACAACTGCCTCGCCACACCCCCTGCCGTGGCCCGACAACTTCCGAGACGGGCACAGGAGCTGGTCGGCTACGCCACACACTCGAAGCACGGGCACCATGGTGCCGTGGACCTCCGGGATCCCATCGAAATGCTCGCCGTCGGCGAGCTGTAGCGACTGCTTGCTGGCCGCAGATCTCGTCGTGGCCGAGACGGTCAGGATTGTCCTGGAATCATTCTACGAGGCGCCACGAGTTCAGGTCGCGGACGCGATGCGGTCGCTGATCGCGTTCGACTCGGTCGTCGTGGTCGGCCAGGCCATCGATGGCGACCGCCAGCGACGACGGCGGAGCGGGTTTGGCAGCGGCAGTCGACGGAGTGAATGACAGCGGCTTTGGCGGCCGAGCGGATGATGATGCCCGGGTCGTGTCCGAATCCTGCTCGCGTCACCAACAGCGGAGGCACAGGATTGTCGGATGACATCTGATGAGATGAATGACTTCGTCGAACGGTACGCCGCCGCCTGGGCCTCTCGGGAACCGGGAGTGATGGCAGCGAATTGGAACGAGGACGGCATTCTGCACCACCCAGCGCTGAGCCGTGACATCGACGGGAGGCTGGTCTGGCTCAACAACAACAACACAAAGGCGCTAATTCCCGAGTTCGAGTGGCGGCTATCTCGCTGGGCCAGTAGCGGCGAGACCCTGTTCATCGCGTGGAGCAACCGCGGCCGAATAGGAGATCAGTTGATGGAGTGGTCCGGGGTCGACCTGATGACCGTGCAAGATGGCAAGATCCAAGAAGAGACCGTGTACTTCGACACGTATCCGCTGCGTCGAGCGCTCGATCCCACCCTTCCCGACCACGCTCTGGTCGACGCCGATGAGCTTGGACGGTGACCATGGTGTCCGGACCCGTGAATGCAGTCGTCACGACCGGCATCTACTGCCGCGACGGCTGTCCGGCCTCACCTGATCCGGTCAACGTCCGCACCTATCCCATGGACGCCAGCGCCGAACACGACGGGTTCCGACCGTGTCTGAAGTGCCGGCCTGATGGTCGAGCCCCACCAGTGAACTGGCGTGGCGTCCCCGAACTCGTCGATCACGCCCTTCATGAGATCTGCCACGGCGCTCTCGACTACTCGACCGAGAGTGAGCTCGCCTCGTTGCTCGGTGTCTCCTCCAGGCATCTACGCCGACTGTTCACCGAGCACCTCGGTGTCACCCCAACCCAGATCGGGATCTCGCGTCGGACCCACTTCGCCCGGCGGCTCGTTGACGAGACCGACCTGCCGGTCGCGCAGATCGCCTTCGCCGCGGGCTTCGGCAGCGTCCGGAGCTTCAACTCCAGCTTCAAACAGATCTTTCACTTCACGCCAACGGAGCTGCGGGCAAAGCGGCGCCACAGCGACCAGATCCCAGCCGACGGAGGCATCGCGCTCACCCTCGAAGTCGCGCCCACTCCCGACACCGACACCATCTCCACGGCGCTCTCCACCGCCGCGATCAGCGGGGTTGAGCACGCCAGCCGCCACGCCTACCAGCGGACGATCGTCCTCGCCGGCCACGCGGGGGCAATACGCGTCGACTGGACTCGACCGGAGGCACTGCGGGTCGAGGCGCACCTTCCTCGATTTGATCGGCTCATCGAGGTCGCCTCCAGGGTCCGCCGTCTCTTTGACCCGACGCTCGATCCTCGTGTATTTCGGGGCTGGACCGATACCGAGACGGCCGTCAAGCAACTGCTCGTGGAAGAGCTCGGACCCGCAGCGACCAGGACGATCCTGTCCGAGGTCGCCCACCGTCACGGAACGGACCTCCTACCGATTCGCCCTCTCGGTCTCACTCACACCAACGCCGACTACGAGAAGCTCTCGGCGCGAGACTGGCTTCGAGCCGGGGTGCCCGTCGAGGTGGCCGAGCGATGCCACGCAGCGGCCCAGACCAAACCTGCGACCCCGCGCGGACAGATTTCCTACAGCAACACGGTTGCTTTCCTTGCCGCCGGATTCCAGGACTCCTGACATGGGGCGATAGTTGTTGCACGGTTCAGGGGTGGTTCTTGGTGGTGTAGACGAGGGTGAGGTGGGTGCCGGGGTAGGTGGTGCGGGTGTTGGTGAGGTCCTCGCAGAGGGCGGCGAGC
>DASWIA010000023.1:0-6382 GCA_036397895.1 Acidimicrobiales bacterium | reverse complement strand
CGTTCGCTGCCGCTGCTGGCCAGTCGACGGCGGTGGAGTTCGGGACGTCGAACGGGAACGTGCGGGTGGCGGGGAGCCCGGCGAGCTTCGTGGTCGACCCGAGCGTGACGATTCGGGGGCGGGGCGACATCGACGACTGGTTCGCGGCGGCGGCCACCGTCACCAACCTGGGCCTCATCTCGGCGGACCAGGGCGGCAGCCTCGACATCCAGGTGGTGACGTTCACGAATACCGCCACGGTCGAGGCGGTCGGCTCAGAAGTGACGATCTCGTCCCTTCCCAGCAACTTCTCCGGCGGCACCCTCAGCGGCGGGTCGTGGCAGGCGCGGACCGGCGGAGCCATCACCGTCGCCAACGCCGGCGCCGCCACCGCGGTGCTCGACGCCGGCGTGCTGATCGAGGGTGCCGGTGCCAGCATCGAGATCGGCGGCGGACCCAGCATGTTCGCCGGCCTGTCGTCGATCACCGCCACAGGGACCCTCGAGGTCACCGGCGGCGCCACGCTCACCACGTCGTCGGCGCTGGTGAACGACGGCTCCCTCACTGTGGGCGCGTCGAGCACCCTCACCGCGCCGAGCCTCACGAACAACGGGAACCTCACGCTCGGAGGGGCGATCGCCGCGGACCTCACGAACACGGGGACGCTCGCACCAGGCGCGTCTCCGGGCCTCGCCACCGTCGGCGGCGATCTCGTGCTCGATCCGGCGGGGACGCTCGAGATCGAGATCGAGGGCACCACCGCGGGCACCGACTTCGACCGGATCACCGCGTCCGGCAACGTCACCGTCGACGGAACCCTCGCCATCACCAGCCCGTTCTCGCCGGCCACCTCGGACATCTTCGAGATAGTCGCCGCGGGCGGAACGCGGACCGGCACCTTCGCCACCGTCACCGGCAACGACCTCGGCGACGGCCGGTTCTACGTCCCCACCTACGACACCCAGACCGTCACGTTGACTGTCCAGAGCCCGTCGGCGCTCTCGGTCGGCGACGTCACGGTCGACGAGGAGGCCGGACTGGCCACGTTCACGGTGGTCGCCGAACCCCCTCTCGGCAACTCGGCCACCGTCGAATACGCGACCGGCTCCGGCACGGCCACCAGCGATGTCGACTTCACCGCCACTGCTGACACTCTCAGCTTCGACTCAGGGGACAACGCCAAGACCGTCGACGTGCCAATCCTCGATGACGGGATCTGGGAGGGCGACGAGACCTTCACCTTCACCCTGTCGAACCCCAGCGGCGCACTCATCGGCGACGGCAGTGCCGTCGGCACCATCACCGAGGACGAGCCGTTCCCCTCGGTCACCTGGGCCCTCGGCTCGGCATCGACGGGGGAAGCCGACGTCACCGTGCCGATCGAGGCGGTGCTCGATCCGCCGTCGG
Source organism: Acidimicrobiales bacterium (assembly GCA_036397895.1). Classification (GTDB taxonomy): domain Bacteria; phylum Actinomycetota; class Acidimicrobiia; order Acidimicrobiales; family DASWIA01; genus DASWIA01. The sequence continues at coordinate 4,996 of DASWIA010000023.1, read as the reverse complement.
CGTTTGGCGTGACCGTCGACTACGCCGTCACCGGCGGGACCGCGAGTGCGGGCACGGACTACGAGGCGATCCCGGCCGACACCTTCACCTTCGCCCCCGGCGCCACGTCGCAGACCCTGATGCTCACGATCTTCGACGACACCGTCGGCGAGGACGACGAGACCGTGCGGATCGGCCTCTCGAACGCCAGCGGCGCCACGCTCATGTCCCCGATCACCCACGTGCACACCATCGTCGACGACGACCCGAAGGTCTCCTTCTCCAGCGGCTCGACGACCGTCGACGAATCAGCCGGCGTAGTCCAGGTAGAGGTCGTGCTCAGCCAGCCCGTCGCCGACATCGTCACCGTCGACTTCGCCCGCACCGGCGGATCGGCGTCGACGGCTGACTACGCCTTCACCCCTGGCACCGTCACCTTCGATCCGGGCGACACCTCGGAGACCTTCACGGTGACGGTCCTCGAGGACAACATCGACGAGCCCAACGAGAACATCTTCCTCGCCCTCAGCAACGCCGTGAATGCCACTGTGTTCTCGCCATCGGCACACACCTTCACGATCACCGACAACGACCCCCCGCCCGCGGTGAGCTTCGACGCCACGGAGTCCTCGGTCGGCGAGGCCGACGGCTCCGTAACCGTCGACTTCACACTGGCCAACCCGTCGTGGCGCACCGTGACTGTGAACGTGGATGCCACCGGCGGCACCGCGACCGGGGACACCGACTACACGCCGACGTCGTGGAGCATCCCAGTGCCGGCGGGTGATCTGGCGGGCTCACTCACGGTCGAAATCCTCGACGATGACGACAACAACCCCGACCTGACTGTCGAGCTGACGATCACGTCGGTCACCTTCGGCCAGGTCGGCGCGCCCAGCGTGCACACCATCACCATCATCGACGACGAGGAGCCGTGCATCCTCGTCCTCTCGGCCCAGATCTCGACCGACACCGGGCCCGGGCCCGAAGAGCTCGCCCTCGGTGCTGGGCCGCTGCTCGCCTGGGGCGGGGTCCGGCGGAGCGATCCCAACCGGGCCGAGCGCCGCCGCCGGCACCACGTCGGCATCCGGTCGGGGCGCGGTGCGGCGACGTTGCTCGCCCTGCTCTTGGCGGCGGCCATCGCCAGCGGTGCCGCGGCCAGCCTGGGGGCCTCCAGCGTCGACCTCGGGAGCGGCAGCACCGAGGTGCCGGGCTGCGATCCCGACGGCGTGTCGGTCACATACAACCTCGATCCCGCCGACTTCCGCCTCATCGACGAAGTGGTGGTTCACGACCTCCACCCGTCGCTCACTGGTCACCGACTCTACGTGCGGGTGGGCGACAGTGGCGGGCTCCCGCTGGCGGGCGGCAGCGGCTCGACCATCTTCGACGGCAGCGCGTCTGTGGCAGTCGACATCCCGGGCTGTGCGGCCGCCGACGCCGCCAGCGTGACCGTGACCGTGAACGAGGAGGCCCCATGAGCCGGGCCCCTCCCCACGACGCGTTCTCGCGGGCGCCGCCCGCCCCTCCCTGATCGTGCCCAACCCTCCCACCAGTCACAGAAGCTTCAACCAAACAAGAAAGGCAGGAAACATGAAGAAGATCCTCTTGGCGGCATTGTTCGCCACAGTGGCCGGCGCGCTGGTGTTCGGCGCCGCCGCGTCGCTCGGGGTCAACTCGAACGACCTCGGAAGCGGCGGCGACGACGTCGTCTCGTGCGACCTCAACGGCGTCGACGTCACCTACGGCGTCGACGACGAGGACAACTCCCGCATCGACACCGTGACCGTTGCCGACATCGATGAGACCAACTGCGCCGGCGAGACGGTCTACGTGACGCTCAGCGACGACAGCAATGTGGTCCTCGCCGGTGGAACCGGGTCATCGGCTCCCGTGGCCGGGACGTCGGTCGACGTGACCGTCGACGTGGCCGCGGCCGATGTCCACGGGGTTGACGTCACCATCACCGGCTGACGCTGATCTGATCCCGACACGCGCTGGGGATGGACGCGTGCCGTCCGTCCCCAGACGCGTCGGGCGCGGGATCAGGTTGGTGGTTGCAGCCACAGCACTGCTCGCGCTGTGGCTGTTCTTCCTCGCGCCCAGTGGCCTGGGAGGCCCGCTGAGCCTGATCTGGGTGCAAGGCACCAGCATGCAACCCACGCTGCACGGGGGTGATCTCGCCGTCATCTACCAGCAGGACCGCTACGAGGTCGGTGACATCGTGGCATTCGAGATCCCCGAGGGCGGGGTGGTGATCCACCGGGTCATCGAGGCGACCCCCGAGGGCTATCGGTTCCAGGGTGACAACCGGGACCGGCCCGACCCCTGGGTGCTCACCGCGGGCGAGGTCGTCGGCCGCCAAGTGTTCGCAGTTCCCGGTGGAGCGCGAGTGCTCGCCGCGCTCGCCGACCCCCGGGTGCTGGCGCTGCTGTCGTCGGCCCTCGTGTTCCTGTGGGCACTTCGACGTATGTCTTCTCAGGCTGAGGGAGGTCGGGGATGAAGCGACGGGCGATCGCTCTGCTCAGTGGTGGGCTCGCCATCGCCGTCGCCACGGGGGCGGGAACCGCGGCCGCGCCGGGGGCTGGTGGCTCCGGCCCCGAGCCCCAGGCAAAGCCCGAGTGCCAGACCGGAGAGGGGGTCACGGTGGGGTGGATCCTCGGTGCAGACATCACCCTCGTGGGTGCCGTAGAGGTCGGCAACCTGCCGGCGGGATGCCGACGCCAGAAGATCCGCGTCACGCTTCTCGATGCCAGCGGTGACCAGCTGGCGCAGACGACGGAGAGGGACCTGGGACCCCACGCCAGCATCACCATCGACCTCGACGAGCCCGTGGCGGCCGCGGCGATCACCCGGGTGGAACTGGTGATCGCCGGAAACCCCCAGGGCTGAGCCGCGGAGCGGGCACGTCGCGCAGGTGGGGGACGACGATCACGCTTGAGTCCATCATGTCGCTGGACATGGCGGCGATCTGCGGGTCGGAGGCCTCGGTGTGGATGAAGCGGACGTCCTGGCCGTCGTAGAAACCGGTGACCGACGGCACGTCGGCCTCGGGCCGTTGGGTGGTGTCGCCGGTCTGGATGCTCATGACGTCAACTCCTCGTCTCGGGTGCCGAAGCCGAGCTGCTCGAGCATGACCCGTCCCGCCGCCCATCGCTGTAGCGGAGGTCGAATTTCCCGCGCGAATACGACGGGCCTGTCATCGGGTTCGCCCGGCTCCTCGTCCTCAATCACCTGGACGTCATCGGGCCCGTCGGCGTCGAGCACGATGGCGGGCCCGTCGAACCAGTGGTCTGGCGCCTCCCAGTAGACCTGCGCCTCGGCGGCGAGGAAGGTCTGTGCCAGCAGGTTGAGCTGATCGTCGGGAACGAGACCCGACTCCTCGATCCGGCGGACCAGCCGCCCGGTGGCGTTGCGCCAACGCCTGTCGGTCAGCAGCAGCAAGGCCGTGAGCACCGCCCCTTCGGGATCGTCCTTGTGGAACTGGCGCAGCAGGCACCACGGCTCGAAGGCGTCTGAATTGTTGCCACCCTCGTCGCCGAAGCAGAGCAAGCGTCGATGGAACTCGCCGGCGTCGTCAGCGGTGTGGAGCGCCACGAGATCGTCGAGCGGTGACCAGTCGTCCTGGAGGTCGACCTGTGCCATGCCCGAGCAAGTCTGCACGGCCAGATGCTGCGGATCGCGGAGCCCTCAGCCTCGCTCGTGATCGGCGTCGCGTGAGTCCGCATGGTCGAGGATGTCCGAATGGGGAGCGTCATTGATGGGCTGATATCATTTGATCGCAATCGTGATATCAAGGGTTTGGAGGTGTTGATGACACGAACGCTGGTGGACATCGACGACGAGGCGCTGGCGGCGGCAGCAGCCGAACTGGGCACGTCGACGAAGGTCGAGACCGTGAACCGCGCCCTTGCCGAGATCGCGGCCCGACCCCGACGCCTCGCCGCTCTTGAGCGGCTGCGCACCGGTGAGGATGACCTCGGTGACGCCGAGATCATGCGCGGAGCATGGCGCTAGGCAAGTACGTCGCGGACAAGTCGGCCTTCGAGCAACAGCGCCACAGCGAGGCAGCCGCCGGTCTTCTCCGTGCCCTCGCGGCGGACGGAGTGCTGTACATGACCGAGATCGTCGCTTTGGAGCTGCTGTATTCCGCTCGCAACGCCGACGACTACGAGGCTCGTCGTGGCGACCTCGGGACCCTGCCATGGCTACGGCTCACCGAGGCTGTGGCAGCTCGAGCGCTCGACATCCAGCGGCAGCTGGCCGGCATAGGGCAGCACCGGCGCCCGATCCCGGACCTGCTCGTCGCCGCAACCGCGCTCGAGCACGACGCCACGGTCCTGCACTACGACCACGACTTCGACCTCATCGCCGAGGCGACCGATCTCTCCGCGCGCTGGATCATCCCAGCGGGACCGGCCACGGCGGTGCGACGTGATCACGACTGCGGCACGTTGAGCGCCAGATCGTGAAGAACAGACTCGCTGCGGGCGGGCCGGACGCCTGCCGCGTCAACTGACCGACCGATCGCTCCGAGTAGATGACGAAGCCGTTCACGGACACGGGGTGGCTCGGTCGCGGATGCGCGCACCACGCGATCGAGGCGAAGCGTTCCGCTCTCGGCGAGACCTGCGATCCGCTCGACCGCCGCGGCGGTAGGAAGTTCGACGAGGCTGTCCCAGGTCGTGTGCATGATGGCGTGTGGTGAAGCAGCGAGCACGTCGGGGTGAGCAACCGTTGCCCGCCGCGACGGTGCTGATCCGAGGGGACCTGCTCGATCCCGACGTCGTGGCCGAGAGTGCGCGGCGGAACTTCGATGTCTACGGGTTCTAAGGGTTCTGCGGGATCTACGGGATCTCGATCTTCGCCGAGACCGCCGACGCCCGATGGACGGACTTGGCCGCGACGAGGTTCGCGAAGGTGGGGTGGTTGGTGCTGTTCACCGCCGGTGACCTGGTCGAATCGGGCCTGGAGCTCTGGGACACCGGCGTTGCACCGCACTTCGACGTGGTGCACG
>DASWIA010000022.1:0-5960 GCA_036397895.1 Acidimicrobiales bacterium | reverse complement strand
GACTTGGCCGCGACGAGGTTCGCGAAGGTGGGGTGGTTGGTGCTGTTCACCGCCGGTGACCTGGTCGAATCGGGCCTGGAGCTCTGGGACACCGGCGTTGCACCGCACTTCGACGTGGTGCACGACAGGCTCTCGGAGCTGCTGGTCCGTATGCTGGGGACGTCGCATCGGGTGGTCCAGAACCCTCACCACGAACCAGGAGCCTGAGCTGATGCCGATGATTGATCTGCGAGCGGATCTGAACGCCGAAGACGACGAAGGTCGCTGGTGGTCGTTGCTCTCCGACGCAGTCGACCCTGCGGTGGTGCGACCAGGCGCAGTGCTGGTGGCAGGGTCCGAGCGGTTCTGGTCCGTGGTTCGGATCGAGCACGTCGATCCCGACGGCCAGGTCCACTTCGTGGCAGTCGCCGACGATGACCCCGAAGCCGTCGCGCTACTGGCCCGCTCTGCCTGAAGGCTGGGGGTGTCGCTCTGCAACAAGGCATCTTGGTCAACCCAGTAAATGGCCGACGCCATGGTCACCGGGTCGATAGATCCAACCCGCAGCGGGATGGGCTCGCCAACCGCGACGACATACGGCAGACCCGTGTCCGAGGCTGCGACGACGGGCGCAAGTTCTGGTGGGCCGACTGGACCAAGCTGATCGGGGACGCCATCACCGCCGTTCGGACCGGTGAGCCCGTTCTCCATCCCGAGGACGAGGATGACTGAGCCACCGCTCGAGCGCGATCCCACGCCGATCGGATTGGGGCGAGGTTCGGAGGTCAAGCGAATGCTCCGCGTCGATCCCGCGGTCTCGTCGTGGTCCCACGAGCTAACGGTCACGCCTCGGTTCCTCGACAACCGGGGCAGAGCGATTCGGCGCCGGGACTCGCCGCGAGACTGACTCAGCTTCGCTTTCCGGGGGCCCAGGACCTCATCATCGCCGCCACCGGGGCCCGCCGCCGGTCGCACCATCGTCAGCAGTGCGTCATCCGCATTGTCGAGTACTATAGTACTCAATCGAGTAGTGTTCTACTCAATACTCGGAGGTGAGGATGGACCTGAGCAACCCGATCCGATCCGTCATCCCCGCCGCCCAGGGTGAGGTGCTCGCTGTGCTGGCCCGCACCGAAGAACCCTTGTCGGGGCGGCGGGTTGCGGATCTCACGGACGGTCGAGTCAGCCAGAAGGGAGTGAACCTGGTTCTCCGGGCGCTCGTGGCCGCAGGCCTGGTCACCGCGGAGGATCACCCCCCTGCGAAGCTCTACCGGCTGAACCGGCGGCACCTCGCCGCAAACAGTGTTGCGGCGCTCGCGACGTTGCGCGAGCAGTTGATCGACGCCATGCAGAGCCAGTTCGAGACCTGGACGGTCCCGGCCTGGGGCGCCTGGCTCTTCGGCTCAGCAGCGAGAGGCGGCGGGGACGCGACCAGCTACATCGATGTCCTGATCGTCCGGCCCGACGACGTCGAGGAAGGCGACGCCGAATGGCTCGGCCAGCTCGAACATCTCGTGACGGGTGTCGGGGAGTGGACGGGAAACAGCTGCGAGATCGTCGAGTACGCCGCTGGCGAGTTCGAAGCGCTCATGGCTCGCGAGGATCGGCTCGCCGCCGATCTACGGTCCGACGGCGTCGCCCTAACCGCTCAAAGACTGCCGCAGCGGGATCGAGCACCGAGGAGGCGTCGATGACCGCGCTCTCGGAAGCTCGAGCGCATCGCCGCAAGGCGAGGGAGTTCCTCCACGCAGCCGAGATCGAACTGGACTGCGACCTCTTCAACGCGGCGACCTCGAGTGCGGTCACCAGTGGCATCAACGCCAAGGACGCCATCTGTCTTGCCCTGACGGGCAAGACAGCCAAGACCGACAACCACGCCGGCGCCATCGCCGAACTCCGCCGAGCCGGTACCGCCACGAAGTCCCTGGCGACCACGCTGGGTCGATTGCTGAAGCTCAAGAACAGGGCTCAGTACCCGACGGTCGACGTCGCGAGAGCCGACACCGTGAAGGCAGTGGGGTGGGCCACCACGCTCGTCGAAGGCGCGTCCGAGATCGTTCCGAAGTAGTGCCTGCCGGAGGCCGACGAACGCAGCAAGGAGAGGGAGCCGGGTGGGTGCCGACTCGATGTGTCGTTTGTCAGCAATTTGTCAGCACTTCTCTGAAAGACCGTTCCTGGTCCGTGGGGTTCAGTTCCAGTCTTCGGCTGATTCGGCGACGTCGAGGGAGAGTGCTTCGAGTTCGGCGGCGAGAGCTCGGATCTGTTTGGCGTTGTCGAATCAGGATCGGTAGCGGTCCATCTGCTCGGCGGTGAGCAGACGGGTCTTGGTCTTGCCGTTGATCTTGCGGGTCCACTGGTAGTCGAGGCCGCGCAACTGGGGCGGATCCGAGAGGATGCCCACCGACTGTGCGGCCAGCTTCGACAGCTTGCGAGTTGTCAACAAGGCATACCTCGTGGAGCGGCTCTGCAAGCTCGCCCCGGTGCGACTCGTCGACGCCTGCGTAGCGCTCTCGGCGGCCGTCGACTGCTGACGCCAGTGAGGAATGAGCCGGGCGATAGCCCTGGCGCATTCCTCGGAAGGGGGGTTGGGGTCAGCGGGGGAGCGGCGAGGCGGGCATGGCGCCGGTGGCGAGGTCGGCCAGCTCGTCTCGGCCGGAGAGGCCGAGCTTGCGGTACACGCTGTGCAGGTGGTTGTCGACGGTGCGCACCGATACGTAGAGACGCTCGGCGATCTGGCGACTGGTGAGGCCTCCGAGCAGCTCTTCCACCACCGACCGCTCGCGTGCGCTGATGCTCTCGGGGATGCCGTCGAGAGCGGGCGTGGCCGCGAGCGAGCATTGTTGGTGTGCGAGCTCGGCGCGGAGGGCGGCTCGGCACACGTCCTCGGGCTCCTGGCGGTCGAGATGTAGCTGAGCGAGCTGGGCCCACGCTTCGGCCGCCAACAGCGGAGAACCGACGCGGGCCAGCGCACCGGCGGCGGCATCCAGCTGCGTGGGGTCACCGTCGTCGAGCGCGGCGGCGTGGTCTCGCATGGCCTCGAGGAGGCGCGCCCCGCTCGTGGCCCGCACGGTCTCCGCCAAAGCGGTCCGCACGAGCTCGGGGTGGCCGAGACGGACGGCGTCGTGAAGGGCGGTTGCCCCCCACGCGATGTGGTCGTGTTTGATGGCGGCGCCCCCCACCTCGGCAGCGAGCTCGGCCGCCGTGCCCAGCTCTCCGGCACACGCGTTGACCCAGGCCCGGGCTCGGCCGACGAAAACTGCCAGTCGGGTCTCGCCACCGGCCTCCTGCTCGGCCGCGTCGAGGGCGTCGGTGATGTCGTCGGGCAGGGCTCGTGACTGGGCTCGGTGCAGGGCCAGGAGGCCGACCGACTGGGCGTGGAGGCGGAACGGGTCAACCTCCTCGAGCAGGTCGACCGCCCGCTGCTGGACCTCGATCGCCTCCGCCAGCTGGCCCCGCTGGCCCAGCGCGTACCCGAACCAGGCCAGCCAGAGAGGGTTTGGTGTGTCGGCGGCGTCGGAGTCCTGCACCCGGTCTCGGGCGTACTGCTCCGCCTCCACCAGCCGGCCGGCGGCATTCCACGCCGCCACCCGGTTGAGCCCCAGCTGGTCGGCGGCGAGCGGGACCTCCCCCGCGTGCTCCCGGGCGAGCCGCAGCGCGGTGTCGGTGTCGTCGTCGAAGCCGTCGAGCCGAGCCGTCATCGCCCGGGCGAGCCCGAGGTTCACGTGGGCGGTCAGCAACGTGAGGTCGGGCGTGTTCCGGTTCCCCAGCACCGCCTCTGTTGCCTCGAAGACCGCTTGGAAGTCGCCGGCGATCGCTCCATAGAGGGACCGCTCGGCGTCGAGGCGCGCCCGAAGGGGCCCGGGATCGAGCTTGTTCGCCGCCTCCACCAGCACCGCCGCGGCACTGTCGGGCCGCCGCCCGACGAAGGCCAGTGCGTGTCCGAGCGCGAGGGCCACGTCGGCGATCTCGGCGTCGCTCTCGGGCGTGGCCTCGACGAGCACAGCCTCGGCATCCCCCACTCGGCCCTGGAACGCGAAGGCACGTCCCAGCGCGATCCGGGCGATGGTCGAGGCCGGGCGATTCGTCACCGTCGCCAGGGCCAGTCGTTCGGCGAGGGCGAAGTCGACCCGTCGCATCGCCTCCCGGGCAGCCTCGACGCCGAGATCGTGATCGAGCGGGCCCCGGTCGGCCTCGAGCACCCACACGGCAGCCCGGAGCCGGTCCACCGGCTCGGCGAGGGGGTCGGAGAGAGTTGCGTCAGCCAGCGCGGCCTTGATGGACCGGCGCCGCTCGGGGGTCAATGTGTTCATCACCACCTCGCCGTACAGCGGGTGGGCGATCGAGACGGTCGGGTCTCCGTCCGTCACCGATACGCTCACAAGTCCCCCCTCGGTGAGGAGGCCGACCGCCTCCCGCGGTACCAAGCGCTCGAGGTAGCCGGCTCGCAGCGAACCACCTACCGCCACCAGGGCCAGCGCATCCCGAGTCCTGTCATCGAGGCCCCGGACCCGGCTGAGCACGAGCTCGTTCAGCTGCTCCGACACCAGCTGGCCAGACAGCTGCCACGTGCCGTCGCGCAGCAGGAGGGACCCGTGCTCACGCGCCGCCTGCAGACCGGTCAGGAGGTACAGCGGATTGCCCAAGGTGATCCGCCACACCTCATCCAGCAGCTCGGAGTGGACTGCGGCTCCCAACGCCAGCTCCGCCAGTCGTTCGACACCTGGCCGGTCCAGCGGATCAAGCTCCATCCGCGGTGCGATGCCGTCCTTCCAGAGCGCGGTGACGACGTCGGGAGGGCTCGACTCGGGACGCATCGCCAAGATGGCTCTGGCATCGTCGTGCATCAGGAGCTGGCGGGCGAACGCGGCCGATCCGTCGTCGAGCTCGTGGCAGTCGTCGACCACGAGCAGGATGTTCGTGCCCCGCGCCTTGCGCCGCAGCGAGCCGATGGCGGAGTGGAACACCCGAGACGGGTCTTCGGCGGGCGATTCGGTTAGCAGGTGGGAGATCGCCCCGAGGGGGATCGAGCGGACCGAGCGTGACGCGAACACCCATTCGACGCTCCACCCCCGTTCGGTGGCCGTGTGCGCGACCTCGGCCAGCAGGCGCGACTTCCCCACACCGGCCGAACCGCTCACGACCACGGCACGCGGGCCATCGGCCTCGAGCACTCTCCCCAGGTGCTGGAGCTCCTCGTCGCGAGCAACGAATGCTTCCGCCACGTGCGGATGGTAACCGGCCCGGTTGCCGGAGATTGAGTAGCGGTACCAGCCAGATTGAGTACCCCCAGCGTGGACCCGCAGTACGCGGTGGAGGACCCTCGCGGAGGGAGGATGCTCAGTGGGGCGCAACGGCGCGCGACGACAGCGGGACGGTGAGGGCAACGGCAGCCGTGGTCGCGCGCCGAGGCGGCTCCGCCGCCGCTCGTTCGGCGCTGGGGTCGCGGCGTGTGCCCTCGTCGTCGTGGGGATCCTGTCGGGGGCGATCGCCGGAGCGACGACGCTCAACGTCTTCGACGGAGATGGGGACGGCAGCTCGTGGCACGATCCCTTCAACTGGAGCTTGGGGCACGAGCCGCAGGTTGGTGACGAGGCCGTCATCCCCACCGGCTTCGACGTGCAGATCACCGGTGCCGCCACCGCCGACCTGGCCACGGTGGACTCCGGGGCGTCCCTCACCGTCAGCGGCGGCTCCGCGGAGCTTGCCCTCGTCGGGTCGGTGCCGGTGCTCGACGTGGACGGATCCATCGTCGTCACGGGCAGTGGCGGACTACGCGGCCTGACCCTCGACCTGGCGACGGCCGGATCGTCGTTCGGTGTCGGTTCGTTCAGCACCGGGTTCTTCCGGGATGGGGTGACGGTGGTGGGGGATCTGACGTTGGGGAACGGGGATCTGCACATCTTCGGGTCGTTGGTCATGGACTCCGGTGACGTGCATACGTCTACCGCCAGCGCCGATCTGGTGTTCTGGGACGGGGCGAC
>DASWIA010000021.1:0-45262 GCA_036397895.1 Acidimicrobiales bacterium | reverse complement strand
CATGGAGCAGCGCTGGGCAAACGAAGCGGTCGGCGCCCCGCGTTCCAGGCCGCTCCCACCCACCCGAGCGGCGTGACTCGAAACCGGCGCCTCGTCAGGCCAAGCGGGGCAGGTCGGGGAGCAAGCGGCTCAATCCCGGTGTGACCATCCACGACGCCCCGGGGGCGGTGAGCGAGCTTGCCATCGGGTTCTCGACGGGGTTGGCGCCCGGCGCGTCGATGAGCACCCGGTGCTCGGCATGGACGCGGTCGCGGTCGACATCGACGTAGACCCATCCGTTGCTGTCGAAGTCGGCGAAGCGGAGGTGGCGGTTGGTGGCTATGGCTGCTCGGCTGATGGCCCCGCTGCTGCCGTGGGGCAGCGGTCGCCCGATGCTGAGGTCGCCGATGCGCTCGTTGAAGTTCTCGCTGCTGATGCCGGCACCCACGAACTCGACCGCGACGGGGTCGTCGACGCCGGCATCGCCCCAGTCGAGATGGCACTCCATCGACCAGTGGATGTGGATGTCACCGGTGAGGAAGACCACGTTCTGGATGCCGCTTGCACCGGGGACCACGTCGTGGACCTGCTTGAGCGCGTGCTCCCCGTCGCCGGTGCGGCCGTCTACGCCGTGGCGCAGGAAGGTCAGGAGCTCACGCCGCTCGGCGTGGTAGCCGTCCCACTGGTCGATGTTCACGGGGATCCCATCGCGGTGCCAGGTGACGGGGAGCGGCTCACCCGAACCTTTGGTGAAGTCCTCGGCCACCTGGCCAGCCACGTCGGGGAAGCTGGCCAGGTTGAGCGGGCTCATCATCAGCTGGTTGCCCACCAGCTTCCACCGCACGCCGCCATCCTGTGCGTTCCTCCAGGAGTTCTTGAGCTGCTCCTTCTGCCATTCGCCAAGGATGGTTCGGCCCTCGTCGCTGATGGCCGGAACGTCCCGGTTGTTGAGCGGGTTGAAGTCGCGGTTCGACGCATCGGAGGCGTTGCGATCGCGGAAGGTGCGGCTGTCGAGCAGAGTCAGCTCGGCCAGGCTCCCGAGCCGCAGCGACCGGTAGGTCGTGAGCTCGTCGGTGTCGGGGTGGGTTCCGAGTCGACCTGGCAGGTACTCCTGATATGCCTGCTCGCCGTTGGCTCGCCGGTCGTCGTAGGGAACATGGAACTCGGAGTCCGGATCCTCGCGAGGATCGCCGTTCTCGTCGTCGCCGTGGTTGACCGCTCCGTCGGCGTAGCGGTCACCGGCGACCTCGTGATCGTCCCACACGCAGATGAACGGATGGGCCCGGTGGGCGAGGCGGAGGGCAGGGTCGGTTCGGTGAAGACGGTACCTGTCCCGGTACTCGTCGAGGTGCTGAGCCTCGGGCACCGACGTCGTGCCCACGACGATCCCGCCGGGCGTGGAGGTCGCCGGCCGGTGAGGTCGCACCACGTGGGTCCGGCCGTGGTGCGTTGGGTAGGCAATGCCGTCGGCGTGGGTGAACTCCTCGCCGACGCCATAGCTGCCGTACTCGTAGATGTAGTCGCCCAGGAACAGCACGGCGTCGAGATCAGTCGCGGCAACATCCCGCCAGGCGGCATAGTGGCCCAGCTGCCAGTCCTGACAAGACGCCACCGCGAGCCGCAGCCGCTGCGGATCGCCGCTGAGGGTGCGGGTCGTACCGGTTGCGCTCTCATGGTGACCATCTGCCCCGGCACGGAAGGTGTAGGTATAGCTCCGGCCGTCGACCAACCCACCAGAGATGCCGTTGGCGGCGAGCAAGGTGGCGACGTCCACGGTGATCGTCTGATCTGCACTTTGGGGGTCGGCCACCAACCCGGGATCCACCGCCATCCACGCCGGCCCCACCGTCAGACCACCTGCATCGGGGTCGACGATCTTCACCTCGACGGTGCCCATATCCGCCGGGTCGTCCACCCGGGTCCACAGGAGCACCGAGTCGGGCGTGGGATCGAAGCTCGCCACCCCGAGCGAGAGCCCCGTGCCTGCATCGGGGTCGTCGAAGCCGCCGTGTTGGGTCGCCCATGCTCGGCGACCCACCGATGGCATCGCCCAGGCCGCCGCACCCATGGCGCCTGCTCCCTGGATGAACCGACGCCGAGTCACCTGATGAGCCACGGCTCACACGTTCGTCACATGCTCACCCGACTCCTGCCCCCACCCCTCCCATCCTTCGTTTGCCCAGCTGCTCACCCAGCAACGCTGGGTCAACGAAGGGACTCACGCCGCACGACAGCGGTCGAGTCGTTGGGAGTGGACGGCGGTGAGCTCGTCGATGAAGGCGGCGCGTCGGGTGGCGGACGTCACGCGCAGCACGTCCCAGTCTGCCGCCGCCATGCGTCGATCTCGGGCTCGGTCAGCGTCGAACCGCTCGCGGGTCCGGTGAGGGTTCCACCCGTCGTACTCGATGTCGATCCTCAGCTCGGGGTAGGCCAGATCGAGCTCGTCAAGCACCCCGCCGACCTTGATCCTCACGTTCTGTTCGGGAACCGGTAGTCCGGCACTGACGATCCAGCCCAAGACGTCGACCTCCGGCGGGCTCGCTCCTGGCCCCCGGCTGGCCCGGGCGGCGAGCACGGGTGCGAGCTTCCGCCGGTGACGCCAGCGACCGTTCCCGATGCCATCAGCGCACCGGGCCAGGTCGACATGATCGAGGAGGCCACGGCGATCGGCTTCGTCGACCAGCCGGCTCAGGACCTTGACCTCGAGCATTGCTGTCAGGTCGACCAGGGTTCGGGCCACAGTGGTGACGGGGATGTTCCTCACCGATGCGAAGTCGAGCGGATCGAGCTTCTCTGTGCGGTGCAGCCGCACGTCGCGGCTTTGGCGGTCGCTTCCGGCCGGCCTGGATGGGGAGCGACGCCCCGGGCCACCGCGCCGCACCACATCGATCCGGCGAGGCTCTTCGTTCCAGAGGCCCCACAGGTACATGGCCGTTCCATGCGACGCCGCCGCCAACGGCCCCGCCTCGAGACACGCCGCCATCACCCGCCGGTCGACGGTCGGGACCGCTCCGGGCAGGCCGTACACGCCCCAGCCGATTCGCACGAGGACGCCGCGCCGTTCGAACGACCGTATCTGGCCATCGGCGATGCCGAGCTCACCCAGCTGGCGGCGGGTGATGAGGCCGTGTTGGACCTCGCCGATCATTCTGATGCTGTTCCACGTATTTCCCATGGCTTCCAGCGTGGCGGAACCCTGTAGCAGCCACCTTGGTTGACGTAGCCGTTGACCCAGCGCAGCTGGGTCAACGAAGCAAGGGTTGGTCAGGGCAGTGCTGGCTTCTGGTACATGGTGACCACGGCGGCGCCGCCGAGGCCGAGGTTGTGCTGGAGGGCGATCGCGGCGCCGTCGACCTGGCGTGCGCCGGCCTCGCCACGGAGCTGCCAGCTGAGCTCGGCACACTGGGCGAGCCCGGTGGCGCCGAGGGGGTGGCCCTTGGAGATGAGACCACCGGAGGGGTTCACCACCACCTTTCCGCCATAGGTGAAGCCGTCGTCCATGATGTACTCGGCCGACTTGCCCTCCTCGGCCAAGCCAAGTGCTTCATAGGTGACGAGCTCGTTGGCGCTGAAGCAGTCGTGCAGCTCCACCACATCGACATCGGAGGGGCCGTAGCCGGTCTGCTCGTACACCTGGTTGGCCGCGGCCGCCGTCATGTCCTGGCCCACCAGCTTGATGGCCGAGCCCTCGAACGACGATGGGTAGTCGGTGGTCATCGCCTGGCCGATGATCTCGACCGCCTGGTCCTCGAGTCCGTGGGCACGGACGAAGCGCTCCGACGCCACCACCGCGGCGGCTCCCCCGTCGGAGGTGGGGCAGCACTGGAGCTTGGTGAGCGGATCCCACACCATCGGCGCGGCGAGGATGTCCTCGAGCGAATACTCGTCGCGGAACTGGCTGTAGGGGTTGTTCACCGAATGCTTGTGGTTCTTCCAGCCGATCTTGGCAAACGCCTCGGCCGGTGTGCCGTAGCGCTCCATGTGCTCGCGGCCGGCGGCGCCGAACATCTGCGGGGCACCGGGCATCTCACCGGGGTGCAGCCCGCTGAAGGCATCGATGTGCATCGACAGCGGCAGTGTGCGGTCCAAGAACTTGAGACCGAGGCTGCCCTTCTCCATCTTCTCGAACCCGAGGGCGAAGCCGCAGTCGATCATGCCGCCAGCGATGAGCTGGCGGATCTGGAACAGGGCCGAGGACCCGGTGGAGCAGTTGTTGTTGACGTTCAGCACTGGAATGCCGGTGAGCCCGATCTCGTACAGCGCCCGCTGCCCGGCAGTCGAGTCGCCATAGCAGTAGCCCACGCAGGCCTGCTCGACGAGCGAGTAGTCGATGCCGGCGTCGGCCAGCGCCATCTGCCCGGCCTCACGGCCCATGTCGGGGTAGTCCCAATCCTTGGTTTGCGGCTTTTCGAACTTGGTCATGCCAACGCCGACCACGAACACGCGCTCTGTCATTCTGGGGGCTCCGATCAGGTGCTCAGGATGAGTTCCGGTGGCATTCTCGCACTGGCGGGCCGGTGCACGTCGCCGGCGGCGGGCGGCACCGGTGGCTACCCGCAACCCTCAGTCGATCTCATCCACGACCGCGTCGAGCGAGCGGCGGAGTCGGTCTTGGAGCACGGTGGTGGTGACGTCGCCGCGGGTGCGCTCGAGCACGGCCCGCAACGCATCGACGTTGCGACGGAGCCCTGACGTGATGGCATCGGGATAGTCGATGGCGAACAGCACCTCGTAGATCTCGTCCATCACCTCGAGGAGCTCCTCGCCGCGGGCGAGGTCACCGGACCGCATGGCGTCGAGCAAACTTCGCCGCAGCTCGGTGGCGGCCTCGGCGAGACCTCGGAGCCAGGCTGCCGGCTCGACACCTACGTCGGCCGGACCCGGGAGCGGCGAGCCGCCCAGCAGCGCGGCGGTGAGGCGGGCCTCGGCGAACTCCTTCTCGGCATCGTGCAGCGGGCCGCTGTGGGCCACTCGGGGGTGGTCGGCGACCGCTGCCTGGGCGCGGCGCAGGGCGGCTTCAGCTTCCGTTGTGAGCTCGGACGCTCGATCATGCTCACCCAGGTGGGTGGCCCGGATGGCCCGGCCAGTGGCCCTGATCACTTCTCGACTGGCGGGAACGGCCACCTCACGGGCGGCGTGGGCGGCGTCCAGATCGGCCCGGACCGAGGCAGCGAGGGCTCCCAGCTCTGCCCGACGCCCACCGGGAACCGGGTCCGGTGCCACCAGCGATCACGGACGCCCGAGGGCGTCAGTAGAGGGTGCCCGTACGGGCGTAGGCCACCTCGGCATGCTCCACGCCCACGACGGCAGGAGTGGGCAGCACGGTGACGGTGGCGCCGCGGGCCGCGCTGACCCGCTGGGCCCGGGCCAACAGGGCGATGTAGCCCACCAGCAGGGTGTCGGCGACCAGGTTGAAGCCGACGGGCAACGGCCCGCCGATGGCGATGGCGAGCAACAGAGACGCTCCCGCGGCCACGGCCAGGCCGACAAGGATGTCGCGGCGCCGTTGGCGGGCTTCCCGCAGCGTCATAGGTGCGCCAGGAGCGGCGATGCGATGCTCGGTCTCGACCACGCGCTGGCCTCCGGGGGTGGTCTGGCTGATGACCATGAGCTGGCGCTGGAAGGCACCGATGGACGCGCCCGGGCGTGATTCGTAGCGCCTTCTCAGCGCTGGCGGCAGCAGAACTGCGAGCCACATCACTGCCAGGATCAGCAGTACCACGTTGGACACCTCTGGGGGCCGACCTACTCCACTCGCGGACTGTAGCTATCCGGGGGGTGTGCTCCGGTGGATGGCAGCCGGCGGTGGGAAGATTCGGCTCTGTTGCGATCAGTTGACGACGATGACGATTCCTAGGCGATCCCGCCATGGTGGTCAAGGCCCGATTCGGCGGATTTCGGCCCCACTCCGACCGTATCGAGCGACACCGATCAGATGCCGGTCGACGTCAGAGCGGGAAGGGGGTCTCGCTGTCGCGCCGATAGGTACCCGACCGACCGCCGGTCTTCTCCCACAGGGACAGCTGGCCGATGGTCATGGCCCGGTCTAGCGACTTGCACATGTCGTAGATGGTGAGCGCCGCCACCGAGGCGGCGGTGAGTGCCTCCATCTCGACACCGGTTCGATCAACGGTGTCCACGGTGGACTCGACGGTGATGCGATCGTCCTCGAGCCCGAAGTTGAGGTGGACGGAGCCGACCAGCAGCGGGTGGCACAACGGCAGCAGGTTGGCGGTCTGCTTGGCGGCCTGGATGCCGGCCACCCGGGCCACGGCGAGCACATCGCCCTTGGTGACAGCACCGCTGGCAACGGCGTTGACCGTCTCGGGCAGCATGTAGACCACGCAGCGGGCGACGGCACGCCGATGAGTCGGCTCCTTCGGCGTGATGTCAACCATGTGGGCTCGACCCAGCGGATCGAGGTGGGTGAGGCCGCGATGATCAGACACGGCTGTCGAGTCTACTTCGGCGCCGGTCCCGACATCGATGGTGCGCCGGTGAGAGGGAGAACGGCGACGTGATCGCCGGCGGCGACACCGGGCCCGTCGGCCAGGACGGCCAGCCCATCGGCAGCGGCCAGGGCGCTGAGCTGGTGGCTTCCCTGACCCCCCGCCTGGCGACACTCCCAGCCGTCGTCGCCGGCGGTGATCGAGACCCTTACGTAGTGGGTCTTCCCGTCGGCGTGGCGGGAGAGCGGCTCGGCCGCTCGGCACCGCAACGGGGTGGCCACCAGCTCGTCGTCGCGATGGCCGGCCATTCGCCGCAGGGCCGGCAGGGCGAGCAGCTCGAAGCTCACCGCGGCCGACACCGGGTTGCCGGGCAAGCCGAACACCGGCCGGCCCCCAACCACACCGAAGGCGAACGGCTTGGCCGGCTTGATGGCGATCTGCATCCAGGACATCTCGCCAAGGTCGTCGAGCACCGCCTTCACCAGATCGAAGTCGCCGACACTCACCCCACCGCTGGACAGCACGGCATCGCAGCCCGCCGCCCCGGACGTGAAGGCGGCAGCGATGACGTGGCGATCGTCGGGGCGGTGACCGAGGTCGACAGCGTCGAACCCGGCGGCAACCACGAGCGCCAGCAGCATCGGTCGGTTGCTGTCGCGGATGAGCCCGGGGCCGAGCTCCTCGGCGAACTCGACGGGAACCAGCTCGTCGCCCGTGGAGACGACCCCCACACGGGGCCGGGGGTGCACGTTCACCGTGGCCGCGCCCACGTTGGCGAGCCCACCGATGCGCGCGGGGGTGAGCCGATCGCCCGAATGGGCCACGACGTCGCCGGTGGTCACGTCCTCGCCGGTGCGCCGGATGTGGTCGCCGACCGCCACCGAACGCTCGACCAGCACCCGCTCGCCGCCGGCGTCACCGGCAGTGTCGCCCGACGCTCTGTGGACGGGCTTAGTCCACTCGACGATGACCACAGCGTCGGCACCGGTCGGTAGGGGGGCGCCGGTCATGATCCGAACTGCTCGGCCCGGTCCGACCTCCAAGCCAGACGCGGGACCAGCAGCCGCGGTGCCGGCCACCTCGAGCTCGACGGGGGCGGCGGCGGTGTCGGCTGCTCGCACTGCGTAGCCGTCCATCGCCGTGTTGTCGAAGGGGGGTACGGGGTGGGTCGCCGTCACGTCGGTGGCCACAACGAGGCCCGCGGCCGCCGACAACGGCGTGGGCTGCGGTGCCAGCGGCGCGATGGCCGCCAGGACGTGGGCCTGGGCGTCGGCGAGGGGGATCAGTCCCACGAGCCGACGAGCCGCCGCAGGTAGTCGGCGAGACCGGCCCCGAGCTCGGGGTGCGCGAGACCGAGCTCGATGGTGGCCCGGAGGTAGTCGTCCTTGCGGCCGATGTCGTAGCGGCCCTCGCTGAAGACGTAGCCGTAGACGGGCTCCTCTTCGAGCAGCAGCGCGATGGCATCGGTGAGCTGGAGCTCGCCGCCCGCACCGGGGGTGATGCGATCGATGCAGCCGAAGATGGCCGGCGTGAAGATGTAGCGGCCAACGATGACGTGATCGCTGGGCGCGTCGTTCGGCTTCGGCTTCTCGACGACACCACGCAGACGGACCAGGTTCGTCTCACCGTCGACCGGCTCGTAGTCGACCGCTCCGTAGGCGGACACCTCGTTCATGGGGATCTGCTTGACGGCTATCACGCTGCCGCCCGTGCGCTGGTGGGCCTTGATCATGCCGGCCAGGACCTGCTCGCGGATGAGGAAGAGCTCGTCGGGCAGGGCGACGACGAAGGGGCGACCGCCGACGTGGGCCCGCCCGCGGCCGACGGCGTGGCCGAGGCCGAGGGGTTCGCCCTGGCGGATGGCGTGCACCTCGAGCAGCCCTGTGGGGTGCCGGGTGGCGGCCAGAAGGTCGTCCTTGCCCGACGCCTCGAGACGGGACTCCAGATCAGCGGCCACGTCGAAGTGGTCGACGATGGACTCCTTGCCATGGGCGGTGACGAGGAGGAGGTCGTCGATCCCGGCATCGGCGAGCTCTTCGGCGACGTATTCGATGGCCGGACGATCGACGACGGGCAGCAGCTCCTTGGGCACAGCCTTGGTGGCCGGCAGGAACCGCGTCCCGAGGCCGGCAGCGGGGATCAGTGCAACGGTGACGGGCGGCATCGGGACGAGTCTGGCTCAGGCGGCCGCGCCGTTGTCGTCTTCGGTGGGGTTCGCAGGGTCACTGGGGGCCACTCCCACCGCATCGCGGGTGCGCTTGGCCTGGTAGAGGGCGGCGTCGGCGATGCCGAGCACCTCCCGGAAGCTGGATCCGTGCCGGGGGTACACCGCGACACCGATCGAGATGGTGAGCGGAAGGCTCATGTCGTCGACCTTGAACGGTCGGTCGCCCACCGCGTGCCTCACCTTCTCGGCCAGCGCCATCCCACCCTCGACGTCGGTGCGGGGCAGGAGCAGCACGAACTCCTCACCGCCATATCGAGCAACGATGTCGACGTCGCGGGTGGCGGCCTTGAACCGGTGGCTCAGCTCGACGAGGGCGGCATCCCCGACCTGATGGCCGTAGGTGTCGTTGACGATCTTGAACCGGTCTAGGTCTGCGACCAGCACCGCGAACGGCTCGCCGAACCGGCTGGCCCGCTCCACCTCGATTCCCGCCGACAGCTCGAGCTGACGCCGGTTCCACAGGCCGGTGAGACCGTCGGTGATGGCCAGGCTCTGTGCTTCTTCGTGGAGGAAGGTGTTGAGGAGCGCGGTCTCCGCCTGGCGGATGAGGGCGAGGGCAGTGGTGCGGTCGTCGGGTTCGAGGGGGCCGTCAGCGTAGACGGCGAGCACCCCGAGGCGGCGAGTACCTGACTGAACCGGGGTGACGATGGCATGGGACCCGGCCGGCTCACCGGCGCCGGATGGAGCCTCGATGGTGGATCCCGCCGCGGCGGCGGTGGCGGCGACGGATCCGGCACGATCCAGACGCGCCCCGAGCACCACCCCGGTGCCCTCGACCACCCGGGCGGTGAGCCGCCCCCGGTCCGGCACCCAGAACACGGTGCAGGGGGCACGGCTGATGAGCGCCACCGTCTCCACGAGCACCTCGACGATGGCGGAGCGGTCGTGGGTGGCGCCGAGCACCGATCCGACCCGCTCGAGGGCGGTGTTGAAGCGGCGCCGCGCCTGTTCCACATCGCTGCGCAGCTGGCGGGTGCGGGCGACCAGCGACCCGGTCGCGGCCAGCAGCTCGCGCACCTCCGGCAGCTCCGACGCCAGGAGATGGCCCGGCTCGTCGGAGGAGGCGAGAGGTTCCTCGGACTCCGCCATGACCGCGTCTCGCAGCCAGATGAGCGGATCGGTGATCGCGGTGCGGACCCGTCGCTCGACGAACATGGCGACGCCGAAGGTGACACCGATCGCGAACACCACCACCAGACCGAGCTCGCCGCCGCCGAGGTCGGCTCCGACCAAGCCCACCGCCACCGCCACCGGCGCCAAGGCCACGAGCCCGACCGTCGCCGCCATGCGGACGCCCAGCCTCACCGTCGGCTCCGCCTCATGCGGTGGTCCCCGGCTCGCGGAGCATGCGCTCCTCGCCTCGGACCAGCCGCGAGATGTTGTCGGCGTGACGAACGACGAGGTACGCGGCCAGCAGGGCGATGCCCGCCAGCTCGCGACCCGGCGTACCACCGATGGCCAGGCTCACCGGCAGTCCCACCACGATGGTCAGCGACGCCACGCTGGCCCGCCCCACCAACCGAACGAGGGTGAGCCACGTCACCAGGGCAACGGCGCCGTGCACCGGGAACAGCACCAGGACGGTACCCGCTCCGGCGGCGACGCCTCGCCCACCCTTGCGACGCACTGGTGGCCGGGTGTGACCGATGACCGCGGCCAACCCGCAGGCCAGGGCCAGATCGCGGCCGTCGAGCGCCATCCCCGCCCCGGTGGCGATCGCTCCCTTCGCCACGTCACCGGCGAACACGAACAGCCCGGCCCGCGTGCCGGCGACGCGCATGACGTTGCTGGCTCCGGGGTTGCCCGATCCTTCGGCGATGGGATCATGGCCGAAGCGGCGCGCGACGAGGGCGGCGGTGGGGAATGCCCCCAGGAGGTAGGCGGCGACGACGAGCACCGCGGCAGCGAGCACGAGCGACATGGTAGGAGCCAGCGACCAGGCGGTAGAGTTGGCACTCGCAGGCCGAGAGTGCCAGCCATCGAGCCGGCCGGCTCGATGCCGTCAACCAGCCACCGGGCCCACGATCGGGAGTCCGCCCATGCCCACCTACGAGTACGCGTGCCGCATCTGCGACGACCACCTGGAGGTGGTGCAGTCGTTCGCCGACGATCCGCTCACCGAGTGCCCGTCGTGCGCCGGCGAGCTGCGCAAGGTGTTCTCCCCGGTGGGCATCGCCTTCAAGGGCAGCGGCTTCTACAAGACCGACACCCGTTCGTCGGGCAAATCGAAGTCGAAGACGTCGGCGAGGTCGGACTCCGCAAGCGCGTCGTCGGATTCCTCGTCGTCGTCGAGCTCGTCGGACTCGTCGGGATCCACGTCGACGAGCACGAAGACGTCGGAGACCTCGACAAGCTCGAACGGCTCGTCGGGGTCGTCCACCAGCTAGGGCTGAGCCGCGGAACCCACTCGACGCCGTCATACCATGCTGTCTCATGCCATGCTGTCTGATGCTATTTGACAGCATTCTGGTTCTCATTCCAGGATGATGCGGACGCTCCCCTTTGGAGCGGCGCTTCCCCCAACGTCATCCACCACCCCGTGTGGAGACCACATGGATCTGCCGCGCCCGTCACCCGATCTCCGGCCGTCGCTGCGCATGGTCACCGCGTCGGTCCGGCGGTCCCCGCTGCTGTGGTGGGCCGTCGTCATCGCCGTTGCCCTCCTCGCCGGCCTCACCGTGCAGCGGTCGGTGAGCGCCGCCCGCGCCGACGCCCGGGCCTGGGGTACCACGATGTCGGTTCCGGTGATGACCACCGCCGTCGCCGCCGGGTCGGCCATCACCGAGGGCGACGTCACCTGGCGGGACCTTCCCCGGGCCGTGGTCCCCGGCGGATCCGCGGCAACCGACCCCGTCGGGCAGCGGGCGGCAGTCGATCTGCACCCCGGCGAGGTGCTCCTCGCCGCCCGCATCGCCGACGGTGATGCCGGGCCGGTGGCCGCCGCGCTCCCCGACGCCACCGTCGGCATGGGCGTACCCCACGGCCAGTCCGGGCTGGTCCTCGACGTGGGAGATCGGGTCGATGTGCTCGCCACCGTCGACGCCGGGACCGACTCCCCGCCCACCACCCGGATCGTCCGCCGAGCGCTCGTCGTCGACGTGAACGAGGACGGCGTCACCCTCGCCGTGCCGTCCGATGCCGCCCCCCGCCTCGCCTTCGCCCTGGTAGCCGGGGTGGTCACCCTTGCGCTCGCCGGCTGACACCGGGGCACTCAGCGCAGCCCGGTCACCGCCACCAGCACCACGCCCGCCCCCACCAGCACCCGGTACACCACGAACGGAGCGAACGACCGGGTCTGAACCAGCCGGATGGTCCCCCATACGGCCAGATAGCCGGTGATGGCCGATGCCGCCACGGCCCAGGCGACCGGTGGGTACAGATCGGTGGGGATGCCGCCGGTGCCGGCCGCGTCACGCCACGCGACGACGCCAGCCCCGGCAATCACCGGCACGCTCATGAGGAACGACAGCCGGGCCGCAGCGTGGCGGGTCAGCCCCAGCCATCGACCGGCGGTGATGGTGACCCCGCTGCGCGAGACCCCGGGTTGGAGCGCGGCGGCCTGGGCCAGCCCCATGATCAGCGCGTCGCGCCGCGTCCAGCTGCCGGCGGGCCGGACGCCACCGATCCGGTCGGCCCACAGCAGCAGCAGACCGAACACCACCAGCAGGGTGCCGATCAGCACGTGGTTCTCCGCCGGCCCCTCGAGTGCGTCGGCCAGCGTGAGGCCCACCACACCGGCGGGGACCGCCGAGACCACCAGCAGCCCGGCGATGCGCTGGTCACGGACCCGGTCGACGTCGGCGTCGGCGGCGGCGAACGGGGCGTCGTCGGGGGCGGAGCCGGCGGGACCAGGTCCGGGCGGCGCAACCCCGGTGGACGAGATCCGCTCGCCCACCCACGACCAGGCGGCGAGCGCATAGCGCCACAGATCGGCGCGGAAGTAGGCGATGGCGCCGGCCAGCGTGCCGACGTGCACGGCCACGTCGAAGGCTCGTTCGAGGTCGGGTCGGCCGGCGAAGTCGTCCCATCCCACCAGCCACGGGACGATCTCGAGGTGACCGCTCGAGGAGATGGGCAGGAACTCCGAGAGCCCCTGCACGATCCCGAGGACGATGGCATGGAGGATCGGCACAGCGCCTCAATGGTGGCCGCCGGGGGCCTGCTCCGTCGGCGATACCTTCCCGCCCGCGCCGGGCCGGAAGCCGGCCGGGTGAGCTGCGATGGGCCGGAAGCCGGCCGGGCGGGCCGCCCTCGCCAGGACGGGAGCCGGCCGGATGGGCTGCGGTGGGCCGGGAGCCGGCCCAGGGGGTCAGGTGCCGGATATGGTGACGTCGGAGATGGCCAGGGACTGGCCGGCCGCCGAGAACGGGAGGAACTCGAGGTCGTTGCCCACGGCGATCACGCCCTGGAGCATCTTCTGGATGGTGGAGCCGATCGTGAACTCGCGCAGCGGCTCGCCCAGCGCGCCGTCGGTGATGCGAAGACCGTCGGCGCCGGTGGAGAAGTCGCCGCTGATCGGGTTCACCCCCGAGTGCATGCCCTTCACGGACTGGATGAGCACCCCATCGCTGACCGACGCCAACAGCTCGTCGGGTGACATGGGGCCCGGCTCGAGAACCAGGGCGCGGCAGCCCGGGCCCGGTGAGCCCTTGAACCCTCCCCGCACCGCGCAGGCGTTCGACCCCGCGCCCGAGCGGCGCCCGCTGTAGGTGTCATAGACGTACTGCTGGAGCACACCGGCGTCGATGAGCGCGTTTCGACGCGACGCCAGCCCCTCACCGTCGGTGGGTGACGCCCCGTAGGTACGCACGTCGGTGGGGTCGTCGACCAGCGTCACCCCGACCGCCGCCACCGACTCGCCCAGGCGGTCGGCGAACAGGGACCGTCCCTTCAGCACCGACTCTCCGTTGAGGGTGGAGCCGATGATCGACAGGAACTGGGAGGTCACGAAGGGATCGAGCACCACCGTGGTGCGCAGCGACTCGGGCTTGGTGGCGCCCAGCATGCGGGTGGCCCGATCGACGGTGTCGGCCGCCGCCCGGTCGAGATCGAGGTCGTCGACATGACGGCCGACCGAGAAGCCGAACCCGGTCTGGGTGTCATCGGGTTCACCGGCCAGGGCGTAGGCCGCTATCGAGCACACGGTGCGACGGAGAGCCGAACGGATCCCGGTGGTGGTGGCCAGCGCCCGCTCGACGATGGCGTCGCCGTAGGCGGCCGACTCGATGGCGCGGATGCGGGCGTCGCCTTCGGCCACCAGCCGCTCGAGCCGCAGGGCCAGGTCCACCTTGTCGGCGGTGGCCACGTCGGCGAGGCGGCCGTCCCACACCTCGATGGTGGCTTCGGCCACGCCGTCGGGCTCGGTGAGGCCGTTCCACTCGTCGGGTTCGGTGAAGGTGGCGTTGTCGCGCGCCTCGGCGAACGTCTCCTCCAACACGTCGGTGTCGAACGAGGCGGCGTAGGCGAACCCCTGCCGACCGTCCTTCACCACCCGAATCCCCACCCCCTGGGTCTCGGCCGAGGAGAGCGACTCGATGTCGCGCTCGTAGACCTCGATGTCGGTGTCGCGGCCCCACGATGCGTAGGCCTCGACCTGTTCGTCGTCGCCGGCCCAGCCCACGATGCGTTCGACGATGTCGGTCAGCTCAGCCATGTCGGTTCCTCGTCTCGTTCGACGGAATCGGTCACGCGCTGTCAGCTCCCATCAGGCAGCGGTTCCGCCGACGGTCAGCTCGCTGACCCGCAGGGTGGGGTTGCCGTCGCCGACAGGAACACCCTGGCCGTTCTTGCCGCACATGCCCGGCATCCCCATGCCGAAGTCGTTGCCCAGGGCATCGATGTTGGCCAGGCAGCGGGGGCCGTTGCCGATGAGGTTTCCCTCGCGGATGGGGTCGGTGATGCGCCCGTCCTCGATGAGGTACGCCTCGGTCATGCCGAACACGAAGTCGCCCGTGGCGGTGTCGACCTGACCGCCGCCGAGCTGGCGGATGTAGACCCCGCTGGGGGTCTGGGCCACGATCTCGTCGGGATCCTCGGTGCCGGCCAGCACGTAGGTGTTGGTCATGCGGACCATCGGCAGGTGCTGGTAGCTCTGGCGGCGGCCGTTGCCCGAGTAGGGGCGATCTTCCTTGCGGGCCCGCAGGTAGTCCCACATGTAGTCGGTGAGCACACCGTCCTCGATGAGCGTGTTGCGCCCGGCGGGATGGCCCTCGTCGTCGATGGCGAACGCTCCCCACTCCCCGGCCATGGTGCCGTCGTCGACCAGGGTGATGGCCTTGCCCGCCACCTGCTGGCCGACCCGGCCGGCGAAGACGCTGGCCCCCTTGGCGATGGCGTCGGCTTCGAGCCCGTGGCCGCACGCCTCGTGGAACATGACGCCGCCCGTTCCCTTGGCGATGACGACGGGCATGGTGCCCGACGGCGCGGGGCGGGCATCGAGCTTGCCGATGGCGCTCTCGGCGGCCTGGCGGGCCACGTCGGCCACGTCGTGGTCGTCGAAAAGCTCGAAGCCGATGGTGTGGCCCACGCTGCGGTAGCCGGTCTGCATGCCGGTGTCGCCCGTGGCGACCGCCTGCACCCGGAAGGCGGTGCGGATCTGGTCGTCGGAGGTGTACACGCCATCGGAGTTGGCCACCAGGATCCGACGCCGGCCGTCGGAGTAGCCGGCCATCACCTGCTTGACGGCGTCGCCGGCGCCGCGGGCGGCGGCATCGGCGGCGCGCAACAGCTCGATCTTGCGGGCCTTGGGGATGTCCTCGGGGATCTTCGTGGTGGTGGAGGGGGACGGGTGGGTGGTGGGCGTGAGGTCGATGGTGCGGGTGCCGCCACCGCCGTCGCGCGCCGCGGCGGACGCCGCTTCGGCGGCGGCGCGCAGGCCGGGGGGGGTGAGGTCGGCGGTGTGGGCGTAGCCGGCGGTGTCGCCGACCACCACCCGAACCCCCGCGCCCCGGTCGCGGCCGCTGGCCACCTGATCGATCTTCCCGTCGTCGAGGCTGGCGCCGGTGGTGCGCTTGTCCTCGACGAACAGCTCGGCGAAGTCGCCGCCACGCCGCAGGGCGGTGGCGAGGACATCAGCGGCCCCTGCTGGTTCGATCATCGACTCCACCTCTCCTCGAAACCTCTCCTCGAGACCCACCATGCGGGCTCCGGTCGGATCTGATCCGAGTCGGGCGTTGGTCGGCCGCGACGCGGAGTCCGTATCGTAACGGTGTGGCAGTCGAACCGGGCCAAGGAGCCAGCGTCGAGCTGCGGGTCTCGGTCGACGACACGGCGAAGGCTCTCGGCTCAGGCGACGTCGAGGTGCTCGCCACCCCGCGCCTGGTCGCCCTGGCCGAAGAGGCCACCGTCGCCGCCACCCAGGGGTACCTGCGCGACCAGGAGACGTCGGTGTGCGTGCGGGTGCAGATCGACCACGTCACACCGATCGCCGTGGGTCGCAAGGTGTGGGCCGAGGCCCAGGTGGAGTCGGTGCACGGCCGGCGAATCGTGTTCACGGTGTCGGTGACCGACACCCGCGGCCTGGTGGCCGCCGGACGCGTCACCCGCGTGGTCGTGGACCGCTCACGGTTCCTCGAGAAGGCTCAGTAGGGACGTGCGCGGAAAGGTTCCCTCACGGCTGGTGACCTCGCTGCTGCTGGTGACCTCGCTGCTGGTGACCGTTGCCCTGGTGGCGGCGGCGTGCTCATCGAGCGGCGAGGGTGCCGGCGAGATCGGCAGCGGTCTGGGGGTCTCCACCACCACCGCGGCCGGTGTGGCCGGCGATGGGGTGCTCGACCCGTCGGGTGAGGAATCGGGTGACGGGTCCGACTCCAGCCCGTTGGTCGACGCCGCCGCCGACGCCCCCGGCACCGCCCAGACCACCGGTCCGCTCCCGCCCAACCAGCTCGGCGCGCCCCATCCCGGCGAGTACCGCTACCGCATCTCCGACGACGGCGACGTCATGGGCTACTTCGTCTTCGACCGGCTGGGCGACCAGTCCCGTCAATCCTTCGACCGCACCGGCGAGCTGGAGCAGCTCCACATCGAGTGGGACACCGAGGAGCGGGCCAAGCTCCACCAGTGGCGGCCCGACGGCCTGCACCTCGACCAGGAGCAGCGCCGCCGGGGCGAGAGCTCGGGCGCCGTCTGCGACTTCGAGCCCGATCTCCTCCTCGTCCCCCGCCCCCTCACCGCGGGCTTCCGGTGGATGGCGGAGGCCACGTGCTCTGCGGAGAGCGGCGGCGTCACCGTCACCCGCGACCGGACCATCGAGGGCCAGGTGATCGGTCCGTCCACCGCCGAGGTGGACGGGGCCACGGTGCCCACCGTCGAGGTGCACCGGATCGAGCTCACCACCACCACCTCGGACTCCACGCCGCCGCTGCTGCTGACCGAGCGCCGGGAGCTCACCGTCCACTGGATCGTCGACACTGGACTGGCGGCCCGGGTCGACGGCACCATCGTCGAGACCGTCTCGGGCGCACCCCGTACGCCCCGCAGCTTCACCCAGGTGCTGCTCTCGCTCGACCCCAGGACCTGATCGCCCCGGCCCGGCACGGCGCCGTGGACACCCCGTCGGTGCAGTGTGTACGATTTATGACGATTCGCCGTGGGCGGTCGGGCCCGGGCGGCACGGGCATTCCAGCCGGTCGGTGACCCAAGATGCCGTGCCGAGCAGGAGCCAGGGCTGGCCGCGTCGAATCCGTCAGTCGAATCCGTCATCCAGCCGGGTCGGGTGCTGTGCTGTGCCCGGGTCGCAACCGCTACGTGCCGGACTCCCCCGGCAAAGGAGTGCACACCATGCGCAAACTCACCAGTCTGGCCGCTCTGGCGGTCCTCGCGCCCACCGCCGCGATCGTGGCCACGTCGGGCACGGCCCATGCCCAGTGCCCGGAGAACGACGGCACGATCCCCGGAACGGGTGCGAAGGCTTACGAGGCGGGACCCTTCTACATCGACGATCGCGACGTCCTTGATCTCGACGACGACGACGACGCCGGCGGTCTGTGGATCTACATGGAGTCCAACGACGTTCCGGATCTCCAGCGCGGCGGCGATCAGATCATCTTCACGATGATCGCGGACACCGGAGTAGACCCCGAGGTGCCGCCCGTCGAGCCGATCCAGCCGGTCCCGGACGGCCCGACGCTCTTCCCCAACGGCTTCGGTGGTGGCTCGCTGGCAGACGAGGCCGGCAGCCATGACGACTGCGACGAGAGCGTCGACGGCAACAACGGCTACGAAGCGGACAACATCATCTTCTGATCCTGTCCTCCGATCCCGTCGCCCGGTGGGGCGACCGATCATGACCGTGTGAGGCCCCGCTCCGGCTCCGGCGGGGCCTCACCGCGCCACCCGACCGCGTGCCACCCCACCGCACCCCACCGCCCGAACCCCACCGCTCCGTCAGGGCAAGGTGGGGTCGGGTCATGTGGGGTCGAGCCGCCGCACGATGCCGCGGACCGGATCGATCTCGGCGATCACGAACGAACCGGGCGCGAACGACCTGGTCGCCGCCGGTTCGAGGCGGAACACGGTGCCGCCCCGGAACATGACGCGGTCGCCGTCGAGCATGTCGATCTGGCCGGTGAACAGCACCGATGGCGGCTCACCAGAGATCACCCCACCCACCCCGGCCAGCCACGCCACCACGTCGCCGTCGAGACCCACTTGCACGTAGGCCCCCTCCCAACGCAACAGCGGCGTCAGCTCGAGGTTGTGCGTCGAGAACACCACCAGGTCGGGGCTGACCCGGTAGTCGACGCCACCCACCTGGATGCGGTCGCTCTCGACGACGGTGGCCAGCCCCTCGGCGTCGGGCAGCCGCGGTGAGCCATCGAGCACCAGGTCCGGCGGCTCGCCTCCCCGCGCGCACCCACCCGCCACCACCACGCCCAGCAGCAGGCCCCCGAGCAGCAAGCGCAGCCGACGACCGTGCAACCGAACCCCGATCGGCCGGGCCGGGGCCCCGCCGGCGGCGGTGAGGGTCACCCGCTGTCGGGATCCGGCCCGCCGTCGGGATCGGACCCCTGCTCGGGGTCATCAGCGCCGGGATCAGCCCCGTCACCGGCCGGAGCGCCGGGCGGCCCGCCAGTGTCGTCGTCGGCGGCGGTGAGGTCGACGGCACGGCCCTCCTCCTCCGCTTCGAGGAAGGCGGCCTGGCCCTCGGCGGAGGTGGCCAGCACGGCCAGGCTGCCCGCCACCAGGTCCGCTCCGGGAAGCGCGACCGGCAACCGGTCGCCCTCGATCAGGCTCAGGACCATGCTCCGGCGCGTGATGGGGTCCTGGCCCAGCGACACGATGGCGGTGTTGATCCCGGCGAAGAGGACGTCGGCCAGGTCCTGCTCGGTGACGGCGGCCGCCACCGCCGTCTCGAACTGCTCCTTGAAGGTGGCGTCGAAGGAGAAGACGTCGATGGCGGCCCGGGAGTAGTCGAGGAACTGCTCGAGCCGCCGTCCGGTGGCCTCGATCTCCTCGCGCACCTCGATGATCCGCCCGTCCTTCACGTAGATGGCCATCTTTCGGAAGTGGGCGACGCCGGGGAGGCCGATGCCGCCGACGTCACCCGTGTTCTCGCTGATGGCCGGGAGGTCAGGGCGGCGGAGGTCGTAGCGGGTGACGCCCGAGCCGTCCTCGGGCCGCGGGAAGTCATCCTCGGAGGTGGGATAGGTGGGATCGAGGGAATCGTCGGACCAGCGCTCGACGCTGATCGAGCGGCTGGCGGCTTCGGCCACGTAGTCGAGCGCGGTCACGGCATCGAGGACGGGATCCCGACCGAGATCACCGACCGCCGTGCTGATGGCCGACACCAGCGGGGCCCCGCTGTCGTCGAGCACCCAGCGACCGGAGCGAAGGACGTCGAGGGCGGTGAAGCCCTCCAGCTCGGTGGAAAGGTCGGCCTCGGTGGCGCGGGCCGACAGCACCGAACGCAGGTGGGCAGGGTCGAGGAACCTCACGGCCAGCGTGTCGTCGAACACGATCTGCTCATAGGCTGGCGTGCCGTCGATCTCGACCGCGGCCTTGTAGCGGAAGTCGTCCTCGATCACCCCCTGGACCCGCAGCGTCCCGTCCGGTCGGAGGTCGGTGTAGACGAACGTCGCCGCCTGCTGACGGGCGGAGTCGACGGCGTCGAGCACCTCGTCCAGGAACGTGTCGCGACGGTTGCACGCCACCAGCGCCAGGGCGGCGAGGGCGACGACGGCGACCAGCCGCACCCGCCGGGTCACGCGGTGGCCTCCACCAGGGCACGAACCAGCCGCCGGGGCTGCTCGTACTCCGGCCGCACGGTCAACACGAACATCTCGTCGTCGACGAACCACACACCGAGGGTCTGGCGGCCCGAGGGCATCAGGTAGACGGACTGCTGTCCGACGCGGACCACAGACGGCCGGCCGGAATCCCCGATCCGGCCGGCCAGCGACCGCTGGAAGAGCGGATCGGCGATGGTGTCGGGATCATCGAACCGGCTCACCTGGACGGTGGCGTAGAGCAGATCGTCACGACGCATCCCGAAGACGCCGAGCGCATCGATGTAGGCCTCCTGGCTGGCCAGGAGGGTGGCGCTGAAGTCTTCGGGGCCGACGACGAGGTCGAGGACCGTCGCCGGCATGGCATCGGCCGCCACCGTCTCGAATTCCGCCACCTTCAGCGCCGAGCCGGCGCCGTCGTCCCCGCCACAAGCCGACGTCAGCAGCGCCACCGCGATGGGTGCGGTCATCCATGCGAGCACCCGAGGCATCAGAAGACCTGCACCCGTCCCGATGTGGCGTAGGGCCGGGTGTCGTCGCGGAAGTCGAACACGCCCTTCTCGCCGAAGGTGTACGACCACTCGCTCCCTGGCGCGATCTCCGGCGACGCCAGCCCCAGGTCGTCGATGACGATCACCCGCGCCACCTTGCCGACGTTGCGCCACACCAGGGGCCGCCCCACCGGGATCTGGTAGATGAACGGATCGAAGAACTGCCCCTGATCGTCGTCCTGGATGAGGATGACATCGGGGGCCTCGGTGGTCGTGGTCTGCTGGGCGGCCGCGGTCGTGTCGGACGTGCCGGCGACGGTGGTGGTGGTTCCGAGTGCGTCCTCGAGCTCGGGGGGGACGGTCATGGTGGTGCGGGTGGGGTCGCGCAGGGCTCCTCCGTCGCCGCCCGCCGGGTCGATCGACAGCTCGCCGCCCACCTCGTCGCTGCCACCGCAGGCGGCCAGACCCATGACGGCAACGAGCGTCACGGCGACGAAGCGAAGATGTCTGAACATGTTGAGCTCCACAACGGTGCGATGGGTCACGGGGATGGGGGCGGGGGACGCTTGGAGACACCGGTGGTGAGACCCGAGCGACCGACCGCGCTCTCGTCTACGCCGAGGTAGGACTCGATCACCCGCTCATCGTCGAGCACATCGGAGGGGAGTCCCCGGGTGACGATCTGGCCCAGATCGAGCGCAATGAGCTCATCGGACACCCGGGAGATCAGCGGCATGTCGTGCTCGATGATGAGGATCGACGCTCCCGTCTCGTACTTGACCCTCCGCAGCACTGGACCGAGGCTCTCGGTCTCGGCCTGGGCGATCCCCGACGAGGGCTCGTCGAGCAGCAGGACCTTGGGCTCGGTGGCCAGCACGCAGGCCAAGTCGACGATCCGGCGCAGACCGGTCGACAGCTCGCGCACGAACTTGTCCCGGAACGCACCCAGCTCGAACAGCTCCAGCAATCGGTCGGCCCGCGCCCGGAGCCGTCGCTCAGCCCTCCGGGCTGCGGGAAGGCGCAGCCCGTTCAACACCGCGCTCTTCACCTCTAGATGCTGCTCGAGCGCCATCAGCAGCGTCTCCTCGACGTTGAGCGCCGGGAACAGCCGGGCGTCCTGGAACCGCCGCACCAACCCCTCACGGGCCCGGGCGTCGCTCGACCACTCGCTGACGTCGATGCCGTCGAGGAGGACCCGGCCCGCGTCGAGGGGCTGGAACCCCGAGATCAGATCGAAGATGGTGGTCTTGCCGGCGCCGTTGGGGCCGATCAACCCGAGGGTCTGTCCGTCGCGCAGCACCAAGCTGACGTCGTCGACGGCGGCGATCCCACCGTAGCGCTTGGTGATGCCCTCGACCTCGAGGACGGGTCGGGTCTGGCCCAGCTCGGCGAGACGTCGATCGCGCTCACCACGACGCACACCGCCTGAGCGGCCACCGGTCCCCGAACCCTTCACGTAGACGGAGCGGAGGATGTCGGGCCGCTGAAGCAGATCGACGGTGGGACCCGAGAACCGGACCTCGCCCTTCTCCATGAAGACCGCTCGCTCCGCCAGGCTGAGCGCCACGTTCACCGACTGCTCGACCACCACGATCGTGATACCCCGACTGTTGAGCTGCCGCACGACATCGAGCAGCTCGGCCACGACCACCGGCGAGAGCCCGAGGCTCAGCTCGTCGATGCAAAGCAGCTTCGGTCGGCACAGGAACGCCTGCGCCAACGCCACCTGCTGCTGCTCACCGCCCGAGAGCTGCCCGGCGGCGACATCGAGCCGGCCGGCCAGCGCCGGGAAGGTGACCATCACCTCCGCCACGCCACGAGCGATCTCCTCGGGGTCGTCGACCAGCCAGTTGGCGAGCACGAGGTTCTCGCGCACCGACAGCTCGGGGAACACCCCGCGCCCACCCGGCATGTGCACGACACCGCGACCGACGATCTCGCTGGGAGGCATGAAGGTGATGTCACGACCGTCGAAGACGACGGCGCCTCCGCTGGCCTGGGTGATCCCCGAGATGGCCCGCAGCAGGGTGGACTTCCCGGCTCCGTTGGTGCCGAGGAGGGCGACGATCTCACCCTCCTCCACGTCGAAGTCGACATCGAAGAGGACCTGCACGTTGCCGTAGTGCACGTCGATGCCTCGACAGACGAGCATCTTCGACCGGCCGGACGCCTTCGCCTGCCGCCACTCGGCGTCGGCCAGGGAGGCCTGGAACGCCGACCGCATGTCCAGCTCGAAGAAGCCGGCCGCGGTGATGTAGATCAGCGCGCCGACGACGGCCAGCGGCACCGTGAACATGAACACCTCGCCGTAGCCGAACTCGGCGTTGATGGTCCGGGCGATCGGGAGGGCGATCAGGATCGGGCCGAGTCCGGCGATGCCCGCCACCTGGATGCCCTGGGTGCGGATCTTGGGCGGGATGACCTGGGCGATCACCACGCTGCTGGCCGGACCGATCATCGCGCCGCCGAAGCCGACGGGGACAGCGGCGAAGATGATCACCCACAGAGGGGGTTCGAACACGTAGATGATCGGCCCGAACGCCAGGAAGAGGCTGAAGAGACCGATGACGACGAGCACCCGGCTGGGATTGGTCCGCGTGAACCGGTCCACCAGCCCGCCACCGATGAACCCGCCGATGACGGCGGCGGCAACACCGGGAAGGGCGATGTAGCCCCGTTCGAGGCTGTTGAGACCGTACCGCTCCGCCATGAAGAAGATGAAGAACAGGCTGGCGACCGCATCGGCGGAGCCGGCGAAGATGTTGGCGATGACGATGCGGCGGATGGTGCGCACCCCCCATGTGGCCCGCCACCCCTCGCCGAACGACTGGGGCTCGTCCTCCTGGTGCGCCACCTCCTCTGATGCCCCGAGCGACCGCTTCTCGAAGTAGCCGCGCACCGGCTCCCGGCGCCAGAGCAGCACGCCGGCCACGACACCGACCGCCGTGAGCGGGACGCCGGTGAGGATGAACGCCCAGCGCCACCCCAGCTCGAGGACCATGTACCCGACCACCAGGGGCACCAGGAGCGTGCCCACCCGGCCCATGATGCCCAGGAAGGCGAACACCTTGCCGCGGGTCTCCGGCGGGTAGTAGTCGGCAAGCAAGGAGAACCGGGTGACGTCGGACCCCTGTTCGCTCACGTCGTCGGCGATGCGGGGGGCGGAGAGCGAGAAGAACGAATGGGCGTTGGCGGCGACCACCGAGAAGATGCCGGAGAGGATGGTCCCGACGACCAGGAACGGGAC
The DNA here is from genome assembly GCA_036397895.1 of Acidimicrobiales bacterium. Lineage (GTDB taxonomy): Bacteria > Actinomycetota > Acidimicrobiia > Acidimicrobiales > DASWIA01 > DASWIA01. The sequence continues at coordinate 21,644 of DASWIA010000021.1, read as the reverse complement.
CCGGCGATGGCGATCGGCGAGGTACCCCGCGGCGATCGCCGCGAAGATCGCCACCGCCCCCACCATGACCTGGATGCTGATGATGTCGCCGACGTTTATCTCGAGGTCGCGGGCGATCTCGGGTCCGGCGAAGGTGAAGGCGGCGGTGTCGAAGCGCTGGAAGAACCCGATCAGACCGAAGGTGAGCACCGGGACGAGCCCATGGGGGCTCGTGGCCATGGCCTTGAAGTCCCGGGCGTCGCGGAGCGTCTCGCGAAAGCCCCCGCCGGAGGGTTGGGAAGGTGGGGCAGCGGTGGGGGCGTCGCCGTCGGTGTCGGGGGCGCCGGCGGTCTCGGGCCTCGAGTCGGCGTCGGAGGAGATCTCGTCGATGCTCATCGCTCGGTCACCTCCTCGAGCTCGCGCCGGGTCTCGGCGTCGTCCGCCGCCTGCGCGGCGGCGCCGTACGCCGAGCGCTCAGCGTCGACCCTGGGCCCCGCGAGCCGATCGGCGATGCGCTCCGACGACCCCTGGTAGAGGTCGCTGGGACGGGTGAACCGTCGGGTCCCCACCACCGCCAGCCCGGCGCTGGGCGACTGCTCGGCCAGCGGCACCAGCTGGCGATCGGCGACGTCGGGGTCGAAGTCGGCGAACAGGCTGGGCACCACGATTCGGCGGCGCTGGGCGATGATCCGCAGCACCGAGTCTCGGCCCTGGTTGACCAGTGAGATCAACCCACCCGGTGCCACGAACAGGATGAGGAGCGGGCCGGTTCCGACGACGAGCGTGTTCAACCAGAAGTTCGAGCTGGCGAACTCCTGGCCGAGCTGGAAGTAGGCCGAGCCCAAGATCGCGCCGCCGGCCGAGCTGACCCCACCGACCACGGCCTGGATGAACACGTTGACGGACGTGTTGGCCAGGAACGATGCCGCGGAGACCCCTCGCTGGTGATGGGCGAACAGCACTCCGGCGAACCCGGCGAAGGCGCCGGCGATGGCAAAGGCCAGCAGCTTGGCCCGCACCACGTCGATGCCGAACGACTGGAGGTTGGCTTCGTTCTCCCGCACCGAGATGAGCAGCCGACCCACCCGGGAGGTGCGGAGGTTCTTCACGATGACGATGCACAGCGCCAGGCTCAGCGCGGTCAGGAAGTACATGCTCTTCTCGTCCTCGAAGTTGAAGAAGAACAGCGTCGGCCGGTCGACGGCGCCGGGGAGGATCCACCCGAAGTAGCGCTCGTCGAACAGCACGTTCTCGACGCTGACGGCGAAGGCGAAGGTCATCACCAACAGGGTGAGTCCCCGGAGCCGCAGCGCCGGCAGGCCCACGATCACCGCCACGGCCGCGGTGACGGCGCTGGCGATGGGGATGACGAACCAGAACGGGATGCCCACCTCGCCGCTGAGGTAGCCGCCGACCACGGCGCCGACCGCCACCAGACCCCACTGCCCGAGGCTCACCTGCCCGGCCCACCCGGTGAGGACCACCAGCGACAGCACGGCGATGGCGGTGATGAAGATGGTGCCACCGAGCACGACCCGGCTGGTGTCGAAGATGAACGGGTACACCACGACCAGGAGGGCTCCGAGCGTCCACAGCCCGTACCGGGTGGCCACCAGCGAACGGATGGAGCGGAGCTCGGTGGGGATCGGGCGCGCTTCGTCAGCGGCCGCCCACGACACCTGGGTGCCCAGATCCGAGCGGCTGGCGCCCTGGCGCTGGAGCAGCAGGGCCGCCGCCACCACCACGAGCAGGCCGACGTCGAACAGCCCGGTCAGATCGGTGTGGCTGAAGTTCCACGAGTTCCGGGCAACACCGATCAAGGTGCTGGCGAACACCGCGGTGCCGATGCTGCGGAACCGGGCGATGACGGCGGCGGTGAGCGGGATGAGCAGGACGGCGAAGCTGAACCCTCCGCCCGCCGAGGCTCCGCTCGCCAGCAGCTCGCGCCCTCCGAGAGCCACGCTCACCGCGGCCAGCGCATCCAGCGCGGCGGCGATGCCCCACACCACCACGGACAACGTGGACACGCTGATGCCCAGCAGCGCGGCCCGTTCGGGGTTCTCGGCCATGGCCCGCACCGCGGCGCCGGCGCGGGTGTAGCGGAGGAAGACGCCGACCCCCACCAGGGCGAGGATCCCGATCTCGATGGCCACCACGTCGGCGATCCCGAAGTCGACGGGGAAGGAGCCGACCCGGAACGAGAAGCCCTGGAGCGGCAGCTCGCCGGCCAGATCGGTGAGCCTCTGCTGGTCGCCGGCAGTGATGCGGGTCGGCTCGGGCCAGAAGGGGAGGCGCGACACCCACGGGATGACTGACCCGAAGATGAACCCGGAGCCGAGAATCGTCACCACCGTCATGAACAGGCGGCTGGCGTTGAAGAACCGCAGCAGGAACAGACCGGTGACCACACCCAGCAGCACGCTCGCCGCCACCCCGAGCGGCAGCGCCACGAGGAAGGGCAGCGGGGTGAAGACCACGATGAAGCTGATGAGGGTGGCGCCCACGGTTCCGAACGCCCCCTGAGCGAAGTTGATGAAGCGCATCGTCCGGTAGATGAGGACGATGCCCACCGCGAACAGGCTGACCACGAACCCGAAGATCGCCCCCCGGAACAGCACGGCGGCGGGTGTGCCGGTGGCCGGGCTGGGATCGCCCGGGAGCAGGAACTGGGTGACGATGAGCAGCCCGGCTGCCACCGCGCCCCCGATCACCAGCGGGCGCTGGCGGGGATGGGTGTCGAGCCAGCGGCGGATGCGGCTCATCGCGGCAGTCCGTCGGCGGGCAGCGGGTCGGGATGCAGCTGCGCCTGATGGAGCAGGACGCGGTTGCCCGACAGGTTGTCGTAGACGTTCTCGCTGATGACCACGCCGCCGTGCTGGGGGGCGATGATGTAATCGACCTCGAACACCCGTGACGGCGAAGAGCTGCTGGTGGTGGAGACCGTCTGAGACACGTTGACCCCGAAGCCCTCCATCATGTCGCCACAGGCGTTGAAGCGATCCCGGGGGTTCACCGTGGTGTCGTTGACCACCGTGCGGCCGTGGGAGGCATCGGTTGCCGCAGTTCGGTAGCTCTCGCCCGACACGAACGGCAAGGGCAGCAGGGCCAGGCCGTTGGACGGCTCGAAGGCGTCGGTACCCGCCGGCTGATCGCCGTCGCCGTCGACGGTGATCGAACTCATCAGGGTCACACCCCGGTTGGGGTTGCCGGTGGACGGTAGCTGGGTGACGACATCGGTCTGGGAGACCCGGGCTCGGAGCGCCTCGGTGTCCACCAGGAAGGTGGTGATCAGGAACCGCTCGACCAGCTCCTCCACAACGCCCTCCGACGTCGGGACCAGCTCGACGAAGCTGAGGTTGCGAACCTCCTCGAAGGTGAAGACCTCCCGCGCCGACGTGGCCAAGGGGTTGGATGACCACTGGCTCTCGGGGACGTCGGTGACGTTTCGGATGGCGCGGAGCTCGAACCCCTGCTCCACCGGCTCGGCGTCGCGGCCTCCGCTCGCCACGAGCCGGCGCCACCGATACACCCCCTCGACGGGACGGTTGCCCGGACCTTCGGTGGTGACGTTGTCGATGGCGCCGAACTCCACCGTGGCCACGTTCCTTGCCCCAGGACACGGATCCTCGGCCGGCACATCGACGACGAAGGGCTTGCGCTCGAACGGGCGGGGCTCGGGGACGAACAGATCAGGGATGTCGAGCTGGGGAAAGCCCAACGTGGCCTCCACCGGCGTCGCCCCCGGCTCCGGCTGCTCGTCGATGCCGAAGACGAGGCTCGCCTCCAGCTCGCTTATCGTGAGCCCGGGCGCGTCCTGCTGGACACAGGCGGCGGCCACGACGGCCATGGCGGCAAGGGCGGCGAGCAGCCGGCGGCGGGCCCCTCTCATTCCATCCCCTCGTCGGGTGTGGCCGGGATCGCCCGCCAGCCTCGCCGACCGGCACGGCGCCAGGCGCGGCTTCGCCCTCGGTGGCCGGCATCGGCGTGTCGGGGATCGTAGGGGTCTCTCAGCGACAGGCGGCTGATGACGGCGAGGAACCGGACGGTCGCCGGCTGGGCTTCACCCAGCCGGGAGCGGAGCGACCGCGACAGCTCCTCGGCGGTGGAGGCCAGCAGCGGACCGTCATCGTCGTGGAGGTCGCCCCAAAGCACCCGGGTGACCATCCACGCCAGCTCGCGGTGCTCCTCGTCGTCCATCACCCGGTCGAGGAACATCAACGGGGTGTCGGTCGGATAGCGGTAGCCGAGGTCGGTGGCGTAGTCCCGGAGCTCGCTGTAGGCCAGCGCCACCCTCGACCGGGTGCCGGCGGCCAGCGCCGCGCTCCGGCGACGGCTGCGCAGGATCATCTTCCGCACAGCCGGAACGGTGAAGTAGATGGCGAGGATCACCAGGACGATCGGCACCGCTCCCAACGCCCCCAGCGCGATCTGCTCACCGAGGACCGAGTCCGGGGGCTCGATGAGCGGCACGTACACCGTGGCGCCGATCTCGTCGCCGGGGATGATGTTGGGGTCGAAGCGCTGAAGACTCGGGTCCGAACCGACCGACGGCTCGGCCTTGCGTGGCGTCCCGATGACGGGCAGCCATCCGAACTCGCCGAACCACACCTCGACCCACGCCGCGCCGTGGATGGGTCGCACCGCCAGCACGTCGCCGCCTTCGAGCGGCTGACCCCCGTCGAAACCGAACCCGATGCGGCTGGGCACACCAGCCCAGCGGGCCAGCATGGCCTGGGCTGCGACCATCTCGAAGGGAGAACCCTTCCGGGAGCCGGCGATCATGTCCTCGACCCGGGCCGGCGGAACATCGACGGGTGTCCCGACGCCCTCCGCCGTCACCTCATCGAGGACATAGCTGCGCAACCAGTCGAAGCGGCGCCACCGCGAGGGCCCTGACGCCTCGACCTCAGCCTGATCGAGCAGCGAGCGGACCGCCGGCGGCGGCTCGGGGATGTCGAGGAACTCCCCCAGCTCAGGCGGCACATCGTCGGGAACGGCATCGAGGTCGGCGACGGAGGGGATGGGGGCCGCGGTGATGATGTAGTTGAGGCGACCAGGTACCTGACCGTTGATCATCCGGATCGTGGCGCTGCGGGGGTCGAACCCGATGTTCACCCCGCGGGTGGCGATAACCGCCGAGTTCGGGAGATCGGGCAGCACCAGTCCCGTGATGCCGAGCAGGGTGATCGAGGCCGCCGTCACCTGGGGCCTGGTGGGGTCGAGCACGCCGGAGGAGTCGATCTCCTGGACCTCGCTGGCCGCGAACGGAGGGAGTCGCCAGGCCTCCCCGTCGTAGACGTCGAGCACACCCGTTCGCCACGGACCGGTCGGGGCCTCGACCAGCTCACCCCCGATGACGGCGTCGCGCACCTCGAACAGCACGCGGTCGTCGACATCGCTCAACGGGCGGGTCTCGGGCTTCTGGGGTTGTTCGGCCGGATCGATGACGGGATCGGGGAAGAGGAACGACAGCTGGTCCTTGCCGATCACCAGCGCCACGACGAGCAGCGCCAGCAGGGGCAGGGCCTTGGCCGCTCGCCGCAGCTCGTAGCCCACACCGGGGTGGATCGAGTCGTCGTCGCCGATCTCGTTCTGGGCGGACAGAAGTCCGAGCCCGATGGCCAGCAGCACCAGGACGACGGCACCGCTGGCGACCTGCTCACCGTCGGGGACCGAGATCCCGGCCACCGCGGCGATGGGCAGGGGGATGAGCAACCCGATGCTTCGAGCCTCCACCACCACCGCCGTCCACACTGCGGTGAAGCCGACGATGGCCATGATCCAGCCCACCACCGCGTGCCAGCCCGGATCGTAGGGAACCGGCGGGCGGAGCAGATCCGCCTCGGCCGCAGCCTCCGAGACTCGGGCGGTCACGTCGAGCATGTCCCCGGCGTCGGGGAGCATCATCAACAGGCCGACGGCGAAGAGCCCGACGACGATGACGGCGTACGCCACCAGCGGTCGCCGAATGAGCCGGGAGGCGACGACGGCCAGACCCACCCCGCCCAGCCCGGCGAGGATGGCACCGATGCGGGCCTCGACGCCTTCGAAGATCCCACCCACCATCACGCCGGCGGCGACGGTGGGCATGGCAGCGGCGATGACCAGACGGACGGGGATCGGCCCCAGCCGATGCTCGGCCTCCGCCGCTTGGGCCTCGGCGGCCCGCAGATCCTCTTCGACGTGCGGAACGGAGTGGTCGTCGGGCGGTGCGCCCGGCGGCGACTCGGTGAGCTCGCCGGCGTCGATGGCCATCAGCGTCGGCCTCCCCGTGCGTCGGCGCTGAGCGCGGAGCCGATGTCCTGGTCGGGATGGATGCCCACCACCTGGCAGCCGAGGGAGGCAGCCGTCCCCAGCACGTCGGTGTTCTCCTCATCCCAGATGAGGGCGATGACGAGCACCGACACCCCGGTGCGCAGCAGCAGCTTGAGGTTGGCGGCCTCGTGGGGACCGAGGTGGGGGGTGACGAGGATGTTGTGGGCGTCGCGCTGGCCGGTGGCCAGAAGCTGCATGATGGCCTGGCCGAGCGGGGTCCGCCCCATGTCGACCCGAGCGAAGGCATCGAGCATCGGTTGCTGCTCGCGCTCCCCCCGCAGCGGGCGGGTTGCGAAGCCCTCGTTGGTGACGACCTTGATCTCATAGCCCTCGCGGAGATGCCTCACGGCCAGGCTGGCAGCCGCTCGCACTCCGGTCTCGAACGACGCCGACACGCCGTCGGCGTCGCGGCTGTGGTATGTGCGGTTGGTGTCGAGGATGATCGTGATCTTGTCGGTGATTCCCTGCTCGTTCTCGCGGACCATCAGCGTGCCGGTGCGCGCCGAGGCCCGCCACACGATGCGGCGGGGATCATCGCCGCGCACGTACTCGCGCATGCCGTAGAACTCCATGCCGCTCGGCCACGGCTTGGAGACGGGAGGACGGATGGGGGGGTCCTCGAAGTGGCGGGTGAGCGGCCGGTCGACGACCGGTTCGATGCGCGGGTGGACGAACAGCTCGAACGGCTCGGCGATCACCGTCTCGCGCTGCGCCAGACCGAGCGAGTCGCCGGCCACCGCCACCAGCGGACCCACTTGGTAGACGCCGCGCCTGTTCGCCCGAAGGGTGTAGGGGTGAACGAGATCGGCGCCCGACGACATCGACGTCACAGGCACCCGTACCGTCCGGCCGAGCCGGTCCGGCAGCCGCTCCTCCAGCATGAAGGTGGACAGGCGCTTGCCAGCGGTGAGCGTGAGCTGGACGTCGAGCCGGTCGCCCTCCTGCACCCTGGGGTACAACCCGTCGCGGACCCCGGCGAGCTTGAGGTTGCGGGGGGCCATGAACACCGCGGCGATGGTGAGGAGGATGGCGCCGTAGCCCGGCATGTACATCGAGGGCCCGGCCACCATGCGCCCGGCGATCCAGGCCAGGACGCCGGCCACGATGGCCAGCTGGCCCGATCGGGTGAGGCCGAGCCTGCGCTCGAGGCTGGCCCCGAGGCGCCGAAGTGATCCCCGGCCCATTGCCCTGCGGGCGCGGTCGAGCCGGCTGAGGAGCCGTGCACCCAGTGGCAGGGTGGCTTGGGGGTCCGAGGTCACCGCGGCCATGTCACCTCCCTCGGCAGCCGGTGGGCGGAGCGGGCCGGTGCTGCCCTTCGGGCACTCAGCTCGCCTTCGCCAGCGGAGCCTTGACGCTGCCGACGATCCGCTCCAGCACTCCCTCCACCGTCTCACCCCGCAGGATGGCGTCGGGCTGGAGGATCAGGCGATGGCCCAGCACCGGGTGCAGCACCGCTCGGACGTCGTCGGGGTAGACGTGGACCCGACCGTCGCTGGCGGCGAGCGCCCGGCTCGCCTTGAGCAGGGCGATCGTGGCCCGAGGTGAGCCGCCGGCCGCCACCGCCACGTCGTCGCGGGTGGCGTGCACGAGGTCGACGATGTACATGCCCACCTCCTCGGACACCTCGATGGTCGACGCGAACACGATCATGGTCCGGACGCTCTCGGGCTCGATCACCGGCTCCAGATCGTCGATGGCCATGGTGATCGAGTTGTCGAACATCACCTCGTACTCGTGGTCCCGGCTCAGGTAGCCCATCTGGAGCTTGAACAGGAAACGGTCGAGCTGGGCCTCGGGCAGCGGGAAGGTGCCCGCCTGCTCGACGGGGTTCTGGGTGGCGAGGACCAGGAACGGGCGTGGAAGGTCGCGGGTGACCGAATCCGAGCTCACCCTGCGTTCGGCCATGGCCTCCAGCAGCGCGGACTGGGTCTTGGGGGTGGCACGGTTGACCTCGTCGGCCAGCAACACGTTGCAGAACACCGGCCCGGGCTGGAACACGAACTCGCCTGTCTTCTGATCGAAGATCGACGAACCGGTGATGTCGCCGGGGAGCATGTCGGGTGTGCACTGCACTCGCTTGGTGGTGGCGTTCATCGACTCGGACAGGGCCCGGGCCAGCATCGACTTGCCGGTGCCGGGGAGATCCTCGAACAGCACGTGGCCCTCGCAGAGCATGGCGACGAGGGCCAGGCGAACGATGTCGCTCTTGCCCTTGATCACGGTCTCCACGTTCGCGGCCACGGTGTCGAAGCTCTGCTTGAACTGGTCGATCGTCATGCCGCCGGCCGGTTTGGCGGCTTGCTTCGGACGTCGTCTGGTGCTCGTGGTGGTGGCCATCGATGTGTGCGTTCCTTCCCCCAGACGGCGTCTGGGTCGGGTGGGACCAGGAGCCCGCGGCGGTGTGACCCGGGGATGGTACCTACGGGTTCTTCCACGACGCAGGTCGGAGTTCCTGCCGGAGCGGCCCCAGACCACCGTCCGTGGCCGAAATCCTCACCCCGTTCTGGGGCGAATTCCCTCGGTCCGCTCGATTTGGCAGAATCTCCCCGCACGGTGAGGTGACACAACCGGCACTCAACGGCCCGGTGACAAGGAGTTCGGGCCGGATCCGGAGAACCATGGTGAGTGCGGCAGGGCACCGCGACCGATCGGAGATCGGGGTGTCATCGATGCGGCGAGAGGTCCCCGAGGTAACCACGTGGCTGACGACAACGAGGCACAGCGGCATAGCGATTGGGCACGGCGCTACCCACCGCTGCTCACCATGGGCATCGCCATGCTGCTGGCGGTCGTGGTGTTGCCTTCAAGCCTCAACGTCCCTCAGACCAACCCCACCCAGACCCTCGAGTTCGCCCCCGTCCCTCCCGACGACGAATCCGACGAGGATCCGCCCGAGGGCAACACCGCCGCGCTCGGCCTGGGCGAGTCCTCCAGCATCGAAGGCGAAGCGTTGGGCGGCGACGGGGACGGACCCCCGCCGCCACCGCCAGACGATGATGGAGGTGGGCGGGTCGATCCCGGCACCGCCTGCGTCGGCGAGCCGCCCCGCCAGACCTTCGATCCGCTCGCGCCACCCTGCGTGCCGTTCTGGGACCAGGCCAGCGACAACGGCGGCGCCACCTACGCCGGGGTCACCTCCGAGGAGATCCGCCTGCTGGTGGCGTTCGACGGCGGCATCAACTACACGAGCGGCAGCGACGCCTCCAACCGGGGGGCGCCCCGCAACAAGATCTACGACCTCCACCAATCGGCTGAGGAGTGCCGGGAGCAGAACAGCGGCGACGGCGGCTGCACCCACCTCGTCACCCGTGGTCTGCGGGTCTGGCAGGACTACTTCAACCAGCGGTTCCAAACCTATGGCCGCCAGGTCCACTTCTACGTGTCGTTCAGCGAAGGCGTCGGCGCCACCCCTGAGCGGCGTCGAGCCGAAGCGGCGCTCCACCTCGACGAGATCGACCCGTTCGCGGTGGTGTCGTTCCTCAGCGAGGGAGCCGAGGACGACTACCTCTTCGCCATGGCCCGCGGCGGGGTCTTGAACTTCGGCTCCTTCGGTCTGCGCGACAGCGAGTTCTACAACACGTTCCCGGGGATGATCTGGTCCTACCTGCCATCGATCGAGCAACAGAGCCAGTCCTACGTCAACTACGTGTGCCGCCAGGTCGTCGGCCCCGACCCCGACAACCCCCATGTGGCCAACCTGGCGGGCGGCGAGCTGCGCAACGAGGCCCGCAAGCTGGGGATGATCAGCACCAACAACCGCTTCCAGCCGGGCCTCAAGAAGCTGGCGCAGATCGTCAAGACCGAGGTCGAGAGCTGCGGTGGGGAGATCGTGGACCACATCGAGTTCGAGAACTGCTGTCTGGCCCGCGACAACGGCGACCCTCCCGACGACGAGCAGCAGGAGATGGCCCGCTTCCAGTCCCAGGGGATCACCACGATCCTGTGGCCGGGGGGCGGCAACGGCAACTACGCCCAGTCGGCCCAGGCCATCAACTACCAGCCCGAGTGGATCGTGGCCGGCGGCGACAGCTTCCAGGACAACGCCACCTACCACTTCTACGCCCAGTCGGGAGGGGCCTACGACGGGCGGGGCATCGCCATCTCACCCCGTACCCTGGAGCCCCCGCTCGGCCAGCAGCTCTGCTTCCAGGCGTTCCGGGAGTTCAGCGCGACGTTCGACCGCCGCGATCTCGACTACGTCTGCGAGTACTACACCAACCTGTTCCAGTTCTTCGTCGGTGTGCAGGTGGCCGGCCCCTTCGTCGGTCCCACCCAGATCGACAAGGGATTCCATGCCATCCCCCAGAAGACCAGCAGCGCAGATCCGCGCATCCCGGCCTGCTTCTACCTTCCCGGTGACTACACCTGCGTCAAAGACGCTGTGGCGATGATGTGGGACCAGGAGGGCCAGGTCACCGGCACGTCGACGCCCGGGTGCTTCCGCCTCATCGACAACGGCAAGCGCTACCTCCCCGGTGAGTGGCCGGTGCAGCAGGTGGCCGCCGACCACCAGCCCAACGACCCGTGCACCGGGTACTCCGAGTCCGTCAGGGTCACCCTCGCATGACGCTTGGCCCCATCCGCCGCCACATCGCCGCCGTCTCGGCTGCCACCTTCACCGCCGGGTCGCTGCTCGCCGTCGCCGTCGGTGGGCTGACCAGCCCCGCCGGGGCGCGTCAGTTCGAGGCGCTGGTGGTGACGCCCGACCAGCCGGTGCTCGTCACCTTCGACCCCACCCCCGGCGAGCTGCCCTACATCCGCAAGGCCGACCCCGGCCAGTGCCGCACCGCCGACTACTGCGACACCATCCCGCTGGAGATCCCCGAGCCCGACATCTCGGCCACGTCCGACTACAAGCTCCGGTTCAAGATCACCAACCTGGGCAGCAACGACATAGACGCCGTCCTGTGGGACAACGGTCAGATCAAGGAGCAGTTCGGCAAGGCCGAGCCCGGCGACACCAACTACGACCCCCTCGAGTCGGACTACACCGACCTTAGGGTCATGGCCGATCCGAACAAAGCCGGTCCCAACAAGGACGGGTTCGTCGAGCTGGGACGCCCCGACCTCGTCGACTACAACTTCACCGTCCTCAACTTCAGCGGGACCAGCAAGGGCTACACCATCTTCGCCGAGATCCTGATCGAGGAATCGGTGCAGCCGAGGGAGATCCTTCCGCCCGAGAGCCGGGTGGCGGTGACCCCCACCTCGGTGGCCGCCGCCCCGGCGACGACGATCGCCACCGCCCCCACAGTCGAGCTCGACCCCTTTGCCGAGCAGACCCCGGGCCTCGATTCGGTTCGCATCGAGCGCGATCCCGATCTGGCTGCCATCCGAGAGCAGAACCTGGCCGACCAGCTCGCCGGACCACCGGCGCCCATCGTCGCACGGCGCGCATCGGTGGCGGGGCCGGCCGCACCCGTCTCGGGGCTCACCGCCTTCCTGTGGCTGGCGGTCCTACCGGCCGCTGTTGCCGGCTCCGCCACCGGACTCGTCCTCCGCCGCCGCGTACGCTTGCCTGACATCGGCTGAGGCCGATGACCGCCAACGGCCACCAGGGCTCCCACCCCGACCGTGAGCCGCCCGCCGACCAACGGCCGTGGACGACGCGCTACCCGCCGCTGATGGGGATGGCGGTGGCCCTGCTGCTGGCCATCGTGGTTCTGCCCAGCAGTCTGAACGTCCCACAGACCAACCCCACCCAGACCCTCGAGTTCGCCCCCGTCCCTCCCGACGACGAATCCGATGAGGATCCGCCGGAGGGCAACACCGCCGCGCTCGGCCTGGGTGAGTCCTCCAGCATCGAGGGCGAAGCGTTGGGCGGCGACGGGGACGGGCCCCCGCCCCCACCGCCAGACGATGATGGAGGTGGGCGGGTCGATCCCGGCACCGCCTGCGTCGGTGACCCACCTCGCCAGACCTTCGACCCGCTCTCGCCCCCCTGCGTGCCGTTCTGGGACCAGGCCAGCGACAACGGCGGCGCCACCTACCAGGGGGTCACCCCCACCGACGTCCGGCTGCTGTTCTACCTCGACGGCAACATCAACTACATCGAGGCGTCCAACACCGGGAACCGGGTCGCTCCAAGCAAGGCCCTCTACGACCTGCACGAGACCGAGGAGGAGTGCCGGGCGAAGAACAGCTCCGACGGAGGGTGCACCCACCTCGCCACGAAGGCGCTGCGGGTGTGGCAGGACTACTTCAACCAGCGGTTCCAGACCTACGGCCGCCAGGTGCACTTCTTCGTGTACTACTCCGGCGAGCGGACGACGGTGGGGCGGCGTCAGGAAGCGGCCCTGGTCTTCGACGAGGTCGAACCGTTCGCGGTGGTCTCCATCGCCCAGGGTGCCGAAGAGGCCTTCCTCGATGCCATGGCCCGCAAGGGCGTGCTCAACTTCGGATCCTTCGCACCACGGGAGAGGGCGTTCTTCGACGAGTTCCCGGGGCGGGTCTGGTCCTACCTTCCCTCGGCCGACCAGCTCTCGCTGACATATGGCGGGTACGTGTGCACCAAGGTGATCGGGCCCGCGCCGTCGACCCCCTACCCAGCCACCATGGCCGACGTCTCCATGAACGGATCGCCCCGGGTGCTGGCCATGCTGCACACCACGTCGTCACGCTGGCCCGGCCTGAGGGCGATGGCCGCACTCGTCCGGGAACGGGTGACGGGCTGCGGCGGCCAGATCGTCGACACCGTCACCTACGACAATTGTTGTCTCGCCCGCCAGGGCGGCTCGGTCAACCCCGCCGCCCAGCAGGCCATGGCGAGCCTGCGCGAGCAGGGGGTGACGACCATCCTGTGGACCGGCGGGGTCAACGGCGAATACGCCAAGGCGGCCGCCTCCATCGGCTACTTCCCCGAGTGGGTCGTGTTGGGCGACACCGTGCTCGATGCCCACCACCCCATCCGGCTCTCCGATTCGTCACCGTCGTTCGACAGACACTCGGTGGTGGTGTCCCCCCAGCCGTACAAGCCCGCTCTCGAACAGCAGAAGTGCTACGCCGCGTTCCGCGAGATCAACACCACCTACTCCAACAGCGACTTCCAGTACACCTGTGACTGGTATGATGACCTGTTCCAGTTCTTCGTCGGCGTGCAGGTGGCCGGGCCCTATCTCGGTCCGATCCAGATGGAGAAGGGCTTCCGGGCCATCCCCCAGGTCTACGTCGGCCTTCCCACCGTGCCGGCGTGCTTCTACCTTCCGGGCGATCACACCTGCATCAAGGACGCTGCCGCGCTGTACTGGGACGCGGGCGGCGTGCCGCCGGGCGATGAGCGGCCTGGCTGCTGGCGGGCCATCGAAAACGGCCGGCGCTACCCAGGTGACGCTTGGCCCCCCGGCAACATGGGCACCGACATCGAGGGAGACGAGCCCTGTTCGGCCTACGACCAACGGGTCCAGTTCAGCTACACGCCCTGACCATCTCGCCGTCCACCTCCCCCTGACCCCCGGCCCGATCCGGCGGTCCGTTGGCGTCGCGGGCACCGGGGCGTAGGCTGACCGCACTGAGGATCCGGTGGAGCAACGGTGACCGCCACACAACTTGAAGCTGCGACTGCGCCCGATCGACGGGCCAAGGTACTCTTGGTGGCGCGCCTGGTCGCAAGCGCGGTGATGCTCGCCATCTTGATCGATCGGGTTCCCCGATTCGGAGCGCTCGCCCCCCGGTGGGACAACGGGGCGCTGTGGTGGCTGGCGGCGGGATTGCTGGCCACCTTGGCCGGGATCTGGCTGTCTGCCCTTCGCTGGCAGCGAGTGGCGTCGGCCCTGGGGGTGCGGGCCCGGCTGAGCACCCTGTTCAACCAGTACCTGGCCGGCCAGTTCGTCTCGAACTTCCTGCCCTCCACCATCGGAGGCGACGTCCTGCGAGTCCGTCGCCTGTCGTCGCTCACCGGCACCAGCCCCAAGGTGTTCGCGTCGGTGGTGCTCGAACGGCTCACCGGCTGGCTGGTGCTCCCGCTGATCACCCTCACCGCGCTCGCGGTCAACCCCGGGCTTCGACATCTCGGCACCGCCTCCACCGTCGCCTTGTGGATCAGCCTCTCCACGCTGGCGGGGCTGGCCGCGGTCCTCACGATGGCGGCTCATCCCCGCATCGGTGGCCGTCTCGCCCACCACCAGGGCTGGACCCGCTTCCTGGGCGCCGTCCACCTCGGCGTGGATCAGCTCCGGCGTGCTCCGCGCGCCGCCCTCGGCGTCGTCGCCGTCGGCTTCGCCTACCAGCTCACGGTGGTGTTCGCCGCCCTCATGGCCGCGGAGTCGCTCGGCCTGGAGCCGGTCGGGCCCACCGCGGTCCTGGCGTTCATGCCGGCGGTGGCCATCGCCCAGGTCCTGCCCATCTCCTTCGGTGGCCTGGGGGTGCGTGAGGGCGCGTTCGTGCTGTTCTTGCACCCACTCGGTGTCGCCACCGCCGATGCCATCACGCTCGGGTTGCTGGTCTATGCACTGAACCTCGCGGTGAGCCTGTTGGGGGCGCCGGCGTTCGCCGCCGGCAACCGCGCCCGCAACGCGGCTCGCGCCGTCGCGTGACGAGAGTCCCGCTCACCGACCTCCCCGACACCACTCCGGAGACGGAGCGGCCCCGCCCCGCGTTCCTGCGATGGTGGAAGGAGGTCATCTACATCGTCGTCTTCTACGTGGTGTACAGCGCGGTGCGGAACAACTTCGGCAGCGCCGCTGTCGAGCCTGAGGTGGCGTTCCGCAACGCCGAGCGGATCATCGACCTCGAGAAGGCGGTCGGCCTCTACGTCGAGGAGGGCATCCAGGACTTCTTCCTCGACGCCACCTGGTTCATCCGCTTCTGGAACATCTTCTACGGCACCGCCCACTTCGCGGTGACCATCGGCGTGATGGTGTTCCTGTTCCGCAAGGTGCCCTACCGCTACCCGCGCTGGCGCAACGCGCTGGCCTGGACCACGGCCCTGGCCCTGGTGGGGTTCGCCACCTTCCCGCTGATGCCGCCCCGGCTGCTGCCGCCGTCGTTCGGCTACGTCGACACCCTCGACACCATCGGCGGCCTGTGGTCGTTCAGCTCGGGCGCCATGGCCGAGATCTCCAACCAGTACGCGGCCATGCCCAGCCTGCACATCGGGTGGTCGATGTGGAGCGCGCTGGCCATGGTCGGCCACCTCGACGGTTGGGCTCGACGCCTGATGTGGATGTATCCGGTAATCACCCTGTTCGCCATCGTCGTCACCGGCAACCACTACTGGCTCGACGCGGTGGGCGGCGCGGCGGCGTTGGGCCTCGGGTACATCATCGGCTCGGCCCAGGACGAGTGGCGCATCGAGCGAGCGCAGAAGAAGGCCGGTGCCGCGTTTCGGGCCTCGGCCTTCGATCCCCCCAAGCCCTGGAACCCCCCGCCCGCCGACGACTGACCCCGAGGCCCCCCTCCGAGCCCCCCCCCACCGAGGCCGAGGACTCATCGATCGTTTCCAGGTGGCCGAGGACTCACCGATCGGAATCCGACAGGTGAGTCCTCGGCGATTGGGAAACGACTGCTGAGTCCTCGACGTGTGTGGGGTGCCGGGTCAGGCGCGGGGCAGGCGCGGGGCCGTCAGGCGGAGGTCAGGCGGAGGTGACGGGGCACACGTGGAGCGGCTCGGTGAGGCCCTTGGCGGTGCGCCGCCGGGCCCGGCCGAAGGCGGCCCCGGGCAGGTCCTTGGTGGCAGCCCGCACGTCGGTGCTGACCAGCACTTGGCCGCCCTTGGCCTGCTCGGTGATCCGGGCGGCCACGTTCACGGTGTGACCCAAGACGTCGTCGGGGAGCAGGATCACCTCACCGACGTGGATGCCAGCCCGCAATCGCAGCGGAGCGGGAGGGTGCTCCACCAGCTCGAGGCAGGCCAGCACCGCCGCTTCGGGCTGGAGGAAGGTGAGGAACAACCCGTCGCCCAGCCGCTTCTGGATGCGGCCACCACGGCTGCGGATGATCGGCCCCACCTGGCGACGGTGCTCGGCGAGCAGGTCAGTAGCAGCTTCGTCACCGTGCTCGGCGGTGAAGCGGGTGAACCCTTCGAGGTCGGTGAAGGCGATGGTGAGGCGCTCGTTATCGCCGCTGCCCGACTCGTCGTCATCGTCGTGGGCCGACATGATCTGGATGGTCGAAAGGCCGAGGGCGGCCAGCATCGAAGGACGCTGCTCGACACTGCGCTCGAGGT
Source organism: Acidimicrobiales bacterium (assembly GCA_036397895.1). GTDB lineage: Bacteria > Actinomycetota > Acidimicrobiia > Acidimicrobiales > DASWIA01 > DASWIA01. The sequence continues at coordinate 5,188 of DASWIA010000021.1, read as the reverse complement.
AGCGCTCGACCATCTCCAGCGGCGTCGCATTGGAGATCGGCTGGGCGGCGGGGTCGTTGAGCCAGTCGTGGCTCACCAGCCCGAGCTCGAGTGCATGTTGCAGACGCTCGGGATCGCGCTGGAGCAGCGACGCCACCCGGGACTTCACCACGCCCCCCAGTCCGGTGACCGCTTGCTGACCGGCAACCTTGGCTCGCTGTCGGTCGGGACCCATGGGTTGCGAAGCCTACTGGCGACTTCGCGAAGCCGATCGGGTGTCTGAGCGGACCTGAGGGCCGGCGGGGCGGTACCCTTGGTCGACCCTCCCCCTGGAGACTGACCTTCCCATGCTGCTGGACCAAATCAACGGCCCCGACGACCTGAGCGGCCTCTCCTACGAACAGCTCGATGAGCTGGCCGAGGAGATCCGCCGGTTCACCGTGCACGCCGTCGCCCGCACCGGCGGGCACCTGGGCTCCAACCTCGGTGCCGTCGAGCTGACGCTGGCGCTGCACCGCGTGTTCGACTCACCGAAGGACCCCATCCTGTGGGACACCGGCCATCAGGCCTATACCCACAAGATCATCACCGGCCGCCGCGACGGCTTCGACCAACTGCGCCAGGGCGGCGGGCTGTCGGGTTACCCCAACCGCACCGAGAGCCGCCACGACTGGGTCGAGAACAGCCACGCCTCCACCATCTTGAGCTACGCCCATGGGCTCAGCACCGCGTTCGCCGCGCGAGGTGACGACCATCGCACCGTGGTCGCCGTCATCGGCGACGGCTCGATGACCGGCGGCATGGCCTACGAGGCGCTCAACAACATCGGTCATGCCGGTACCCGGTGCGTCATCGTGGTGAACGACAACGGTCGCAGCTACGCCCCCACCATCGGCAAGCTGAGCGAGAGCCTCCACCGGCTGCGCCTGTCCCCGACCTACGTGAAGCGGCGCAACCAGATCGAGCGCCTGCTGTCGGAGATGCCCCTCGTGGGCGGCCAGCTCGAACGGGGCGCCGAAAGCATGCGGGCCGCGCTGCGCGAGCTGTTCGAGTCCACCGCCTTCTACGAGCAGCTCGGCGTGCGGTACACCGGACCAATCGACGGCCACGACCTGCCGGCGCTCGAAGCCGCCCTGCGTGATGCCGCCACCTACGACGGGCCGATCGTGGTCCACGTCATCACCCAGAAGGGGCGGGGCTATGACCCCGCCGAGCAGGACGACGAGAAGCGCTGGCACGACACCGGTGCCTTCGACGTGGAGACCGGCCCGGTGGGCGCCCAGCCCAGCGGGTACACCGGTGTCTTCTCGCGGACGTTGATCGACCTCGCCGACCACGACGAACGAATCGTGGCCCTGACCGGGGCCATGCCCGGCTCCACGGGCTTGATCCCCTTCGCCGAACGCTTCCCCGATCGGTTCCTCGATGTCGGGATCGCCGAGCAGCACGCGGTCACTGCCGCGGCCGGCATGGCGATGGGTGGGCTCCGGCCGGTGGTGGCCATCTACTCCACGTTCCTCAGCCGGGCGTTCGACCAGGTGAACCTCGATGTCGGCCTGCACGGCCTACCGGTGGTGTTCGTGCTCGACCGTGCCGGCATCACCGGCGACGACGGACCCAGCCACCACGGGGTGCTCGACCTGGTGCTGCTCACGAAGGTGCCGGGGCTCACCATGCTGTGTCCGTCCTCCACCGCCGAGCTGGCGCAGATGCTGCGCGATGCCATGACCATCGAGACCGGCCCCGTTGCCATCCGGTTCCCCAAGGGCGCGGTGCGCTCCGCCGACCCCGACGACCACGGCAACGGGCTCGAGGCGCGGCGATTGCGCTCGGGGTCGGGGCGGGTCTGCTTGCTGGCGGTGGGCAAGATGGTCGAGGCCGCGCTGCGCGCCGCCGATGAGCTGTCCACCGCCGGTGTCGAGCCGACGGTGTGGGACGTCCGCTGTGCTTCCCCGCTCGACCCCGCCATGCTGGCCGATGCCGCCGAGCACGACCTAGTGGTGACCATCGAGGACGGCATCCGCCAAGGCGGCGTTGGAAGCCTCATCATGGCGGCGATGGCAGACGCCGCGCCGGGAACGCCGATCCCCCGGGTCCGCGTGCTCGGCACACCCCTGGCCTACCTGGACCACGGCAAGGTCGCCGACATCCATCACCAGCTCGGCCTCGACGGGCCCGGCATCGCCGAAACGGTCCGGGTCCTGCTGACCGCTCACGCCAGCGCCTGACCCACCTCCACTCTTGCACCGGCAGCACCGCCTGGAGTGCAATGCCGCCATGGCCATTCGCACCCAAGCAGTCTCCGTCGAGCGTGTCGTCGCGGCGGAGCCCCACGACATCTTCGACCTGCTCTGTGACCCCGCCCAGCACGCGGTGATCGACGGCAGCGGCATGGTGCGGGCCAGCCGAGGGGCATCGACCGAGCGCCTGCGTCTGGGCAGCACGTTCGGCATGGACATGAAGATTGGACCCGTCCCCTACCGGATCAAGAACACCGTCATGGAGTTCGAGGCCAACCACCTCATCGCCTGGTGTCACCCCGGCAAGCACCGGTGGCGGTGGGAGCTCGAAGCGGTCGACGGCGGCACGCTGGTGCGTCACACGTTCGACTGGTCGACGGCGCGGTCACCGAAGGTGATCGAGCTGGTGGGCTACCCGAAGCGCAATGCGGCCAACATGGAGGCCACCCTCGAGCGGCTGGCCGACCACTTCGCCGCCGCCGACTGATCGCCTCCGCTCGAAGCGGGCCGTCGGCAGCAAGCTGCTGGCTGGGCAACCACTTGCCGGCCGCCGACCGGTCGAGGATCATCTCCGGCCCCTCGACGGCCGACAGCAGGCCGGTAGGCTCTGCGGCTCATGGCCGCTGTGCTCGCGATCCTGGTGCTGGCCCTGCTGGTGGCCGTGATGGTGCTTCGGGTTCGGACCGTTCGACGCCACGCCGTCGCTCCGGCCGGACCGAATGCCATCCCCGAGCTGGCCGCCGAGCTGGCTCGCAACACCAACCCCACTGCTGGGACCAACCCCACTGCTGGGACCAGCACCGCACCGGACCCGGCCCCACCACCCACCGAGACACCACCACCCACCGAGACACCACCACCGAGCGAGGCGTCGCCGGCGGCGCGCACGACCAACGACCCGGAGCAATCGGTCACCCCTCCGTGGGCCACCGAGCGGTCAGCAGCGCCCGGTGTGCCGGACCGATCCAGCCCCGGGCTGGCGGCACTGCTCGAGGGCATCGAGCTGCCGCCTGACCTGGTGCCGTTCACCTCTGGCTTGCGGCCAAACGAGCTCGACCTGCGCCTTGTCCTCACCACCACCGCTCCGACCATCGACATCCGAGATCGCATGACCGCCGCCCTCGAAGCCATCGACATGACGGTGCAGTGGGACGGACTTGTGGGCACCGCCCGACGGTTCGACGGCCTGGTCACCTGCCAGCTGCACCCCCCGATCGACCCGACCACGGTGAGAGTGCCTCAATCGAGGTCCAAGCGAAAGCAGAAGTTCCAGCCCGACCCGCTCCGCCCCGACTTCGCCGGCGCCGCGTTCGCCGCCACCATCGTCGAGCTCCGGGTCGCGGGACCGGGCCACGGAGAGGACGCATGACATGACCGACGAGGTGCGCATCGGCACCCTCGGGTGCGCTCGCATCACCCCGATGGCGTTGCTCCGCCCGGCGAGGGCGACCGATGACGCCGAGGTGGTCGCCGTCGCTGCCCGCGACCCCGAACGAGCGCGCGCCTTCGCCTCCAAGCGGGGGATCCCTCGGGTACACGACTCCTACGAGGAGCTCCTGGCCGATCCCGACATCGACGCCGTGTACAACCCGCTCCCCAACTCCCACCACGCCACGTGGACCATCAAGGCCCTCGAGGCCGGCAAGCACGTGATGTGCGAGAAGCCGTTCGCCTCCAACGCCGCCGAAGCGAAGATGGTGGCCGCCGCCGCCGAGACGGCGAACCGTGTGGTGATGGAGGCCTTCCACTGGCGCTACCACCCGATGGCCCAGCGGATGATCGACATCGTGGCCGGCGGAGACCTGGGAGAGATCCGTCACGTCGAGACGACGATGTGCATCCCCTTGCCGATGCGCAACGACATCCGGTGGAAGCTCGATCTGGCCGGCGGCAGCCAGATGGACGTCGGCAGCTACACCACCCACATGCTCCGGCACCTGGCGGGCGAGGAGCCCGAGGTCGTCGGCGCCACCGCCAAGGAGAAGTCACCCGGCATCGACCGCTGGATGCAGGCCACGTACCGCTTCCCCTCGGGCGCCACCGGGCGGACCACGGCATCGATGATGTCGGCGCGCCTTCTGGACATCAGGGCCCGCGTGGTGGGATCCGGCGGTGAGCTGCGGGCCCTGAACCCCACCGCTCCCCAGATCGGTCACCGCCTGTCGGTGAGATCGGGTGACCACAAGCGCTCGGAGCGCTTCGAGCGTCGCCACACCTACGCCTTTCAGCTCGACGCCTTCGTGGCCGCGGTGCGCGATGGCGCGCCCACCCTCACCCCGCCCTCGGATTCGATCGCCACCATGGAGGTGATCGACGCCGTGTACGAGGCATCGGGTCTGGGTGTGCGTCCGGGCCTGCTGACCGATGGGTGATCTGACCAAGGATGATCACATCGGGCTGCACCACCCGTCCCAGTCGGGCGCGACCATCCCGGTGACGACACCCAGACTGGCCACGTGCTCGGGGCCGAACGCGATGAGGTCGTCGAGCCGCACGGCGGTGCCCCGGGCGCAGCGGTGAAGCGACCGCCACGAGGCCAGCATCGCCTCGGTGGGCAAGGCATGGGGTTCGGTATGGGGCACCACCACCACCGCCCGTTCCGCACCGACCCGGCTGGCCACGTCGACTAGGCGTACCCACCACTCCGACAGATGACTCCAGGCTTGATGGCCCGGTGCCAGGTGCGGCCGGGCGACGAAGACCAGATCACCGAGTCCGTCGAGGAATGCGAAGAAGGCCGGGGCCGGTGTCAGCGGCTCAAGCCACATGGCGAGGTGCAGCGCCCCGTCGAGATCGACGACCGATGGCAGGTCGTCTGTGACATCGGGTGGAGGAATGAGGACATCGACGTAGGTCGAGACGGATTGATCCATGGCGGGCCTCCCTGGGCGCGCGGCAACGATGCGTAGGGGGAAGCCGGCCAACGACCGCCGCGATGGCGGAGATGACCTCGAGACCGACTCTACGGC
>DASWIA010000020.1:0-66806 GCA_036397895.1 Acidimicrobiales bacterium | reverse complement strand
GCGACGAGGTTCTCGACATCGATCTCGATGATGGTGTTCATGCGCTCGAAGCTGACCAGCACCCCGTCAGGGTGGGGGATGGCCGCTCCCGAGAGGCCGGTGCCACTTCCCCGCGCCGTGACCGGGATGTGGCCGGCACCGGCTGTCTCCAACACGGCGACGACGTCGGAGACCGACTCGGGGAACACCGCACACGCCGGTGTGACCGGCTCGATGCCCAGTGCCTCGTCGTGGCACAGGTCATCCTTGACCGCATCACCGCCCACGACCTTGTCGTTGCCAACGGCCGCCCGCATGACCTCGATGACGTCGGCCACGTTCCCTCCTACAGCAGGTCGAGCGACGCCGCCAGGCGGCGAGCTTCGTCCTCGAGGCCTGCCGGGGTTGGGCCCATCGGCGGGCGGCACTCGCCCACCGGCAGGCCGAGCACCCGCATCATCGCTTTGCTGGGTACCGGGTTGGGTGCCGCCAGTCCGGTCTCGAAGGCGATGTGAGCCATGAGCTCGCAGTTGGCGGCCCGGGCGCCGGCCACGTCCCCGTCCAGGTACGACGAGATCATCCGTGCCCACAGCGGTCCGGTCCAGTGGGATGCGACGGAGATGACGCCGCACGCTCCGATCGACAGCAGGGGCAGCGTGAGCGAGTCCTCACCCGAGTAGAGCTCGAAGCCCTCGGGCGCCGACGCCATGAGACGGGCCGACTCGACCACATCGCCGGCCGCGTCCTTGACCGCCACGATGTTGTCGACGTCGCCGGCCAGACGCAGGAGGGTGTCGGTGTCGACCTTGCGGCCGGTGCGCGTCGGGATGTCGTAGATGATGATCGGCAGGTCGGTGGCCCCGGCCAGCGTGGTGAAGTGCCGGTACAGACCTTCCTGGGACGGTCGGTTGTAGTAGGGCGTCACCACCAGGGCGGCGTCCATGCCCAGCGACGCCGCCTTGGCCGTGAGCTCGACGCCGTGGGCGGTGTCGTTGCTGCCCGTTCCCAAGATGAGCGGCACGTCCACCGCGGCCCGTACCGCCTCGGCGAGGGCGAACGTCTCCTCGGTGCGCAGCGTGGGCGACTCCCCCGTGGTGCCCGCCAGCACGAGCCCTTCGCTGCCATGGGCCACGAGCCAGCGCGCCACCTCGGCGGCGGCGGCCACGTCAAGGCGACCATCGTCGTCGAAGGGGGTGACCATGGCCGTGATGACCTGACCGAAGCGCGCCATGGCCATCACGCTATCCCGGTGCCCGTTTCCCAACCGAACCGATTCAGCCTCCCTCAGCCGTTCACGGCGCGGTCCTTGGCCACCTCATCGAGCGCCTCGTACTCCTCGCCGGTATCGACCCAGTCCTCGAACTGGATGACACCGAGCTCGGTGAACCTCTGGCGGAGCCAGGCGTCACCGGCGTCGAGCAGGCCGAGCTTCTTGCAGTTGGGGACGATCTTGGAGAACAGCATCTGCTGGAAGAGCTGGCGTTGCTCGCTCATCATCACGAGTTGGATGGCCTGCTTCTGCTCGGCGTGGTTGAGGCCCAGCCGCTCCCAGATCTCCTGGCTCAGCAAGCGGTCGCGCATCCGGACGGCCGCCTCGTAGGCGAACTCCTGGCGCTCCCGGATCTCCGGCCCCGAGAGATCCTCATAGACCTCCTTGAGCGACAGCACACCGAAGGCCACGTGACGGGCTTCGTCGGACATGACATAGCGGAGCAGCTGCTTGAGGAGCGGCTCGGTGGTGAGCTGGTGCAGGAAGCCGAAGGCGGCGAGGGCCAGGCCCTCGACCATGATCTGCATGCCCAGGTAGGTCATGTCCCAACGGCTCTCAGCGACGATGTCGTCGAGCAGCAGGCCGAGGTGAGGGTTGATCGGGTAGTGGCCGCTCAGCTTGGTGTCGAGGTAGCGGGCGAACACCTCTACGTGGCGGGCCTCGTCCATCACCTGGGTGGAGGCGTAGTACTTGGCGTCGATCCACGGCACGGTCTCCACGATCTTGGCCGTGCAGATCAACGCCCCCTGCTCACCGTGCATGAAGTTGGAGAGCATCCAGTTCTGGCTCTCGATGCCGACCTTGAGCCACTCGGCGTCGCCCCACTTCTCGAAGGCGGTGCCGCTGAGATCGAGGTTGGCCTCGAACCCACCGTTCTGCATCGCGTTGGCCAGCGCCACCTGCTCCTGGTCGACATCTATCGACCAGTCGAGGTCGACCGATCCGTTCCACTGTGACGTCTTGGCCTTCTCGTAGAGCTTCGACAGAGCCGGACGGGACCGCTCGTAGTCCCAGGTGAAGATGGCGTCGGCGTTGTCGGCCACGCTCCGGGTGACTGCCCCGGGCTCGCCGTAGACGGTGGAGAGGATGGCGTCGAGATCGTCTCGCTCGATGCGCCCGGCGATGGTGATGTCAGTCATTGCTGCTCCTTGTCGTCGGAACCGAGGCTGTTGTCGGAACCGAGGCGCTCGAGCCCCGGCACGAGATAGGTGTCTGTGAGCCGACGGACGTCGGCGGGATCGGCGAGATCGATGGAGGGCGAGGGACGAAACAGGTAGGTGAGGACCACGCGGCAGAGCCAGGATGTGGCCTCGGCGGCATGGGCGCCGAGGTGGGGTGCCAACCATGGCCCGAGGAGTCGTTCGGCGGGAGCGAGGATGGCGTCGAAGTGGCCCAGGGCGATGAAGGCCACGACTCGTTCCGGGTCGTTGCGGAGGAGCCCGCCGATGGCGGGATCGTCGATCCAGGAGGCGGCATAGGAGATGGAGCCCGACACGACGCCGGCGAGGTCGCCGCCGACCGGGGTGAGGGCCCTATCGAGCCCGGCCCCGAACTCGGCGAGCGACTTCTCGACCACTGCGCCGAGGAGCCGATCACGGCCCCCGGGAAACTGCCGGTAGAGGGTCGCACGGCTGATGCCGGCCTCGGCGGCGACGTCATCGAGGGTGGTGCGGGTCAGGCCGAAGCGGGATATGCAGGTGCGCACCGCTTCGATCACGTCCTCGGGCCCCGACGGCGCGCCCGGCTGGCCCGGTACCTCGAGGGGCGGATGGAGGGCGACGGCCACGGCTGAGACAATAGGACGATCTGTGTCTCAGCGCAACAGGCGGCGGTAGGCGTCAATTTCTGGGTCCGGAGTGCCGATGGAGGTGAGGACCTTCGACCTCCGGGGGACCATCACGCCGAGAGGAACACGGTGCCCACCCACACGACGACGCGACGCGCTCGCGGCAACCACGCCGTCACCAACGCCAACATCACCCTGATCATCGGCGGTGCCTGCCTGCTGCTCGGCATCGCCTTGGTGCTCCTCGTCACCAACGACGACGGCGGGTCCTCCGGCGATGGGACCAACCGGATCGTGCTCGAGGCTGTCGATCTCCTTCCTGCTGGTACCGAGGTGGACAGCGCCATCTCCGACGACCTGCTCGTCGAACGCCAGCGATCGGCAGCCGACGTTCCCTCCGGCGCCATCGCCGCCGGCACTCCCACGCCGGGCCTTGTGCTGCTACGCGACATGCCGGCCGGCACGATCCTCACCACCGGTGACCTCAATCAACCCAGCTTGCGGGCGGGCACCATCGCCATCCCCGACGGCATGCGCGCCATCGCAGTTCAGGTTCCATTCGTTGAGGGCTTGGCCGGATATGCCGCCCCCGGCGATCACGTCGACGCCTACGTCACCCTCTCCCGCAGTGGCGATCTCGGGGTCCCCGACACGACGACGGTCCTAGCCGCCACCGATGTCGAGGTGCTCGACGTCTCCCAGCAGATCGCACCGCTCGCCACCCCTGAGGGCTCGGAGGCCCGCAGCAGCGGGACGAGCCTCACCTACCTGCTCGCCGTCACGCCCGATCAGGCTTCGGCGTTGGTGTTCAACGACAGCCAGGGATCGATCCACCTCGTCCTCGTGGGTGACGCGGCCGCCCCCAACCAGAGCGGTGGGTACACGGTGAACGACTCGTTGACCCGACCGGCGCGCGGGCAACGCGCCAGCTGATCGGTGACGTTCCTACGCCTGACCGCCGGATTGCTCGTCGGAGGTGGGTTCGCGGTCATCGTGACCAGTCTGCTGCTGGCGCGCCGCCGATCGGATCTGGACCTCGAGGAGCTCCTGGATCTCCCTTACGGAGAGGACGACGTCGATGTCACAGCCGTCGTTCGCACCACCGGCGTCGGTGAACGGGCCATCATGCTCGCCAGCCAGCTGGTCGAACAGGTCGACACCAAGGGAACGATTCGAGATCTGCTCGAACGGGCCAGGATCCCGTTGCGCACCGGTGAGCTGGTCGGGATCACCGCCGGTGGCGGCGTGATCGGCGCCTTTGTGGTGTGGATGTTGAGTGGGCAGATCCTCATGGCCATGGGGACCATGGCCGTCGCACCCGTGGTCACTCGCAGCGTCCTGAAGTTCCGGATCCGTCGTCGGATTCAGCGGTTCGATTCGGACCTCCCCGAAGTCGTCGCACTGATCGCCAGCTCGATGTCGGCTGGTCACACCTTCGCCCGGGCCATCCAGATGGCGTCATCAGAATCGGAGGGTCCGGTGGCGGAGGAGCTTCGCCGGGTCGTCCTGGAGACACAGCTCGGGCAACCCCTCGTCGATGCCCTCGATCATCTTCGTGACCGGGTGCGGCTCGAGAGCGTCGATCTGCTCGTCGATGCCGTCCGGGTCCAACAACAGGTTGGTGGCAGCCTCACCGATCTGCTTCACAGCCTCGCCGAGTTCATCCGCGCCCGACATGAGCTCACCCGCGAGGTCAAGGTCCTCACCGCCGAGGGCCGCATGTCGGCCACGGTGCTCGGCGCCCTTCCGCTGTTCATGCTGCTCGCCATGGGAACGCTCAACCCGGGCTACACCGACCCGCTCTTCCAGGGCTGGGGCATCGTGTGGCTGGCGATGTCGGCGGGGATGGTCGCCCTCGGCGTGGCGTGGATTCGCAAGCTCTCCGACCTGGAGGTCTGAGGCGATGGACGTCCTCCTGATCACCGCGGCGGTGCTCATCGCCGGAGCGGGACTGGTCCTGATGTCGTTGGCGGTGCGCCAGCCCGCTGCATCAGGCGAAGCGTTCGAGTACCTCCACGACGTCGACGATGAGGACGTAATCGACGAGTTCGACCATCTCCTCGCCGAGCAGTCGCTGTTTCGGCGAGCGATCGTGCCCGTGCTTCAAGGGGCGTCGTCCTCACTGGGACGACTGGCGCCGAGTGATCTCCGGCTCCGCACCCACAAGAAGCTGGTCGGGGCCGGTGTCGCCCACATCGTCCGCGCCGAGGAGGTGCTCGCCGGTCAAGCCGTCGGCGTCGCCTTCGGGGCCATAGTCGGCATTGCCATCGCCTCGAGCCTGGGCGGCCGCAGCGGATGGGCCATCGGGCTGGCGGTCCCAGCGATCTTCGCCACGCTCCCGATCGCATGGCTCAACCGGCGAGCGGCGGCGCGCCTCGAGAGCGTTCGCCGCGACCTCCCGAACGTGATCGACCTGGTGCAGGTGGCCGTCACCGCCGGAGCCACCTTCGAGAGTGCGCTCCAGCTCATCGTGCGCGGCCGCCGGGGAGCGCTCGCCATCGAGATGCGACGGGTCCTCCACGAGATGAGCTTGGGAGTGCCCCGCTCGGAGGCCATTTCGGGGATGAGAGAGCGACTCGACCTGCCCGAGATCGCCAACCTGGCCACGGCGCTGATCCAGGCCGACGCACTGGGCATGCCCCTCGGGCGGGTCCTCAAGGCACAGGCCGAGGATCTGCGGCTCCGGCGCCGGCAGTGGGCGCGAGAGAAGGCTGGCAAGCTCCCGGTGAAGATCACCATGCCGCTGGTGCTGTTCATCTTCCCGCCCCTCCTCATAATCACCATCGGCCCGGCCATGTCGAACATCACCAAGGCGTTCTGATGCGCAGGCGAACGTCCGACGAACGTGGCGTCGCCATGCCGATGCTGGCGCTGGTGGCCGGCGTGCTGATCCTGGCCGTGGCGTTCTCCGTCGACCTCGGAAGGCTGGTCTCACACAACGCGGATCTCCAGAAGATCGCTGACATCGCGTCGCTCGACGCTCTGCGTGAGGTCGACACGGTGAGCACCACCGCCGCCCTGGCCAGCGCTGTCGATGCCGCGGCGCTGGCGTCGGCGGCCCGCAATGAGTTCGTCACCGGTGGCGACAACACCTTGGATGCCACCCTCGGGACGTGGGACACCGCCAGCCAGACGTTCACACCGACCGCAGCCGGCGAAGTCCCCGACGCCGTCAAGGTCACAGTGAGCGGAGCGATCGACCGCGCCTTCGCCGCCGGATCCCAGAGCCCGTCACGATCGGCGATCTCCACCCGGCTCTCCACGGTCCAAGCCGAGGGCGGCTCGCGACTGGCGTCGGTCGACTCCAGCCAAGCGCTCCTGCTCGACGACATCTTCACCGATGCCTTCGGTGGCGCGATCAACGTCAGCGCGGTTGGCTACACCGGACTGGCCGACGCCGACATCTCCATCGAGGAGCTCGGCACCCACCTGCCCATCGCGGCCGGCACTCCGGATGAGGTCCTGACGACCAGCGTCACCGTTCAGGAGGTCCTTCACGCCGCAGCCGATGCTCGGACGGCCAAGGGCGACGTGATGAGCGCAGACATCCTGACCTCGATGGCCGTGGTGGCGCCGGCTACCACCATGACGCTCGACAGCGTGATCGAATCGTCCCCGAAGAGCGCCGAGGATGCCGGAGGCACTCCGTTCAACCTGCTCGGCTTCGTCACCGGGACCGCGTTCGTCGCCGACGGCGACAACGCCATCAGCCTGCCGTGGTCGGTGACCATCCCCGGCGTCTCGAGCCAGACGGTTTCCCTCGAGATCATCGAAGGGAAGCAGATGCTCTCGGGCGGGATCGGCACCTCCTTCACGACGTCGCAGATCCGCCTCAACATCGAGACGACGATCGACAAGGACATCAGCGCCGTCCTGGCCGGTGGACGCCTTCGCGGTGACCTTCCCATGACCGTCGAGCTCGGTGGCCTCACCGCCACCGTCACCGGCATCGAGTGCGACGCCGACCCCCGCGCCTTCTTCGATGCCGATCCGAGCGCCGCCGACACCCGTGTCGACGCCGACGTCACCCTCGACGCGAAGGTGGGTTTCCTGACGCTGTCGGTGCTCGAGGTCCAAGCGGAGGGTTCAGCGACCACCGACGATCCCGGCACGGCCCTGATCTTCAACCATCCGGCCGACTTCGGCATCCCGAAGTCAGTTGGCACCAACACGGTGGGAATGAGCTCGGTCGTCTCCATCGGTGCCACCAACACCACCGTGCTCGCCGTGCACCTCCTGGGTGAGGCGGCGCTGACCAACATCGTGGTAAGCGAGCTCGAGATCCTGATGGACGACATCGATGGCGGCGTGCTGCCGGTGCTGTCCGACCTGTTGGGTGTCCAGTTCGCCGGTGGCGACCTCACCGCCATCTCCATGAGCTGCGGCGTCCCGAGGCTCGTCGCATGACCGCCAACGTCGCCCGACGGGTTCGCGCTGAGCGCGGTGCAGCCCTCGTCGAGCTCTCCATCGTTGCGACCTTGCTGTTCCTCCTGGTCTTCGGTCTCATCGCCTGGGGCCTCATCCTCGGGTTCAAGCAGACGACCGAGGAAGCCGCTGGTGAGGGGGCTCGGGCGGCCCTGGTCGAGTACAACAACTCGTTCGACATGACCCAGGCCCGCGCCGCGGGCCGAGCGCAGGCGTTGACGGCCATGGCGTCGTGGGAGCCGACGTGTGACACCGGCGATGGCGACGGCGACGGGTTCGGCTGCCATGCCTACACCCACGACTGCTCGATCGACGTCAACGACGTCGTCATTCCCGCCCAAGTCGCCGGCCTCGACACTGCGGCGAAGCCCGATTGCGTGACGGTGGTGGTGAAGCACGACTACGCCAACCATCCCTTCCTGCCCGAGATCCCACTGCTATCGGGATTGCTGCCGTCAGCAATCACGTCGGCGGCGACCGTGCAGGTGACGGACTGAGCCGCGTCAGGTCGTTCGCCAACCCAGCAGGTGAGTCCGCACCATCCGCCCGACCGCGGTGTGGTCAGCCATGTCGAGGTCACCGGGATCGGTGACATAGGACAGGACTAGCCGGCCCACGTAGTCGGCCGCCTCGGTGGCGTCGAGAGCCCCGGCCCGGATCATGAGCGGTTGCATGACCTCACGCAGACGGGACAGCACCGGATCGTCGTCACCGGCGAGGCGCGCCAGCAGCGAGTCCGGTTCGGTGGCCAGCAGCGCTTGCAGCACCTGGTGGTTGACCGTCTCGTCGTGGGTGGCAACCACCAGCTCGATCAGCTCGTCAGTGACGTCGTCGTGGTGGGCGAGGCGGCTGGTGAGCCGATCGAAGAACCGGTCGAGCTCGAGGGCGATGGTGGCCGTCAGGATTTCCTCCCGCCCGCCGGGGAACCAGCGGTACAGGGTCGCCCGCGACGTCCCTGCCTCCCGAGCCACGTCATCCATCGTGGTCTTGTTGATCCCCCACCGGGCAACGCACCGGAAGCACGCATCGAGGACGCCGAGCCGATCGTCGTCAGACACGCCGCTCACAGCTGGCTCTCGGGGACGTCGTCGGGACCGACCATCGCTTGCTCGACGAGCAGCCACCGTTGAGCCTCCCGGGTCAGCAGCGAATGCCGGAACGCACTCGGACAGCAGTTCGGGTCCTCAGGAGCGAACACCGCTTCCCACACGTCGACACCACCGAGCCCCACAGCCGCCCGACCGCCGTCGAGTGTCACCGTCGCCGTCGGGACGAGATCGTCAGCCTCCACAACTTCGACCACCAGCACGTCACCGGTGCCAGCCAGCCGGTAACCCACGGCGACGGCGTCGATCACGCCGTCGCCGTCGAGGTCGAACGGTTCCGCCTCGATGCCGCGGTAGCTGCCATCGGTGTCGCGGGCAACGGCGGCCGAGACCACCCCGCCATCTTCGATCCGCAGGAGCGAGATCTGCAACGACGCGGTCACGTCGTCTCGTTCGATCAGCCAGCCGCGGCGACCCGACGCCGTGTCCCACTCCCCGCAGCGCACGTCATCTCCGCTGTGTCCGGCCCAGCCCAGGCATCCGAGCTCGAGATCAACCGGTCGGATCGTGGCGTCCGGCGTCGGGCTGAGCACCGCGCCGTCGGGCCACGCCGCTTCCGTCGGCGATCCACAGCCGGCGGCCACCGAGGCGAGAAGGAAGGCGACGATCGCCGGCGGTCGGTACATGGAGGCAGCCTAGGAACCACGCGGGTGGTCCAACTACGCTCGCCCGGTCGAGTCCGAACCGCACCAGAATCTGACCGGGGGCAACCAGCGCGGTGACCGCTGAGCACACACACAGCCGGCGGCGCCTGGCCCTCATCATCACCCCGATCGTGCTGCTGGTGATCGCGTCGAACGTCGGTGACGCCCTGTTCCCGACGCTGGCACCTGATCCCAAGGAGCCGGGATCGGGTCACCCGTTGGTGCTCCTCGCCTTGAACGCCCGCAATCGCAACCTCTTGGCCGTGTCCAACTTCATGGACCCGGTCAGCTACTACGTGGTGGGCACGCTCCGCCTGCTGATCGCGGATCCGCCGTTCTACTTCCTCGGGTACTTCTATGGCGATAGGGCTGTGCAGTGGATCGAGCAGAAGAGCCCCACCATCGGTGGGTTCGCCCGACAGTACGAGGCGGCGTTCGCCCGGGCGTCGTACCCGCTCGTGTTCCTCGCTCCCAACAACCCGATCTGTCTCTTCGCCGGAGCGGCGGGGATGCACCCCGGCTGGTTCATCTCCCTCAACATCTCAGGCACGGTCGCCCGCCTGTACCTGATCCGCGTCATCGGAGACGTGTTCAGCGGCCCGATAGATTCGGTCCTGGGATTCATCGCCGACTACCGCTGGCAGCTCACCGGTGTCACCGTCGCTCTGGTGGCCATCTCCGTGATCTCCCATCGCCGCGGGGGCGGTGAGCTCGAAGGGATCACCGAGCTCGAGGAGGACACATGAGTCAGCCGGCCTGAGCGGGCTACAGATCGAGCAAGGCGTCGAGACCGACGGTCAGCCCCGGACGGCTTGCCACTTCTTTCACCGCCAACAGCACGCCGGGCATGAACGAGGACCGGTCGATGGAGTCATGACGGATCGTGAGCACCTGCCCGGTCGTGCCCATCAGAACCTCCTGATGGGCCACCAGGCCCCGTAACCGGACCGAGTGAACCGGGATGCCACCGGTCATGCGCCCTCCGCGCGCTCCCTCGACCACCACCGTGGTCGTGGGATCCTCTGCCCATTCGCTCGATGCCGCCGCCATCCGCTCGGCCGTGAGCATCGCTGTTCCCGAGGGAGCATCGACCTTCTGATCGTGGTGCAGCTCGATGATCTCCGCGGTGTCGAAGTAGGGCGCGGCCAGCTCGGCGAAGCGCATCATGAGTACGGCACCGATGGCGAAGTTGGGGGCAACGATGCAGTTGCTGGTGGTGAACTCCGCCCGTAGCCGCTCGTAGTCCACCGGCCCGAAGCCGGTGGTCCCCACCACGGCATGGACGCCCTCAGCGGCGCACCAGGAGAGGTTGGAGCGCGCCGCATCGAGGTGCGTGAAGTCGATGGCGACGTCCACACCGGCCTCCGCCATGGCTTGGGCATGACCCGACACCGCCAGGTGGGGCACGTCGTCGCGCACCACCTGGCTGAGATCGATCCCTGAGTGCTGGGGGTCGACCACGGCTGCCAACTCGAGAGCGGGGTCACCGACGACGGCGCGACACACCGTGGCGCCCATGCGGCCGACGGCACCGAACACTCCCACCTTCACAGCCATGCGGTTGCCTCCTCCTGGGTGATGGGACCAACCACGGCCGTGGACCACGAACCGGCCAGCACCCGTTCGGCTGCCCTGGTCACATCGGCGATGTCGACGGAACGGTATCGCTCCACCTGGGCATCGATGGACCACACATCGTCATGAGCCACCAGGAGGTGGGCCAGGCGGGCCATGCGACTCCCCGTGTCCTCAGAGCTGAGAACCGCATCACCGGCCACGAATCCCTTGGCCAGCTCGAGCTCTCGGTCGGTGATCCCACCGGTGGCCATCCGCTCGAT
Organism: Acidimicrobiales bacterium; assembly: GCA_036397895.1. Classification (GTDB taxonomy): domain Bacteria; phylum Actinomycetota; class Acidimicrobiia; order Acidimicrobiales; family DASWIA01; genus DASWIA01. The sequence goes on along the minus strand of DASWIA010000020.1, from coordinate 55,758 downwards.
CTCCCTGCTGATCACCTTGATCGTCTCCGCCGCCCGAGTCGGCGACGTTCCCGCGTGCACCGACAGCGTGCCGCCCTGGCTGTGAAAGGACAGCACCGACGCCACGCTGTAGGCGAGGCCACGACGCTCTCGCACCTCATCGAACAGTCGAGATGCGTACCCGCCCCCGAGAACGTGATTGAGCACGGCGAGCGAATAGCGGTCGGGATCGTCGACGCCGAATGTGAGCACGCCATGGGCCAGTTGCACCTGGGCCGTGTCGCGAGTCACAACCTTGATTCGCTCGCTCGGCGCGCTAGGGGCACTGCGGATCGGAGGGGCGGCGTCGGGACGCGACAGGTCGAGGCGCGTACCTGCCCACTCCTCAACCACATGGTGATCGATGGCTCCGGCAGCGCTGACCGCGAAGCAGGGAGCGCCGTAGTGCCGTTCGAAGAAGGCTCGGATCTCGTCGCTGGTGACCCGTTGGAGTACGTCGTGGTCGCCGATGACGTCGCGTCCGAGGCCATGACCAGGGAAGAGTGCTTCCGCGAGCGCCGAACCGGCGAGATCAGCGGGGTCGTCGTCCCGCATGGCGTACTCCTCGAGGATGACGCCGCGCTCGATCTCGACATCGTCGGGGTGAAGCGACGGTGACGTCAAGACATCGGCGAGCAGATCCATCGCCTCGGCGGCATCGGTCTGAGGCACCCGGACGTAGAAGGCGGTGACCTCGCGCCCGGTGTAGGCATTCATCTCGCCGCCGACACCGTCGATCGCCTCGTCCACCTGGCGCGCCGTCCGGCTCGTGGTGCCTTTGAACAGCAGGTGCTCGAGGAAGTGGCTGATCCCGCTCTCGTCAGGATCCTCGTCTCGTCCTCCGACCCCCACCCAGACGCCGATGGCAACGGAGTGGACGGCCGGAACCTCCTCGACGGCGAGTCGGGCGCCGCCGGGAAGGTCCAGCTTGAAGGGGATGCTGGCCGCGGTCAGCGGCGGCCTCCGCCGCGCCGGCCCCCACCGCGAGCGGAAGGCCCGAGGTCGCCGAGATCCTGTTCGACCTCGTCGTCGAACGAGTCGCTGAACGAGACCTGCTTGCGATCGCCGCCACCGCTGCCGGTGCGGTCTGCGCTGCGCTCTGCGCTGCGCTCTGCGCTGCGGTCTGGGCCACGATCACGGTCACGGTCGCGTGCACCGCCGCGTCCACCACGGTCACCACCGCGCCCGCCACGGTCACCGTCACCACCGCGCCCGCCACGGTCGCGGTCGCCGCCGCTGGCGCGGGGCTCGTGGCCAGGAGGCATGAGGCTGACCTTGCCGTTCTGATCGATGTCCTCGACCACGACCTCGATGTCCTCACCCAACGACAGCACGTCCTCGACCCGGTCGATGCGCTTGCCGTCTCCCAGCTTGGAGATGTGGAGCAGACCATCGCGGCCGGGCAGGATGTTCACGAACGCGCCGAACTTGGTGATGTTCACCACCTTGCCCTGGTACGTGGCACCCACCTCGGGAGTGGGAGGGTCGAGGATCAGCTCGATGCGGCGACGAGCCTCTTCCACCGCTTCGCGGTCGCGGGCGCCGATCGCCACCGTGCCCACCATGCCGTCGTCGTCGACGGAGATGTCGGCGCCGGTCTCCTGCTGGAGGGTGTTGATGACCTTGCCCTTGGGCCCGATGACTTCGCCGATCTTGTCGATCGGGATCTCGAAGCTGACGAGCTTGGGCGCCGTGCCCTGAACGTCGGCACGTGGCTCGCTGATGGCCTCGGCCATCACCTCGAGGATCTTCATCCGGGCGACCTTGGCCTGGGTGAGCGCCTGGCCCAGCACGTCGGCGGGAAGTCCGTCGATCTTGGTGTCGAGCTGGAGGGCGGTGATGAACTCGGACGTGCCGGCCACCTTGAAGTCCATGTCACCGAAGGCGTCCTCGGCACCGAGGATGTCGGTGAGGGTGGTGTACTTGCCCTCGGCGTAGACGAGGCCCATGGCGATACCGGCCACCGCGGCCTTGACCTGGATCCCGGCGTCCATGAGTGCCAGCGAAGAACCGCACACCGACGCCATCGAGGTGGAGCCATTCGACGACAGCACGTCGCTCACGACGCGCAGCACGTAGGGCGACTCGCTCTGGGACGGCACCACCGGCAGCAAGGCCCGCTCGGCCAGCAGGCCGTGGCCGATCTCACGCCGCTTGGGGCCACGCATGAAACCCGTCTCGCCGGTTGAGAACGGCGGAAAGTTGTAGTGGTGCATGTAGCGCTTGGACTCGACCGGCGCGATGGTGTCGAGCATCTGGTCCATCCTCGGCATGCCCAGGGTGGCGACGCTGAGCACCTGGGTCTCGCCCCGCTGGAACAGACCTGAGCCGTGGGCGGTCGACACGAAGCCGACCTGCGCCGACAGGGGCCGGATGTCCTCGGTGCCACGACCGTCGATGCGAAGCCCCTCATCGACGATCCTCTTGCGGATGATCTTCTTGGTGAGCGCACGGACCGCGGCCTTGATCTGGCTCTGGGTCTCGGTGAGGGCGGCGGGATCGTTGGCGTCGCCACCGAGCTTGGTGGTGAGTGCCTCCGTGGCGTCAGCAACCACCGCATCGATGGCGGCCTCGCGGTCGGCCTTCTCGACGGTGGCGCAGGCGGGAGCGAGCTTGTCGGTGGCGAACTCAGCCACGGCGGCGAAGACCTCGTCGCTGTAATCCTTGTGGAGCTCGTAGGAGATGATCGGTCGCTTGCCACCGGCATCGACGACGAGCTGCTTCTGGAGGTCGATCGACTCCTGGATCCAGCGCTTGGCCATGTCGAGACCCTCGGCGATGACCTCCTCGGTGACCTTGGGGGCGCCGTTCTCGTAGTGCACCCAGGCCTGCTCGGTGCCGTTGGCTTCCACCATCATGATGGCGACGTCGTCGTCCGTCTGGCGGCCACAGACGACAAGATCGAACGTGGAGTTGTCGATCTCAGCGTAGGTGGGGTGCGGAACCCAGTCTCCGTCGGTGTCGTACGCCAGGCGCACGGCACCGAGGGGACCGTCGAAGGGGATGCCCGACAGACACAGGGCCGCCGACGCGGCATTGATGGCCAACACGTCGTGGGGGTTGTCCTGATCGGCACCGAGGATCGTGCCTACGACGTGGACCTCGTTGAGGAAGCCCTCGGGGAAGCTCGGCCGCAGCGGCCGGTCGATGAGCCGGCAGGTGAGGATGGCCTGGTCGGAAGCCCTGCCCTCGCGACGGAAGAACGAGCCGGGGATCTTGCCCGCCGCGTACATCCGCTCCTCGATGTCGACGGTGAGCGGGAAGAACGACTGGCCGGGGCGGGCCGAGCGGCTGGCCGTGGCCGTGACCAGAACGGTGGTGTCACCGAGCTTGATCACCACCGCGCCGTCGGCCTGCCCGGCGAGCTGGCCGGTCTCATAGGTGAGGGATTTGTCGGTGCCACCTACGGGCCCCGACACAGAAATGGCTTCAGCCATGTGTGCTCCTTTGTTGGCCATCGCCACATCGGGCAGCGATGGAGCCGGAGAGCGGGTGAGCCAGTTCCCAGTTGGCAGGGTCCGAACCGTCTGTTCGGGCTCCGGCAACTGGCAGCTGACTCCGGCTGCTCTCCGGTGTGGTCTGTTATCGGCGGAGGCCGAGGGTAGCGTTGATCGCCCGGTAGCGCTCGACGTCCTGGTTCATCAGATAGCGCTGGAGCCGGCGGCGTTGGCCGACCAGCTTCAGGAGGCCCCGGCGAGAGTGGAAGTCCTTCGGGTGGTCCCGAAGGTGGTCGTTGAGGTGGTTGATGCGCTCGGTGAGGAGTGCGATCTGGACCTCGGGTGACCCGGTGTCACCCTCGCTCTTGGCATGGGTAGTGATGATCTCGGACTTGGGGCGCATGGGCGGTGCTGGTACCTCGGTGTTCCGCAGCGGGTGTTCCGCAGCGCGCGACGACGGTCGCCATCGCGGCTGGGAAACAGTAGCAGCCTTCGGTCCGATCAGGCGATCCCGAGAGCGCGACGGGCGTGGTCGCAGTCGGCGTGGATCTGGCTGACGAGGGCGTCGCCGGACTCGAACTTCACCTCGCCTCGCAGCCGCTCGACGAAGCGAACCCGGGCCGGCTCGCCGTAGAGATCGCCTGAGAAGTCGAGGAGGTGAGCTTCCAGCAGGCTCTGGTTCGCCTCCTGGTAGAAGGTGGGGCGACGGCCCAAGCTTATGGCGGTGGGGTGGACCTCGCCGTCGGGGCGTTCGTACCACCCGGCGTAGATCCCGTCGGAGGGGATGCAGACGTCGTCGCTGACGGCCACGTTGGCGGTGGGAAAGCCCAGCTCCCGCCCCCGTCGGTCGCCGCCCATCACCTGGCCTCGTACCTCATGGGGACGACCGAGCATCTCGTTGGCCTGGGCCAGCCCCCCGGCGGCCAACGCTCGCCGGATGGCGGTCGAGGACACGGTGTGGGTGGCATCGGCGGAGAGGTCGTCCCCACGGCCGGCCAGACCGACGAGCGCGAGGGGACGAACATCGAACCCGTGCTCCTCACCTTCTCGGCGAAGGAACCCGATGTCCCCTTCCCGGCCCCGCCCGAAGTGGAAGTCCTCACCCACGACGACGACCTTGGCGGCCAAACATCCGACCAGGGTCCGCTTCACGAAGTCGGCTGCCGACTCGGCGGCTTGCGCGGCGTCGAAGTGCACCACCAGCACGTTGTCGACGCCGAGGCGATCGAGCAGCTCGAGCTTCTGGGCCAGGTCAGTGAGCAGCTTGGGCGCACTCGCGGGCCTCACCACGGAGGCCGGATGGCGATCGAAGGTGATGACCGCGCTTTCGTGGGATCGCTCGCGGGCCAGATCCTGCACATGGCTGATGACGTGCCGGTGGCCACGGTGCAACCCGTCATAGGCCCCGATGGTCACAACGGTGCCACCGTCGGGCGCTGAGCACGCCGCGTCCTCGGTGATCACACGCATCGACGAACCTCCACGATCACCACGGTACCGGGGAGACGATCAGACGATCACGACCGACGGCTTGGCCGCGCCCCGGTGAGGCTCGTAGACGGCGAGCAAGGTGCCGTCGGGTGCATGGACTCGCCACGGGCCGGCCGAGCCGGTCGAGACGAACAGCTCGGCGCTCAGCTTGGCGCCGTTGCGGACTCGAGCGGCTGTGTCGGGGTCGAGGGTCACCGCGGCCAGGTCGGGCAGGGCGGCGCGCAGGGGGATCACCGCCGAAGCCGGGTCGCTCTCGATGAGCTGGATGACTCGAGCGGCGTCCGACGTGAGCGACCCGATTGCCGTGCGCCGAAGCGCTCGCAGGTGGGCACCGCAGCCGACGGCGTCTCCTAGGTCAGCGGCCAAGGTGCGGATGTAGGTGCCCGACGAGCACTCGACCTCGATGGGATGGACGTTCGGCTCGCCGCCAAGGGCTGGGGCGACGGCGAACCGGTGCACGGTCACCGGCCGGGCCGGTCGCTCGACCTCCTTGCCCTCTCGAGCCATCTGGTACAGGCGCTTCCCGTCGATCTTGACCGCGGAGACCATCGGTGGGACCTGCTCGATGTCGCCGGTGAGGTCCGCCGCCGCCGCCGCCAGCCCCTCGACGGTGACGGTCGAGGGGTCGGCGGTCGCCACAACGCTCCCGCTGGCGTCGAGGGTGTCGGTCTGCACTCCGAGGACGACCTCACCCACGTACGTCTTCGTCTGGTCGGTGAGATAGCGCAGCAGCCTCGTCATCCGCCCGAGGCCGACGAGCAGGACACCGGTGGCATCGGGGTCGAGGGTGCCGGCGTGGCCAACCTTCCGCTGGCCGTAGACCCGGCGCAGCTTGGCGACGACGTCGTGGCTGGTCCACCCCGTCTCCTTGTCCACCACGACCAATCCGTCGATCACCGCCGACGACCGTTCTCCGGCGTCAGGACCGAGCCGCGATGGTCGCCGCTCGCTGGGCTGCGACCGCGTCCTTCACCTCGCCGAAGATCTCGGCCACCGACTTGGTGGTGGTGAACCCTGCCGCGAAGCGGTGCCCGCCCCCACCCATGGCCTCGGCGATCGTCGCCACGTCGACCTCCGAGATCGACCGAAGCGACACCCGCCGCTCGTCACCCGCCTCCTTGGCCACGCAGCTGACCTCAGCCTCAGCGGTCCGGCGGACGAGGTCGATGAGCCCCTCGACCTCCTCGTAGGAGACACCGTGACGGTCGAGGTCGTCCTGGGTGATGAAGGTGCCAACGAATCCGAGACGCTCATCGAGCTCGGCCCGAGCCAGGGCCTCTCCGACCAATCGGAGATACACGAAGCGATGCTTCTCGAACAGCTCGCGGGTCATCTCGGCGATGGGGAGGTCGAAGCGGGCCAGCTCGCTGGCCAGGTCGAACACCTCCGGGGTGGTGTTCTGGTACTGGAACCGACCCGTGTCGGTGACCAGCCCGGTGTAGAGGCACAGCGCGGCGTCGCGGTCGAGTCTCCAACCCAGCACCTTGGCCAGCCGGTACACCATCACCGCGGTGGCTGCCGCCTCGGGGTCGACGACATTGATGGCGCCATAGCAGTCGTTGGTGGCGTGGTGGTCCAACACGATCAGCGTGCCGGCGCGCTTGGCCGAGTCGCCCAGCTCGGCCAGCCGGGCCATCGAACCGCAGTCGAAGGTGAGCATCACGTCGGGCTCTTCAGGGAAGGAGGCCGGCGGAACGGCGAGATCGAGACCAGGGAGGAACCGGTAGTGAGGAGCGACGTTGAACGGCTCGGGCCACGACGCGACCGCTCCCTGCTGGTTGGCCCGGCACAGGTGGAGCATGGCGAGCAACGAACCGAGGGCATCGCCGTCGGGGGTGAGATGGCACGCCAGTGCGATCTCGTCGGCATCGGAGATGACGGCCGCCGCCTGCTCGAGCTGCTCGTCAACGTTCATGGTCATCGATTCCTCGCAGGATCTCCTCGACCCGCTCGCCCGCCTCGATCGCCGGATCGGCAGCGAACACCAGGGTCGGCGTGCGCCGCAGGCGAATCTGGCGTCCCACCGCCCGCTGGAGCCGGGTGCGAACGCCTTCGAGCACCGCGGCCCGTTCCCGATCGAGGTGGTCGACGTAGACGCGGGCCACGTGGAACTCGGCGTCGACGTCAACTCCGGTGACCGTGATCATCGGACCGGCGTCGGGATCGAGACGGGCCAGCTCCGATGCCACGACCTGCTGGACGAGGTGACCGACCCGAGCCTGGCGTTCACGGGGTTGGCTGCGACGCCGGCCGGCGCCTCGGCGCCGGGCTCGGCTCCTCGGGCGTGTCACGCCGGCTCCGGTTCCAACCAGGAGCGCTCGACGTCGACGACCTCGATGTCGGGCCGACTCCACACGAACCGCTCGATCTCAGCGGCGACCTGGTCGAGGTGGCCAGCCGATTCCGACACCAGGGCTACGCCGATGTCAGCGAAGTGGTGGGTATCGGTGGGGCCGACCTCGGCGACGGACACCGAGTGCCGGTGCCTGAGGCCGTCGACGATAGGACGCACACACCGACGACGATCTTTCAGCGATCGAGCCTGGGGCAGCCGGAGGTGGAACCTCAGTGCGATGGCGTGCACCCTCCTATTCTTCCCTGAAAAGGTCGGGACCGCACCGTCAGGTACGGGCGATCTCTCGTTCCTCGTAGGTTTCGATGATGTCGCCCTGCTTCAGATCCTGGAAGTCGGACAGGCCGATGCCACACTCGAACCCCGACTGCACCTCACGGACGTCGTCCTTGAAGCGCCGGAGCGACGAGATCTCGCCCTTCCAGATGATGGTCCCGTCGCGCAGGAAGCGCACCCTGGAACCCCGGGTGATGGTGCCGTTCTGGACGTAGCAGCCTGCCACCTTGCCCACGCGGGGAACGCCGAACACCTCGCGCACCTCGGCATCGCCGGTGACGACCTCTTCGTACTCGGGGGCCAACATGCCGACCATGGCGCTCTCGATGTCGGCCAGGATGTCGTAGATGACCTCGTAGGTGCGGATCTCGACGTCGGAGTCGTCGGCGATGTCGCGGATCTTGCGATCGGGACGGATGTTGTAGCCGATGATGGTGGCGCTCGAGGTTGCCGCGAGTTGCACGTCACCCTCGGTGATCCCACCGACCGCCCGGTGGACGAACCCGAGCTTGACCTCGTCTCGCTCGAGCTTCTTCAGCGACTCGGTGAGCGCTTCGAGCGAACCTGAGACGTCGGCCTTGAGGATCAGGTTGAGCGTCGCCGCCTCACCCGTCTTGATCTGCTCGAAGATGTCCTCGAGGCGGGTCCCGCCATGGGTGGCGGCGGCCGGGCTGGCCAGACCGACCTGGCGCTGGATGTGCTCTCGTGCCTCGCCGACGGTCTTGGCCGTGCGCTGGTCGGTGGCCACCACCAGCTCGTCGCCGGCATCGGCGACGTCGGAGAGACCGAGGACCGCGACGGGAGTGGACGGAGGCGCTTCCTGAATCTGGTTGCCCTGATCGTCGATGAGCGCCCGGACCTTGCCCCAGGCCTGACCAGCGACGACGTAGTCGCCAGGACGCAGTGTCCCCCGCTGGATGAGGACCGTGGACACCGCACCGCGTCCGGCGTCGAGGTGCGACTCGAGGACGACGCCGCGCGCTCGACCATCGACATCGGACCGTAGGTCCTCGACCTCGGCCACCACGAGGAGCTGCTCGAGCAGGTCGTCGATGCCCAGGGTCTTGAGGGCCGAGATCGGCACACAGATGGTGTCGCCGCCCCAGTCCTCGGGGACGAGGTCGTGCTCGGAGAGCTGTTGCTTGACCCGGTCGACGTTGGCGTTCTCACGATCGATCTTGTTGATCGCCACCACGATCGGCACACCGGCGGCCTTGGCATGGCTGATGGCCTCTTCGGTCTGGGGCATCACGCCGTCGTCGGCGGCGACCATGAGGATGACGATGTCGGTGGCCTCGGCACCGCGTGCTCGCATGGCGGTGAACGCCTCGTGACCCGGAGTGTCGATGAAGGTGAGCGGCTTGCCGTTCTTCACCGTCTGGTAAGCCCCGATGTGCTGGGTTATGCCACCGGCTTCGCCCTCCACCACGTTGGCCTCGCGGATGCGATCGAGCAGCAGCGTCTTGCCGTGGTCGACGTGGCCCATGACGGTGATGACCGGCGGACGATGCGGCCAGCCTTCCGATCCATCCTCGACCTCCATCTCGAGCTCGGGAGCGTCGAGGAGCGCCTGGAGCTCCACCTCCTTCTCATCACCGGGGTCGACGAGACGGACGTCGATCTCCAGCTCGGCCGCGAAGAGCTCGATGTGGTCGTCAGTGAGGCTCTGGGTGGCGGACACCATCTCGCCGTGCTCGAACAAGAACTTCACGACGTCGGCCGCTGAACGGTTGAACTTGGGTCCGAGGTCCTGGGGAGTGGCACCCCGCTCGATGACGACCTCCCCCTGGGGGACCGGCGCGTCAGAGGGGGTGTAGCTCTGCTGGGTCGGTGTGAGCTCCTCGAGATTTCGGCGGCGCCGACGTCCGCCGCGGCGACGTGGTGGGCGACCACCGGGCCCACCACCCGGACGACCACCGGGCCCACCACCTGGACGACCACCGGGCCCGCCACCCGGACGACCGGCGGGCGCGCCACCGGGACCACCGGGACCGCCACTCGGCATCGGACCTCGTGCGACGCCGCCGCTCGGTCGAGCGGGCCCGCCGGGACGGCCCCGACCACCAGCCGGACCCCCCGCGGAGGGCGCAGCACGACGACCGCCCATGCCCGGCGGCGGAGGGATCGCCTTCCCGCTCGACGAGGTTGGAGCCGGAGGGGGCGGGATGGGCTCGCCGGACAGCGAGGTCGGCGCCGTCTCGGTATCGGCGTCAGCCGACGCCGTGGGTTCGGCCCCGATCGAATCTCCTGAGGTGCCAACCGGAGGCGCGTCCGGCTTGGTCACCTCGACGTCGGCGGGGGCGGGCGGTGGAGGCGGAGCAGGAGCCGCGGATCGTGGGGGGGCCGACGGTCGGGGTGCCGGCCGGAGTGGCGGCTGGGCTGGCGGCTGGGCTGGCGGGGCGATTCCCGCCGGTGGAGCGACGATCGTCGGCACACCGGCCTCGGCTTGTGCTTCGGCCTCCGCGACGGAACGGCTGGACACCACGACCTTGCCCGAGCGGGCAGCCGCCTCCTCTCCGTCGGACGGCTTGCCCGCCTTGCTGGCGGCCGCCTTCTTCTTGGCGACGGCCTTGGTGGCCGCCTTCTTCTTGGTGGTGACCTCAGGCTGGATGACGTCCTTCTCGACCTTCCGACGGACGCGGTCGGCCTGCGCCTCCTCGATGCTCGAGGAGTGCGACTTCACTCCGATGCCGAGGTCCTGGCAGATCTCGAGCATTGTCTTGCTCTTGAGCCCGAGCTCGTTGGCCAGCTCGTGGACTCGCATGTTCTTCGCCAAGGTGGCTGTCTATCCCTCGCTCGTGGTGGCTTCGATGATCGCGCAAGTGATCGACCTGCATCGAAGTGAGTTCGTCGTCGGCCGCTGCTTCGACCCGACCCCGATCAGGCAGAATGCTCCTCTGACTCCGTGGATGGCTCCTCGGTCGGGGCATCTGTCGCGCCGGCTGGCGGCCGGTCGGAGTCGGTGGGCTCGGCGGCAGGGGTCGACTCCGAGGCGTCTGTTGTCTCGCCTGCGGCCTCTGGGTGAGCGGCGGCTTCCTGCCAGGCGCTGGCCGAGATGGCCTCGCTGCCGTCGGCGGGCTGCCAGATCATCTCGCCCGCCTCGTTGGTGATCCATTCGCCTTGTGCCCACTCCTCACCGGTGTAGCCGGCAACTTCGTCGGCGAGCTGGGTCTCGCTCTTGATGTCGACTCGCCAACCGGTGAGACGGCCCGCCAGCTTGGCGTTCTGGCCCTCCTTGCCGATGGCCAGACTCAGCTGGAAGTCGGGGACGATGACCTCGGCGATGCCGGTCTCGTCGTGGAGGCGAACCTCCTTGACCTTGGCCGGGCTCAGCGCCTTCATCACGAACTCCACGGGATCGTCACTGAACGGCACGATGTCGACCTTCTCGCCGCGCATCTCGGTCACGACCATGCGCACCCGGGCACCACGAGCTCCGACGCAGGCTCCGATGGGGTCGATGTTGGGATCATTGGACCAGACGGCCACCTTGGTGCGGCTGCCCGGCTCCCGGGCGATGGCCTTGATCTCGACGATTCCCTCAGAGATCTCGGGCACCTCGAACTCGAAGAGGCGCTTGACCAGTCCCGGGTGGGTGCGGCTCACAACGATCTGGGGACCCTTGGCCGTCTTGCGGACCTCGACGATGTAGGCCTTGACCCGGCCGCTGGCCTCGAGCCGCTCATAAGGCGATTGCTCGGCCTGCGGGAGCAGGGCCTCGACCTTGCCGAGGTCGAGCAGCGTGTAGCGGTGGTCGCTCTGCTGGATGATGCCTGTGACGATGTCGCCCTCGCGCCCGGCGTACTCTTCGTACTTCATCTCCCGCTCCGCTTCGCGGATGCGCTGGGTGATGACCTGACGAGCGGTCTGAGCCGCGATGCGACCGAAGTCCTCGGGGGTGTCGTCCCACTCCGACACCACGTTGCCGTCCTCGTCGAGCTCCTGGCCGTAGACCCGGATCTCGCCCGACTCGGTGTCGATGGTGACGTACGCCTCCTCGGCCGCGCCCGGCCTGCGCTTGTACGCGGAGACCAAGGCGTTCGCCAGCGCGTCGAGGAGCGTCTCGACACCGATGCCCTTGTCGTCAGCGAGCTGGGTGAGGGCGTCCATCATGTCGTTCAGGTTCACGAGCGGGACTCCGTCTTCTCGCCCTGGCCGGGCTTGGTCGTCTTGCCCTGGCCGGGCTTGGTCGTCTGGCCCCGGCGGGGCTTGGGTGCAGGTCCCCAGCGGAACACGGTCCGGGCCTTGGCGATCTCGTCGTGGTCGAATCCGATGCCATCGATGACGATCCCGTCGTCGTCGACATCGCTGAGCATCCCCTCGAACCGTCGCTGGCCGTCTCGGGGAGCGTTGAGGCGCACCGTGACCTCACTGCCCAATGCGCCCCGGAAGTGGGCAACGGTGCGAAGCCGTCGCTCGAGGCCCGGGCTGGAGACCTCGAGGGTGTAGCGACCCGGTATCGGATCGACGTCGTCGAGGGCTCTACTGATCTCACGCGACGCGTCGGCCAGGACGTCGAGCGCCGGGCTGGCGAGAGCGGGATCCGACGACTCGACCAGCACCCGCAGCGTGCCCCCGGAGTGCTCCACGTCGTAGATCTGCAGACCCCGAGCGGACAGGTGGGGCGTGACGACATCGGTGACGCGCTCGGCCACTCCCATGCTCACACCTCCTGTCGGGTCAAAGGGCTAGAAAGAGGCGTGGGCCGAAGCCCACGCCTCATGTCCATCTGCTGGATATGTTGCGCGAGCCGGGCAGTGTAGCAGCGCAGACCGGGCCGACGGCGGCCGCTCAGTAGGCCCGACCGCAGATGGCGACGGTTCCCGGCGCGTCGTCCGATTCGGGTACGCCACCCCCCGCGGTCTGGACGCACCGAACGGTGACTCCATCCTGGGCCATGCGGTCCTCGCCCTCCTCGCCCACGGCGCTGAATGGGATGCGCGCCAGGCCGGTCGCCGAGGCCTCGATGGCTTCCTCGACGGTACTCACGTCGACGGTGGCCGCCGCCTGACGAGCCGCTGCTTCGTCGAGCAGCCCGGTCTGCACCTCCTCCAGCGACGCGGCGACCCGAGCCGTCGCCTCGGCCAGCGGGACCTGCGTCTTCTCGCCGGTGTCTCGCCGGACCAGCGTGACCTCGCCGCTCGCCAGATCTCGTGGTCCGACCTCGATGCGCACGGGCACGCCCTTGAGCTCCCACTCAGTGGCGCGCCGGCCGAAGGATGTGTCGGTGCGGTCGTCAAGACGGGTCCGGACTCCGAGTGCCCTCAGCTCGTCGGTGATCTCCGAGGCGATCGCCGGGGCCTGGTCCTCGTCGCGGACCAAGAGCACCACCACCTGGGTGGGGGCGATGCGGGGTGGGAGGCGCAGCCCCTTGTCGTCGCCGTGGCACATGATGAGGCCGCCGAGCATCCGCGTGCTCACGCCCCATGACGTTGTCCAGCAGTGCTGCACCTGCCCGTCGGCATCGGTGTAGGTGATGTCGAAGGCGGTGGCGAAGTTCTGGCCCAGCTCGTGGCTGGTACCCATCTGGAGCACCTTGCCATCGCGCATCATCGCTTCGCAGGTGAGGGTGTTGGTGGCTCCTGCGAACCGTTCACGGCGTGTCTTGCGGCCCAGCAGCACCGGGATGGCGAGGTCCTCGACCATGAAGTCTCGGTAGACGTCGGTGTGGATCTTCGCCGCGTAGGCCGCCGCATCCTCAGCGGTGGCGTGGGCGGTGTGGCCCTCCTGCCAGAGAAACTCGCTGGTGCGCAGGAAGATGCGGGGCCGCAGCTCCCACCGCACCACGTTGGCCCACTGGTTGAGCAGCAAGGGCAGGTCGCGCCAACCTTGGATCCACTTGGCCATGAACTCGCCGATGACGGTCTCGCTCGTGGGCCGCACCACCACCGGCTCGGCGAGCTGCTTGCCGCCCGCATGGGTGACCACCGCCACCTCGGGCGCGAAGCCCTCCACATGGTCGGCCTCGCGCTTGAGGTACGCCTCGGGGATGAACAGCGGAAAGTAGGCGTTCTCGGCGCCGGCGGCCTTGATGCGCCGATCGACCCCGGCCACCATCAGCTCCCAGATCCCGTAGCCGTAGGGACGGATCACCATCGTTCCCCGCACCGGGCCGTTGTCGGCCAGCTCCGCCTTGGCGATGACGTCCTGGTACCACCCAGGGAAGTCGTCGGCCTGCGGAGTGAGAATCGGAGCCTTGGCCATAGTCCGGCGACGTTAGCGGCGACGTTCGCTCAACCACCTCACCGGCCCCCGGCCCGCCACGAACGCCCCGCATCGAAGTGGGTGGGCCGGGCTGTGGATCTACCGTTGGTGGGTGGGTTCCGTCGTGCGCGCCGTCGTGTTCGACTTCGACGGGTTGATCGTGGACACCGAGACGCCGATCTTTCGGGCCTGGCAAGAGGAGTTCACCCGGCACGGCGCTGAGCTGACGGCTGAGGACTGGGCCATCCAGATCGGGACCGTCGGCGCCCTCGACCCCATCGCGCTGCTCCGCCAACGGTCGGATGACGAGATCGACGAAGACGAGATCCACGACCGTCGCCGCACGCGGACTCTGGCCATGCTGGCCCACGAGGGCCTGCGGCCCGGAGTCACGGCGTGGCTCGATGCGTGCACCGAACGCGGGCTGGCCACGGCGGTCTCCTCGTCGAGCACTCGCCAGTGGGTGGCCGGGCACCTGCGTCACCACGGCCTCACCCGCCGATTCCGGCTTCTGTCGTGCTTCGGCACCGGGCTGCCCCCCAAGCCGGCACCCGACCTCTACTCGGCGGCGTGCCGAGCACTCGGCGTGGCCCCTTTCGAGGCCGTCGCCTTGGAGGACTCGCCCAACGGAGTGGCGGCGGCCAAGGAGGCGGGCATGCACGTGATCTCGGTGGCCAACCCCGTCACCGACGGCATGGACCTCGGCCATGCCGATCATGCGATCACGACGCTCGCTGACCAATCCCTCGCCGATGCCTTCCACCACATGGACCTCCTGCCCGTCCCGGCCGACCCCGACAAGGTGCGGGTCCTCCCCGAGTACGTGACGAACGGCCGGCTGGCCCGACTCCCGTCGAAGCGCCAGAAGCTCAGGATCGTCCTCGACGCCGTCGTCCAGTGCGTCGCTCTGGGCGACCGCATCGGCGAACCCGAGCTGAACGATCGCCTCCGTGCGTGGAGCGACGACACCGCATCGTTGAGGCGCCACCTGGTCGACGAGGGCTTCCTCGGACGAGAGGCCGGCGTCTACTGGCGCACCGGTGGCACCGTCAACGGCATGTGAGCGGGTGAGGCCGGCCGTCAGCCCATCGAGGCGCGCCCACAGCTACAGCTTGCGGATGAGCTGGACCTTCTGCTCGGAGGCGTTCACGTCGTCGCCCTGTTCGGTGATGAGCGCCTGACGATCGGCCTCGGCTTCGGCCGCCGCGGTGGCGTCGGCCGCGGCCAGTCGGGCCTCGACCCCCTCCGCCGCCAGCGCCTCGGCCTCCGCCACCAGCGCCGCCACCATCTCGGCTTCGGGCACCACCCGCACCACCTGACCTCTGACGAACAGGTGTCCCTTCTGGCGGCCGGCGGCGATCCCCAGGTCGGCTCCTCGTGCCTCGCCGGGTCCGTTCACGACGCACCCCATCACCGCGACCTGGATGGGCAGCTGGAGATCCTCCAGTGCAGCTTGGGCCGCTGCCGCCACCCCGATGACGTCCACCTCGGCCCGACCACATGACGGGCAGGCGATGAGATCGAGGCCCTTGCGGTCCCGGAGCCCCAGCGCCTCGAGCAGCTGGCGACCGGCCCTGGCCTCCTCGACCGGGTCGGCGGTAAGGCTGTAGCGGATGGTGTCGCCGATGCCCTCGGCCAGCAGCGTGCCCATGCCCGCCGAGGCCTTGACCAGGCCCCCCGGCGGCGGGCCCGCCTCGGTGACGCCGAGATGGAGTGGGTAGTCGACGGTGTCGGCCAGCAGGCGGTAGGCGTCGATCATGAGGCCCACATCGGATGCCTTCACGCTTATCTTCACGTCGTGGAAGCCGACGTCGTCGAAGTACCCGAGCTCGCGCTTGGCCGATTCGACCAGCGCCCCGGCGGTCATCCCCCACCGCTCCTCGATGTCAGGGTCGAGGCTGCCGGCGTTCACACCGATGCGGACCGGAACGCCACGATCCTTGGCCGCCTCAGCGACGGTGCGGATGTGGTCGGCCTTGCGGATGTTGCCGGGGTTGAGCCGCAGGCAATGAACCCCGGCTTCGAGGGCGGCGAGGGCCAGCCGGTGCTGGAAGTGGATGTCGGCGACGATGGGCACCGGCGATCGGGGCACGATGCGGGCCAGCCCCTCGGCCGCCTCCGTCTCGTTGCAGGTGCAGCGCACGATGTCGGCACCGGCCCCGGCGAGGGCGTAGATCTGGGCCAGAGTGCCGTCGACGTCGGCTGTCTTGGTGGTGGTCATCGACTGCACGCTGATGGGCGCTCCCCCACCCACCGGGACCTCGCCCACCATGAGCTGCCGGGTGGTTCGACGTGGGTAGGACCCTGTCACTGGAACGGGTTGGAGATGGGGCTCGACAGGTCCAGCCACAGCGCGCTGAGGCCCACGAAGATCAGGACCATCACCACGCCGTACGTCAGGGGAAGCAGCTTGGCGACGTCAGCGGTGTACCGCTCACCGTTGCGACTGCGGATGCGCTCGTAGGTGGCCACCGCGATGTGACCACCGTCGAAGGGGAGCAGGGGAATCAGGTTGAAGATGCCGACGAAGATGTTGATGGCAACCAGCAACTGGATGACCTCGAGCATCCCCACCTGCGTGGCCTGGCTCGCGAGGCGAACGAACCCGACCGGCGACAGCACCCGGTTGGCGTCCTCGTCGGCGATGGTCCCCGGCTCAGCCGGCTCGCCACCGACGTCCCCGCCGGTGAACACCCGGTCGCCGTAGTCCAGCAGGTTGGCCGGCGAGAAGAACCGACCGAGCGCCCCGACCGACGCCCAGCCGAAGTCCCACATGGTGTCGGCTGATTCGAGGACAACGCCGGGCGAGCGGTCGGGTGTGCGGGGGAACTCAGCGCGGACGCCAAGGAACCCGATGGTGCCCGTCTCGTCCTCGATGGAGCCCAGAGTCACCGGGATGTCCACGGTGGCGACGGCCTCGCCGTCGAGCCGCTCGACCCCCAAGACGACCGTGTCGCCGGGGAGATCGCCGACGCGTTCGCGCAGATCGGTCCAATCATCGACCGGTTCGCCGTCGATGGAGACGATGCGGTCGCCGAGCAGCAGACCCGCTTGCGCGGCGGGGGCCGGTGATCCGTCCTCGCTGGCGGTGAGCTCGCCGACGGTCCAGTCGTCGATGCGTTGCACGCCGAAGCCGCCGAGCACCACCAGCAGGAGGATGAAGGCGAGGATGAAGTGCATTCCGCTCCCGGCCGCCGCCACCAGCAGCCGCTTGGGGTAGCTCTTCTGCCGGTAGGTGTGCGGCTCGTCGACGGGATCGACCTCTTCGAGGTTGTTCATGCCGATGATGCGCACGTAGGCGCCGGCGGGGATGGCCTTGACCCCGTACTCGACCCCGTCGCGCCGGAACGACCAGAGGCGGGGACCGAAGCCGATGAAGAACTCGGTGACCTTCATGCCCGACCAACGCGCGGTGACGTAGTGGCCCAGCTCGTGCAGGAAGATGACCACGACCAGGGCGGCGACCACGGCCAGCGTGGCGAGTACGCCGTAGATGACGCCGAGGCCGACCACGATGAGCAAGGCCATGGCGAGGCGAGGCCCGGTGGGGCGATCGTCGCCGGTGCCCATGCCACCCGGGGTCAGTAGGTGGTGCTCTCCCCCACCGGCCTCGCCGTGATCGTTGTCGCTCACGGCGCCATCCTCGCTGATCGACGCCGGGATTGCACTGCGGTGAGCCGCTCGACCGTCGCCGTGGCGACGGCTCGGGCTGCCGCGTCGACGTCCTCGACGTCTTGAGGGAGCTCGAGGTGGACCGGTTCGTGGGCTACGAGGACCTCCTCGACCACATCGGCGATCTGGGTCCAGCCGATGAGCCCGTCGAGGAAGGCGGCGACAGCCACCTCGTTGGCAGCGTTGAGGGCTGCCGGTGCCGAGGCTCCGATCCGAGCGGCGTCGACGGCCAGGTCGAGGCAGCGGAACGTGGACCGGTCGGGCGGCTCGAAGGTGAGGGACAGGTCCTGTGACCAGTCGATCCGGCCGAACGGCACTGGGAGCCGATCCGGCTGAGCGAGCGCGTACCCGATGCACTGGCGCATGTCCGGAAGCGAGATCTGGGCCAGTGTCGCGCCGTCGACCAGCTCCACCATCGAGTGAACGATCGACTGGGGGTGCACCACCACCTCGACCTGGTCGGGTCCGAACCCGAACAGCTCGCACGCTTCTATGACCTCCAGGCCCTTGTTCATGAGGGTGGACGAGTCGACTGTGATCTTGGGTCCCATCGACCATGTCGGGTGGGCCAGCGCCTCGTCGACGGTGACGGTGGCGAGGTCGGCGGCGTCGCGACCACGGAACGGGCCACCGCTGGCGGTCAGGACGATCCGCGCCACGGGATCGTCGGCGCCGGCGGCCACCGCGGCCCGGGCGGCCGCCAGGCACTGGTGCACGGCGCAGTGCTCGGAGTCGACGGGCACGATCTCGCCCCCGCCGGCGTCGACGGCGGCGGCCACGACGGGCCCACCTGCGATCAGCGACTCCTTGTTGGCCAGAGCCAGCCGCTTGCCAGCCGTCACGGTGGCCACCGTGACGTCGAGCCCGGCGAACCCCATAACCCCGTTCACCACGGTGTCACCGACGAGCGCCGCCTCCACCAGCCCGGCGCGACCTCCCACCACGTCGACGGTCGACGGGAAGGCGTCGCGCAGCCGACGGAGTCCATCGGGATCACCGGACCCCAGGGCGACGACCTCAGGAAGCGGATCGAGCTGGAGCCCCTGGGCGATCAGATGCTCGACCGAGTGGTTGGCGGTCAGCGACACCACCACGAACCGGTCTCGGGCGGAACCACAGACGTCGAGCGTCTGGGTGCCAATGGACCCCGTCGAGCCGATGACCGCGACCCGGGTGACCCCCGGGTTGAGATCAGCTGAGCCCGAGGTCGAGGACACGCGCCACGAAATAGGTGGCAGGGAGGACGAACAGCAGGCTGTCGAAGCGATCGAGAAAGCCGCCGTGGCCGGGGAGGATGCTCGAGGTGTCTTTGATGCCGAGATCGCGCTTGATCATCGATTCGGCAAGGTCGCCGAGGGGTGCAGCGACCGAAGCGACGACGGCGAGCGCCAGCGCGGCACCGAGATCCCATGGGCCGACCTGGCTGACCACGGCCAGGCACACGGCAGCCGATGCGATCAGTCCACCCAACAGACCTTCGTACGTCTTGTTCGGAGAGATCTCGGGGGCCAGTGGGCTGCGCCCCATGCGTCGACCGACGAAGAAGCCACCGGTGTCGTAGGCAACGGTGGCGAGAACGGCGCCGAGCAGCAGACCTGTTCCGTGCCCTCCCGGCCAGCGCAGCAGCAGAGCGGCGAACGATCCCAGGAACCCGACGTAGAGCAGACCGAAGATGGTGATGGCCGCGTTCTCGGTGGGCCGGGCCCGCGACACGCCGGTGAGGAACCAGAGGAAGCTGGTGACGACGCCGAGACCGAGGGTGACGGGGTAGGAGAGCTCACCCTGCCAGTAGGCGGCCAGGACCATCGCCGGGACACCCACCAGTCCCACCAGGGTGGCCGGCTGGTACCCGGCCGTCTGCACGGTCTTGAAGAACTCGGCCGCGGCCATGCCCAACACGCCGGCCGCTAGCACCACGGTCGCCGCGGCACCCTGGGAGAAGGCGAACAGCGCCACCGCCCCGAACGCCACCGCGACGAGCAGTGCAACGACGACGTTTCGCCCCATTTCGTCGTCGTCGTCGGGGGCGTAGGCCAAGAACTCGTCGATGGCCGCCGGTTCGGGGTCATCGAGTGGATCTGGTAGCGGCCGGTGGGGAGCGACACCGCCGAGCGCGGCGGGGTCGTCGGCCATGGCCGTGGTGTCGAAATCAGCCTGCTCCCAATCGGTCTGCTGGTCGCGCCAACGGGGCGAGCCCGTGGCGAACGACGACCAGGCATCGAGATCGTCGTCGGGTTCGTCGCTCGACATCATCGGAGGTTGCGCGGCGGTGGCGTCGCCGCCATGGGCAAGCGAGTGCTCAGGCTGCGGAAAGCGCAGCGCCGGGCGCGTTCCCTCCGGAGGCTTGGGCCGGCTCGATGAGGTGGTCGGTCCGGACCGGATGGCCTGGGCCGCCTCGTCCTCGCCGATGATGCGCACCCCTTCGGTCGGGTCAGAAGTTCGGTCACGATCGTCCACGTTGTCCCCCTCAGACCTCGAGCAGCTCCTGCTCCTTGTGCTGGAGCAGGTCATCGATCTCTTCGGTGTGGGCGTGAGTGATCTTCTCGAGCTCCTTCTCCGCCCGTTCGAGCTCGTCGTGGGAGATCTCGCCCTCCTTCTCCCACGTCTCCATCTCCTGGCGGGCGTGGCGACGGGCGTTGCGCACCGAGATTCTGCCGTCCTCGGCCTTGGTCTTGACGACCTTCACGAAATCCTTCCGTCGCTCTTCAGTGAGCTGGGGAAACACGAGCCGCAGCACGTTGCCGTCGCTAGCGGGGTTGATGCCGAGATCGGAGTTCTGGATGGCCTTTTCGATGGAACCGATGGCACCCTTGTCGAAGGGCTGGATGACCAGCACCCGGGCCTCGGGCACGCTGAAGCCGGCCAGCTGTTGGAGCGGGACGTCGGAGCCGTAGTAGTCGACCATCAGCTTCTCGACCAGGGCGGGAGCCGCCCGTCCCGTGCGGATGGCGGAGAACTCCACCTTCGTGTGTTCGACGGCCTTGGCCATGGCGCCGCGGGCTTCGGCGAGGGCCTCATCGATCATCGGGGCCTCCCGTTCGCGAGAGAGGGGTTCGGCGGCCGGATCGGAGTTCAGCGGACCACGGTACCAACGGGTTGTCCCTCCAGGATGGATCGGATGTTGCCGGTGGTGAGCAGGTCGAACACGACGATCGGCAACCGGTTGTCCATGCAGAGCGTAATAGCCGTGGAGTCCATGACCTTCAGACCCTGGTTCAACACGTCAAGGAAGGTGACCTCGGGGAGGAAGGTGGCGTCGGGGTTGGTGCGAGGATCATCGGAGTAGACGCCGTCGATTCCACTGTGGGTGCCCATCAGGATGGCGTCGGCCTCGATCTCGGCCGCCCGCAGCGCCGCGGTGGTGTCGGTGGTGAAGAATGGGTTCCCGGTCCCGCCACCGAAGATCACCACCCGGCCCTTCTCGAGGTGCCGCATCGCCCTCCGACGGATGTAGGGCTCGGCGATGCGGTCCATTTGAATCGCCGTCTGCACCCGCGTGTCCTGACCCAGCTGTTCGAGGTACTCCTGGAGGGCGAGTGCGTTGATGACGGTGGCCAACATGCCCATGTGGTCGGCCTGGGCACGGTCCATCCCGCGGCCTGCACCTTTGAGGCCACGCCAGATGTTGCCGCCACCGACCACCACCGCGACGTCCACACCGAGATCGGAGCGGACCTCGACGATCTCCTTCGCGATCCCGGCGATCACGTCGCCGTCGATGCTGCCGCCCTGGCCGGCGAAGGCTTCGCCCGAGAGCTTGAGAATGACTCGATCCCAGCGGGGGCGCTGCGACATGCCGTGAGCCGCCTCAGCCGCCGATGACGACCTGGGCGAAGCGGGTGATGGCGGCATCCCCCAGATACTGGCTCACCGTCTGCTTCTCGTCGCGCACGAACTTCTGGTCGAGCAGGCACTGCTCGGCGAACCAGCCGTTCAGGCGACCGGCGACGATCTTGTCGAGCGCGGCTTCGGGCTTGCCCTCGTTGCGCGTGATCTCGGTGAGGGTAGTGCGTTCGGTCTCGATGTCGTCCTCGGGCACGTCGTCGCGGCTCAGATAGCGGGGCTTGGCGAACGCGATGTGAAGCGTCAGCTCGTTGGCGATCTCGTCGGTTGCGCCTGCGACCGCGACGAGCACACCGTTGACGCCTCGACCGGCCTGCACGTGCTTGTAGACACCCAGCACGGCGCCCTCTGCGGGGGCGATGTGATGCACCTGCCCGAGCTCGATGTTCTCCTTGAGCGTCAGGCGCATGTCATCGATGCGGGAAGCGAACTGATCGGCGGCGTCCGAGCCCTTGGCGGCGACGGCCGCCGCGATCTCGTCGGCCAGACCGGTGAACTCATCGGACTTGGCCACGAAGTCGGTCTCACACTTGAGCTCGACGATGGCACCCGCTCCGTCGGCCTCGACGACGGCCACGCATCCCTCGACGTTGTCCCGGTCGCTGCGTCCAGCGGCGCTGGCCAACCCCTTCTCGCGCAGCCACTTGGCGGCAGCCGCGGGATCGCCGTCGTTGTGGACGAGCGCCTTCTTGGCATCCATCATCCCGGCGCCCGTCGACTGGCGCAGGGCCTGGACGTCTTTGGCTCCGAAGTCGGCCATCAGCTCGCCTCCTCGGGAGCAGCCGGCACGGCAGCAGCGGCGGGCACGGGCGCGGCCAGGCGAGCGGCGCGACGACGAGCCTCCTCCTGAGCCTGCTGGCGGGCTTTGGCCTGATCTGCGGCCTTGGCTGCCTCCTGCTCAGGGGTGAGCGTGGCCGAGGGCGGCGGCGCGACGCCGCGCTTGGCCGCGATCTGACGACCCTCGATGACGGCGTCGTGCAGCACGCGGCACAGCAGCTCACCGGAGCGGATGGCGTCGTCGTTGCCCGGGATCACGTAGTCGATGACGTCGGGATCGCAGTTGGTGTCCACGACGGCCACCACTGGAACTCCGAGCTTGTTGGCCTCGGTGACAGCGATGTGCTCCTTGTTGGTGTCGATGATGAACACGGCATCGGGCTGATCGGCCAGATGGGAGATGCCGAGGAGGTTGCGCTCGAGCTTGGCCAGCTCACGGCTGTACTTCAGCGCCTCCCGCTTGGGCATGCTCTCGAAGTCGCCGCTGGCCTCCATGCGTTGGTACTCGCGCATCTTCGCCACACGCTTCGAGATGGTCTTGAAGTTGGTGAGCATGCCGCCCAGCCAACGCTGATTGACGTAGGGCATGTTGCAGGCCAGCGCGTAGCTGCTGATGCTGTCCTGGGCCTGCTTCTTCGTGCCCACGAAGAGGATGGTCTTGCCCTCGGCGGTGAGATCCCGGACGAAGGCGTAGGCCTCGGCGATCTGGGCAAGCGTCTGCTTGAGATCGATGATGTAGATGCCGTTGCGCTCGCTGTGGATGAAGCGCTTCATGGCCGGGTTCCAGCGCCGGGTCTGGTGCCCGAAGTGGACGCCGGCCTCCAACAGCTGCTTCATGGTCACGACTGGTGCCATGCGATTGTGCTCCCATCGGTTGACGACCGCCGCGCTGCGCCGCGGGTTTGCGCGGCGACCGTGGGTTCGACGACGGCCAGTGGTTGTTGTTGATCGTTTGAGACGTGCACCCAGGCAGGCGCCTGAGCCAGCCGACGACTCTAGTGCCCACCGCTCCCGAGAGCAGGTCCGGGAGTACGGGTCGGCGGCGGCGAGAGCCCACGCTCGATCCAGCGGGTGCCCAAGTTGGCTGCGAGCCCGAGACCGTCGGTGGTCACCTCGATGAGCGATCCGGTGAGCGAGAGCCTGATGGCCTCGACCACGGATCGACAGAGCGGCGGTTGGTGGGCCAGGGCCAGCTCGAGCTCGTCGCGACCGGCCGACGAGGTGATCACCCCGGCGTGCGCCGAGGGCCCGGCGAGCTCCACCACCGCATGGTGCCCACCCGGCATCGCCGCGTGCGGCGCGCTCACGACTAGGTCTCCGGCCGCCACGATGGAGGTGGCCCACGCGACCGGTGGAGGCCCGAGCTCGCCGAGTCGCTCGACGGTGCCCGACACCTCCGAGATCTGCTGCATCGATGGGCCGATGGGCAACCCGACCAGGTCAGCCACCATGAGAGCTCCCCCGCCGATGACCGAACGACTCAACCCGTCGCCCATGGTGGCCCAGTCCGATCCCTCATGGGGTGTGGCGAAGGTGACCAACGTGCGGACCGGCGCCAGGTCGGGATCGGAGCCGTCGCCGAGGGCGAGGCGCGCCACGATGCCGCCCTGGGAGTGGGCGATGACATCGACTTCGGCGTCGGGGTGGCGGCCACCGATCTCCTCGAGCAGGGCGTTGAGGTGGGCGGCCGACGTCTCGAGGTGCTGGGTGGTGTCATCGGCGACGTAGTCCGATCCGGCCAGGCCGAGCCCTCCGACACCAGGCACTGCACCTCCGGAGTAGGAGAAGAGAACGACGTCCTCGCCGTAGCCGAGCGCGCCGGTGTCGACCCCCAGGATCGCCGCCGACGCCCCGGAGGCGCCCACTCCGCCGACCAGCACCGCGATGCGGCGGCCGCCGTCGTCGGGCGACGGGCCGGCGGCGCTGGGCCCTTCGTCGGTGCACGGTTGGTCGAGGAGTCGTCGGATGTCTGCCACCAGCTTGACCGCGAAGAGGTAAGTGGAGATCTCGTTGGCGTAGAAGGCCAGCAGTCGGAGGTCGGCCATGACGTCGCGAGCCTGCGCCACGATCTGCAGCGACGCCTCGATGGCGATCTGCACGGCGAATCCGGAGATGACCGCGGCTGCCTGGCCGCCACGGGCGATCAGCCAGGAGCGGGCGTCGGTGACCGCATCCCAGGTGTGGGCGGCGCCGCGAAGACCACGCCCGACGAGACCGACCAGGCCATCGAGCACCCCCCGCCGCTCCTGGGCCACCGTCCCCATGGTCTGGGTGGAGTCAGGCACAAGTCGCACGGCGACGCTGGGGTCGCCGCCGAGCAGGAGGCTGGGGTCGATGTAGGCGTCATCCAGCCGGGCCCCGAAGTGGAGCCAACCGACCGTGGTGCCCACCCGCTGACCGGCGACCACCTCCTGGCCACGCACGACGTCGGTGTCGGCCAAGAACGAGTACGACGTGCGGATGCCATCGGCGTGGAGTACGACGACATGGCGGCTGCCGCCAACCTGCCCGGCGAAGGTGACGATGCCGTCGGCGGCGGCTGCGACCGGCGCTCCCGGGAGCGTGCCGTAGTCGAGACCTCGATTGCCCGCTCCCCACTCGGTCGACGGCGGGCGCCACGGATCGACCACGGGTGCATCGACCGGTTCGTTGTAGTGCACCGGCGACGTGGATGACGCGCTCGCCGGCGGCACCCCGACGGCGAGGATCACCACCGCGATGACGGCGGCACCGACGGTTCGGCAGGAAGTGGACATGGCGACCCCCTCGCGGGCGCGTGGAAACGACCATCTGGGGGAAGCGGCGGGCGACGCGCGGACGCGCCGACTTCATCAGAATACCATGAGATGAGGTGAGCGGGTTCAGGCCGTCTCGCGCTCGGCGGCGGTCATGCGCGAGCGGAGCTGGAGCACGGCTTTGGTGTGGATCTGGCAGACCCGGCTCTCGGTGACGCCGAGGACCTCGCCGATCTCGGCAAGGGTGAGCCCCTCGTAGTAGTAGAGGGTGAGCACGATCTTCTCGCGCTCGGGCATCCGGTTGATGGCCGCGGCTAGGAGCTCCTTCATCTCCTCGACCTCGTAGGCCGCCATGGGCCCGTCGTGCTTGTCGGCGATGGTGTCGCCCAAGGTCATCGACTCGCCGCGGTCACTGCCCGCCGACAGCGTCTCGTCGAGCGCCACCAGGCCCACGAAGCTGATCTTGTTGAGCATGGCCTGGAACTTCTCGTCGTCGATGCCGAGCTCGGTGGCCAGCTCCTCATCGCTGGGCGTGCGGTGGAGCTCGGACTCCAGCTTGGCGTAGGCGCGCTCGATCTCGCGGGCTTTGGCCCGCACCGATCGAGGGACCCAGTCAATGGACCGGAGTTCATCGATGATCGCTCCCTTGATGCGGGAGATTGCGTAGGTCTCGAACTTGAGGCCGCGCTCGAGATCGAACTTGTCGATGGCGTCGATGAGCCCGAAGATGCCGTAGCTCACGAGATCGGCCTGCTCGACGTTCTGGGGCAAGCCCACAGCCACACGGCCGGCCACGTACTTCACCAGCGGCGAGTAGTGAACGATCAACCGGTCTCGCAGCTCGCGAGCGTCAGAGGACTTGTAGTCCTCCCACAGAATTTGAATGTCGGTGGTGTCCCGGACGGAGTCCACCCAGAGTCCTCGGGTCGACGATAGGTGTCGGGCCACTGTACCGCCCACCGCCCTTCGTGGCGGGAAGGACGCGAGGCGGCCATCGGGTTCATGACATCTCGTACCACCCGTCGGTGCACACGATGCGCCCCATCGATTCGAGGGTGGCCAGCGCCCAGCTGACCTCGGCGAGAGGACGACCCGACCTCACCACGAGCTGCTCGAGGTTCGATGGCGTGTGGCCCAGCGCTTCGAGAACAGCACCGGCGGACCCGCCGGCTACCGGGCCCGGTAGCACGGGGGCCGCGGGGGCCGCCGGCTCGTCGTCGGAGGGAGTGCGGACCGGCCCGAGCGCGGGGACGTCGGTGCGAATCCGATTGAGGGCGGCGATGATGTCGGCCGGTTCGAGCACTGGGTGGCAGCCGTCGCGGAGCAGCTCGTTGGCACCCTGGGACGCGGGGCTGCCGAGCGGGCCCGGGACGGCCAGCACCTCACGACCTCGCCGCTGGGCTTCGTCAACCGTGATCATCGAACCGCCGCGCCCGTGGCTCTCGACCACGATCACCACGTCGGAGAGCGCGGCGATGATCCGATTCCGGGCCGGAAACCGCCACGCGTCGGGCTGGGCGCCCGGCGGTGCCTCACTCAGGATCAGGCCGCGCCCGGCCACCCGCGCCCACAGCTGCTCGTGTCGCTTCGGGTACACGACATCGAGGCCACTACCGACGACGGCGACCGGTGGCGCACCACAACGGGCCCGCAGGGCGCCCTCGTGTGCGGCCCCGTCGATTCCCCACGCCAAGCCCGACACCACGACCACACCCACCTCCGTCAGCGCCTCGCCAAGCTGGCGAGCCGTGGACCGGCCGGCGCGGGTGCACCGCCGGGTGCCGATGATGGCCGCGGTGGGATGTTCGATGGCCGGGATCCGACCGGTGTCGCCGCGGACGTAGAGCACCGCGGGTGCCTCGTGATCGTCGGCGAGGCGGCGGGGGTAGCCGGCGTCGCCGGGGCAAGCGATCTCGATGCCTGCGGCCCGGACCCGACGGAGCTCGGCGTCGGGGTCCTGCGATTCGATCCGGCGCCTCCACCCCGCCACCCGTTCGGCGGGTGCGCCCCGAAGTGACCGGACCACCTCGGTGGCGTCGGCATCGTCGGGGAGCATCGCCCGCAACGTGGAGGGCCCCATGCCAGCCAGCGCGGCCAGCGTTGCCGCGGCGGCCAGATCGTCGGTGTGCTCGCGGTGGGCGCTCATGCCACGCTCCTGGCCGTGCGAAGGTCGTCGGACCGGAGGGCGAGCGCCTCGCTCACATGGGCGGTGTCGACCGAATCGCAGCCGGCGAGGTCGGCAACGGTGCGGGCGACACGACGGATGCGATCGAAGCCGCGGGCGCTGAGCCGGCCCTGATCGAGGTGGCGGCGGAGGAGGCCGACGGCGTCGTCGCTGAGCGACGCGACTTCATCGAGCTGCGACGACGCGAGGGTGGCGTTCGAGGCCACACCCCGCGACCGTGACCGCTCGCGGGCCGCGGCCACCCGTTGGGCGACCACGGCGGACCGCTCCCCGACGGACCCGCCGAGCAGCTCGGATGTCTCGGGGCGAACGATGGTGAGCCGGAGGTCGAAGCGGTCCATGAGCGGACCCGACAGGCGACGGACGTAGCGGGCTCGGGCCGCGTCGGTGCAGCGGCACGAGCCCGGGGCGCCGCTGGCCCCGCATGGGCAGGGATTGGTGGCAGCCACGAGCAGCACACGCGCCGGGAGCTCGATGGAGGCACGAGCCCGGTGGAGACGGATCCGGCCTTCCTCGATGGGCTGGCGGAGCTGGTCCAAGACGACGGGCGGGAACTCTCCCAGCTCGTCTAGGAACAGCACGCCGTGGCACGCCGCTGAGACCTCGCCGGGGCGCAGCGCGCCTCGCCCACCGCCACCTCCGACGAGCGAGACCACCGAGGCGCTGTGGTGGGGAGCCCGGAACGGTGGGATGGTGATGAGCCCTCCGGGTGGCAAGGGGAGGCCGCCGGCGCTGTGGATGCGGGTCACCTCCAGTGCCGCGTCGGACTCGAGCGGCGGCAGCAGGCCGGGCAGCCGGGTGGCCAGCATGGTCTTGCCCGAGCCGGGCGGTCCGCTCATCAGGAGGTTGTGGCCGCCGGCGGCGGCGATCTCCAGCGCCCTGCGCCCGGTCAGGTGCCCCCGCACGTCGGCGAGATCGGGTGGTGTGGGGGTGATGGAGGTGTCGACGACGCCCTCGGGCGGGGGCGGCCACGACGCCTCGCCTCGCAATGCCTCGACGATCTGGCGAAGATCCCGAGCGGAGCGGACACGGTGGCGCCCGACCAGCTCGGCCTCGGCCGCGTTGGCTGCGGCCACGACGAGGTTCCGATCGGTCACCGAGGCCGCGGCTGACACCATGCCGGGAACGGGCCGGACCGTCCCGTCGAGGCCGAGCTCCCCGACGAAGGCGTGATCGGCGACGGAGTGGGCTGGGACCTGGCCGGTGGCCGCCAGGATGGCGATGGCGGTGGCCAGGTCGAGCCCGGCCCCGCTCTTGGGCACCGAGGTGGGTGCGAGGTTGACGGTGACCCGCTGCTGCGGCCACTCCAGCTCGGTGGACAGCAGGGCGGCACGAACCCGGTCGCGGCTCTCGCGACAGGCGGCGTCGGGGAGGCCAACCACGGTGTAGGCGGGGAGGCCTCCGGCGACGTGGACCTCGACGGACACGGGGCAGCCGTCGACGCCGATGACGGTTGCTGAGGAGACGATGGCGAGCATGGAGGCCTCCAGGCACGGGGCCATCGGGCTCGGGACGAGCCGGGCGCGATGGATGGGTTGTGCGGGGAAGCGTCCGGAGCCACCCAAGTGGCTCGGCAGAGGTGAACCTACCGAAGGGGTGTGACGGCGACCGCGGCCCGTGGACACAGACGGTCGATGTCACACTGGCGGTGTGGGATTCAACCCGTTCCGTCCGGCGAGACGAAGAGCCAGCGACGTGGTCATGGTGGTGGCGGCCATGGTGGTGGTGCTGGCCGCCATCGCCTGGGCGCTGTTCGGTGGCTGAGAGGCGGTAGGGATGGAGATCGACGGCGTCGACTGGGACGACCCCGACGTGCAGACCCGTTTCGTCCAGCCCTACGAAGCGACCAAGTCCTACCGCTGCCCGGGGTGCGACCACGACGTGGCCGAGGGAACCCACCACATCGTCGCAGTGCCGTCCGGCCAGCCCGACCTCCGCCGTCACTGGCACCGCGGGTGCTGGAACAACCGGCACCGGCAGCCACGAAGCGGACGCCGCCGCTGACGGCACCAGTGACCTCCGCCTCAGAAGGCTCCCTCCACCACCGTCACACTCCCGGGGCGCACCTCGGCCACGTCGAAGCGGATCACCCGACTGCGAACACCGGAATCCGCGAGGTAGGCGGACGCCAGGCGCCGGATTCGAGCCGCCTTCTCGCGGGTGATGGCCTCGATCGGGCTGCCGAACCGGTCGGTGCTTCGGGTCTTCACCTCGCAGATGACGATGATGTCGCCCCGGCGGGCCACCACATCGAGCTCGCCGCGCAGGCCCCGCCCCGACGGGCGCCAGTTGCGGGCGACGATCTCGTAGCCCGCACGCCGGTACCAGGCGACGGCCCGGCGCTCACCTGACGCGCCCAGCCGGCGCTCGCGCTCACCCACGGCGGGCGGTGGAGGAAGGGTGCGCTCAGCCGCTCTTGCGGCGCAGCGCTTCGATGTCGAGGTCTGGCTCGGGGAGGTCCTCGACGTTGACGTCTTTGAAGGTGATGACGCGCACCTTCGACACGAACCGGTTCTGGCGGTACATGTCCCAGACCCATGCATCCTCTAGGTCGATCTGGAACCAGCTGCGCCCGCCGGCTTCACATACCTCGACCGAGACGTCGTTGGCGAGGTAGAAGCGGCGTTCGGTCTCGACGACATGGCTGAACAGCCGGTGGACCTCTTTGTACTCGTGGTAGAGCGAGCCCTCGAGGTCGGCCTCGTAGTGTTCGAGATCGTCGGGATTCACTGATCGCGACGGTACAGCAGCGGTGTGCGTGGTGCGTCGCCGGTCAGAGAAACGCCCACCGGCCCGGCGGCCACACCCGCAGAACGGCACGGCCCACCACCTGCTCGATGGGGACGGGGCCGCGGGACGGATCGCGGCTGTCGAGGCTGTTGCCGCGGTTGTCGCCCATCACCCACAGGTGGTCACGGGGTACTAGCTCAGGCCCGAAGTCGCCGGTGACGACGCCGCCGGGCAGGTACGGCTCCTCGAGCAGCTTTCCGTCGATGTAGACCCGACCGTCGCGGCCCTGCACCACCTCGCCGGGCAGGGCGACGATCCGTTTGATGAAGTCGGTGCCCGGCGGCTGGCGGGCCCCGACCGCTTCGAGGGTTCGCTTCACCAGACGGACGGGCAGGATCGACCGGTCGGGCGGAACGCCATCGAGCGATTCGAACACGATCACGTCGCCCCGGTTGAAGTCGTGGAGGTCGTAGGCCGTCTTGGAGACGAGCACCCGGTCGCCGACCTCGAGCTGGGGGAACATCGATCCCGACGGGATGACGAACGCCTGACCGACGAAGCTGCGCAACCCCAGAGCGATGAGCATCGCCACCAGCAGCAGCAGCGGCAGCTCAACCGCGGTGCGGACGCCGGGAACCAACCCGCGGGCGGGGGCGGGCGGGAGCCCCGAAGGCCGCGAACCACCGAGCAGCGGTTCCCAGGTGGGGAGGCGGCCCGAGCCAGCCATCGGAGGGCTCAGCCCTCTCGCTTCTCCTTGATCTTGGCCTTCTTCCCGACCCGATCGCGGAGGTAGTACAGCTTCGCCCGACGCACGTCACCCCGGCGGACGACCACGATCTCGGCGATGGTGGGGGCATGCAGGGGAAACGTCCGCTCGACACCGACGCCGAAGCTGAGCTTGCGGACGGTGAACGACTCGGCGATGCCGCTGCCACGGCGGGCGATCACGTCGCCCTCGAAGATCTGGACGCGTTCGCGGGTGCCCTCGACCACCCGGACGTGCACCTTCACGGTATCGCCCGGCGAGAACTCGGGGATGTCGTCGCGAAGGCTGGCGCGGTCGACGACGTCGGTGGGCTTCATCGGGCTCTCCTGGCTGCGGACACCTGGCTGGGACACCTGGCTCGGACGCCTGGCTCGGACACACGGCTCCCGGCAGGCCGCAGCAGGTTAGCGGTCGAGCCCGAACTCAGCCAACAGCGCCCGCTCGTCATCGGTGAGGCCACCACGGCGATCCAGCAGGTCGGGTCGCAGGTCGCGGGTGCGGGCCAACGCCTGCGCCCGCCGCCAGCGCTGGATCCGGCCGTGGTCACCGGATCTCAGCACGTCGGGCACCGACCAGTCCCGGAACCGGGCTGGGCGGGTGTAGTGGGGATACTCGAGCAGCCCGTCGCCGAACGACTCGTCACCGGCGCTGTGCTCGTTGCCCATCACGCCCGGAACCAGCCGCCCCACCGCCTCGAGCACGGCCATGGCCGCCACCTCTCCCCCACCCAGCACGAAGTCGCCCAGGCTGAGCTCACCGTCGCACAGGTGCTCGCGGATGCGGTGGTCGACGCCTTCGTAGCGGCCGCACAGCAGTGAGAACCCCCCCGATTCCGACAGCTCTCGAGCGACCGGCTGGTCGAACGTCCGGCCGGCCGGTCCCAGCAGGTAGAGCGGCCGCGGTGGGTCGGTCTGCTCGACGGCCCCGAAGGCGGGTTCGGCCATGAGCACCATGCCCGCCCCACCGCCGAACGGCGCATCATCGACGGAACGATGCGGATCGGAGGCCGCGCTGCGCAGGTCGTGGATGCGGATGTCCAGCAACCCCTCCGCGGTGGCCCTGCCCAGCAGGCTGCGGCGGGCGAAGTCGCCGACCATGTCGGGGAAGATGGTGAACACGTCGATGCGCATGACCCGTGCAGGTTGCCAGCCGTGGCGCATGCGGGTCGATTGTCGGCGGACAACCGGAATCGCTCGCTGGCGGCCAATGGCAGCCGCGCGTAGCCGGCCATCTCGCTACTGAGCGTGAGCATCGGCGGCGCGCATGCATGCGGTACGCAGCAAGGCGTCTCGACGGCCTCCACGCGGTTCGGCGACGCTGCGTCCGGCGTGACCATCCCACGGAGCCGGCGTGTCGGTGGTCGTTGCCCCCGATGGTCAATGCATGTAATATGCATGCATGCCGAACGTGCAAGTAAGAGATGTTCCGGAAGACGTTCACGAGGCACTGGTTCGACGGGCTGAACAGGCGGGCCAGTCACTACAGCAGTTCCTCGCCGCGCAGCTCGGCGTGATCGCGGCCACGCCGACGACGCAGGACATCCTCGATCGGATCGAGCGCCGCCCGAAGGGAGAGTTGTCGGCAGCGGCCACGATCGCGGCGCTCGACGCAGAACGTGCTCGTCGTTGATGCATCGATCCTCGTGCCGGTCGTGGCCGACGGGGGGGACGACGGACGGCTGTTCCGCCAACGGCTCCGCGGCGAGACCATCGTCGGGCCAGATCTGCTGCGCCTCGAGGTCGTATCGGTTCTGCGACGGCATACCACCAATGGCGGCCTGACCCGAGAACAGGCCGACGCCGCCGTCAACGACCTGTTGGCGTTCCCGATCACCGTGTACGCGAGCGCCCCGCTCCTCAGCCGGGTCTGGGAGTTGCGCCACAACGTGAGCGCCTACGACGGTTGCTACGTCGCGCTCGCCGAGGCCGTCGAATGCGCACTGCTGACCGCCGACCGAATGCTCGCCAACGCACCAGGCGTCCGATGCGTGGTCGAGGTGTTGTAGTCCGGGACCCGGCGTTTGATGGCAGGTCGGAGAATCCAGTGGCTCGGTGCAGCCGCACGGTCGTATCTTTCGGTTCGTGCGCTTCACCTTCGTCAGCTCCGGTCTGATGATGCGGCCCCCGATGGGGCCGGTTTCGCGCACGTACTTGTAGCGATCCGCATGGCCTCGGGAACACCGAGGCCGATCACGTGACGGACTCGCCGGTGCTCTCCGAGGCCCAGACCTTGGAGAACACCTGTGACGACCAACTTCCTGACGGTGGCGATCCCATATGTGAACGCCGACCCGCACCTCGGCTACGCGTACGAACTCGTCCTGGCTGACATTCACGCCCGGGCAAGCCGACTCGATGGTACCGCTACCCGCTTCTTGGGCGGCACGGATGACTACTCCCTCAAGAACGTCCTCGCCGCCGAGGATGCGGGCGTCCCGGTCCGCACGTTCGTCGATGCCCATGCACGCCGCTTCGAGAGTCTCCGCGGCCCGCTCGATCTCAGCTTCGACGACTTCATTCGGACCAGCGCCGACGCGCGTCACATACCGGCCGTTCATCGGCTGTGGGCTGCCGCAGCTGCGAACGGGGACCTGTACAAGCAGCTCTACGCCGGCGACTACTGCGTGGGTTGCGAGCGGTTCTACACGCCCGACGAACTCGACGACGGCCGGTGTCCCGAGCACCTCCGGCCCGTCGAACACGTCGAGGAGGAGAACTGGTTCTTCAGGCTCTCCCGCTACGAGGAGCAGCTGATCGACCTCATCGAGACAGACACGCTGCACATCTCACCAGCCCCGTTCCGCAACGAAGTGCTCGCCTTCCTGCGATCTGGGCTTGAGGACATCAGCGTCTCCCGGTCGAACGAACGGGCCCGTGGATGGGGCGTCCCAGTCCCCGACGACCCGTCACAGGTCATCTACGTCTGGTTCGACGCGCTCACGAACTACATCAGCTCTCTCGACTACGGCGACCCGGCCAGTGAGAACTACCGGCGCTGGTGGGTGGAGTCCGACGAACGCTGTCACGTGATCGGCAAGGGCATCCTCCGATTCCACGCCGTCTACTGGCCGGCGTTCCTGCTGGCCGCCGGCGAACCGCTCCCCACCCACATCCGCGTCCACCCGTACCTCACGCTCCGACAGCTGAAGCTCTCGAAGTCGACAGGCACGAGCGTCGATCCCCGGCACGTGACCGAGACCTACGGGACTGATGTCTTGCGATGGTGGTTCTGCCGAGACGTCGCGGAGAACGCCGACACCGACTTCACCATCGAGCGTCTCCTCAACAGGGCCAACGAAGACCTCGCCGGTGGTGTCGGCAACGTCATCAGCCGGATCGTGAGCCTCCTCCACCGACACCGAGGCGGCACGCCTCCGGTTCCCGGCACGGCTCCCCTGGAAGCATTGGCCGATCTCCCCGCACGAACGCTCCAGCTCATCGGCTCGTTCGAGCTTCGCCAAGCCGCCCAAGCCATCGTCGACGCAGTCGGAGTCCTCAACCAGAACCTGGAAGAGACGACACCGTGGAGCCTCGCCAAAGACCCCGCCGCCGGCAACGAACTCGACCGCATTCTGTCCACTCAGCTCGCGACCGCACGGGTCATCGCCGAAGCACTCGCCCCGATCACCCCCGAGCTCTCTGATCGGGCCCGGAGGCAACTGACGGCGGAGCCGGTCCTCCCGCCGCAGGAGCCTCTCATCGCTCGCCTCGAACTCGACCAGGCGCCATCCGAGGAAGGCAGCGCCCCATGACCAGTTCGCATGTCCGCCAAGTGCCGGTCGATGATGCGAGTCGCCGGTGTCCCCGAACCGCGTCGCGGTGCGCGATCCTCGGGGCGGTGATTGTCGTCGTCGAAGGGCCGAGCGCGGGAGGCAAGACCACGTGGTGCCAGCGCCATGCGCCCGGGTTCGTGCCGGAGCCCGGGCGATGGCCGATGGAGCAGATCATCCGCTACCAGATCAATCTCCCCGGCGCGTGTTGTGGCACCTGCCCGCACCTGGACTCGACGAGGTCGATCTCACCGTCGGAGCACGCCCCGACCGTTCGAGTCCGGAGCAGTTCGACGAGCTCCTCGCAATGGTTGATCCACCGTGATCGGTGTCCCCTACCGCGCGTTCATATCGACGATGGGACTTGACCCCGAGGTGCCTTTGGAGGCGTACGCCCATTAGCGCGTGTCCCAGAAGACCCCATTGGTCGCCGAGAGGCACCGTCCGCCACCCCCGCCAACCACGGAGCGTGCTGGCCACGGCTCCGGCCCTGTTGGCCGCCAGCGCGCGATTCCTACTGGCCGCTGACAGTCGATCAGGAGTGCAATGATACGCGGCGTGGCTGGGGCGGTGATCGAGACGGAGGGTCTCCGCAAGGAGTACCGCCGGTGGCGCGGCGGACCCATCGTCGCCGTCGACGACATCAGCTTGTCCGTCCCCGAAGGAGGGGTGTTCGGGTTCCTCGGGCCCAACGGGTCGGGCAAGACCACCACGATCAGGGTGCTGCTGGGGCTCGCCGGGGCCACCTCGGGTGCGGCGCGCCTGCTCGGGGGCGCGGTTCCCGGCGACCTCGCCGATCGTCTTCCCCGCGTCGGCGCGCTGGTGGAGAGCCCGGCGTTGTTCGGCGGGTTCTCCGCCCGTCGCAACCTCGCGATCCAGGCCACGATCGCCGGCATCAGCAGTGCCCGCGTCGACGAGGTGCTCGACCGGGTGGGACTGGCTGATCGGGCCGACGACCGGGTGAAGGAGTACTCGCTGGGCATGAAGCAGCGTGCAGCCATCGCCGGCGCCCTGATGACCGATCCCGAGCTGCTCATCCTCGACGAGCCCGCCAACGGGTTGGACCCGGCGGGCATCCGCGAGATCCGGGACCTGATCATCTCGCTGGGGGCCGAGGGCCGCACCGTGTTCGTGTCCAGCCACCAGCTTGCCGAGGTGCAACAGATGTGCGATCGGGTGGCGATCCTCAACCGGGGTCGTTGCATCCACACCGGCCCGGTGCGCGACCTCACCGCCAACATCGGCGGTGCCGCCGCCATCCTGGTGACGGTGCCCGACCCCGCGGCCGCCCGATCGGTGCTCGAGAACGCTGGGTTCGCCGCCACGGATGCGACGACGCGGGGCCAACTCCGAGTCCACTGTCCCCACGACCGGGCCGCCGACGTGAACCGCATCCTGGCCGGTGCCGGCCAGTGGGCCAGCGAGCTCCGGCCCGACGAGACCACCCTCGAGGACGCCTTTCTCCGGCTGGTGAGCGAACCCGCCGACAGCGACGCCGACGCCGACGCCGAGACAGCGGGTCCGGCGGGGGTGGCGGCGCCATGACGGCGCCGCTCGGCCCTGGTCCCCCACGCCTCGTCGACCTGGTGCGGGCGGAGGTGCTGCGGGCCCTGACCAGGCGGGCGGTGCGGGTGCTGCTGGCCATCGCCCTGATCGGCACCGTCGCCTTCTCGATCATCACGTTCCTGGTGGCCGATGAGGTCGACGAGGTCGAAGGTCGGCGCGCCGGGCCCGGGATCCCGGCCCGCGTCGTCGACCTGTGGCCCGACCCGGCGGTGACTGAGCCCAATGTGGGCCAGGCCGACGAGGATGTCGACGCCATCTTGGTCCCCGCGATGATCTTCCTCTTCCTCGGCGCGCTCATCGGGGGAGCCACCGTCGCCGGAGCCGAGTGGGAGAGCCGGTCGATCGAGACCACCCTGCTACGAGAACCACGCCGGGCCCGTGTCGTTCTGACCAAGCTGGCGGTCAGCGGGGCGCTGGCCGCCGTCATCGGAGTTGGGTTGCTGCTGGCCTGGTCGGCCGCCTGGCTGCCCACGCCGGTCGTCAAGGGCGACACGGCTGGAGTCGACGCACCGTGGCTCCGGTCGTGGTTCGCAGCGTTGGTCCGCGCCGGCATGCTCGCTGGTGGGTGTGCGGTGGTGGCCGGGGCGATCGCCACCATCGCGCGACGGACCGTGGCCGCCTTCGTGACCGTGTTCGCCGTGATCTCGATCGGCGAGCCGATCGTGAGGGGCCTCCGTCCGTCGTGGCAGGAGTGGATGATCCTCGAGAACCTCGGAAACGTGATGCTGGCCGGTGCCGAGAACATCATGGAGCGGTCGACGCTCGGATCCTTCGCCACCCTCACGCTCTACCTCGCCGCGGTGGTGGCTGTCGCGGTCGTCTCCACGACCCGCCGAGACATCGTCTGAGCCGTCGCGGTCGCTCAGGGGTCGAACAAGCCCTCAGGAGGATCGATGACGATGGTGCCGTCGGGTCGACGGTCCACGGTGAAGGTGAGCGGTACGAGCGCGCCCCCTTCGAGCTCCAGCAGATCAGATGCCGGGTTGGCCAACACCGATGTC
The DNA here is from genome assembly GCA_036397895.1 of Acidimicrobiales bacterium. GTDB lineage: Bacteria > Actinomycetota > Acidimicrobiia > Acidimicrobiales > DASWIA01 > DASWIA01. The sequence goes on along the minus strand of DASWIA010000020.1, from coordinate 18,935 downwards.
ACCCGGCCGCAGTCCTCGCCCGACACCGTCATCACCGGCGCGCCGATGAGGTCGTGCACCCACCAGTCGTCGCCGTCGGGATCGTCGAACGCCTCGGCGAGGAGCACGGTCCCTCCCAGCCGCTCAGCCGCCTCGCGGACATCGACGCCGTCGAAGCGCACGATCCACCGCTTGGGGTCGGCTCTGACGTCGACCATCAGGAGGGTCTCGCCGTGGCGTGGGCCGCCGGACGCTACGAACGCCGCTCCCTCCCGGAAGCGGCGTTCGGGCACGTTGGTGATGGCGTGCACCGCAACCGCGCCACGGATCCCGTGGGCTCGGCCGATGCGACCCACCTCGACGAGCAAGGGCTCAGTCGAGGAACTCGACCTCGGACTCGGCGCCTTCCTTGGCGGCCGCGGCACGGACGACGGCGCGGATGGCTTGCGCGGTGCGACCGCGGCGGCCGATGACCCGGCCGACGTCGTCGGAAGCAACCGTGACGTCGAAGCGAACGCTGTCGCCGTAGCGGTCTTCGTCGATCGACACCTCGTCGGGGTCGTCGACGATCTCGCTGACCACGTACTCGAGGACACGGAGGGCTACTCCGTCGGCAGCCCCGTCGTCGCCGTCACGGCCGTCGTCGTCGAGGCGGTCGTCGTCGTCGAACTCGTCGCTCACGTCGTCGCTCACTGGGTGCCTCCCTTGAACTCGGCCCAGGCGCCCGAGATCTCGAGCAGCTTCTTGACCCGCTCCGACGGCTGGGCACCCTGGCGAAGCCACTTCACGGCCTTCTCGTTGTCGATCTCGAGCGCGGACGGTTCGAGCCGCGGGTTGTAGGTGCCAACGATCTCGATGAACCGCCCGTCACGGGGACTGGCGGTGTCGGTGGCCACGACCCGGTAGGTCGGCTGCTTCTTCTTCCCCACTCGGGTGAGGCGGAGCTTGACGGACACTGTTTCCTTCTCTCTGTGTTTCGGTAGATCTAGCGATCGAGGCCGGGGAGGCCGGGGAGGCCCGGCAGGCTGGGGAGGTCAGGGCCCGTCGGCGACGGGGCGTTGCCGCCCTTGGGGGTGACGCGGCCGCCCTTCTTCCTCTTGCCCTTCGTACCCTTCTTGTTGCGGCGGGCGCCGCCGGAGGCCGCACCGGCCATGCGGCCCATGCGCTTCATCATCTTGGACATCTCGGCGAACTGCTTCAACAGCAGGTTCACCTCACCGACCGTCACACCCGATCCGGTGGCGATGCGCTTGCGGCGTGACCCATCGATGATCTCCGGTTGGCGCCGTTCCCGCAAGGTCATCGAACGGATGATGGCCTCGATGCGGCCGATCTCAGAGTCCTCTACTTCGACGTTGCGCAGCTCCTTGGGCAACCCCGGGAGCATCCCGACGAGATTGCCGATGGGCCCCATCTTCTTGACCTGCTGCATCTGATCGAGGAAGTCCTCGAGCGTGAACCTGCCCTCCAACAGAGCTTGTTCGGCGGCCTTGGCCTGGTCCTCGTCGAAGACGTCCTCGGCCTTCTCGATGAGCGTCATGACGTCGCCCATGCCCAGGATTCGCCCGGCGAGACGGTCGGGGTGGAACAGATCGAAGTCGTCGATCTTCTCGCCGGTGGAGGCGAAGGCGATGGGCCGGCCGATGACCTCCTTCACGCTGAGCGCGGCGCCGCCCCGAGCGTCTCCGTCGAGCTTGGAGAGGATGACGCCGTCGATGGCAAGAGTCTGGTGGAAGGCCGAGGCGACGTTCACCGCCTCCTGGCCGGTCATGGCATCGACCACCAGGAACGTGTAGTGCGGGCTGGTCTCCTGGGAGATCCGGCGCACCTGCTCCATGAGCTCGGTGTCGATCTGGAGACGACCGGCGGTGTCGACGATGACCACGTCGCGACCGAGGTCTCGGGCCTTGCGGACGCCCCCGCGGGCGACGTCGACGGGGTCGGTCTGCTCGCTGAACACCGGAACGCCCACCTGCTGGCCGAGCACCCTGAGCTGCTCGACGGCGGCAGGCCGCTGGAGGTCGGCGCCGACGAGCAGCGGGTTCCGGCCCTGGCTCTTGAACCAGTGGGCAAGCTTGGCCGTAGCGGTGGTCTTGCCGGAGCCCTGGAGGCCGGCCATGAGCACCACGGTGGGAGGCTGGCCTGCGTAGCTGATCTTGAGCGCTTCGCCGCCGAGGGTGTCGATCAGCGCCTGGTGCACGATCTTGACCACCTGCTGGCCCGGGCTGAGCGCCCCCGACACCTCTTGGCCGACGATGTCGCCGCGGATTCGGGCGATCATGGTCTTGACGACACCCAGGTTGACGTCGGCCTCGAGCAGGGCGAGGCGGATCTCGCGGAGGGCGTCGTCGACGTCGGCGTCGCTCAGGCGCCCCCGGCCCCTCAGGCGCGTGAAGATGCCGTCGAAACGGTCGGAGAGGGCCTCGAACATGGGGCGCTCAGACTAACGGCGCGAGGTCCGCCGTGATAAGTCGTCGCCGTGGCCCGCGCCGGAAGCCAGGATCAGTCGGTGCGAGTGGGCTCGGCCGCCAGTGGTGCTGTCGTCGATCCGTTGGGGGACGCGGCGAAGCGATCGGTCACCGGCGGTACGGCGGCAACATCTCCGTACAGCCCGGCATCGGCGAGCCACCGCTCGATCTTCCGGCGCATCTCGGCGCCCGGCACGGGGGCGATGAGGAGGCCGATGCCGATGCCCAGACCCAGGATGGCTAGGCGCCCGAAGCCCACGAACCGGGCGGTCCTATAGCCCGCCTTGGTGGTGCCCCACGCCACCTTCGGCGGCAGCAGCAGGAGGCGGAACGGGAGCAGCACGATCATCGGAGCTGAAGACTACCGCCTCAACCTGGGGGGTCGAACAAGGCGTCGACGAACTCGGCCGGATCGAACGCCACCAGGTCGTCGGCACCCTCGCCGAGGCCCACCAGCTTGACCGGGATGCCCAGCGTCGTCTCGATGGCCAGCGTGATCCCACCCTTGGGGGTGCCGTCGAGCTTGGTCAGCACGATGCCGGTCACGTCGGTGGCCTGCGTGAACTCCTTGGCCTGCACCAAGCCGTTCTGGCCGGTGGCGGCGTCGAGCACCAGGAGGACCTCGGTCACGTGCCCGGGCTCCTTGTCGGCCACCCGCCGGACCTTGGCCAGCTCGTCCATCAGGTTCGACTTGGTGTGGAGCCGTCCGGCCGTGTCGGCGAGCACCAGGTCCAGACCGCGGTTGTGGGCGGCCGAGATGGCGTCGTAGATGACCGCCGCCGGATCGCCGCCCTCGCGCCCCGACACCACCTGGGCCCCGGTGCGGTCGGCCCACATCGTGAGCTGCTCGGCGGCGGCGGCACGGAACGTGTCGCCGGCGGCCATCATCGTTGTCCGCCCCTCCGATCGCTGGTGGTGGGCGACCTTGCCGATGCTCGTCGTCTTGCCCACGCCGTTCACTCCGACGAAGAGCCACACCGTCTGCTTGGAGGGGTCGTCGCTGAACCGCAGGGTGCGGTCGCCGACGTCGAGGGCCTCCACCAGATCGGCCTTGAGCGCGGCCACCAGCTCGGCGCTCTCAGTGATCCCGTGCGCCTCAGCCCGCTGCCGGAGACGCCCGATGAGCTGGGTGCTCGTCTCGACACCCACGTCGGCTCGGATCAACGCCTCGGTGAGCTCCTCCCAGGTCTCGTTGTCGACGCTGCGCGACAGCACGGACGACAGGTAGCCACCGACGAGCTGGCGGGCCTTGCCGATGCGGCCCCGGAACCGGGGCGCGACAGGCGTGAGCGGCGTGACCGGCGCGGTGGCGGTGAGCGCCTCGGTGTCCTCGACCTCGATGGCGCTGTCGCGCTTGATCGGGGGCGATTCGAGGTCGAGGCCGCCAGAGGACCGGCGGGACCGCCGGACGCCGACGAGACCGACGACGAGCACAACCAGGACCACGACGACCAGCAGCACAGGATCCATCGCCAACAAGTCCTAGTCTCCGGCGCGTCGAGGCGTCAGGCCGGCTCCACGCGGGTCAGCCCGAGAGCTTCTCGGTCACGATCTTGGTGGAGCCGCCGGCAGCCATGGTCACGCCATAGAGCTGGTCGGCAGCCTCCATGGTGCGCTTCTGGTGGCTGACGATCACCAGCTGGGCTTCGCGACGGAACTCGTCGATGAGATCCAGGAACCGCGACAGGTTCACATCGTCGAGGGCTGCCTCCACCTCGTCGAGCACGTAGAAGGGCGACGGTCGTGACCGGAAGACGGCGAACAGGTAGGCCATGGCGGTGAGCGATCGTTCGCCACCGGAAAGCAGCGACAGCTGCTTGACGTTCTTGCCGGCCGGTTTGGCCTCGATCTCGACGCCGGACTCCAACAGGTTGTCGGGCTCGGTGAGCCGGATCCGACCCCGCCCGCCGGGGAACAGCGTCTGGAACAGGGTCTCGAAGTTGTCGGCCACGTCGGCGAACGCCGCCGCGAAGACCTCGACGATCTCGCCATCGACCTTGCGGATGATCTTGTTGAGATCTCGACGGGTGGCCTTCACGTCGTCGAGCTGAGAGTCCAGGAACTCATGGCGCTCGGTGAGCTCATCGAACTCCTGGAGGGCGAGGGGGTTGATCGGACCCATGATCTTCAGCTCGCGCTCTAGCTCGCGAACCCGGGCCCGGGGAGTGACGCCGTCGTCGAGCTCAGGGCATAGGGCGGCGATCGCCACCTCCGGCTCGACGTCGAGATCGCCCCGAAGCGCCTCGATGAGGTTCTCGAGCCGAACCCGAGCCTCGGCGCCGTCGAGCTCGATGCGGCGCTCGCGCTCGCGCAGCTCCTCCAGCGAGCGTTCGGTGGTGGCCCGGTCCCGGCGCAAGGTGTCGAGCCGATCGGCTACGGCGCGCACAGCATCGCTGTGATGGCGCCGTCGCTCACGCAGGCCCTCGAGGTGGCCCTCGACGGTAGCCAGGCGATCGTTGACCATCGCCACCAGCCGGTCGACGACGCCGAGCTGGTGATCGATCCGCTGGCGACGATCACCGGCGGCCTCGGCCTCCTCGCGGTGGGCGTCGAGACGCTCAGCCACCTCGGCGTGTCGCTGTTGGAGGAAGCCCCGCCGATCATCGATGCCGGCCCGGCGAACCTCCACCTCCGCGCTTGCCACGCCCACCTGGCGTGCCTGCTCCTCGATGTGGTCGTGAGCCCGGCGGCGAGCGGCGGCGGCTTCCGATGCCGCTTCCTCTTCGCCCTCGAGCACCTCCAGCTCGGCCGCCAGCTGGTCGGCCACAGCCCGCTCACCGCGGAGCCGGTGGGCGATCTCGTCGAGGTGGCTGTGAAGGGCCCCGGCCTCGGTGGCACGTCCCCGACGTTCCGACTCGACCTCGCCGAGCGCCTCGGCCACCGCGTTGCGCCGCTCGTCGTGCTGGTCGAGCGCCTGCTCGGCGGCATCACGCTGGGCGATGGCGAGCCGCACCGACTCAGCGGCCTCGACCTCTGCGGCGGTGGCCAGCGCCAGCTCGGCTTCCGTCTGGTCGAGGCGATGGCGTGCCTCGACCAGGGCCGCCCCCGTGGCTCCACTCCCGCCCGAACCCACGCGCCAACCGCTCGGACCGAAGCGATCGCCCTGGGGCGTGACGATGACGAGGTCGGGGTGAGCCAGGGCCAGGTCGCACGCCGCCGTCCAGCCACCGTCGACTACGACGCAGCCGCCGAGGAGCGCATCGAGCAGCGATCCGACGTCAGGCCGGGACGATGTCACGTGGTGGCGCAGGTGCTCGCCGGCTCGGGGGAGCGTGGGGGCCGGAGGAGCACCCACGCCCAGCGCGAGCACCGCCCCAGCCCACTCACCGCTGGCCAGATGGTGAAGAGCGCGCCGGGCGACGTCCCGATCGGAGACCACGACGGCGCGGACGGCCTCGCCCAGCGCCGCCTCCAAGGCCACCTCATAGCCCTCGTCGACGGCGACGAGGTCTGCCAGGGTGCCCAGGACCCCGGCGAGGTCTTCGAGCCGGCTGGCCCCCGCCGCGGTGCGGGCGTCGATGAGCGCCATCTCCAGGGCCTCGGTGCGAGCGGTCCAACGCTCCTGGTCGGCCGACTGGGCCCGACGACGATCGCCGGCGGCTGCGGCTCGCGCCTCGGCGTCGCGCACGTGCTGGTTGGCGATGTCGAGGGCGTCCGACACGGCCGACTCGGCCGCTTCGGCTTCGGCAAGGGCGGCCCGGTGACGCTCGGCCTCGCCAGTCAGCTCGCCGATGCGGGTCTCGAGCTCGCTGAGTCGCCGGCGGCGTTGCTCGGCATCGCGCTCGGTGGTCTCGATGCCGGTGCGGAGAGCGCCCAGTCGACCTCTCACCTCGGCCGCCCGGCCGGCGGGACGAACCTCGGCGTCGCCGTGATCGGCCGCGAACCTCTCCCTGAGCTCGCCCAGGTGGGCCCGCGCCGCCCCGAGCACCTCGATGTCGGGAGCCAGCGCCAGAGCCGCCAGCTCCACGTCCGCCAGCTCGGCCTCCAGGCGCGCCGCCTCGGCCTCCATCGAGGCCACGACGTCTCGGCTCAACAGCGATGAGCGGTCCTTCAGCAGGCCGCGACGACGCTCGGCGAGGAGGGCAACCAGGCCGAGGGCCTTCTCGCGCAGCGACTCGCCCGAGACCAGGTCGTCGCCGGTGTCGTCGGCGCCGAGGGAGCCGAGCTGGGCTTCGGCAGCCAACACGTCGGTGTCGAGCTCGGCCAGCCGCTCGCGCACCCCCTTGTCGTCGGTGGCGATGATCGCTCGCTCCGACTCGAAGGCGCTGAGCTTGGCCCGGCCGGCCTCGATCTCACGACCGGCGAGGTGCAACCGGAGGGCGTTGAGCTCGGCGACCAGGTCGCCGTGGCGGCGCGCTGCGTCAGCCTGCCGCTCGAGGGGACGGAGCTGGCGTCGAACCTCGCGCACGAGATCGGCGAGGCGGGTCAGGTTCGCCTCGGTGGAGGTCAGCCGTCGCTCGGCCTTCTCCTTGCGCTTGCGAAACTTCAGGACTCCCGCCGCCTCCTCGATGATCATGCGACGCTCGGTGGAACGGGCCTTGAGCACGTCGTCGAGCTGACCCTGGCTGACGATCACGTGTTGGGTTCGGCCGATGCCGCTGTCAGAGAGCAGCTCGGTGATGTCGAGCAGGCGGCACGGAACGCCGTTGAGCGCGTACTCGCTCTCACCGTTGCGAAAGAGGGTGCGCCGGATCATGACCTCGGTGAGCTCGACCGGCAGCTGACCGTCAGCGTTGTCGAGCACCAGGGTCACCTCGGCGCGGCCGAGCGCTGGGCGTTCGGTGGTGCCGGCGAAGATGACGTCGTCCATCTTCCCCGACCGCACGACGGATGGCCCCTGCGCCCCCAGCACCCAGGCGAGCGAGTCGACGATGTTGGACTTTCCCGACCCGTTCGGCCCGACCACTACGTTCACGCCGCCCAGCAGATCGATGGTGGCAGGCTCGGCGAAGGACTTGAAGCCCTTCAGCGTCAGGGACCGAAGGTGCACGTCAGCTCCCGTGGGATCGGATGGTCGTCAGATCTGGCACTGCTGGCAGAAGTAGGTGGACCGGTTCGACACCCGAGCCTTCACGATGGGGGTGCGGCAGCGGCGGCATGCTTCCCCGTCGCGGGCGTAGACCCGATGGTGCTCCTGGAACTCGCCGGGCTGACCGGCGATGTCGAGATAGCCGCCATCGGCCAGCGTGGATCCTCGGTACTTGATGGCGTCGTGGAGGATCTCGACCACTGCTCGATACAGCCGCCGGATCTCCTGGGTGGTGAGCGAGTCACTGGTGCGGTCGTGGCGCAGCCCTGCCTCGAAGAGGATCTCGTCGCTGTAGATGTTGCCGATCCCGGCCAAGAACTTCTGGTCCATCAGCATCGGCTTCAGCTTCACGCGCCTCGACATCAGCATGTCGGCGAAGGTCTGCCAGGCGATGGGCTCATCGACGGGATCGAGGCCGAGCTCCGCGAGCTCGGGAGCGATCTCTCCAAGGTCCTCGGCCGCCACCGCGAACACCTCGCCGAACGTACGGGGGTCGATGAAACGAAGGTTCCCGCCCTGGGTGAAGTTGATGATGATGTGGGTGTGCTTGGGGACCTCGTCCTTGTTGGCGGCCCGTCGCAGCTGCCCGCTCATCCCCAGGTGGATGACGACGACGTTGCCGTTGTCGAGGGTGATGAGCAGGTACTTGCCCCGGCGGGCCGCCCCCTTCACCTTCGCCCCCTCGAGCATCGCCGCGAAGTGCTTCTTGTTCGGGTGCCGCTTCAGCGGCTTCATCGACTTGACGTCGACGGAGCGGATCTTGCGGCCACCGATGTCCTTGTCGAGTCCTCGTCGGATCGTCTCCACTTCAGGGAGCTCAGGCATGGCTGTGACTCGTTTCCTCATCGCGCTCGGCCGGAACCTCACGCATCTCGGTCCACGCGGCTCGGGCCGCCTGCTGTTCGGCCTGCTTCTTCGATCGACCTGTGCCACGTCCGACGATCTCGTCGGCCACCTCCACGATGGCGTGGAACACCTTGGCGTGATCGGGACCGGAATCGGTGACGACGTAGATGGGAACCGCGTCGTAGGCCTGGGCCGCGACCTCCTGGAGGCGGGTCTTGTAGTCCTGCCCTCCGGGTCCCTGCGCGGCGGCGGCGATGCGTTCGGCGAGGAGATCGAGGACCAGCTCGCTGGCCGGTTCCCACCCGCCGTCGAGGTACACCGCTCCCAGCACCGCTTCGAGGGCATCGGCGAGGATCGACGGCTTCTCGGTTCCACCCGATGCCGTCTCGCCCTTGCCCAGGCGCACGAACGAGCCGAGATCGAGCTCCAGCGCCACCTCCGAGAGGGCATCGGCTGAGACCACGCTGGCTCGCACCTTGGCCAGCTCACCCTCGGGAAGGTCGGGGTAGGTGTCGTAGATGTAGTCGGTGACGATCAGCCCGAGTACGGCATCACCGAGGAACTCCAACCGCTCGTTGGAGTCCTGGCCGGGGTGCTCGGCACACCAGGAGCGGTGGGAGAGCGCGAGCTCGAGAAGATCGCGGTCGGAGAACTCGTGGCCGATGCGCTGGGCGAGGTCGGCATCGGTCACCCGGAGGCGCCCAACCGGCCCACGACGTAGTCGACGGCGTCCTTGACGGTCACGAGATCCTCGAGGTCCTCGTCGTCGATCGTGAACCCGACCGTGCGTTCGCCCAGCTCCTCCTCGAGGGCTTCGACCAGCTCGATCAGGGCCAGGGAATCGGCCTGGAGGTCCTCGGTGAAGCTGGCCGCTTCGCTGATGGTGGAGGGCTCGATCTCGAGGATCTCGCTCAGCCGCTCACGGATGATGCCGAGAACCTCGTCGGGTCCGATGGCCCCGCCCTCCACATGCGTCTCTGCGGGCACGTCTGCGTTCCTTCGTGTCTCGATGGTCGGCGGGAATGCCGCTTGATCAGGTGCATCGTAGCGAGATCCCCCTGTCGCCCGTGTTGCACGCGCTACGTGGTGAACTCGCTACACAGCGGGGCGGATGGCTCGGGCGATGGCGCCGGGGAAGTCGCGAGCGGCGAGGTCGGCGCCGACCCGAACGGCGTTGACGATGGCGGTGGCCGACGACGAGCCGTGGGAGATGACGCAGACTCCGTCCACCCCGACAAGCCCCGCGCCCCCCGTCGTGTCCGGATCGAGCTCGGTGGCCAGCGGTGCCAGCAAGGGCAGAAGCTGTTCGGCGGCGGCACGGGCCTCGTCGGTGGAGCCGAACACCTCGAACAACTTGGAGACGATGAACGTGAGGGCACCTTCGAGGGTCTTGAGGGCGACGTTCCCGACGAATCCGTCACACACGACCACATCGGCCGCATCGGACAGCAGGTCACGCCCTTCGACGTTGCCGATGAAGCTGCCGCCGCACCCCGCGTTCCAGGACCCGTCGGCGAACAACGGGCGGGTCTCCTTCACCAGCGCGTTGCCCTTCGTGTCCTCCTCGCCGATCGACAGGAGCGCCACCCGGGGTTCGCCGATGCCGAGCCGCTCGCGGGCGTAGACCACACCCATCTGGGCGAACTGCACCAGCCAGTCGGGTTGGGCATCAGCGTTGGCGCCGCTGTCGACCAGCACCGTGGGCGTACCACCGGGAACGGGTACGGGCGTGGCGATCGCGGGACGGGCCACACCTTTGGTCCGACCCATTCGGAACAGGGCGGATGCCATGGCGGCTCCGGTGTTGCCCGCCGACACCATGGCGCAGGCCTTGCCGTCACGCACCGCCTCCGCCGCCCGCACCAGCGAGGAGTCCTTCTTCTTGCGCACGGCCATCGCCGGGTCGTCGTGCATCTCGATGACCTCCGACGCCGGAATCACATCGAGGCCCCCGCAGTCGACGCGCTCAGCAAGATCGGCGGGTCCGACCAGCACCACGTTGACACCCAGCTCGGAGCGGGCACTGACGGCGCCGGCGACGATCTGATCGGGGGCGTTGTCACCACCCATGGCGTCGACGGCGACCGGGAGGTCGGGAGCCCCGCTCACCCCGTTGGTAGTCAGGGGCGCGGCCCTCATCTCAGTCGACGTCGACGGCCTGGCGACCCTTGTACCAACCGCAGTGAGGGCAGACGGTGTGGGGCATCTTGACCTGCGCGCAGTGTGGGCAGACCGAGCGAGCCGGCGGTACGAGCTTGGTGTTGGCGCTACGACGGGTCCGGGTGCGGGCCTTCGACGTGCGCTTCTTGGGGACAGCCATCTCGATCTCCAACGGCGGGGATGCCGGTCACGGCAATGCGGAGGGAGGAGTGTACGACAGCACCGTCGACAGTGGCGAGGCGACAGAGTGGCGAGGCGACAGTGGCGATGCCGCCATCGCTCACTCGGTGTCGTCCTCGAAGGTCAGCTCCGACAGCACATCCCAGCGATGGTCGGTGGCCGTGAGGTCGCAATCACACGTGGCCTCGTTGCGGTCGATGCCACACTGCGGGCAGATCCCGGCGCAGTCGACACGACAGAGCGGCGCCGACGGGAGGTTGAGCATCACCGCCTCCCGCACCGCCGGCTCGAGGTCGACCTCGTCGCCGTCGATGGGGTAGGTCTCGCCTTCGGTGGCGTCGACCTCGAACAGCTCGGTGACCGACACGTCGAGCTCGCCTCCCACCGGCATGACGCAACGCCGGCACAGCCCTGACCAGCTGGCACCGATGCGGCCCGAGAGGGTGAGCCCGTCGCGAACAGCATCGAGGACGAGGTCGACGGTCAGCTCAGGCCCGGCCACGACTTCGGCGGCGGCGAGGCGGAGCCCGGGAAGGGACACGGCCCCGGCGACGGGGCGGCGCTCCCCGGTGTGACCCAGCAGGCCGACCACGTCGACCCGCAGGGGACCGGCGCCAGTCACGACTCGGGGCCGGCGTCCTGATCGAAGACGGCGGGGAAGTCGGGCTCATCAGGCACAACGCGGAGGTGAGCGCTGTCGAGCGGCGAGGAGACACCAAGCTTCTCCCGCCCGCCGCGGACGGTGTTGATCGTGCGCTCGAGGACGACTTCGAACCCGGCCAGCTTCTGGTCGCAGTAATCCTCCGCCTCGCGCCGGAGCGTGCGGGCCTCCTCCTCAGCCGCCTCGACCACGCGGCGGGCCGTGCGCTTGGCCTCCTGGACCACCTCGGATCGCTGCACCATGCGTTCGGCGTGGGTGCGTGCGGTGTCGAGGATCTCGTCGCCCTCCCGCCGGACCTTGTCGAGGTACTCCTCGCGCTCGCGCAGCATCCACCGAGCGTGGCGCAGCTCCTCGGGGAGCCGCTCGAGCGCCACCTCGAGGAGCTCGACGACGTCGTCGCGGTTGACCATGACACTGGACGACAGCGGCATGGGTCGGGCCGTTCCGATGAGGTCACGGACGCGTTCGAGCAGCTGCTCGGCCTCGCCGATGGCCGGCGCCATCGGCTGGTCGAGGGCTTCGAGCTCGAGCTCGTCGTTGCTCATGGTTCGGCCACGGTACCGGCCCCGAAGGGTCCGTCGGCGAAGCGCTCCTTGAGCCGGGTCGCCACAGCGGGGGGAACCATCTCGGCCACGTCGGCCCCGAAGCGGGCGACCTCGCGCACGAGCTTGGATGCAAGGAACGAGGTCTGTGGTCCGGCCGGGATGAACAGGGTGTCGATTCCCCCGACGGCCCGGTTCATCTGGGCCTGGGCCATCTCGTACTCGAAGTCGGAGATGGTGCGGAGACCCTTGACGATGGCGGTGACGCCCTGGTCACGGCAGTAGTCGACGAGCAGACCCTTGAAGTGGCCGATGCGGATGTTGGACAGGTGTGAGAGCGCTTCGAGGATCATCGCCTCACGCTCCTCGAGGGTGAACAGCGCGGTGTCCTTCTGGGGGTTGCGAATGGCCGCCACCAGCACCTCGTCGAAGTGAACCGACGCCCGCTCGATGATCTCGATGTGACCGTTGTGGATCGGGTCGAAAGACCCCGGTACCAGGGCGACGCCCACGTCGCTCACCGTCCTCGTCGTGCGTCCGACAGGTCTCGCGGCTCGACACAGCGCGCGATGGTCACCACCGTACTTCGATACGACCGTGACCGGAGAAGTTCCCAGCGCTCCCCCATCTCGACCCCCCTGGCGCTCTCGATCACGACCAGGTCGGTGTCGAGGGCGGCGAGGACCGGTCCCCACCCGTCGAAGTCGTAGGGAGCATCAGCGAGGGCCAGGTCGACGGGGCCCACCCGATCGATCGTTGCCGAGGCTGAGGCGTCGGCCTCCAGCACGGTGGCCCCGTCGGCGAAGGCGGTGGTGTCGAGGTTCTGCCTGAGAGCCCGGAGGGCACCGCGGTCTCGCTCAACGAAGGTGCAGTGGCGGGCGCCGCGACTCAGCGCCTCGATGCCCAGCGCGCCGGTGCCGGCGAACAGGTCGACCACTCGCAGACCTTCCACGCCACCCAGGCTGAACAGCGAGTTGAACGTGGCCTCCCGGACGCGGTCGCTCGTGGGCCGAGTGGACGTACCCGGTGGGCTCACCAAGCGACGCCCCTTCGCCGACCCGGCCACGACCCGCATGGGGCGGCAGGATAGGGGGCAGGGGATCAGCCCTTCAGGAGCCAGTCACGCTCCTCCTCAGGGATGAACACCGCAAGCTCCCGCTCGAGCAGCGGATGATGGCGAAGAGCGCGGTCGTCGTCCACCAACGAGAAGGCCAGCTGGCGGGCGGTGACGATCATCTCCCTGTCCTTGCGCAGCGACGCCAGCTTCAGGTCGGAACGACCCTTCTGCATGGAACCGAAGATCGTTCCCTCGCCACGGAGGTCGAGGTCGGTCTCGGCGAGCACGAAGCCGTTGATCTCGCGTTCGAAGGCCGACAGCCGCTCCTCGCCCACCTCCGACGTGGGCTCGCCGATGAGGTAGCAGTGACTGTCATGGGCGCCTCGCCCAACCCGACCTCGGAGCTGGTGGAGCTGGGCCAGCCCGAAGCGGTCGGCGTCGAGGATGACCATGACCGTGGCGTTGGGCACGTCGACGCCGACCTCGATCACCGTGGTCGACACCAACACGTGCGTGACGCCGGACCGGAAGCGGTTCATGACTGCCTCCTTCTCCCCGCTCTTCATCCGGCCGTGGAGCAGCTCGACGCGCAGGCCGGCCAGCTCGGTGTGAGACAAGCGCTCGTAGACCTCGGTTGCCGCCGCCGCCTCGAGCTTGTCGCTCTCCTCGATGAGCGGGCACACCACGTAGCACTGGCGACCGTGGGCCACCTCGGTTCGCAGCCGGTCCCACACGCCGGCCTCGGCGTCGGGAGTGCGGGCCCAGATCGTCGTGATCGGTCGCCGGCCTGGAGGCAGCTCGGCGATCGTCGAGGTGTCGAGGTCGCCATAGACGGTCATCGCAGCCGATCGAGGGATGGGGGTGGCGGTCATCACCAGCACGTCGGGGACCGTCCCGTCGGACCGCTTCTCTCGCAGCGTGGCGCGCTGCTCGACTCCGAACCGGTGCTGCTCGTCGATGATGACGACGCCGAGCGAGCGGAACTCCACCTTCTCCTCAAGCAGGGCGTGGGTGCCGATGAGCAGATCGATCTCGCCTGAGGCGAGCGCTGCGTGGAGCTTGGTCCGGGCCGAAGCCGTGGTGCGGTTGGTGAGCAGCCCGACCCGCACCGGCCGTTCGTCGAACAGGGTGCCGTCGTCGTCGGCGGGAATGGTCAGACCATCGAGCAGCTCGGTGATGGCCAGATGGTGCTGTTCGGCCAGGACCTCGGTGGGGACCATGATCGCCGCCTGCTGGCCGCCGCCGATGGCGGCCAGGCAGGCCAACACCGCCACCACCGTCTTCCCCGAGCCCACGTCGCCCTGGAGGAGCCGGTGCATCGGTATGGGTTGGCGGAGGTCGTCGAAGATCTCGTCGATCACGCTCCGCTGGTCGGCGGTGAGATCGAATGGCAACCGGTCGCCGAAGCGGGCGACGAGGGGCCCGTCGGGCCGGTGCTCGATGCCCGCCGCGGTCCGCACCAGCGCCCGGCGGCGGAGCGCCAGCGCCAGCTGCACCCGGAGCAGCTCCTCGAACGCCAGTCGCTTGCGGGCCCGAGCGATGTCACCCCAATCCTTTGGATCGTGATAGCGGGCGAAGGCCTCTCCCCGTTCCATCAGCCCCAGGTCCCGGCGCACGCCATCTGGCAGCGGCTCGGCGAATCCGCGGACCGATGCCCGTCGCAGCACCTGGGCCACGAGCTCGGCGATGTCTCGTGTAGAGATGGAGGTGTCGCTCTTCACCGACTGGCGGTAGACGGGCACGATCTTGTTGACCTGGTCGCCGACCAGATCGACAAGCGGGTTGGTGAGCTGGCGGGCCCCGCGGAACTCGGTGACCTTGCCGCTGACGTGCAGCTCCATGCCGGGCTGGAGCCGGCGGGCTCGCCACGGTTGGTTGAAGAAGACGAGCTGGATGTTGCCGGTCCCGTCTCCGGCGGTCACGATCACCCGCTTCTTGCCCCGGTTGCGTGACGGCGGCGAGTCGACCCGCTTGACCGTCAGCAGCAGGGTGATGAGCCCCTCGTCGTCGGGCCGAGCGTCCCGCACCGTCACCATGCGGGTGCGGTCGATGTGGCGATGGGGGTAGTAGGTGAGCAGGTCGAGGAGGGTGTGGATGCCCAGACCGGCGAGCCCGGCCTCGAGCCGCTGCGCCCCCTCGAGCCGCTGGACCGACTCGGACGCGAACCAGTCGAGACCCAGCGGCTCCACCTGATCAGCCGGCATCAGGCGACGAGCTACTCGACGGCGAACAGGTACGGGTAGTGCGGCTGGTTGCCGGCAACGACTTCGATCTCGACATCGGGACGATGCCCGCCCAACCAGTCCTTGATGCGCCGTATGACGTTCTCGTCAGCGTCGGCACCGGCGACGCACAACACCCACCCGTGCTCGTCGGTGATGAGCACGTCGAGCAGGCCGATGACCGCGCTCCCGGCGTCCCCAGCGATCGAGGCGATGCCAGCCGGACCGAGGCCGATCCAGTCGCCTTCCGCCACCTCGCCGACCGGGCTCCCGCTGTCGCGCACGGCCATGGTCACCTCGCCACAGACGACCTCGGCCACGGAGTCCCGCATGCGCTCGAGGTTGGCGTCGAGGTCGGACTCGGGGTCGCGGTGCTCGGCGGCGATGAGGCCCTCCTGCACCGACCGGGTGGGAAGGACCACCACCCGCTTATCGGTCAGCGCGTCCACCTGCTCGGCCGCGGCCACGATGTTCGTGTTGTTGGGAAGGATGATCACCTCGGGCGCGTTGACCCGCTCGACCGCCTCGGTGAGCATGCCGACCGACGGGTTCATGGTCTGGCCGCCCGAGACGATGCCCTGCACCTTCAGCTCGCGGAACATGCGCTCCTGGCCGGTGCCGTTGCACACCACGACCAGGCCGGTGGCCACGGGGTCGGCTGTGGCTCCGATGGTGGGGTCGGCTTCGCGGACCCAGCGCTCCTCTTCGACCTGCTCGAAGAGATCGGTGATCCTGATCCGCTTGGGCTTGCCGATGTCGAGGCTGGCTTCGATGGCGGCACCGATGTCGTTGGTGTGCACGTGGCAGTTCCAGATGCCGTCCCCACCGACCACCACGATGGAGTCGCCGATGGTGGCCCACACACCCCTGAAGGCATCGATGGCGTCGTCGGTGGCCTCGGGTGCTTCCAGCAGGTACATGACCTCGTAGCGATGATCGGAGACGTCGAGCTGTAGGTCGTGGTCGGTCGTCCTGTGTCCCGGCATCGCACCACCCCCCTGCGCCACGAGCTCGGCGGCGGTGAGGGACGGGACCTCGGGTTCGGGCAGGGGACGGCCATCGAGGAGGGTCAGCGCGGCATCGACGAGCAGCACGAACCCGGCCGCGCCGGCGTCTACGACACCGGCCTCAGCCAGCCTCGGCAGGAGGTCGGGCGTTCGCTCGAGCGAACTGGCGGCCGCGGTGCGGGCCGTCTCGAGCAGGTCGATCATGGGTCCCCGATGACCGAAGACGGCCTCGGCCGTCTCCCGCACCACGGTGAGGATGGTGCCCTCCACCGGCGTCTGCACCGCTCGGTACGCGCCCTCCGACGCCAGGGTGAGGGCCTCGGCGAACACTCGGTGGTCGATGGGATCGCCCTCGGCGTCGGCTCGCTCGAAACGACTCATCAGCCCGCGCAGGACCTGGCAGAGGATGACCCCGCTGTTGCCCTGGCTCCCCATGAGGGCGCCTTTGCTGACGGTCCCACACACGGAGACCAGATCGGCATCGCAGCCACGGAGGCCGGCAACCACGGCCTCGAGGGTCCCCAGCATGTTCTTACCGGTATCGCCATCGGGGACCGGGTAGACGTTCAGCCGGTCGAGCACCTCGCGGTGCAGCGCCAGCGCGTCGCGATAGCCCACCATGAGTCGGACGACGTCATCGGCGTCGAGGCGTTCCATCACCGGCATCCGTGCGATCGTAGTTGTGGGGCCGCCGGGCAGTGGAGCCACGGCTCGGGCCGCTGCTACCGTTCTCCGTCCGGTCAACCCACTGCACAAGGAACGCGCTCGTCATGGCATCGGTCTGCGACATCTGTGGCAAGAAGCCCGGCTTCGGCATGAACCTCAGCCACTCCCACCGTCGCACCAAGCGTCGGTGGAACCCGAACATCCAGCGCGTCCGCATCATGGACAAGGGCACACCGAAGCGGGCCCACGTGTGCACGTCATGCCTCAAGGCCGGCAAGGTCACCAAGAACGTGAAGCCCCGCCGGGTGGCCGACGTCTAGATCGCGTCTAGGTCCGCCCGGCCGCAGGGTCGACCGGCCCCACCCCGCTACCCAGCTCCACTCCCCCGGCGATGGCCGCCCTCACCAGCGTCCGGGCGGCGCCGACCGCTTCGATGGGAGGGCAGCCGTTGGCGAGTCCCGCGGCGATGGCGGCCGACATCGTGCAGCCCGTTCCGTGGGTATGGCGGCCGGGGATGCGATCGCCTTCCAGCCACGTGGGCTTGCCATCGCTCCACACCAGATCGGGGCTGGTGGAACCACCGAGGTGACCACCCTTGACGACCACAACCTCGACACCGAGGTCAGCGAGGGTCGCCGCCGCCTGCTCCATGGCACCTCGGTCGCGGAGATCTGCTTCGGGCACCCCGCAGAGCGCCGCCGCCTCGGGAAGGTTCGGAGTGACCACGCGAGCCAGGGGCAGCAGCGACGAGCGGAGTGCACCGACGGCACCGACGGCCAGCAGCGGGTCGCCGTGGCGGGAGACGAGCACCGGATCGACGACGAGGTTGGGGAGCCGGTGGCGAGCGATTGCCGCCGCCACCACCTCGACGTGGGCGGCCGTGGCCAGCATCCCCGTCTTGACCGCGTCGACGCCGATGTCGGTGGCGACGGAGTCGATCTGGGCGTCGACCAGCGCGGGATCGATGGTGTCGAAGCCCTGCACGCCGAGCGTGTTCTGGGCGGTGACGGCCACCACGCAGCACGTCCCCCACACGCCGAGCACCTCGAAGGTCTTGAGGTCGGCGGCGATGCCCGCGCCTCCACCGCTGTCGGTTCCGGCCACGGTGAGGGCTACCGGACGCCGGGGCGTGCTCACCCGTCCTCCACTCCGAGCTCATGGCGCCATCCGGGGAGCCACGGAAGCTGCTCGCCCAGCAACGTCCGCGCCTGCGCATCGTCGACCAGGCGACCGATGACGACGGGTTCGTCCAGATGGTCGGCGGCGAAGGCTCCGACCACCGTCACCGGGTCGGGATGGCAGATCAGGAGCACGTAGTCGTCGCCACCGGCGACGGCCTCGGCGACGGTGGCCCCCTCGGCCACCGGTACCGCGTCGATCTCGAAGCCCAGGCCCGAGGCGGAAGCCACGTGGCCCAGGTCGGCCAGCAGCCCATCGGACACATCGATCATGGCCGTGGCCCCGGCATTGGCGGCGGCCAGCCCTTCACGCACCGGCGCCAGCGGGCGCCGGTGACTTCGGGCTCGGTCGAACACATCGTCGATCGCCACGCCTCCCTCGAGCAGTCTCAGGTCGGCTGCCGCCCGTCCCACCGGACCGGTGACCAGCACGGTGTCGCCGGCCGCCGCCCCACTCCGGAGCACCGGGTTGCGCCCATCCGTGGTGCCGGTCACCGCGATGGAGATGACGGTGGCCGGACCCGACGAGAGGTCGCCGCCGGCCACTACCACATCCCACGCTCGAGCGGCGTCCGCGACGCCGCCCATGCACTCCTCGGGGTCGAACTCGGGGCCGACCACCAGCGACACCAGCAGGTGGAGCGGCCGCCCGCCCATGGCGGCGACATCGCTGACGTTGGTGGCCACTGCTCGCCAACCGGCATCGGCGGGAGTGCTCCAGCGCCGGTCGAAGTGGACGCCCTCCACCGCGACATCGGCGGCCAGCAGCAGCCGGCCGCCACCCGCGGTGGCAACGACAGCGCAGTCGTCGCCGATGCCGACGTCGCCGCCGGCGACGCCGGGCACCATCTCGGCGATGCGATCGATCAGCGCGAACTCGTCCACCATCAGGAGTGGACGGTAACGTCGGATTCCGTGCAAGGAGTGATCAAGTCCTACG
>DASWIA010000019.1:0-1576 GCA_036397895.1 Acidimicrobiales bacterium | reverse complement strand
GCGGCTCGACGCCCTGCGAAATCAGGTATTTGCCGGCCGGGCTGTCCTTGGCAATCGATCCGGCGGGCGAGATATGGTCGGTGGTCACCGAGTCGCCCAGCGCGGCCAGGCACCGCGCAGCGTGGATCGGCTCGATCGGCTGTGGATCAGGCGTCAGGTCCACGAGGAACGGCGGCTCCTGGATGTACGTGCTGGTCGCGTCCCATTCGTAGAGTTCGCCTGCGCTCGTCTCGATCGCGTTCCACTTCGGATTCTTATGCCAGATGTCGGCGTACTGCTGGGTGAACATCTCCGGCAGCACGCACCGGTCCACCACGGCCTGTACTTCCTGGTGCGTCGGCCAGACGTCGCGCAGGTACACGGGGCGACCTTGCTGGCCCGCGCCGATCGGCTCGTTCTCGAAGTCGATGTCGGTCGTGCCGGCCAGCGCGTAGGCCACCACCAGCGGCGGGCTGGCCAGGTAGTTCGCTTTCACGTCGGGATTGATCCGGCCCTCGAAGTTGCGGTTGCCCGACAACACGCCCGCCACCACCAGGTCGTGCTGCTTCACCGCGGCCGAGATTGGCTCGGGCAGCGGGCCGCTGTTGCCGATGCAGGTCGTGCAGCCGTAGCCGACCGTGTAGAAGCCAACTTTCTCCAGGTACTCGTCGAGGCCCGCCTTCTCAAAATAGTCGGTCACGACCCGCGAGCCCGGCGCGAGGCTGGTCTTCACGTGCGGCGGCACGCTGAGGCCCTTCTCGACCGCCTTCTTGGCCAACAGCCCGGCGGCGACCATCACGCTGGGGTTGCTCGTGTTGGTGCAGCTCGTGATGGCGGCGATCACGACGGAGCCGTGGCGCAGGGGGTGCTCGGTGTCGTCGAGCTTCAGGGTGACGTGAGTCCGGCGCTGCGCGGGCGCCTGCACGGCGGTGGCCACGCCGCCTCCCTCTTCTTCCCACCGGGCGGCGTTCGACGGCGCGGCGATCGGCGACGTCGACTTCATGAGGCTCGGCAGCGCCTCGAGAAAGTTCTTCCCGACCTCCCGCAGCGGGACGCGGTCCTGCGGCCGGCGTGGGCCGGCCAGGCTCGGCTCCACCGTCGCGAGATTCAGCTCCAGCATGTCGGAGTAGACCGGCTCCGGTGAGTCGAGCGTGTGGAACAGCCCCTGCTCCTTCATATACGCCTCGACGAGCCGCACCTGCTCGGGCGCGCGCCCGGTGAACTCGAGGTAGCGCAGGGTCTCCTGGTCCACGGGGAAGATGCCGACGGTCGCGCCGTACTCGGGCGCCATGTTGCCGATCGTGGCGCGGTCGGCCAGGGGCAGCGTCGCGACCCCGGGACCGTAGAACTCCACGAACCTTCCGACCACACCCTTCTTGCGGAGCATCTGCGTCACGGTGAGCACCAGGTCAGTGGCCGTGGCGCCCTCGGCGAGCCGCCCCGTGAGCCGGAAGCCCACGACCTGCGGGATGAGCATCGACACCGGCTGGCCGAGCATCGCCGCCTCCGCCTCGATCCCGCCCACACCCCAGCCGAGCACGCCGAGTCCGTTGATCATCGTGGTGTGCGAATCGGTGCCGACCAGGGTGTCGGGGTA
>DASWIA010000018.1:0-96265 GCA_036397895.1 Acidimicrobiales bacterium | reverse complement strand
TGGATGCTCACCACCGTGCCCGCCTCCGACCTCGACCGGCTCACCGCCCAGGCGCTGCGGAGAGTCGCCGACCGCGCCACAGTGGCCGACCCGGAGGCACGCCCCCGTCTTCCCGAGCTCGATGCGGCGCTCGCCGCCGTGCTCGCCACCACGACACCGGCCACATCAACGCCCACAGCAACGACATCGGCGAGTGCTCCTATCGCGGCAACTTCGACAGGGGGGTCTCGCCCCGCGTCCTCGGCGACCATCAGGCCCGATCCGAACGAACGCCGAGTGAACTGGCGCTTAACCATCACCGTCGCCCTCGGAGCACTGGCACTGCTCGCCGCAGGCCTCGCGCTGGTGATCACTCCCACGGCCCGTGACACACCGGCCGCAGCCATCTCGCCCGCAACGGCGCCGGGCCCCTCGGCATCGACCGACAATCCCGAGCTCGGGGGAGATGCCGTCAACCCCGGAACCGAGCCTCCGTCATCGGTCGCCGACCCGCCGACCGACCCCACCGCGCTCGAGGGCGTTGCCGTGGCCGACACCACCTGTCTTCTTCGACGGCAGGACTGCGCCGCAACCGAGGTCGTCATCGACGGCTGGCGATGGCGCGTCGGGACGGGTGGTGACCTGGCGTTGGTCGGAGACCTCGATTGCGATGGCGGCGCCGACGTCGTGGTGGTCGATCCCGTCACCGGTGCCGCCGCGCTCCACATCGGTCCCACCCCGGCGGCACCACCAGGACACGGGTGGCCAGCCAGATTCGCCGGTCACGCCACGCCTCCCGTGAGGTCGCTGGAGATCCGACCCGGTCCCGCGGGCTGCCTTGTGGCGTTGGTGCAGTCGGGATCGGTTCTGGTCCCCATCGAGTGGCACGACGTCGCGACGGACGGCGGGCCGTGACCGGTCGGTGGCGTCTGGTGTCGACCATGGGCTGGTACGCGCTGATCGTCACCGGTCTCGCCGGCGCCGCCCCCGGCGGTTGGATGGCCGTCCCCCGGGGTGCCGACCCCACATCGATCGCGCTCGTGGCCGTGGGCCGATCGATCGTCCTCGTAGTGGCGGGCTGGGGGGCGTTGGGCTCGTTGGTGTCGGTCGGTGCCTCGCTCACCGGCCACAGCGGCCTCCACCGGGTGGCTCGCCGCTGGCCCCGCGCCGTGCGCCGCGTCGCCGTCGCCGGCGCAACCATGACTCTCGCCCTACCCTCGACTACCTCGGCGTCCGAGCTGCCTCCACCTCCAGAGGTCGTCTCGGTGGGACCCATCTCGCCCACCGAACCGCCAGCCCCGACGCCGGACTCGACCTCGGAGTCCACGCTGGAATCGACGCCGGAATCGACGTCGGGGTCGACGCCACCTAAGGGGTTCGATCCAACCACCACGACCACCACCGACCCAACCACGGGTGCCACCGTCGTCTTGTCGGGCGGTCCTGGCGGTCCGGGCGGTGCGGGCAGTCATGCTCCGCCGGAGACGCAACGCACCTCCGGCTCAGGGACCGAGTGGGTCGTCGAGCCGGGCGACTCGTTCTGGTCCATCGCCGCGCGCCTCGTCGAGACCGGCGAGGAACCAGTGATCGCCCGCTACTGGCTTCGACTCATCGATGCCAACCGGTCACGGCTGGTGGCGCCGGACAACCCCGATCTCATCCACCCCGGTCTCACTCTTGCGTTGCCCAGCGTCGACGCCAGCCGCGCCGGCTAGCCGGCGGCTAGCACGGGGCGATCATCCACGGGAACCAGCCGGAGCGCCACCTCATTGGCCAACATCCGACCCCGCTGGGTCAAGGCCAGGCGCTCCTCCCCGTCTCCCAACACGACCGACTCGACCAATCCTTCGGTCGTGAGCTCGGCTCGATCCTCGTCGCTGAATGAACCCGGAGGAACTCCCGCCCAGGTTCGCAGCCGTAGCTCCAGCGCCTCCCGACGGCGCGTCTCCCCGTCGAGGACCTCCGCCGCGGCTTCCGTCGACGAGCCTTCGGTCACCGCCTCGATGTAGCGCTCCGGTGTGTGCAGGTTCCACCAGCGGCGACCACCGCGGTGGGAGTGGGCAGCACACCCGAAGCCCCGGTAGTCGCCCTGATCCCAGTAGATGAGATGGTGACGGCACTGGTGACCGGGTCGAGCCCAGTTCGAGATCTCGTAGTGCGTCATCCCGGCCTCGCCCAACAGCTCTTCGGCCGCTTCGTATGCGTCGGCCTGGAGATCCTCGTCGGGATGGTGGTGCGGGTCGTCGGCCAGCGGCGTCCCTGGCTCGACGGTCAGCGCATAGGCCGACACGTGAGGCGGCTCGAGGTCCAGAACCGAGGCCAGCGTTCGTCGCCACGAGGCGGCCGACTCCCCCACCGAGCCGTAGATCACGTCGAGGTTGATGTTGGTGACCCCCGCGGCGCGTACATGGGCGAGGGCGCTGGCCACGTTCGCCGGGCGGTGGTGACGCCCCAGCACGGCCAGCTGGTCGATGTCCATCGACTGCACACCGAGCGAGACCCGATTGACCCGGTGCGCGGCCAGCGATTCAGCCAGCGCGGCGGTGACGTCGTCGGGGTTGCACTCAACGGTGACCTCAGCCCGCTCGACCAACGCCAAGCGGTCGAGAACCCGGCCCAGCCCCTCAGGGTCGACCTGGCTCGGCGTGCCCCCACCTACGAACACAGTGTGGGCGGGCGCCAGCCCCGCCTCCACCGCCCGCGCCACCTCGGTGTCGAGCGCCCTCAGGTAGTCGTCGGCCAGTTGATTCCGGTCGTCCCATGCCGCGAACGCGCAGTAGTCGCAGCGGTGCCGGCAGAACGGGACATGCAGGTAGACGCCGAAAGCCGCCCCCGCGGGGGCAGCATCGAGCGTGGCCTCTGGGCTGAGACGACCAGTCAGGAGACCCGCAGTCCCAACACGTCGAGTCGGCGTGTGGTCTCCTCGATCTCGGTGTCGAGCAGGCACGCCAAGGCGCGGAGGTCGTCTCGACGGATCGAGAGCACCCGGCCGTTGAAGTCCTGACGCTGCACCTGGATCATCCCCAGGTACCGCTCGATCATCCGCATCTCGGGTGAGTCGATCCCCTCGAGGCGGGTGAGGTCGATGGTGAGCGCCGGCTCGATGCCGTCGACGCTGTCCTGGTTGGCGCTGGCTCCGACGGCCCGGGGATCGCGGGGCAGCAACTGATCGACCGGCACGCTGTAGAAGATGGCCAGGCGATGGAGGCGGGGCACCGAGATGGCCCGCTCGCCCCGCTCGTACGCGCCCAGCACCGATGCCTTGAACTCTTGGGCCGAGTTGGCCTCGACGTCTTGCAACGAGAGGCCCTTCTGCTTGCGGATGGCACGCAGTCGCTCCCCGACATCGGCCGCGTACTGCCGGGGGCCAATGGCGTCAACAATCGTGATCTCGTCCACCGGGCACCTCCCTCTTCTTCATCACACTATGCCCGATTGTGGGTGAAGATCAATCACCCTGCGTGGGATCTTGACGCGACCGGTGACAAATCAGGCTCCGACTCCGCACGATTCACCCGAGTCGTCCTGTCGGAGCGCGCGGGGAAAGTCGCTCAGCGGAAGGCACGCTGCACATGAGCAGCCACGGCCGCCACCGCTACCGCCGCCGTTTCGGTCCGAAGCACACCGTTGCCCACCGTGATCGTAGGCACCCCGGCCGCCTCAGCGGCCGCTCGCTCGGCGTCTGACCATCCCCCCTCAGGTCCCACCAGGATCAGCGAGTCGGCGTCGTCGGGGCCCATCGGGCGGCCGGCGCCGTCGGCGAGCACCACGCCACCAGACACGCCACCAGCCACCAGGAGTGATTCGAGCCGCACCGGACCGTCGATCTCTGGGACCCACACCCGGCGCGACTGCTCCACCGCCTCGACGGCCACCCGCC
This sequence comes from Acidimicrobiales bacterium, assembly GCA_036397895.1. GTDB lineage: Bacteria > Actinomycetota > Acidimicrobiia > Acidimicrobiales > DASWIA01 > DASWIA01. The sequence goes on along the minus strand of DASWIA010000018.1, from coordinate 92,406 downwards.
TCAGCCGGTCGAACGCCAGCGCTCCGTCATCCCAGCGGACGACGGACCGATCGGCCTCCACGATCAGGATCCGACCGACACCGAGCTCGGTCAGCTTCTGGATGGCCCACGCCGGACGCTCACCCTTGGTCGCGCACAAGCCCACGGCCAGAGCCGGTCGACCCCCGCCATCGTCGACCACGTCACCGATTGGCTCGGCACCCTCAGCCGTGAGCGCGTGGGGCTGCCACCGGCCTGCCCCATCGGTGAGGGCGACCGGCGCGCCCAGCCGCAGCCGCCGAGCCCGGCGCAGGTGCCGGTCGAGGCGCTCCGGAAGGGATGGCGCCGGAAGCGACTCGACGAGACCCACCGGTCCCGCCGACCCGGGGATGGTCACTGGTTGCGGAACGCCGATTTGATCCGACCGAGCACACCAGCCGGTGGCGGATCGACGGTGTGGCCCCAGTGATCAGCGAGATCGCGCAGAAGCGTCTCGGTCGTGTCATCGAGGTCGGACGGCGTCTCGACCACCACCGACACCAACACGTCGCCACGCCCCCGACCATCGAGGCCCGGCACGCCCTGGCCCCGGAGCCGGATCACACGGCCGGTCTGGGTGCCGCGCGGCACCTCGATCTCGGTGGGTCCGTCGAGCGTTTCGAACGGAAGGGTGGCACCGAGCGTCGCCTGCACGATCGACACGGGCAGGTCGGCCCGCAGATGGCGGCCGTCGCGCTGGAACACGTCGTGGGACCGGACCCGGACGTGGACGTACAGGTCGCCGGTGGGGCCGCCACGCGGACCGACCGCACCGCGGCCGGTCAGGCGAAGCGTGGTGCCATCGTCCACGCCAGCGGGAACCTCGATGGTGAGTCGGCGCTCCCCGATGGTACGACCCTCCCCTCGGCATTCGCGGCACGGATCCCTCACCACCTGGCCCATCCCACCGCACTGGCTGCAGGCGCCAGCGGTCACCATCTGACCGAGCAGCGTCTGTCGCACCATCCGAACCTGGCCGGCTCCCTGGCACTGGCCACACGTCTCGGGTTGGCTGGGTGGCTCGGCGCCCGAACCGTCGCACGACCCGCACATGTCGGCGGTACGGACCTCTACGTCATGGCGCGTGCCGAACACCACGTCCTCGAGGCTCAGGTCGGCCATCACCTCGAGGTCGGCCCCCCGCGGTGGCCCGGCGCCACGAGGGTCACCACCACCGAACCCGCCGAAGGGGTCGCCGCCGAAGAACATCTGGAAGATGTCATTGACCGACATCCCGGTGAAGTCGTGGCCACCGGTCACTCCCTCCTCGCCGTACCGGTCGTAGCGGGCCCGCTTGTCGGGGTCGGCGAGCGTCTCATAGGCCCTGGACACGGCCTTGAACCGCTCCTCGGCCTCGCGGTCACCGGGGTTGGCGTCGGGATGCAGCTCGCGGGCGAGCCGCCGGTAGGCCTTCTTGATCTCAGCGGCGTCGGCGTCGCGAGACAGGCCGAGCAGCTCGTAGAAGTCGCTCATGCTCCGCCGCCTTCGCCCAGCACTCCGCCGAGGCGCTTGCTCACGACGGTGACGGCAGCGAGGGCCTGGCTGTAATCCATGCGGGTGGGACCGAGCACGCCGATGGTTCCGGCGATCTCTCCCTCGATCTCGTAGGGGGCAACGACCACCGAGCACTGGGACAAGGTCTCCAGGCCCAGCTCACCACCGATGGCGATGCGGCTGTCGCGATCGAGCACCTCGCGCACCAGTGAGACGACCACCAGCTGCTGCTCGAGTGTGGCCAGCACCGATCGAACCGTCTCGACCGCGTCGAACGCCTCGGCCAGCCTGGCGGTGCCGCCGACGTGCACATCAGCGTTAACTGCGACGCCGGCGGAGGAGGTGAGCGAGTCGCACAGCGCGGCGAGGCCCGACGTGACCAGCGCGTCCGTGATGGCGTCACCGGTGGCGGATATCGAGTCGGGCAGGTTGGTGGTGCGGACACCGTCGAGCGCGCCGCCCAGATGCACCGTGGCGGCGCCCAGCCGGGTGGTGTCACCGGCGTGGGGGCTGTCGAGGGTGTGCCGCACCACGGCACCGTTCGACATCACCGCCACCATCAGCGCCGTGGACTCGCCCAGCCCGACGAGCTGGATCGAGCGGATGTCCGCCGCGGCCCGAGCGTCGCCCGATCCCCCGACGACGACGCCGGCGAGGTTCGTGAGGTTGGACAGCAGCTTCGACGTGTCGAGCAGCATCCGCTCGAGCTCGCCGTGGGCGGCGTTGAAGAACGCCCGCACCTGCTTCGCCGTGGCCGGCGGCGGTGCCGGCTCGCCCAGCTCGTCGACGAAGAAGCGGTAGCCCTTGTCGGTGGGGATGCGCCCGGCACTGGTGTGGGGTTGATCGAGATAGCCCTCGCTCTCCAAGGCGCCCAGCTCGTGGCGGACGGTGGCCGACGACACGTCGATGTCGGACCGCTTGGCGACCGCGGCCGACCCGACGGGCTGTGCCGTCTCGATGTACTTCTCGATGACGGCCTTGAGGATGGCGGCCTTGCGATCGTCCAGCATGATCCCGGGGGCAGTGGTCGTCGATGGTGCGGGTGCACCGTGGTTGGCACTCCAACCTACCGAGTGCCAGCCCCCGCCGACAGGCCACATCGACACTGCGAGTGCAGCGCACCCCTACGATCTCGTCTTCGTGACTGGCGATGCGTGGATCACCTTGGCTGTCGTCGCCGCCGTTCTGATCATCCTGGTGCGCGATCTGGCCCCCCCGATGCCCACCGTGGTGGCAGGGGTCGTGGCCCTGCTCGTCACCGACGTCATCGACGCCGACGTCGCCTTCGCCGGGTTCGGGAACCCCGCGCCCATCACGGTGGCCGCGCTCTACGTCGTCGCCGCCGCAGTGGAGCGCACCGGTCTGCTCGGCCCCGCGGTGGCGCGGCTGCTCGGCTCTGGAGGTTCCGAGCGCCGGACTCTCAGCCGGCTGGCGATCCCCTCGGCCGGTGCATCGGCCGTGCTGAACAACACCCCGATCGTCGCCATGGTGCTCCCACAGGTGGAGGCCTGGGCCGACCGTCACGGCCGCACCGCGTCACGGCTCCTGATGCCCCTGTCGTTCGCCACGATCCTCGGTGGCGTCATCACCACCCTGGGAACATCGACCAACCTGGTGGTGAGCGGGCTCGTCGAGCGCGGGGGTGGGGATCCCTTCGACTTCTTCGAGGTCACCTCCGTCGGGCTGCCCGTCGCCGTGGTCGGTGTGATCGTGCTCATCCTCATCGCCCCCCGCCTGCTCCCGGAGCGATCGGGACTGCGGGCGAGCCTCGACAGCGCCGAGGGGCGGGCGTTCGTGGTGCAGATGGTGGTGAAGGGGGGTGGCTCGCTCGACGCCAGGTCCGTCGACCAAGCCGGGCTCCGCAACCTCCAGGGCGTGTTCCTGGTCGAGATCGTGCGAGGCGACCAGCGGATCGCGCCCGTCGCTCCCGACACCGTGCTGGCCGGCGACGACGTACTCACGTTCGTCGGAAAGATCGACCTGGTGATCGACCTCCAGCGCCACGCCGGACTCGTGTCCACCGAGCAGCAGCACCTGGTTGCCGTCGACGCCGGCCGCCACGCCTTCTACGAGGCCGTCATCGGTGCCGCGTCACCGCTGGCCGGTCGAACGCTCGCCGAAGTGGAGTTCCGTGGTCGCTACCAGGCGGCCGTCGTTGCCATCCACCGGGCCGGCCAGCGGGTGGATGCCAAGCTCGGCCAGGTGAAGCTACGGCCCGGCGACACGCTCCTCATGCTCGCCGGTCACGACTTCCGCCGCCGGTGGGGTGACCGTCGCGACTTCCTCGTCGTCTCCCGGCTCGGCGCACCACCGCCGGCGGCGACCGAGAAGGCGGTGGTGGCCGGAGCCATCGTGTTGGCGGTGAGCGCCGCCGCCGCTCTTGGTGTGGTGCCGATCCTCGAGGCGGCGCTGCTGGGTGCCGGCGCCGTCGTGGCAACGAGGATCCTGACCTTCAGCGAGGCGCTGGATGCCGTCGATCTCGACGTGGTCCTGCTGATCGGCGCCGCCTTCGGGATCGGCGCCGGCATCGATGCATCGGGGTTGGCCACCGAGGTGGCCGACGGGTTGGTGGGACTGTTCGACGGGCTCGGCACCCGCGGCGTCGTTCTGGGGGTCGTGTTGGCCACCATCGCCCTGACCGAGCTGATCACCAACAACGCCGCCGCGGTGCTCATGTTCCCCATCGCCGTTGCTGCCGGTAGCTCGGTGGGCCTCGACCCGCGCCACATGGCCGTCGCGGTGGCAGTGTCGGCCTCGGCGTCGTTCCTCACCCCGATCGGCTACCAGACCAACACCATGGTCTACGGACCCGGCGGCTACCGCTTCGGAGACTACTTCCGCCTCGGGTTGCCCCTCACGGTGGCCGTGGTGGCCGTGATCGTCGCCATCGTCCCCACCCTCTGACGCCGCGCCCCTGACCGCGCGCCCCTGACCGCGCCACCAATGAAGCCCAGCGCTGACCGTGGCGCCCGCCGTCGTCAGTCGTCGATGCGAAGGGCGGAGACGAAGGCTTCCTGGGGAACCTCGACCCGACCGATGTTCTTCATCTTCTTCTTTCCCTCTTTCTGCCGCTCGAGGAGCTTGCGCTTGCGGCTGATGTCGCCGCCGTAGCACTTGGCCAGCACGTCCTTGCGCTTCGCCTTCACCGTCTCGCGGGCGATGATGCGACCACCGATCGCGGCTTGGATGGGCACGTCGAACATCTGGCGCGGGATGAGCTGGTGGAGCTTCTCGGCCATGCGACGCCCGTACTCGTAAGCCTTGTCCTTGTGCACCACGGTGCTGAACGCATCCACGGGAACGTTGTTGAGCAGCACATCGACCTTCACGAGGTCAGACGGGCGGTAACCGATGGGCTCGTAATCGAGGCTGGCGTAGCCCTTGGTTCGGCTCTTGAGCTGGTCGAAGAAGTCCACCACCACCTCGGCCAGCGGCATCTCGTAGTCGAGCTCGACCCGCTCTTCGCTGAGGTACTCCATGCGGATCATCTGTCCCCTCCGGTCTTGGCACAGCTCCATGACGGGACCCGTGTAGTCGGTGGGAGTGATGACCGTGACCCGCAGGAACGGCTCCTCCACCCGATCGACGTCGGCCGCCGACGGCATGGCCGAAGGGTTGTCGACCACGATCGGCTCGCCGCCCTCCTTGTAGGCGAGGTACTCCACCGACGGCGCGGTGGAGATGAGCGAGAGCCCGAACTCCCGCTCGAGCCGTTCCCGCACGATCTCCATGTGCAGCAGTCCGAGGAAGCCGCACCGGAACCCGAAGCCCAACGCCCCTGATGTCTCCGGCTCATAGGTGATCGATGCGTCGTTGAGGCGGAGCTTCTCGAGCGCCTCGCGCAGCTCGGAGAACTCGTCGCCGTCGATCGGGTACAGCCCCGAGTACACCATCGGCTTGGGATCGCGGTAGCCGGCCAAGGCCTGATCCGAGCCGTTGCGGGCCGTGGTGACGGTCTCGCCAGAACGCGCCTCGGCCACGTCTTTGATGCCCGCGATCAGGTAGCCGACCTCGCCCGCTGTGAGGGACGCCGTCGGGGTGGGCACAGGAGTGCGGACCCCGACCTCGTCGGCCTCATGGGTCGAACCGGCCTGGACGAACCGGAGCTGCGCGCCCGTCACCAGCTCGCCGTTCACCACTCGGACGCTCGACACGACGCCGCGGTACTGGTCGAAGTGGCTGTCGAAGATGAGGGCCTGGAGCGGTGCGGTGGCATCGCCGACCGGAGGAGGGATGCGCTCGATCACCGCGTCCAGCAGCTCGTCGACCCCGGCGCCGGTCTTGGCCGAGATGGGCAGGATCTCGGCCGCCGACAGCCCGAGGATCCGCTCGATCTCCCGCCCGACCCGTTCGGGGTCGGCCGCTGGCAGGTCGATCTTGTTCATGGCCGCCACGATCGTGAGATCGTTCTCGAGCGCCAGATAGCAGTTGGCCAAGGTCTGGGCTTCGATCCCTTGACTGGCGTCAACGAGCAGGATGACGCCTTCGCAGGCGGCGAGGCTGCGGCTCACCTCGTAGCCGAAGTCGACGTGGCCGGGGGTGTCGATGAGGTTGATGATGTGGTCCCGCCAACCCAGCCGCACGCTCTGGAGCTTGATGGTGATGCCCCGCTCGCGCTCAAGATCCATCGTGTCGAGGTACTGCTCGCGCATCTCCCGCGCCTCCACCGCCCCGCAACGTTCGAGGAAGCGATCGGCCAGCGTCGACTTCCCGTGGTCGATGTGGGCGATGATGGCCAGGTTTCGGATGTGGCTGAGATCGGTCACCGGGACTCGGTCGATCGGGGACGGGGGGCTCGCCAGTGTGGCACCGCCCGGGCCCCGGTGACACGCTGGCCATCTGGCCGGTGGGCGGCGCAGCCGTTACGCTGTCCCGGCCCGAGCGGGCTCCGCCCGCCGACACTGCACCGAGGTCGAGGAATCCCGTGGCCAACACCAAGAGCCAGATCAAGCGCAACCGTCAGAACGAGAAGGCTCGCCTGCGCAACAAGGCGGTCCGCTCCGAGATGAAGACGCGGGTGAAGGCGGCCGAGACTGCGGCCGAGGCCGGAGACGACTCCGTCGAAGCCACGGTGCTCCAGGCCATCAGGCGGATCGATTCTGCGGCAGCCAAGGGCGTGATCCACAAGAACGCGGCCGCCCGCCGCAAGAGCCGCCTCATGAAGAAGGCCGCCACCGCCAAGGCCGGCTGACGCCGCTCTCCCCGCCCCGTCAGCCCGGCCCGCCGGGTTCGAGTCCGCCGGGTTCGAGTCGGTCGGGTTCGAGTCGGTCAGATCTCGCTGAGGCGGATGACGGCCAGCTCCACCGCCAACCCTGAGGTGGCATCGGCCCCGCCATAGTCCCGAACACCGCGAACCTCCAGATCGGCGATCGACAGGGCCGCGATGGCCCGCTGGCAGCCGTCGAAGCCGAGGCGTCTGGCGGTGGTCATCGCCTTTCGGGCGGGGAAGGTGGATCCCTTGAGGCCCAACAGCTGCGCCGCTTCCTTCTCGTTGCCGGCACCCGAACCCTGGAGTCGTAGGGCGCGACCCACGTGGTTGTGGAGGATGGCGAGCACCTGCAACGGGTGCATGCCGCCCGCCCCCCGCAGCCGGGCCAGCGCCGCCAGCGCCGACTCGGTGTCTCCCCGGTCGACGGCATCGGTGAGGTCCCAGGGCTTCACGCCACCGGCTTGGCCGAGGAACGGCTCGAGCTCGAGCTCGCTGACCTTGGCGTCGTTACCGTAGGTGGCGGCCAGCGTGTCGAGCAGACCGGGCAGTCGACCGGCATCGTCGCCGAGGTGGGCGCGCAGGCGCTGGGCTGCCCGCGGCGCCAGACGGACCGGACCCTCGGCGAGGTGATCTCTCCACCAGCCGTCGGCCTGGCGGGCCTGGTGGGGCACTCCGGTCTCGATCTTGGTACCGGCGGTCTGCGCCGCCTTCGACAGCTTGGCGTTGAGTCGACCACCGGCGTCGTGGACCAGGACGATGGTGGCATCAGGCTCGGGATCGGCCAGGTAGTCGATCAGTGGCGCCAGCACGTCGGCGGTCAGCTGGCCGATGCCGCGGCCGACCACGATGCGGCGCCCACCGAGGAATGACGGGGTGCGAGCGGCCTGTACCAGTTGGGCGGGGTCGTAGTCGTCTTCGAAGGTTTCGACCCCCAGCGAGTCGCCCGCGGGGCCGATGAGCTCGTCGACCAGGTCGGTGACGGCGCGGCGTACCAGGGAGGGGTCGTCACCGGTGATCAGATAGGCGGGCTTGGGGGCGGGGGTGCTCATCGGTGCTCCAGCATGGCCGACACGGTGTCGGCGGCGCGCCGGGTTCCGGCGACGTCGTGTACGCGCAGCACCCGGCAACCGAGCATCACTCCCAGGGAATGGGCGGCAACGGTGGCGAGCCGGCGATCGTCGATGCCGCGTCCGAGCAGCGCACCGAGGAACGTCTTGTTCGATGCCGACAGGAAGGTCGGGTATCCGAGCGATGCCAGCTGGTCCGATGCTCGCAGGAGCGTCAGTGACTGCTCGGGTGTCTTGCCGAGGTCGAGCCCGGCGTCGAGCAGTATCCGCTCCCTGGGGATGCCGTGCGCCTGGGCGCGCTCGGCGCGGTCGGCCAGGAACCGGTTCACGGCTTCAACCACGTCGTCGTAGACCGGGTCGGGATCGGGAATCCGGGGTCCGAGGCGCACGTGGGTGGCGACGACGGTTGCCCCCGCGTCGGCGCTGACTCGCAGGTAGTCGGGGTCGGCGAAGCCGGAGATGTCGTTGCCGATCACCGCTCCCGCGCCGTAGGCGTCCTGCGCGACCCGGGCGCGCCACGTGTCCACGCTGAGCGGGACGTCGAATCGCGCACGCGCCGCTTCGATGGCGGGGATCACCCGGTCGAGCTCCATCTGCTCGGTGACCGTCTCTCCCGGCGCGGCCTTCACCCCACCGAGGTCGAGGATGTCGGCGCCTTCGGTGACCAACCGGTCCGCGGTGGACAGGAACTCGTCGAAGCTCCAGTAGCGACCCTGGTCGTAGAACGAGTCGGGTGTGCGGTTGAGGATGCCCATCACCAGGCACCGGGTCGTCACGTCATAGCGTCGATCCCCGAGCACCAACTGCACGCGCCGGACCCTACCGGTGCGTGTTGCTGCCAACGCCTGCTCTCCCAGGTCTCCTTGACATCCCTCGCGCTCCTCGGACGGTGCGGATGGTGACCAGGAGCCCGACAGCGCCGGTAGCGGTGACGGCGGCGGCCCGTCCCCCGATGGACGGGAGGCCGGCATCGGCCATGGTTGCGGCAACGGTCGCGAGCCACCCGGTGGCGGCCTGAGTGGGCAGGTGCAGCACGACTCCGAGGCCAGGGACGAGCCCGGCCAACGAGCCGGCGACCAGTCCCCACACCATCGCCAGGCCGGCAACCGGGCCCGCGACCAGGTTGGCGGGGATGGAGGCCAGCGGCATCGCTCCGAACGTCGGGATGAGGATCGGAGCCACCCCGATCTGTGCCGCCACGGTGATGGCCAGCGATTCACGGAACCAGCGTGGCCCTGGCAGCTTCGACGCCACCGACTGCCCGAAGAGGACGATGCCGGCCGACGCGCCCACCGAGAGCAGAAAGCCGACGCGATGCACGAGCAGCGGGTCCACGACCATGAGTGCGGTGACGGCGAGGGCCAGCAGGCGAAGCCCGGCGACCGGCCGGCCGAAGGTGAGGCCGAGGCTGGCGATGGTGGCCATGGCGATGGCTCTGGTGACCGACGGCTCCCATCGGGTGACGGTGCCGAACACCACGAGCACCGCCAGCGTGGTGACGAGGCGCCGGGTGAGACCGCCTCGCCGGAGCAGCGGTCCCGCCACCACCAGCACGAACGCGATGTTCTGGCCGCTGACCGCCAGCAGGTGGGTGAGCCCCGAGGCGAGGAAGTCATCGCGCACCTCGGCGGTCTGTCCACGGTCGTCACCAACGACGAGGCCCAGGAGCAGGGCCCGGTCGGCCGAGGGGAGATCCGCGGCGTCGGCCCCGCGTTGGAGGTTGCGGCGGAATCCGTTGGCGAGGCGGGCGACAAAGCCGCCGCCGTCGGGCCGACCCAGTGCCTCATCGACCGTCAGGCGACCAGCGACGTGGCGGGGCACGTGCCAGCGCCGATCGTCCTCGCTCGTGGGTTGAACCGACCCCCTGACGTGGATCCGCTGACCGGCGGGCAGGCGCGAGATGCGTGCTCCCGCCGCACCGAAGGCGACGGCTTCGTAGCGGCGTCCAGCGACGCGCACATCGACCCGAGCACCTCGGCCGATCGGGCGCGGGTCCCCCAGCAGGACGGCGGCTCCATCGATCCGGTCGGGGGTGGGGCGCTCGAGCCCCCTGTGGGCCTCGACGGCAAGCGACGAGGTCAGGACCATGACACCGATCACCAGAACCACCGATCGCTTGGTCAACAGAGCGATGCCGACCAGCGCGATGGCAGCCCATCGCGGGAACTGGTGGGCCCACAGGGCGCCGGCGCCGGCGCCGAGGGCGACGAGGACGGCGCCGCCATCGGAGAGGACGCGGGTTGACGGCTCGAGCCGAGGCGCCTCCACCCCGGCGACCTCAGACACGGGCCCGATCGCGCAGCTGGGCCAGCTTGGCCGGGCCGATTCCCGGCACCTCGATCAGCTCGTCGACGGAGGTGAACGGCCCGTTCCGCTCGCGGTGCTCGATGATGGCCGCCGCCGTGGCCGGGCCGATACCTGGGAGCGACTCGAGCTCGGCGGCCGTGGCGCGGTTGATGTCAACCGTGCCGTCGCTCGCCGTCGCCCCCGCCGATGGCAGGGCAGGCGGATCCTCTCCTTCGGCCGGGACGTAGACCTGCTCACCGTCGCGGAGCGGGGCAGCCAGGTTGAGGACGTCGACCTGCGCACCCACCAGAGGACCACCGGCCATGGCCAGCGCGTCGGTCACCCGAGCGCCGGCAGCCAACCGGTAGACGCCGGGGTTGGTCACTGCTCCCGAGACATGCACCACCACCTCGACCTCGGTAGGTGCGGCGGGGGCCGCCAACGGCAGCGAGATGGGCTCGGTGGCGGGGACCGGGCGGAACCACATCCACCAGCAGCCGGCAGCCACCAGCGCCACCGCCACCGTCGTGATCGCGACCGGACGAATGAGGTCGCGAAGAGGCACACCGTCGAGCGCCGGGAACCGGGTGGCGAACCACTCCGACGCCATCTCCTGCCACCAGGGCGCGGATCGCCGGTCGGGGTGTTCGTATGAGCGGAGCGGGCGCATCGGGATCTCCCTCGCCGACTGGTTGGCGGAGGGAGCACGCCCGTGCTCCGAGGGGAGGTCAGCTCACTGCGACCTCGTACGACAAACGTACCAACATGGGTTGCGCGGTCAGTACAGGGCGTTGGTGAGGCGCTTGCGGTAGTCCGACGTACGAGGATCGTCGGTGCCGAGCACCTCGAGGAGGTCGACGAAGTTCTGGCGGGCGTCGGGGTCGGTCTTCACCTCGCCCAGCAGCGATTCGAGACGCTCGACGACCTCGTCGGCGTCTCCGGTGCCGGTCCCCGCTCCCGTGCGAGCCATGGCCGCGACCCTGCGGGTCTCGTCGGAGTCGGGGATCCGGGCCAGCAGCTCGAGTGCCTCCTCGGAACGGCCGATGGTGACCAGCAGATCGGCGAGGGCCACGATCACCTGGGCATTGTCGGGCTCGAGGGCCAACGCTTCGCGAAGGCTGTCCTCGTCGCCGATCTCGATGAGCCGCTCAACCTCCTTCGTCTCCTCGGTGGGACTCAGCTTGGCCACGAACTCCCGGATCTGCCGTTCGGGCAGCGCACCGACGAACCCGTCGATGACCTTCCCGTCCTTGAGGGCGTACACGGCGGGGATGCTCTGCACCTGGAACGCCTGGGACACGGCGGGGTTCTCGTCGACGTTGACCTTGACCAGCTCGACGGCACCGTCGGTCTCGGCGATCACGTTCTCGATCATCGGACCCAGGGTCTTGCACGGACCACACCATGGGGCCCACAGATCGACGACCACCGGCACGTGGTTGCTGCGGTCGAGGACGGCGGTCTGGAAATCGGCATCGGTGATGTCGGTCATGTCTCTCTCAACTTCGCGCGGAGGTCACTGCATTCCCAACGGTATCGGCCGGCGAACGCCCTTGTCGGGTCCTGGAGCGAGCCGCAGCCGCGTGTGGTTGGGAGATCGCGGCAATCGGACGATCAGGTGGTGACCCATTAGCCTCCGCACCATGACCGCCGGGGAAGCCACCATCGTCGATACGCCCGATGGCGTCGATCGTGAGGGTGTCACCGCCTGGCTGGCCCAACGGATCCCCTCGCTGTCCCCGCCCCTCACCTTCGAGTTGATCGCTGGCGGCCGATCCAACCTCACCTTCAACATCACCGACACCGCTAGTGGCCACTGGGTGCTGCGGCGCCCACCGCTCGGCAAGGTGCTTGCGTCGGCCCACGACATGGGACGTGAGCACCGCATCATCGCCGCCCTCGGCCCGTCGCCGGTCCCAGTTCCTCCGGTGGTCGGGCTGTGCGAAGACATCGAGGTCAACGGCTCGCCGTTCTACGTCATGGACTACGTCGCGGGCTCAGTGCTGCGCACCCTCGACGAGGTCGACTCCGCCTACGACGCGTCGGGGTGTCAGGCCATCTCCTGCTCGCTCATCGACACCCTGGCCGCGATCCACGCCGTCGACGTCGACGCCGTCGGCTTGGGCGAGCTCGGCAAGCGAGATGACTACATCGCCCGCCAGCTCCACCGGTGGTACGGCCAGTTCCAGAAGGGCGAGATCGGCGAGATCCCCTCGGTCGACCGGGTGCACGACCGCCTGGTGGCCGCCATCCCACCCCAGCGCGAGTCCACCATCGTTCACGGTGACTTCCGTCTCGACAACTGCCTCTTGAGCCCATCGGGTGAGGTGGCGGCGGTGCTCGACTGGGAGATCTGCACTCTCGGCGACCCCCTCGCCGACCTCGGCCTGCTGATGGTCTACTGGGCCGACCCCGGCGACTCGTTCGCCGCGCTCGGCGCTGGTCCCACCACGGCGGAGGGGTTCCTGCGCCGTCAAGAGATGCTCGATCGCTACACCGAGACAACCGGTCGTGATGCATCAGCCATCGGGAGCTACGTGGCCTTCGGCTACTGGAAGCTGGCATGCATCCTGACCGGCGTTGCCACGCGCTACGCGGCGGGGGTGATGGGTGACGAGGATGCGGCCGATGAGATGGCCAAGGGGTTCATCGGTCTCGTCCGCCAGCTCGCCGACGCGGCCGAGCAGTCCCTCGACGAGGTTGCCCCATGACCATGCTCCCACCCAACGACGACAGCCCTACCGACCCCCTCGAGGCCGAGCAGGTCACCCATCGTCGACGCGACGAGGAGCGCCAGCTCTACGAGCTGGTCGACCAACCCGAGCTCGACGATCCGGTGATGATCCTCGCCCTCGATGGTTGGATCGACGCCGGGTCGGCATCGGAGGCGGCAGCACAGCACATCGTGTCGACGCTCGCCCCCGAGCCGATCGCCACCTTCGACACGGACGCGCTGCTCGACTACCGCAGCCGGCGGCCCATCCTGCGACTCGTCGACGGCGTCGCTCGAGAGCTGGTGTGGCCGACCGTCGAGCTGTCCGTCGCCCTCGACGAGTCCGGTCGCGACCTGCTGCTGCTGCGCGGGGCCGAACCTGACCACTTGTGGCGGACCTTCAGCGGCCAGATCGCCGACCTCGCCTTGTCCTTCGGCTGCGCCATGGTCATCGGCATCGGGGCCTACCCAGCTCCGCTCCCCCACACGCGACGCAGTCGCCTGTCGGCTACGGCCACCCGGCCCGACCTCGCCGATCGACCGGGCTGGGTGCGCGGCACCCTCGACGTGCCAGCCGGCATCCAGCCGGTGATCGAGTCAGCGGCGGCATCGCTCGGCATCCCCTCGCTCGGGGTGTGGGCTCAAGTCCCGCACTACGCGGCCGCCATGCCCTATCCGGCTGCCGCTCTGCGGCTCCTGGAAGGCGTGATCGAGGTGACCGGGCTCACCTTCGACCTCACGACGCTCGCCACCGCCAGCGAGTCCTCGCTCCAGCGCCTCAGCGAGCTGGTCGACAACAGTGAGGAGCACCAGGCGCTGGTACACCAGCTCGAGAGGCACGTCGACGACGCCGCCAACGCCGAAGAGGAGCTGCCCTCGGGCGATGAGCTGGCCGCCGAGTTCCAGCGATTCCTCCGCCAGCAGCGCCCGGGCAACGGCCCCGGACCGCTGGGCGGCTGATCCGCTCGCCACGTGCGAGACCTTGAAAACTTGACCGTTCGGTCAAGTATGGTCCCTTCCATGAAGATCGACGGATCCCTCACATCTGACCTGGGCCTCGCCGGCACGCATGCCGCCGAGCAGGAGGCGGCCGGCTACGACGGCCTCATCGCCGCCGAGACCAGCCACGACCCGTTTCTCCCGCTGCTCGTCGCCGCCCAACACACCGAGAAGATCGAGCTGGCGACGGGGATCGCCGTTGCCTTCGCCCGAAGCCCGATGACTCTGGCCATGACGGCCAACGACGTGCAGCTGGCGTCGAAGGGTCGGTTCATCCTCGGTCTGGGCAGCCAGATCAAGCCACACATCACTCGCCGCTTCTCGATGCCGTGGAGCCATCCGGCCGCTCGCATGCGTGAGCTCGTGCTGGCCATGCGGGCCATCTGGTCGTGCTGGCACGACGGCGCGAAGCTCGACTTCGAGGGCGACTTCTACACCCACAACCTCATGACGCCGTTCTTCAACCCAGGCGAATCCGAGTTCGGCGCGCCCCCGGTGTTCCTGGCCGCGGTCGGCGAAAGGATGAGCGAGGTTGCCGGCGAGGTGTGCGACGGCATCCTCGTCCACGGCTTCACCACGGAGCGCTACCTCAAGGAGGTCACGGTGCCGGCCGTCGAGCGGGGCATGAAGGCCGCAGACCGCAGCCCCGGTGACGTCCAGTTCTCCATCCCGGCCTTCATCGTGCTCGGCGACGACGACGAAGAGATCGCCACCCACGCCGAGGGCGTGAAAGGCCAGATCGCTTTCTACGGCTCCACGCCCGCCTATCGCGGTGTCCTCGACCTGCACGGGTGGGGTCACCTCCAAGACGAGCTCAAGGCCATGACCAAGGCCGGCCGCTGGAGCGAGATGGGCGACCTCATAGACGACGAGATGCTCCGCACGTTCGCCGTGATCGGCTCCGCCGACGAGGTGGTGTCACAGCTGAGGTCGCGCTTCGGTGGCATCGTCGACCGCATGTCCTTCTACGCGCCGTACCGCGTGGAGCCCTATCGCTGGGCACCCGTCATCGACGGCCTCAAAGCCCCCTGATTGCACCCACCGTCGCGGGTGAGACGCGGGACGGCCGGCCGAGCGTGATGCCCGGCCGGCCGTTTGACCTCCCGCACCTGATGGTCAGGCGATCTCGACGGAGTCCGTCGGTGTACTCCGAGAGCTATGCAGGGACGAGCGCCGCCAGCTCGCCATCGAGGTAGCGGCGCTTGCAGAGCGATCGTTGGAGCTTGCCGGAGCTGGTCTTGGGCAGGGTGCCCGGCTCGACGAGAACGATGTCGCCGGCAGCGACCGAAGCCGCTTCGTGCACCGCCTCGGCCACGGCCTTGCGCATGACGTCGAGCTCGTCGGCCTTCGCCTCGGCGACCACCACGACCTTCTCGACGTTGCGCCGGCCACTGGTGCCGAAGGCGATGACGTTGCCCTTGCGGACGCCCTCGACCCTGGCAACCGAACGCTCGATGTCCTCGGGAAACACGTTGCGACCTCCCACGATGATGAGGTCCTTGATGCGGCCGCAGATCACCAGCTCGCCGTCGACCAGGTAGGCGAGGTCGCCGGTCCGGAACCAGCCGTCCCCGCGGAACGCCTCCGCGGTGGCGGTCGGGTTGCGGTAGTAGCCAGTGGTGAGCGACGTACCTCGGACCTCGAGCTCGCCGGCCTCGCGCTCGGGCAGCTGGCGGCCGGTGTCGGGATCGGTGATACGCATCTCGAGGCCGTGCACCGGCTTGCCGAGGCGGGCGAGGTGCCGCACGCCATCGGCATCCCCGTCGACGGGGATGGCCAGGTTCTCGGTCTCGAGCACACGTCTGTCGACGGTGTCGAGAACGATGCCGCGACCGGGGGGTGGGAACGCGCCGGCGATCGCCACCTCGGCCATCCCGAAGGCCGGGAACACGGCGCCGCGGCGCAGACCGTGGCGCCGTCCGGCCTCGAGGAAGGCAGACACCGTCGCAGGGTCGACGGGCTCAGCGCCGTTGAGGGCAATGCGCCAGCGGCTGAGATCGAGATCGTCGAGCCGGCGCAAGGCGCGGGCGGCGAGGGCATAGGCGAAGTTCGGGGCCGCCGAGGCGGTGCCGCCGTAGGTGCTCATCCACTTCATCCATCGAGCCGGTGACGCCAGGAAGTCCTGGGGTGCCGCGAGCACGAGGCGGGTACCGGTGGTGACGGGGAGACAGAGCTTCCCGATGAGACCCATGTCGTGGTAGAGCGGCAGCCACGACACCAGGACGTCGTCGTCGACGTCGAGCTGCGCGGCCTCGGCGATGGCGTCGAGGTTGGCGCACACGGCACGGTGCGAGAGCATCACGCCCTTGGGATCGCTGGTCGATCCGCTGGTGAACTGGAGAACGGCGAGCGAGTCGGGGTCGGGTTCGGGGCGCTCGTACGTGGCGAAGCCCAAGCGACCGGCCTCGCTCACCAGTTCGTCGAACCGGACCACGGGCGGATCCCCGGGCTCGGCTGCGTAGAAGTCGGCCAGCTGAGGATCGATGAGCAGAAGCTTGGTGTCGCCGGCGAGGATCCTGACCCGCGTCTGACGCACGAACTCCTCGATGCTCGACATGCGCATCGGAAGGGGCAGCACCATGAGGGTGGCGCCGGCCAGCCACACTGCTTGGATGGTGGTGACCAGCTCCCGAGTGGTCGGGCCCAACAGCGACACGTGGTCGCCCGGTCGCACACCCCGCGCTTGGAGGGCTGTCGCATAGGTGCGGGCCTCGTCGTGGAGCTGGTTCCAGGGGATGTCGGCGGCGATGTCGCCGGCGATGAAGGTGATCGAGCCCGAGCCATGAGAGGCAGCTCGCTCGATTCGTTCCGTGACGGTCAGGGGGGAGGTCATGTGGACTCCGACCCGGTCCGATCCAGTTTGGTTACGGATCCCGTCACATTTGTCGAACGATCTGGTTCGCCCGGCGACTTGGGCAACCTCGGTCAGACCCTACGATGACAGCCGTGGTCAAGCGTCATCATCCCGAGCTCACGGTCTCTCGCCAGCGGCTGACGCGGCGCCGGTGATCGACCTCCTGGCCGGGCTGACAGCCTGAACACGGCGATCAGCCTTCGGCTGACCTGGTGCCGCGTGGGTTCGCTGTGCAGGAATCACTGGGTTTGAGGCCGAACACAGGTGAGAGGGTCCCCATGAGTCGCAGAAAGTTCAAGCTGTACCTCCCATTCGTGGCCGTCATGGTCGTTCAGGGGTTGCTTGCAGCCATCGCTCCGTCTGACGCCCCGAGGACAGGCGTCTCGGCCATCGACGCGCCTGGAGGCGTGCTCCCCGAGGACGCCCAGGAGGTGGTGGGCGCCGGTGAGGCCAGCGGAGCGACCAGCGGCAACGATGCCATCGCCCTCGGAGGGTCGCCCGATGGGGTGGCGACCGGCACCACGGGCGCCGCCAGCAGATCGACGGGGGGCGGGCCAGACGGGGCGACATCCCCAACGAATGGGGGAGCCACCGGCGACGGCAGCGGCAGCGATGTCGCAGTGGCTGGCGACACCAGCCACTGCATCGGTGACCGCCAGATGGACGTCCTGCTGAACAACCCCTCGTGCAAACCCCGCTTCGAGGGCGACAACGGTGGCGCCAGCTACCAGGGCGTCACCGGCGACACGATCAAGATCATCCAGTGGGACTACGTCACCAACGCCACGCAGAACAGCCTTCTGTCACCCCAGGGGTTGGCCGCCACCGACGAGGACCGCGCCGCGCTCGACAAGGCCGCACTGGCCTTCATCCACAAGTACTACGAGCTCTACGGCCGGCGCATCGAGCTGGAGCGCTACCAATCCGAGTGCACGACGTCGCCCCAGAACGTGCCCCTCTGCAAGGAGGAGGCGCGCAAGGTCATCGCCATGAAGCCGTTCGCGGTGATGATCCGAACCACCAACTACCCCGAGATCTACGACGAGTTCGCCCGTGCCGGGATCATCACCCTCGGCGGCTGGCACTGGCCCCAGAGCTACTTCACCAACCGTCGCCCCTACCGCTGGGATCTCTTCATGGACGGCGACCTGTCCGCCCAGATGGTCGCCGAGTACTACTGCAAGAAGATGGCCGGCGGTTCCGCCACCCACGCCGGACCGGTCGTCCATCCCTCGATCGGTGGCCGAAGCACCCCCCGCCGCGTGGGCATCTTCTACCCCGACCGGGACACCGACCGGAAGGTGGCCGAGACCATGGCAAGCCTGATCGGCGCCTGCGACCAGACGTCGCCGGTCATCGTCGGCTACTCGCCGGATCTGAACGAGGCCGGCCAGAACGCCGACGGCTACATCCAGCGCCTCATCGCCGAGGACGTCACGACGGTCATCTGCTTCTGCGACCCCGTCATCCCCATCTACCTGTTCCGAGCCATGACCCGCCTCGGGTACTTCCCCGAGAACCTCCTGTCGGGAACTGGGCTGCTCGACTACGACAAGCTCGGGCGTCTCTACGACCAGCAGCAATGGGTGCACGCCTTCGGACCCGGACACCTGTGGGATCCCCTCGCCTTCGACGAGATGGATCACTCCCGGATGTGGCGGGCGACGGGCCAGCCCGGCCAACCCTGCCAGGCATGCAACCTCGACTGGTCCTACTGGGCGCTGATGGGGGCGATGATCCATGAAGCCGGACCACAGCTGACGCCGGCCAACGTCGAGAAGCAGCTGCTCAATGCCGTGCCCTACGGCGGCCGGGCCGCCGGCAGTGTGCGGGTTCGATTCGGTCCGGGTGACTACACGGTGGTCTCCGACGCCCGCGAGTCGTACTGGAACCCCAACAAGGTGTCTGCCATCGACGGGCAGCCTGGTGCGTACCAGATGGTGAACTCGCCCACCCGCTACGAGCTCGGCGAATGGACGAGCGACTTCGACATCCCCGTCTTCAATGGCTGACGACCGTGATGGCTGACGACTGTGATGGCTGACGACACTCGGATCGCTCGGGCACGCCGGGCCATGACGCCTGTCCTCGACCATCCCGTGGCCGGGCCGCTGGCCAAGCTGGCCGCCGCCTACGTCGCCATCTTCGAGGTCATCTTCCAGATCATCTTCGGCCGCATCGACATCCCCTACGTCGAGGTCGGGTTGATCGAGCGAGGGTTCGCCGACATCGCCATCCCGCGAGAGGTGTTCCTGCTCGGCGCGGTCGTGGGCAGCCTCTACGCGCTGATCGGGATCGGGCTGATCCTCGTGCACCGGGCCAACCGGATCATCAACTTCGCCCAGGCCCAGCTCGGTGCCGTCCCCGCCGTGGCTGGGCTGCTGCTGGTCGCGTTCAAGGGCTGGAGCTACTGGGCGGTCCTTCCGATCGTGCTGGGCGGAGCGGTGCTGTTGGGGGCCGGCATCCAGAAGTCGGTGATCGCCCGCTTCTCCCAGGCCCCGCGGCTGATCCTCACCGTGGTGACCATCGGTGTCGGCTTCCTGCTGCTGTTCGCCGAGTTCGTCCTGAAGGACGTCATCTCGGGCAACGTGCTGGCCACCGCGGGGGCAGAGTTCCCCACTCCGTGGGGTGGCGCGTCGATGCGTCTGGGCACGGCCATCGTCACCGGCGACCACGTGGTGACCGTGCTGGTGGTGGCGGCGTGCGTGCTCGGCCTCAAGGCCTTCTTCCGCTTCACCGACATCGGCATCGCCGTGCGGGCGTCGGCCGAGAACTCCGATCGGGCCGCACTGTGCGGGATCCCCGTGGCCCGGATCTCGACCGTGGTGTGGGTGATCGCCGCCGTGCTGTCATCGATCGGCGTGTTCCTTCGGGCGCCGGTGCTCGGGCTCCCCCTCACCGGCTTCACCGGTCCCAGCGTGCTGCTGTTCGGGCTGGCGGCGGCCGTGATCGCCCGCATGGACTCCTTCGGTCGTTGCCTGGTCGCGGGCGTGGCCATCGGTGCCATCGAGCGGGGTGCCACCTTCTCGACCGGCACCGCGTCGCTGGCCAACGCCACGATGCTGGTGGTCATCCTGCTGGCCCTCGCCGCCCAGCGCGGCGCGCTCAGCCGCGCCGCGGACACCGGTGTGAGCACGTGGCAGGCGGTCAAGGAGCTCCGGCCCATCCCCCTCGAGCTGCGTGACGTCGCCATCGTCCGCCGGGCGTCGTTGGCCACCAAGGTCATCGCCATCGGGTTGCTGGTGGGAGCCCCTGCCATGGTGGGCGAGTTCCGCACCGGAACCCTCACCCAGATGGTCACCCTGGCCATGGTCGGAGTGTCGCTCGTGATCCTCACCGGGTGGAGCGGCCAGATCTCGCTCGGCCAATGGGCCATCGCCGGCATCGGAGGCGCCGTCGGCGGTGGCCTCGCCGCCAACCACAACCTGGACTTCTTCGTCGTGCTGTTCGTTGCCGGGCTCGCCGGCGCCCTCGCTGCGCTGGCGGTCGGTCTTCCGGCCCTCCGGGTCCAGGGGATGTTCCTTGCCGTCACCACGCTTGCGTTCGCCTCGACGGTGCAGAACTTCGTTCTGCGCCGCACCTACTTTCCGTGGCTCCTGCCCGACGAGTCCCGTTTCGTCGAGCTCCCGGCGCTGTATGGCGCGTTCGATCTGGGTTCGGACTCCCAGATCGGGTTCATCCGTCTCCACGCGCCGGCCAAGCTCTACCTGGTCTCGCTCGTGTTCCTGGCCCTCGTCATGGCCATGGCCAAGGGCCTTCGATCCACCCGCAGCGGACGCCTCTTCGTCGGAGCGCGCGACAACACCCGGCTGCTCCAGGCGTTCGGCGTGGGGCTGGCGCGCACCCGCCTCGCGGCCTTTTCCATCTCGGGCTTCATCGCCGGTCTCGCCGGGATGCTGTTCGTGTACCAGCAGTCCAGTGTCGACGCTGACAGCTTCCGGCCCGAGGACTCGATCCTCGTGTTCTCCATGACCGTCATCGGCGGCATCTCGTCACTGTCGGGGGCCGTGCTGGGCGCGGTGTTCATCAAGGGCGTGCCGCTGCTGCCGGTGCTGCGCGACATCGAGAACATCGAGCTGCTGGCTTCGGGACTCGGGTTGCTCGCCATCCTCGTGGTGCTCCCCGGCGGCCTCGCCGAGGGCATGCACCGCATCCGCGACCGGTTCCTGCGGATGGTGGCCGAGCGGGAGGGCATTCACGTCCCCTCCCTCGTCGCCGACTCGCTGGTGCGCGACGACATCGACTCCGACCTCGAGGCGGCCGAGATGGACGCCCACCACGAACGCGTCAGCGTCGAGCACCGCGACGCTGCGCTGCTCGCCGTCCGCGACCTGGAGGTGGCCTACGACCGGGTCCAGGTCCTGTTCGGTGTCGACGTCGACGTCGAGGCCGGTGAGTGCGTGGCCCTGCTCGGCACCAACGGAGCGGGCAAGTCCACCGTCCTGAAGGCGGCGTGTGGCCTCCAGCCGCCCATGGGTGGATCGGTGGTGTTCGACGGCGTCGATCTGACCGGAGCCGACCCCGGCACCATCGCCCGAGCCGGGATCGTCCTCGTCCCCGGCGGGCGGGCCGTCTTCCCGACGCTCACCGTCGACGAGCACCTGCGTCTCGCCGCCTGGCTCTACCGCGACGATCCGGACTGGGTGGCGTCAGCCACCGCTTCGGTGTTCGAGATGTTTCCTCGTCTGGTCGAGCGACACGACCAGATGGCGGGGAACCTCTCCGGCGGCGAGCAACAGATGCTCGCCCTCGGCATGGCGTTCATCGCCAAGCCCCGACTGCTGATCATCGATGAGCTGTCGCTCGGTCTGGCACCCACGATCGTGACCCAGCTGCTCGAGATCGTGCGCGAGATCCAGGCCCAGGGCACCTCGGTGCTCCTCGTCGAGCAGTCGATCAACGTGGCCCTGACCGTCGCCGATCGTGCCTACTTCCTCGAGAAGGGTGAGGTTCGCTTCAGCGGCCCCACCGCCGACCTGCTCGAGCGCACCGACCTGGCCCGTTCGGTGTTCCTGTTGACCGCGGGGACCGACAGCGCCGGACGCACGGCCAAACGCGGGCGAGCCAAAGCCACCGACGCCGATGTCGGTGCTCTCCACGCCGCCATCCGGCGCCACGCCAAGCGGGCCCGCAAGGAGCCGGTGCTGATCGTCGACGGCCTGAGCGTGGCCTTCGGCGGCATCCGGGCCGTCGACGACTGCTCGTTCACCCTCGCCCGAGCCGAGGTGCTGGGGATCATCGGGGCCAACGGCGCTGGCAAGACGACGGTGTTCGACCTCATCAGCGGCTTCCTCACAGCACAGTCGGGCCGTATCACGCTCGACGGCGACGACATCGGGCACCTGCCCCCCGATGCCAGGGCGTGGCTGGGCCTAGGGCGCAGCTTCCAGGACGCCCGCCTGATCGGGTCGCTCACAGTGGCCGAGAACCTGGCGCTCAGCCTCGAGCGCCATCTCGAGGAACGCGACCACATCGCGGCCGCCCTTCGCCTCCCCGGCATCGTCGATCTCGAACGCGACGTGGCATGGACGGTCGAAGACCTCGTCGAGCTCATGCACCTCGGCGCCTATCGGGACAAGTTCGTGCGTGAGCTGTCGACCGGATCACGCCGGATCGTCGACCTTGCCATGAACCTGGCCCACGAGCCCAAGGTCCTGCTCCTCGACGAGCCGTCATCGGGCATCGCCCAACGCGAGGCCGAGGCAATGGCACCGCTGTTCCGGCGCATCCAGACCGAGACCTCCTGCTCGCTGCTGATCATCGAGCACGACATGCCGCTCATCACCGCAGTGAGCGACCGGATGCTCTGCCTCGAGCTCGGGCATCCTCTGGTCGAAGGCACCCCCGCGAAGGTTCTGGACGATCCACGCGTGCAGGCCAGCTACCTCGGCGGCGATCCTCTCGCCATCTCCCGATCCGCGACCGGGGTACGAACATGAGTCTCGGCGCACTCCGCCTTCGCCTGATCGGCGCCTCCGCCACGCTGGTCTGCCTGACCGCGCTGTGGCTGGTGGCTCCGGTAGCGATCGGCGCTGCCCCGCAGACCTCGCTCAGCGCGTCGGGGTGGTGGTGGCGGGCGCAGACGGGCGTCGGCCCCAGCGTCCCGTCTCCACCCAACGTCGGCGAGGACGATCTGATGGTCGGGGCCACGGCCGGAGGCGCCTCCGCAATCGCCGCCGTCGCCTTCGTGCTGGCCGACAACCGAATCAACCCGTCGTTGACGCTGGCGCTCAAGCCCGACGGTGACCAGGGCGGCGAGAACGCCGTGCTCCTCGCCTGCCATGCAGGAAGCGCCTGGGAGAGCACCGCAGCCGGAGTGTGGGACAGCAAACCCCAAGCCGACTGCTCCACCTCGGTGACCGGCATCCGATCGGAAGGCGGTACCTCGTGGACCTTCGCCCTCGGCCCGCTCCAGTTCGATGACGAGATAAACGTGGTCATCGTCCCCGGAGTGGCACCTGACGGAACCATCGGCACCTACAACCTCGTGTTCGACGGACCCACCGCGTCGAACGTCGAGACGCTTGCCGGCTCGGCCCCGACACCTTCGGTAACCACGACTGAAACACCAGCTTCCTCCGTTCCCGCCGCGACCACACCGGCGGCCGTTGGCACGCCAGGAGGCGAAGCGCCACCCGCTCTGTCCGATGCGCGTCCGGCGGTGCCGGCGGCACCGGCGATCGACGAAGCCGATCAAGGGATCTCGGCTACTGCCCCGCGCCTCGTTGCGCCGAGGGAGTCCACGCCGGTCCCCGCGCCGGCGCCCACCGCGACCTCACGCACGGCGGCACGGATCGGAGGTCTGCTGGCAGCCACGATCGGGCTCGGTAGCGGCTACCTCGCACTCACCGGCCAGCTGCCCACCGGCATCGTTGCCGCCACGCCGGAGACGCCCGTAGCCGGGGGTCTCGGCCGCTTCCGCCGCGATCGCATCTCGGAGCCGCCCGCGGTCAGCTGATCCGTCCCTGGTCATGGACTCGGGACCGTGGACCCTACGGCGGGCGCCGCCCGTATGGCGAACACCTGTTCGATACAGTGGGTCCATGTCCACCCGGGTGCCTCCACCGCTGGTCGAGTTGGCTGGCTCGCTGTTCTCCGCTGCCGCGCCACCCCTCGGGGCGGAGCCGGCCGAGCCCGTCCGGAGAGACCTCGGGCGTGGCGCCTGGGTGGACCACGCGGCGGACTGGCTCCCCGACTCCGACGACCTGTTCTTCGGGCTGATCCGTCACGTCCCGTGGGCCAGCCACGAGCAGGTGATGTACGACCACGTCGTCACCCAACCCCGCCTCTCCGCCGCGGCCGATCCCGCCATGCTTCCCGGCTGGGTCGGTGAGCGGCTGGGCGGCATCGGGGCATGGCTCTCCCACCACTACGCCCGCGAGCTCAGCGAACCGTGGGTCAACCTCTACCGGGACGGCGCCGATTCGGTGGCCTGGCACGGCGATCGCATCGGGCGAGATCGTTCCGATGCGATCGTGATCATCGTCTCGTTGGGCGAACGTCGCACGTTCCTCCTTCGCCCCGCCGGTGGCGGCCCCTCCCATCGCTGGATGCTCGGGCGTGGCGACCTGCTGGTGATGGGCGGCACTGCCCAACGCACCTTTCAGCACTGCGTGCCCAAGCGGCGAGCACGCACCGGACCGCGAATCTCCATCACGTGGCGGTGGTCAGCGTGATGCGCTCAAGCCACCACGTTCACCAGGTTCGGCGGTCGGGCGATCAGCTTGCGGGGCTCGGCGCCATCGAGCGTTCGCTGCACCCCGTCGGTGGCCAGGGCCGCGGCGATCGCCTCTTCATCGGAGATGTCCGCGGCCACGTCGATGCGGTCGCGGACCTTGCCGTTGACCTGCACCACCATGGTCACGGTGTCGACCGCCACCATGGCGGGATCGGCAACGGGCCACGACTGCTCGTGCACGTGGTTGCCATGCCGCCGCTCCCACAGCTCAGCGCAGATGTGAGGGGTCATCGGGGCCATGAGCAGCACCAGCGCGTCGAGCGCGTCGTCGAGCGTGGCTTGCCGGGCACCGCCGTCTCGCTGCACGTACCTGTAGAGGTCGTTGGTGAACTCCATGAACGCAGCCACCGCGGTGTTGTAGGCCCAACGGTCGTACTCCCCCGACACCCGGTCGACCAGCCGGTGCGTGGCCTTGGCGATCTCCGTGTCAGCCGGTGTCGGGTCGCGATCGATCACCGTGGCGCCCGTCTGTCCCGTCCCCAGGCGCCAGACGCGGTTGAGGAAGCGATGAGCGCCGTCGCGGCCGTGGTCGTCCCAGTCGACGTCGTCGGCTGGAGGTCCCAGGAACAGCATGTAGAGGCGAAGGGTGTCGGCTCCCACGGTGTCGAACGACTCCGAGGGCGACACCACGTTCCCCCTGCTCTTCGACATCTTCGCTCCCCCGAGCCGCACCATTCCCTGGGTGAACAAGTTCCCGAACGGCTCACGGAGATCGGGTGGCGCCACCCCCAGGTCGGCCAGCGCCTTCATGAAGAAGCGGGCGTAGAGCAGATGCAGGATGGCGTGCTCGATGCCACCTATGTACAGCGACACCGGCATCCACTCGGCGACGGCGTCGGCATCGAAGGGAACGACCTCGTTGGTCGGGTCGCAGAACCGCAGGAAGTACCACGACGAATCTACGAAGGTGTCCATGGTGTCGGTCTCGCGCACCGCGTCGACACCGCAGGCCGGGCAGGGTACCGACAGGAAGACCTCGTGGTTGCGCAGCGGCGACTCGCCGGTTGGCGTGAACTGGACGTCGTCGGGGGCCAGCACCGGCAGGTCGTCGTCGGGCACCGGCACCACCCCACAGGAGGGGCAGTGGATGGCGGGGATGGGACAGCCCCAGAACCGCTGACGGCTCAGCAGCCAGTCACGCAGCCGGAAGTTCACCCGCCGCTCGCCGATGCCCTCCGATTCCAGCCACGCGATCGCCGTGGCCTTGGCTTCCTCGACGTTCAGCCCGTCCAACCACTCGCTAGCGATGGCGGGACCGTCGCCGGTGAACGCCTCTCCTTCCCAGCCGTCGGGAGGCCGCACGGTTCGAACGATGGGCAGGTCGAAGGCCTGGGCGAAGTCCCAGTCGCGCTGGTCCTGCCCGGGGACGGCCATGATGGCGCCGGTGCCGTAGGTGACCAGCACGTAGTCGGCCAGATACAACGGCACCGGCTGTTGGGTGAAGGGGTTCATGCAGTAGGCGCCGGTGAAGCGGCCACGCATGTCGAGGGGTCCCTCTGATGACAGCCGGTCGATCTCGGAGGTGCGCCGGCACCGCTCGACGAAGTCGCCGACCTCCTCTCGACGGTCCTCGGCCACGATCTTGAACACCAGGGGGTGCTCGGGCGACAAGACGGCGAAGGTCATGCCGAAAGACGTGTCGGGCCGGGTGGTGAACACCCGCACCGACAGCCCGTCGGGATGGGGGGTTCCGTCGCCGTCGCAGACCGCCATCTCGAACTCGGCGCCCTCAGAGCGGCCAAGCCAATTGCGTTGCATCGTCTTGACCCGTTCGGGCCACTCGAGTTTCTCGACGTCGTCGAGAAGCTCCTGGGCGTAGTGGGTGATGCGAAAGAACCACTGCTCGAGATCCCTCTTCTGGACGACGTCGCCGGATCGCTCGCACGTACCATCCCCGAGCACCTGCTCGTTGGCCAGCACCGTCATGCAACCCGGACACCAGTTGACCGGCGCCTCGTCGCGGTAGGCCAGGTCGTTCTCCCACAGCCGCAGGAAGATCCATTGGGTGAACTTCGTGTAGCTGGGGTCGTGACTGTGCAGCTCGCGCTGCCAGTCGTACATCGACCCGAGCCGTTTGATGCTGCCAGTCAGCTCGGCGATGCGGGCGTCGGTGAACTGGCGCGGGTGCACGCCGGTCTTGATGGCGGCGTTCTCTGCCGGCAGCCCGAAGCTGTCGAACCCCATCGGCGACAGCACGGCGTGGCCCTGCATCGTCTTGTGGCGGACGTTGACGTCGCCAAGCGTGTAGTTGCGCACGTGGCCCATGTGGGCCTGCCCCGATGGATAGGGGTACATGCAGAGCACGTAGCAGTGCGGACGAGGATCGTCGTTGTCGACCCGGTAGGTTCCCCACTCCTCCCACCGCGCTTGCCAGCGCGCCTCGATGGCCTGGGGGTCGTAGCGCTCAGAGTCCGAGGCGTCGGTGGCGGAGGACATGGGCGACGATCGTACTGACGGGTCAACCGCCAGCGCCGGTCCATTGGCTCCGAGGCGTGGAGCTGAGGGGAATCGAACCCCTGACCTCCACGATGCCATCGTGGCGCTCTACCAATTGAGCTACAGCCCCATAGTGGGAGGGTGACTGTAGCACCGCCATCTCGGCCGTCTCCTGTGGGGATCAGTTCGCGTGATGCGACGCCTCGGGTGCCCATTCGAGGCGCGGGACGTCGCGCCACAACCGTTCGAGGTCGTAGTGCTTTCGGGCTTCGGTGTGGAAGACGTGCATCACGAACCCACCCCAGTCGAGCAGCACCCACCGAGCCTCGGCTAGCCCTTCGACCCGCAGCGGGCCGGGTCCACCCGCCTGCTTCACCTGGTGCTCGGCCTCCTCGGCGACCGTGCGCACCTGGCGTTCGTTCGAGGCGCTGGCGATGACGAACAGGTCGCAGATACCGAGGACGTCGCCGACATCGAGGATGACGACGTCGGCGGCCTGCTTGTCGTCGGCGGCGCGAGCGCTGATGGCGGCCAGGCGCTCGACATCGGCGCGGTCGAGAGAAGCAGGGGTCATCGAGACGCGAAGTCTGCGCCCACCACGACCGTGACGTCCACCACGGTGAGGCCGGTGCGGGACCGCACCAGCTCGCCGACGCCAAGCGCATCGAGCATCGCCTGGGCGGCGGGACGCTGATCGTCGTCGTAGTACACGACCTGCGTGGTGTCGTAGTCGAAGCGGTCGGCGTTGTCGACGATGAGCACTTCGGCCCCCGCCGGGACGAGCGCAGCGGTGACCTCACGAGCAAGGCCGGGAGCGCCGGTGCCGTTCAGCAGCTGCACCCGCGCACGGGGAGCGTCGGCGCTGGGGCCGTCGGGAAGGAGTCGCTCGGCGAGCACCGCGGTGGCGCCGCGGTGCACCCGGTAGAGCTCGGTGCCCTCGATGCTGCCCGGACCGATCGACTCGACGGGCAAGGTGTCGAAGGTGACCTCGAACCCGGCGAGGTTGCCGACGAGGTCGACGAGTCGGCTGACGTCATCGCTGGTGGTCGAGGGCGGTGTCCACGTGGCGCTGTCGAGGGCATCGATCCAACCAGACCACAGCGACTGCTGGCGTGGGAAGGTGGCCAGCTCGGTGCGATCGCCCGCGAGGGTGAGGTAATCGACGACCTCGTTGCCGTCGATGGCCGCTGGCCCCGCGGGCCACAGAACCTCGACCCGGCCGCGAGCGCTCAGCTGCTCGACTCGCTCTGGCACATCGAC
This sequence comes from Acidimicrobiales bacterium, assembly GCA_036397895.1. Classification (GTDB taxonomy): domain Bacteria; phylum Actinomycetota; class Acidimicrobiia; order Acidimicrobiales; family DASWIA01; genus DASWIA01. The sequence goes on along the minus strand of DASWIA010000018.1, from coordinate 64,332 downwards.
GAACAGCGGGTTGTCGAACACCCGGGCCAGCGTGTCGGGGGTGAGGGTGATCAGGTCGTCGATCTGGACCCCGAACACGTTCTCGACCGCGCTGCGCACCAGGGGCGTACCGCCGACCTCATGCGCGGCGGCGATCTCCTCGAGCCCGAAGGAGGGAACCTCGACCATCGAACCAACCGGGATGAACACGATCCCCGCACCGCCGACGCCATCGGTCGTTATGAGCGATACAAGCTCGGCCCGGATGCCGGCATCGGCGACCACGAGGAGCGTTGAGTGCGACGCGCTCGTGGCCGTGACCGCTCCCGGCACGGATTCGGTGGGGCTGGTGGCCGGTGCCTGGTCGGGAGCTGAGCCACCGGCCTGGCGCGCGACGACCACGAGCAGTACGACGACGAACGCGGCCACGAGCAGCCGGCGGTCGGCAGTGACCGTCCGCAGCCGCTGAACAGCAGCGGAGACCGTCGAGACGGTCGAGCTTCCTCGCTCAGCAACGCGCGGCGCGGTGGATCTCACGACCTGGCCAGCCCGACCAGTGGCGGCGCCGGCCGCCGCCCGGGCGCGCCGGGCTGTCTCGCTGGATACCGATGCCGCCGCTCCGCTGGCGGTCCGCAACGTGGCGCCGGCACGGCGCGCCGCGGCGCGGGTGGTGTCGAGCGCACGGGCGCTCTCCTGGTTGAAGCGTGCCGTGACTGCGGTGATCTTCCCGGCGACCGCGGCGCCGGGAAGCGGCGCGGGCACCACCGGGGGTCGAGTGGCGCGGCGAGTACGGGCGGGGACCGGACCACGGCCACCGGTCTCGAGGTCGACCCGCCCGGCGGGGCTGGAGGCGTCGATCCCCGGCGGTGCGACAGACAGCACAGTTGGGGGGAGAGGCGAAGGCCTGGACGCCGGCGTAGCGGTGTTGAGGATGGCCTGAGCGCGAGCCGATGGGCTGATCGCAGCCGTCGCGCCGTCGGGAGGCTCCGGTTGGTCGCCAGCATCGATCTGCTGGTCGTCGTCCGATGCCGCCGCGGGGTCGACGACAGGCCGATGGTCGGTGAGCGACCGGCTCTCGGAGACGGCGTCGTCGACGAGTGGCCCGGGTTCCGATGACGGGGGTGTCGTGGCCTCCGTCGCCTGTTCGAAGGCGCGTATCGCTTGCTCGAGCGCGGCGCGGGCGTCGGCGGCGCGTGCCTCGGCGGCCGCCAGGTGAGCGCGACGGTGGACCTCGAGCGCTTCCTGCTCAGCGCGGTCGAGGCCGACGGCATCGGCGTCGACATGAACCGGCCCCTGGAGGGAACCATCCGGCTCGAGGTCGACCGCTTCAGGTTCAACTCGGGCGAGGCCCTCATCGGTGTCGTCTCTGACATCGACGACGACACCGCTCGTCGGCGAGGGTTCGGACTCTGGGGCGCGCCGAGGTAGGTCGGTGGGCGCCGGCCGAGACTCGTTCATGCGCTCGACGAGGGTCCGTAGCCGCTCACGAGCCGAGGTGACGAGTCCGCTCAGCGCTTCCGCGAACGGGGCGGTTGAGGGCGGGTCGACATCGGCTCGATGCCGAACCCGGCGACCACCGAGGACCTCGACGCCCGGTATCGGACCGACATCGACGCGGGTGTCAACCGGCTCGATGGGATCATCAAGGTAGGCCCGCAGCGACTCGGGAACCTCGAAGGTGATGGCGGTGTCGTGGTCGTCGAGATCGGCGACCTCGGTATCAGGAGCGACGTCGAGGCGAGGGGGGTTCACTGGGCCGTCACACTACCGAGCCCGGCTCGCTGCTCCGCGTACCCTCCGCGCCCGAATCAGCTGCGGTACAGGCCGCGCTCGCGGGCGATGCGGAGCGCACCGTCGGGCACGAGCAGATTGCAGGGAACACCGTCGGCGATCCGACTCCGCAAGTCGGTGGAGGAGAGATCGATGGCCGGCATCTCGACGTGGCGAACCGTCCACTCCGGATCGAGGTCGGGAACTGCCTGACCGGGCCGGTTGACGATCACCAGAACACATCGCCGAGCGACCTCGTCGGCCCGCTCCCACGAGCCCAAGCCGCTGGCGGCGTCGGCACCGACGATCAGGTGCAGCATCGCATCCGGGTGGAAACCGGCGAGCTCAAACAGCGTGTCGGCGGTGAAGGACGGGCCGGGACGACGCACTTCGAGATCGCACACCTCGAAACCTTCGATGCCGGCGATGGCGGCCTCCACCATCGCCAGGCGGACCTCAGCAGGCGAGATCGGCCGACCATCCACCTTCTGCCACGGGACCCCGGCTACCACCCACAGGACACGGGCCAGCCCCAGCCGGTGGCGGACCTCCGACGCCACCACCATGTGACCGAGGTGCGGGGGGTCGAACGTTCCACCGAAAACGCCCACTCGGGCCGAAGTCGGGCTGGCCGGCGCGCCGGGTGGATGGTCTGTCACAGCTCCACACTACGAATCACCTTGCCAAGGGACCCACAAGTACGTCACGGTCAGAGGGAAGACCCCTGCACAACCGCTCATCGACCCCAGCGGGACAGTGACCCCGGTCACAGGTTCCGTAGGAACAACAACGATGTGATCCCGGTTCTACCGGGAAGACCCAGGAGGTGGGACGAAAGCTGATGCGAGACGCTGTCGGACAATACCTGCACGAGATCGGGATGGTGCCCCTGCTCACCGCTGCTGAGGAGGTGGAGCTGGCGCAGGCCATCGAAGCCGGCCGACGCGCCCAGGGTCGACTCGACGCCGGTGAGCGATCGACGGTCGAGCTCCGGCGCCACGTCCGCGACGCCGAGCGCGCCCGCGATCGGTTCATCCGAGCCAACCTCCGGCTCGTCGTGCACGTCGCCCGCCGCTTCCCGCTCCCTCCGGGCATGGACCTGCTCGACCTCGTCCAAGAGGGCAACCTCGGACTCGAGCACGCAGTCGAGAAGTTCGACTGGCGCAAGGGCTTCAAGTTCTCCACCTACGCCACCTTCTGGATCCGCCAGTCCATCGGCCGCGCTCTCGACCAGAAGGCCAGCCTCATACGCATCCCCGGCGAGCGCTCGGCCAACCTCCGTGCCGCGCTGCGGGCCAGCGGTGGCGACCTCGACGATCTCGACGACGAGCAGGCCGAGCTGCACCGCCTTTCCACCCCCACCTCACTCGACCGGACGGTGGGGCCCGAGGGCGACAGCGAGCTCATGGACCTACTCCCCGATCGCACGGCAGGGCCCGAGAACATCGTCATGAACGCCGAGCACCTGGCCGCCGTCGGTGGCCTGCTCGATCGTCTCGAGCCGCGGGCCCGCCAAGCCGTCGAGCACCGGTTCGGGTTCCTCGACGGTGAGTCGGCGAGCTACCGCGAGATCGGCGAGCGCCTCGGGGTCACCGCCGAGGCGGCGCGCCGTCTGGTGAAGCGATCGATCGACACGCTCCGCAACGACTCCGACACCGTCACCGCCGCCTGAGTCGAGCCCGCGCCGAGCCGCGACGGGCAACTGTGTTGCTCGGCGGCGTGTCGATCGTCGAAGGTTGAGAGGTGACCATGTCCACTTGGACGCCGTCGTCGTGGCGCTCCCGGCGCGCCGACCAGCAGCCGGACTGGCCTGACGACGTCGTCGTCGGCGAGGTGCTCGACGAGCTGTCCCATCTCCCGCCGCTGGTGTTCGCCGGCGAGGCCCGAGCCCTCACCGCCGCGCTCGGCCAGGTGTCCGACGGCAAGGCGTTCCTGCTCCAGGCCGGCGACTGTGCCGAGTCGTTCGACGCCTTCGGGGCCGACTCCATCCGCGACAAGCTCCGGGTGATCCTCCAGATGGCAGTCGTGCTCACTTACGGCTCTGGCGTGCCCACTGTGAAGGTCGGTCGCATCGCCGGTCAGTTCGCCAAGCCCCGGTCGTCGCCGACCGAGACCATCGATGGCACCCAGCTGCCGTCGTTCCGCGGCTACATCGTCAACGACGTCGATCCCACGCCCGCGAGCCGTGAGCATGACCCCCGGCGCCTCATCCAGGCCTACCACCAGTCGGCGTCCACGCTGAACCTCCTCCGGGCTTTCACCAAGGGCGGGTTCGCCGACCTGACGCAGGTGCACCAGTGGAACCAGGAGTTCGTCACCTCCTCCAAAGAGGGCCAGCGCTACGAGCGCATCGCCGCCGAGATCGAACGGGCCATGCGGTTCATGGCGGCATGCGGCATCGACACCACCCGCTTCCCCCAGCTGCACGAGGTCGACTTCTGGACCAGCCACGAGGCGTTGCTGCTCTCCTACGAGGAAGCTCTCACCCGACAGGACAGCCTCACCGGCGACTGGTACGACTGCTCGGCCCACATGCTGTGGATCGGTGAGCGCACCCGCGCGCTCGACGACGCCCACGCCGAGTTCCTCGCCGGCGTCGGCAACCCAGTCGGCTGCAAGATCGGCCCGTCGGTGTCGCCTTCCGGCGTCGTGTCCATCTGCGAGCGCCTGAACCCCGACCGGGTTCCGGGCCGGCTCACGGTGATCAGCCGGATGGGCAAGGACGCCGTCACCGAGACGATGAGGCCGATCCTGCGTGCCGTCACCGACGCCGGCCATCCCGTGGTGTGGTGCTGTGACCCGATGCACGGCAACACGTTCACGGCGCCGAACGGACGCAAGACCCGCCACTTCGACGACGTCCTGACCGAGATCGCCGGATTCTTCGCCGCCCACAAGGCGGAGGGCACCTGGCCTGGTGGCGTGCACTGCGAGCTCACCGGTGACGACGTCACCGAGTGCCTCGGCGGCGCCGAGGAGATCCTCGACACCGATCTCGACGATCGCTACGAGACGGCGTGCGACCCTCGCCTCAACGCCCGCCAGAGCCTCGATCTGGCCTTCCGGGTGGCCGAGGCGCTGCTCGCGGCGCAGCACTGACCTCAGCACTGACCCCAGCACTGACCCCAGCACTGACCCCAGCACTGAGCAGGCTCACCTGCGGCGCGGATCAAGGGACCGACCGGACAATTGCCCGGCGATGGCCGGACAACCTCAGGTGATTGTTGACTACACCGATCAGGTATTGGTAGAAAGTCATAAATCCCGATCAGAGTTGTCGACTATTCGAGACCAGCCGCTGCCGCTCAACCGGGGCTGACCAGCCCCAGCCACCACCCGAGGAATCTCATGACCATCGCCGAAGCTCCCGTCATAGCGGACCACGAGCAGCAGGCCGACATCGCCAAGTTCGACGAGCAGCTCCAGCGCTACCTCGACGGCGATCTGCCGGAGGACGCCTTCCGGGTGTTCCGTCTGAACAACGGCATATACGGCCAGCGCCAAGGCGGGCACAACCAGATGGTGCGGGTGAAGCTCCCCTGGGGAGGCGTCACACCGGCCCAGCTCGACATGCTGGCCCACATCGCCGACGAGTACTCGCGGGGCTGGGGCCACATCACCACCCGCCAGAACGTCCAGTTCCACTTCGTACAGCTCGAGCGTGTCCCCGACCTGCTCCGTGATCTCGCCGTGGTCGGGCTCACCAGCCGAGAGGCCTGCGGCGACACCGTCCGCAACATCCAGGGCTGCCACCTGGCCGGCGCCTGCCCCTTCGAGGTGCTCGACATCTCACCGTGGGCCGAAGCCACCCATCGCTACTTCCTACGCCACCCCTACGGCCAGCGCCTGCCCCGGAAGTTCAAGATCAACTTCTCGGGCTGCAACACCGATTGCGGGCAGGCCATGTTCAACGACGTGGGCGTGGTGGCCGCCGCCCGCCGCCGCGACGATGGTTCGATCGAACCCGGCTTCCGGGTGTACCTCGCCGGTGGCTTGGGCGCCAACCCCCACCCGGCGCAGGCCCTCGAGGACTTCACCTCCCGTGAGGACCTGCTGCTCACCATCGAAGCCATCCTCCGCACCTTCGACCACTACGGCAACCGAGAGAACAAGCTGAGAGCCCGGCTCAAGTGGCTCGTCGACCAGATCGGCATCGACGAGCTGCGCGATCGCGTCAAGGCCGAGCGCAAGCTCCTCATCGCCGCCGCCCGGGCGCCCATCGGCATCCCCGACGTGGTCAAGGAATGGGGCGACGCACCCGCGGGCCGCGATCCCTCCGTCGATGCCACCCCGGTCGGCGACGGGGTGGCGGTCGAGATCAGCGGATCGAAGCCATTCGACCGCTGGAAGTCCGCCAACGTGGTGATCGGCGAGGCGAAAGGCACCGTCTCGGCCTTGGCCTACGCCGAGCTGGGCGACCTGACGTCCCACCAGCTGCGCGAGGTGGCACGCATCGCCCGCGAGGGCGACTACGAGGTGCGGGTCACCAACCGGCAGAACCTCGTGTTCCGGGGGTTGACCCACGAGCAGCTTCCCGCCCTCCACACCGAGCTCGAAGCGCTGGGCATGGCCGCCCCCGGGGCCGAGCTCGCGCGCGACGTCGTGAGCTGCCCGGGCGCCGACACCTGCAACCTGGCGGTCACCCAGAGCCGGGGCCTGGCATCGGACATCGGTGCCGCGCTCGAGGACGCCGGTCTGGCCGAGGTGGGTGGCATCCGGGTCAACATCTCGGGCTGCACCAACTCATGCGGCCAGCACCATGCGTCCGACATCGGCTTCTTCGGTGTCGAACGCCGAGCCCATGGTCGGGCGGCGCCCGGCTACACGATGCTGCTCGGTGGACACGTCGCCAACGAGTCCGTCCGCTTCGGCGAGAAGGCGCTCCGCCTACCGGCCAAGAATGCCAGTGCCGCCGTGGTCCGGATCGTGGGTCGCTACCGAGACGAGCGCCACCCGGCGCAGACGTTCCAGGACTGGCTCGAGGCCGCCGGCGGTGCATCGGCGGTGGGCGAGACACTGGCCGACCTCGACGAGTTCCCCTCGCCCGAGGAGGCCCCCGACTTCTACACCGACTTCGGAGAGGCCGGCCCCTACGTCAAGGAGATCGGCGCGTCCGAGTGCGCGACGTGATCGCTCGTCCGCCCCGCCTCCCTCGCCAACGAACGGATCTCCGATGACCAACGCTTCGCTCGACGTCCACCCCCCTCGCCCGGTCTCCACCAGCCCGGCGCTTCACATCGTCGAGCGCTTCCATCAGCCCAGCGACGAGGAGCTCGCCGAGCTCAGCGCCTCGTTCGAGTCGGCACCGCCGGCCAAGGTCATCGCCTGGGCAGTAGACACGTTCGGCGACCGGTTGTGCCTCAGCTCGTCGATGACCGATGCGGTCCTCATCGACATCGCGTCGTCGGTGGCCCCCGGCATCGAAGTCGTGTTCGTCGACACGGGCTACCACTTCCCTGAGACGCTGGACACCGTCGAGCGCGTGCGCGAGCGCTACGACGTCACGTTCAACATCACCGCCGCTGGCGGCTCCCTCGACGACCAGTGGCTCGACGACCCCGACGGCTGCTGTGCGGTTCGCAAGGTGGCCCCGCTGGAGGCGGCACTGGCCAACAAGGCGGCGTGGATGAGCGGGCTCAAGCGCGAGGACGCGCCAACCCGCGCCGACGCGCCCATCGTTGCTCGAGACCGCCGTGGCCTGGTGAAGGTGAACCCGCTGGCCACCTGGACCGAGCTCGACATCGCCGGCTACATCGCCGACAACGACGTGATCGTGAACCCTCTGGTGGCGCAGGGCTACCCCTCGATCGGCTGCTGGCCCTGCACGCGTGCGATCAGCGGTGGCGAGGACAAGCGCGCCGGTCGATGGACCGGTTTCGAGAAGACGGAGTGCGGCCTGCATCTCTAGCCGCCCGCGCGCCGCTCACGCACCGCGCTCGCCGGCGGATTGACCGTCGCCCATCCGGTCGAACACGCTGTCGGTCGTGGCCGAGATGACCGCCCCCATCGAGGATGCCGACGCCATCCCCACACGCATCCTCATCATGGGCATGGCCCACGAGGACGGATCGGTGCACGCCGCTGAGGTGTACCCGGTGGCCGAGGCCTGTGGCGTGTCCGACGACTCGGTCCGCTCGTGTCTCCGGCGATTCGTCGCCGACGACTTGTACAAGCGCGACGGGGAGGGCCGGGAGGCCATCTTTCGACCGACGACAGCCGGCCAGGATGCTCTCGACGCCTACATCGAGCGAACCCGCCTGGCCTACGTGCAGGATGCGGCCGGCCGGGGATGGGACCGCCACTGGCGACTTGTGGCCTTCGCCGTACCCGAGTCGCGGCGAAGCGCCCGCGACCAGCTCCGTGATCGGCTGGTCATGCTTGGTGGGGCGGCCCTCCAGAACGGGGTGTACGTGTCACCCCATCCGTGGTTCGACCACGTGCGGCCCGAGGCCAAGCGGCTCGGCCTGCTCCCCTACGTGACGCTGGCGAGCACCGACGACCTCGAGTCCCGCGGCACCACCGACCCACGCAAGATCGCGGCCGTGCTGTGGCCACTCGACGACATCGCCGACCGCTACCGCCAGTTCCTCGCCGCATACCAGAGAGTGCCCGAGGCACTGGCCGAGATGCGGACCCGCAAGGAGCGCATGGCGGAGACCGACTACCTAGCCGGTTCACTGTCGATGGTGATGGCATTCCGCCGCTGCTTCGACCGCGACCCGCTGCTCCCACCCGAGCTGTTGCCTCGCCCGTGGCCAGGCCGCTCCGCCCGCGAGCTGGTGGCCGCCTCCTACCGCTTGGCCATGCTGTCGCGGGCGGACCACACCCGCCCCGCCCTCTTCCGCCACTACGCCGACATCGCCTCAGCGGCGGGACTCTGATAGACCGCGCCCGTGATCGAAGTGGCAGCGAGGGCGGTACAGGCCCGCAAGGTGTACGGCAGCGGCGACACCGCGGTGGTGGCACTCGACGATGTCGACGTCGACGTGCCCTCCGGCCGGTTCACCGCCGTCATGGGTCCGTCGGGCAGTGGCAAATCGACGCTGCTGCACTGCTTTGCCGGGCTCGACACGCTCACCTCGGGTGAGGTGTGGGTCGGCGATCAGTCCCTCTCCGACCTCGACGACCGGACGCTGACGATCCTGCGCCGCGAGCAGGTCGGGTTCGTCTTCCAGAGCTTCAACCTGGTGCCTACCCTGACCGCGGGCGAGAACATGACGTTGCCCCTCGATCTCGGTGGACGAAAGCCCGACGCCGGTTGGTTCGACACCGTGGTCGACACCATCGGGCTACGTGACCGGTTGCACCACCGGCCGGCCGAGCTCTCCGGTGGCCAGCAACAACGCGTGGCGGTCGGACGGGCCCTGATGACCCGCCCATCTTTGGTGTTCGCCGACGAACCCACCGGGAACCTCGACTCCCGCAGCAGCGCCGAGGTGTTGTCCTTCCTTCGGCGCGCCGTGGACGACCACGCCCAGACCATCGTGATGGTCACCCACGACCCCAACGCCGCCGCCGTCGCCGATCACGTCCTGTTCTTGGCCGACGGCCGCGTCGTCGCCCATCTCGACGATCCCACCACCGACAGCATCCTCGAGCAGATGATCGAGCTCGAGATCCCCAACGTCGTCTGACGCCCGAGCTCGGACCCCTCGACCATGCTGAAGATCGCCGTTCGAGGCATCCTGGCCAAGAAGCTCAGGGTCGCCGCCACCGGGTTGGCCGTGCTGCTGGGGGTGGCGTTCATGGGTGGCACGCTGGTGATGACCGACACCATCGGCGCCACCTTCGACGACCTCTTCGAGACGGTGAACGAGGGCACCGATGCCGTCGTCCGCTCAGCCTCTGAGGCCGATGCCGGATTCGGGGCCAGCCGGGCCCGCGTCGACGAAGGACTCCTCTCGATCATCGAGTCGATTCCCGGAGTGGCCGACGCCGAGGGCGGGATCCAGGGCTACGCCCAGATCGTGGGCCGAGATGGCGAACCGGTGGGCAACCCGAGCAACGGTCCACCCACCTTCGGCTTCTCGTGGAGCGAGGTGGAGCGGCTCAATCCCTACCAGATCGATGAGGGCCGCTCGCCGGAGCGGCCCGGGGAGGTGGTGATCGACCGTGCCGCAGCCGACGAGGGCGGCCTGGAGGTCGGCGACGTCACCACGGTCCTGACCTTCTCGCCTCCGGCTGAGGTCACCATCGTCGGCATCGCCACCTTCGGCGGCCAGGACAGCGCCGGAGGCGCCTCCGCCGTGCTGTTCACGCTGGAGCAGGCACAGGAGCTGGCGGCCGAGCCCGGCAAGTTCGACGCCATCGCCGTCGCCGGAAGCGAGGGCGTCGACCAGGAGGAGCTCGCGGCTCAGCTCCGCGACGAGCTTCCCGACGACGTCGAGGTCCTCACCGGTGATGCGATCACCGAGGAGAACCAACAGCAGGTGGGCGAGTTCCTCACGTTCTTCAACGCCTTCCTGATCACCTTTGCTGGGATCGCCCTGTTCGTCGGCAGCTTCATCATCAACAACACATTCAGCATCACCGTCGCCCAGCGCACACGCGAGCTGGCACTCCTCCGTGCCCTCGGTGCCAGTCGCTCGCAGGTGACGGCCAGCGTTCTGCTCGAGGCGTTCGTCGTCGGTGCCATCGCCTCCGGCATCGGTCTCGGTCTGGGCGTGGCACTGGCCGGCGGGCTTCGGTCGCTTCTGGTGGCGTTCGGCCTCGACTTCCCGTCATCGGGCACCGTGGTGAAGTCGACCAGTCTCCTCATCGCCGGATCGGCCGGCATGGCGGTGACCATGATCTCCGCGATCCTCCCCGCCCGCCGGGCCGCCCGGGTGGCGCCGGTGGCGGCGCTGACCGAGAGCGAGATCGACAGCTCGGCAACGTCGGGACGGCGAACGGTCGCCGGAATCGTCATCACCGGGCTGGCTTTCGCCTCGATCGTGACCGGTGTGTTCACCGAGGTGGGCAACGGCCTCCAGCTCGTTGGATTGGGGATGCCGCTGGCCTTCGTTGGCGTAGCTGTGCTGGGCCCGGTGCTGGCTCGACCCGTGCTCAACGTCCTCGGCGCTCCGCTCCCCAGACTGCGCGGCACAACGGGGGCTCTCGCTCAACGGAACGCGCTCCGCAATCCCCGCCGTACCGCCGCCACTGCCGCCGCCCTCACCATCGGGGTCGGGCTCGTCGGCCTCATCACGATCATGGCCGACTCGACCAAGGCCTCGATCGGTCAGATCGTCGACGAGGTCTTCCAGGGTGACTTCGTCGTGCTCACCGATGCGTTCGACTTCGCCGGGGGACTTCCCATCGAGCTGGCGGACGAGCTGCGTGCCCTCCCCGAGAGCGACCAGGTGGTGGTCGTCCGCGGAACCGTCGCCGAGCTGGAGGGCTCCGCGGGCTTCGTCCCTGGCGTGGACACCGTCAACGCCGATGGGTTGCTCGATCCCGGAATCATCGAGGGTTCCTGGGAGGCTCTCGGTCCGGGAACAATCGCCCTCCACCACGAGGAAGCGGCGTCTCTCGGCGTGGGGATCGGCGACCACGTCACGCTCCGGTTCGTCGACACCGGCGACCAGCAGCTCGCCGTCGCCATGATCTACGAGGACGAGACCATCCTGGAGGAGCAGTTCGTCCCCCTGACCGTGTTCGAGGCCAACGTCGTCGACCAACGAGACATCCAGCTGCTCGTCAACGTCGCCCCCGGGATCGACCCCGACGTGGCCAGGGAGGCCCTCGTAGGGGTCACAGAGCGCTATCCCAATGCCATGGTGCAGGACCGCTCCGAGTTCAAGGAGGTGTTCGCGTCGCAGATCAACCAGCTGCTGGCTCTGGTCTTCGTCATGCTGGCTCTCGCCATCGTGATCGCCATCATCGGGATCGCCAACACGCTGGCTCTGTCGATCCTCGAGCGCACTCGTGAGCTCGGCGTGCTGCGTGCCGTGGGGATGACCCGGTCGCAGCTGCGCTCAGCCGTGCGCTACGAGTCGGTGCTGGTGTCACTGCTGGGCGCGACCCTCGGGTTGGTCCTCGGCGTCGCCTTCGGTGTCGTCCTGATGACGGCACTGCGCGACGACGGACTCAAGGTGTTGTCGATTCCCCTCGGTCAGCTGACGCTCATCGTGGTTGTGGCCGCTGTCTGCGGTGTCGGAGCGTCGGTGGCCCCCGCTCGACGGGCCGCCCGCCTCGACGTGCTCGACGCCGTCACCGCCGAGTAGCCCGACGAGCTAGGCAAGCTGCTCCACGAACTTGGTGAGCTGACGGAGGTTTCGGCACTCGTAGAGACCGTCGGCGTGGGTGGCGTACTCGCCGACGATGGAGTCTCCAGTGTTCCAGTACGACTTGGGCTCGGGGTTGAGCCAGTAGAGGTGGCGGGCCTTCTGGGCCACCTCCTTCATCACCCACGACTGCGCCGCGTGGTAGTTGTTTCGGGCGTCGCCCAGGACCAGCACCGTGGTCTTCGAAGACACCTCCTTGCCCCAGCGATCCCAGAACACCTCGAAGGCATGGCCATAGTCGGAGTGGCCGTCGACCCACACCACGTCGGCTTCGGTGTTCACCCGGTGGATGGCCTCGACGATGTCGTTGGACTGATCGAAGAAGCGGGTGACCTCGTCGATGCCGTCGATGAACGTGAACGACCGCACCTTGGAGAACTGTTCCGACAGGGCGTAGACCAGGTGGAGGGTGAAGCGGGCGAAGGCGGCAACCGACCCTGAGATGTCAGCGACCACGAAGATCTCGGGTTTCGACGGCTTGGGGTAGCGGAACTTCGGCTCGGCGGGAACGCCGCCGTAGCTGAGCGAATGACGCACCGTGCTACGGAAGTCCAGGGCGCCCTTCCGCCCGTGGCGGCGCTTGCGGGCCAGCCGAACGGCCAGCTTGCGGGTGAGGGGCTGGATGGCGTGGCGCAGCGCCGCCATCTCGTCGCGCGATGCGTGCATGAAGTCGATGTCCTCGGGCAGCGGCTTGCGCAGCGTCTTGGCCATGGCCTCGGCGCCACGGTCGGCCACCAGGCGGCGGCGGATCTCGGCCTCGACCTCCTGACGGAAGTGCTCGATCTGGATCTGGGCCTCGTCGCGCTCGAGGCGCTCCTCGAGGGGAGTGAGCTCACCGGCCTCGTCGCGAGCGGCATCCATGAGGCGCTCCAACAGCCTGTCGAGATCGATGTTCCGCAGCGTCCGGTAGAGGTAGTAGGTCCCACCGACGGGGCGGCCAGGCTCCATGCCGGCGAACCGCATGACGGCTTGGCGGGCCACGCCGCGCATCATCGCGTCATCGGCACGCTGGAGCGCCTGGAAGAGCATCTCAGCCAGCTCTTCGGGCGTCATCGCCTCCATGGCGCCGGCCATCATCTCCTGGGGCATGCCCTCCGCCATGTCCCGCACCGCCGCCGCCTCGGCCGCCTCGTCGGAGCCGTCGATGTCGAAGTGCCGGCCCCGCAGGCTGAAGTAGACCTCGAAGACGGTCTCGAAGGCACGCCAGTGGGCGTTGCTCTTCACGAGGGTCGCAGCCAGTGCGTACTTGAACGCTTCGCGATCGTCGATCGGGATGTGCTGGACTGCCTCGAAGGCATCGAGGTTTTCGGTAAGGCTCACCGGCAGTCCAGCCAACCGCAGCTGCACGATGAAGCCGTTGAGGAGCTCGACCAGGCCGTCGCCCACCTCGATGGGCGCCACCTCGACGACGCCGTTGCCGGCTGGGGTGTCGCTCATGCTTCCTCCCCTCGGACCGATGCCGCCGGCGAGCTCAAGCCTCGACGCCGACGGACGCGATCTCCTTGGCCGCCTTTTCGATGTCGCTCTGGTACTTGAGCAAGATGTTGAGGGTGTCGCTGACGGTGTCGGCATCGATGGACTCGATGCCCAGCAGCACCAACGTACGGGCCCAGTCGAGCGTCTCGGACACCGACGGCGCCTTCTTCAGCTCGAGCTGGCGAATGCTCCGGACGATCCGGGTGATCTGCTCGGCCAGCTTCTCGGAGACGTCGGGCGTCTTGGCCATGACGATGGAGCGCTCGCGCTCCATGTCGGGGTAGTCGATGTGGAGGAACAGGCACCGGCGCTTGAGTGCCTCGCTCAGCTCGCGGGTGTTGTTGGAGGTGAGGAACACCAGCGGGATCTGAGTGGCCTCGACGGTACCGAGCTCGGGGATCGAGACCTGGAAGTCGGAGAGGATCTCGAGGAACAGCGCCTCGGTCTCGATCTCGACGCGGTCGACCTCATCGATGAGCAACACCACAGGCTCCTTGGCCGAGATGGCCTCGAGCATTGGGCGGGTCAGCAGAAACTCGTTGCTGAAGATGTCGTCGCTGAGCTCGTCCCACGAGGCCTCGGTGTTGCGCTCGGCCTGGATGCGCAACAGCTGCTTCTTGTAGTTCCACTCGTACAGCGCCTTGGACTCGTCGAGGCCTTCGTAGCACTGGAGGCGGATGAGCCGGGCTCCGCTCATCTCGGCCACCGACTTGGCCAGCTGGGTCTTCCCGGTGCCGGCGGGCCCTTCGATGAGAACGGGCTTCTGGAGGCGGTCAGCAAGGTAGGCCACCCCGGCGATGCCGTCGTCAGCCAGGTAGTTCACGCTGGCCAGGCCGTCACGTACGGCGGCCACGCTTTCGAATCGGTGCTCCATCGGACCCTTCCTCGGAGTGCGGGAAGCAGCCAGTGTCCCCTGGACTTGACCGCGCGGTCTAGTTGATTCGGTCACATCGGCGGCCCGAGGAGTGAGCTGTCGCTTTCACCCGCGTACGTGGCCTTCGCCCTCCACCACGTACTTGGTGGTCGTCAGCTCGCGCAGGCCCATCGGACCCCGGGCGTGGAGCTTCTGGGTGGAGATGCCGATCTCGGCACCGAAGCCGAACATCTCGCCGTCGGTGAAGCGCGTCGATGCGTTCACCATGACGGCGGCGGCGTCGACCTCGTTGGTGAATCGGGTGATAGCCCCGTGATCGGAGGCCAAGATGGCCTCGGTGTGGCCCGAGGAGTGATCGTTCACATGGGCGATGGCCGCGTCGAGGTCGGCGACCACCCCGATGCTGATCTTCAACGAGAGGAACTCGCGGGAGAAGTCCTCGTCGGTGGCCACGCCCAGGTCATCGACGATCGAGCGGGCCGCGGCGTCACCCACCATCTCCACGCCGGCGTCGCGCAGCGCGGCCGTGACCGGTGGCAGGAACTCGGCCGCGACAGCCTCGTGCACGATCAACGACTCAGCCGCGTTGCACACCGACGGCCGCTGGGTCTTGGCGTTGATGACGATGTCGATGGCCTGGTCGAGGTTGGCCGACGAATCGACGTAGATCTGGCAGTTGCCGTCGCCGTCGATGACATAGGGAACCGTGGCGTGGTCGAGGATGGCGGCGATGAGACCGGGCCCACCGCGGGGGATCAGGCAGTCGATCACGCCGCGGGCCTGCATGAACTCGACCGCGGCCTCGTGTCGGATGTCGTCGACGAGGATCAGAGAGTCGGCGGGCAGGCCGGCCTTGGCGAAGCCTTCCCGCAGCACGGCAGAGATGGCCAGGTTGGACTGCAACGTCGAGGAGGATCCCCGGAGGAAGGCGGCGTTGCCCGACTTCAGACACAGCGCCGCGGCGTCGGAGGTGACGTTGGGGCGGGCTTCGTAGATGATGGCCACGACGCCTAGCGGCACCCGCACCTTGCGGATGCGGAGTCCCTGGATCGTGGTCCAACCCTCGATGACCTCGCCGACGGGGTCAGGAAGCGCCGCCACCTGGCGGAGGCCGCCGGCCATGGCCTCGATGCGAGCGTCGGTGAGGCGAAGCCGATCGATCAGCGTGGCGCTGGTGCCTTCGGCCTTGGCCGCGGCAACGTCGGCGGCGTTGGCTTCGGCGACCTCGTCGGCTCGTTCCACCAGGAGGTCGGCCGCGGCGAGGAGCGCGGAGTTCTTGGCTCCCGTCGTCGCAGTGGCGAGGGCGCGGCTGGCGTTCTTGGACCGTCGACCCTGCTCGGCGATGGGTGTCGGTGTCTCCGGCACGGCTTCCGTCATGGTCCCCAGCGTAGGAGGGAGGTTGCACCAACTGCCCGTTGGAGTCGCCACTGGCTGCCCACTTGAGGCACAGCTGTTGGAGAATGGACCGGTGCCAGCAGGTGAACCCACGATCTGTCGGCGGGTGGTTGTCGAAGGACGGGTGCAGGGCGTCTGGTTCCGTGACAGCTGCCGATCCGAATCCGAGCGCGTGGGGGTCGCCGGCTGGGTTCGCAACCGGTGGGGCGGCGAGGTCGAAGCATGGTTCGAGGGATCGGAGACCTCGGTCGAGGCCATGGTCGCCTGGTGCCGCCATGGTCCACCCCGAGCGATCGTGACCAAGGTGTCGGTCAACACCGAACCACCACACGGGCTCACGGGGTTTCGGATCACTGCGTGAGCGAACCCCGCACGTGGGCGACGGTCGATCCCTGCGATGAGCGCGGCGCGTGAGTGGCGCCAGGGCCCACCAGCGCGCCGCGCTGTCCCACGCTCGGTCGGGTGCCGGCGCGAAACGCCCCCGACGCCGGGGGTCCGGTGGCATCGAGGGCGCTCGCTTCAGTAGCCGGGGAGGGCTACACGTGACAGCGGAGTAACGGGGCTTCGGGCCATCTCTTACGGTGGATCGGCGGGAATCTTCGAGCTGCCCCGATTGCTACTAGCAGCGGTCAGAGACCACATTTGGCGCGCCAGATGCCCCGCCGCACCGGGGCGGTCAGGGCACCATGACGAGGTCGTCACGGTGGATCACCTCGGGCGGGCCGGCATCGGGACGCTGGGTCGAGTGGCCGCCGGCGATCGACGCCAGGGTGGCGGCGTCGACGGTCACGATGCCCTTGGCAAACACCGAACCGTCGGGACCGGCCACCTCCACCGCGTCACCGGCATCGAAGACACCCTCGACCCCAGTGACGCCTGCCGCCAGCAACGACCGGCCGAGCTCCATCAGCGCCGCCCGCGCACCACCGTCGACGGTGACGAGCCCGTGGGAGCCGGTGGCGAAGGCGATCCACAGCTTGCGGGCCGGCAGCCGCCGGTCGTGGGGATTGACCACGGTGCCCACGCCGGGACGGCCGGCGATGGCGTCGGCCACCACGTTCTCACGAGCAGCCGAGGCGATGATCGTTCGCACCCCCGACCAGGACGCCATCTTGGCCGCCGCGATCTTCGACGCCATGCCGCCGCTGCCACCGATGGAGCCCGAACCCCCGGCCAGCCGCTCGAGCTCGTGGTCGATCTCGACGATCTCGGAGATGAGGCTGGCCGACGGGTCAAGGCGAGGGTCGGCCGACAGCAACCCGGCGGTATCGGTCAGCAACAGCAGCAGCGAGGCGCCGACGAGGTGAGCGACGAGAGCCGCGAGGCGATCGTTGTCGCCAAAGCGGATCTCGTCATCGGCGATGGCGTCGTTCTCGTTGACGATGGGCACCACCCCCAGGTCCAGCAGCCGGGTCAGGGTCTGGCGGGCGTGGAGGTACTGCTGGCGGATGGTGAAGTCGAGGGGGGCCAGCAGCACCTGGCCGCCCACCAGTCCCCGCTGCTCGAGCGCGTCGTTGTAGACCCGCATGAGCCGGGTCTGACCGACGGCGCTGATCGCTTGGAGGGTGGGGGAGTCGGTGGGGCGGCGATCGGCCATCTCCAGGGCGGGCAGACCGGCAGCGATGGCTCCCGACGTGACGACCACGATCCGTCGGCCGGCGCCATGGGCGGTCGCCACTTCATCGCACAGCTTGGTCACCGCGAACCGGTCGATCTGGCCGGCGTCGTCAGTGAGGCTCGAGGTGCCGATCTTGACGACGATCGTCACGCGATCACCGGCCCGATCCGGCGGCGGCAGGGGGCAGAGGTGGCCATGACGGAGGGGACCTTACGGCAGCGGGCACCGTCACCCGAGGTAGTACCCGGCGACCTCGTCGTGGCTGCCGCGAGCGCGGTGCGCCGGCGGCCCTCGGCGCCACCGGCGCGCCGCGCTGTTCGACGGGTCTGGGGTGAACCTGACGGTCAACGTTCGAAGGAGAACGCGTGGTCGCCGAGGTAGACGGTGTCGCCCTCCGTCGCCCCCGCTCGTTCGAGCGCACGGATGACGCCGAGCTTGTGCAACCGGTCCTGGATGTAGGCCACAGCTTCGTGGGTGGTGACGTCGCTCAGCGCCACCGCGCGCACCGCGGCCCGACCGGTGACGACATAGCCACGACCATCGGGAAGTCGCTCGACGGCGAAGCCCTCGGGCTGGGGGCGGAGCACCACGAACCCCTCCTCATCGGGGACGTCGTGGCGCGCCTCGGCCACCAGGGTGGCCAGCCGACCAACCACCTCGTCGACGCCCCGGTGGGACACCGCAGCCATGGTCAGCCCGTCCCACGTCGACGTGCCGACGTCAGCCCGGCTGCCGACGACTAGCCGCGGGCGTTCCAGCAGGTCCGGCTGGTAGCGGCCGAGCTCGTCGAGCAGCACCCGCTCCTGGTCGGCGGGTGGGCGTCCGTCGGCGGCGGCCAGGTCGACCAGGACCAGCAGGACCCGGGCCCGCTCCACGTGGCGGAGGAACTGGTGGCCCAGGCCCTTGCCCTCGGCCGCTCCTTCGATGAGGCCGGGGATGTCGGCCATCACGAACTCGGCATCGCTGGTGCGGACCACGCCCAGGTTGGGAACGAGGGTGGTGAAGGGGTAGTCGGCGATCTTGGGCTTGGCCGCCGACACCACCGAGATGAGCGTGCTCTTGCCGGAGTTCGGGAAGCCGACGACGGCCACGTCGGCCTGCAGCTTGAGCTCGAGGTCGAGCCAGACCTCCTCCCCGGCCTCGCCCTGCTCGGCGAAGTTGGGAGCCCGCCGCCGGTTGGACAAGAAGGTGGCGTTGCCTCGACCTCCCTGCCCACCGTGGGCGGCGAGGTAGCGGTCGCCGTGGTGGATCAGATCGGCGAGGACGGTGCCGTCACGATCGAGCACGATCGTTCCCTCCGGCACTCGGGCGACGAGGTCGTCACCGTTCGATCCGTCCTGCTTCTTGCCCTTGCCATGCGCCCCGTCGGTGGCGCGCCGGAACGGGTGATCCCGAAAGCCCAGCAGGCTGGCTGCGTTGTGGTCGGCTTGGAGCCACACGTCGCCCCCGTCGCCACCTGATCCGCCGTCGGGGCCGCCCATGGGGGTGTGGGCCTCGCGCCGGAACGAGACGGCCCCGGCCCCACCGTCACCGGCTCGGGCGTGGACCTGGGCCTGATCGACGAAGCTGGACACGACGTGAAGGGTACGGCGAGGTCAGGAAACGACGAGCGGGTTGTCCCACCGGACCTCGGCGAAGCGGGCGAAGTCGGTGTCCGCTGACGCGATGGTCAGCCCGTGTTCGATGGCGAGGGCGGCGAGATGGGCGTCAGGGATCTGGTTGGCCCGCAGGTCGAGGTCGACGACGAGGTGGCCGAGGATCTCGGCGTGGCCATCGGTGGGCACGGGGATCCATGCCGTGGGGACGTCGAGCCAGGACCGGACTAGGGACCACGCATCGGAGGGCCGCAGGGGCTCGGCCAGTGCCCGGGGGTTGGTGGCGATCCGCACGAAGGCGGTGAGCGACGGCCAGGGCAGGCCGATCCGTCGGGGACCGTTGAGGGTGTCCTCGAGCCATGGCCGGGCTCGATCGTGAAACGGGCTGGTGGTGTCGACGGCGTAGAGGAGGAGGTTGGCGTCGAGGAGCATCAGCCGTTGGCAGGACCCTCGAGAGTCTCGAGTGCCTCGGCGATGTTCGAGATGTCGATGTGGATCCCGAGCGGCCTCGTGTCCTGGACGAAGCGAGCATCGGACCCGCGCTGATGGCTGACCAACCCGCGGCGGACGAGCTCGTTCACGGCTTCGCTCAGGCCGTACCCCTGGCCGCGCAACACATCGATGGCGGCGGCAGTGTCATCGTCGAGATCGATGGTAGTCCGCATGGGGACCAGTGTACATGATGATGCGGGATTTTCCACATCTTGATGCGGTAGAGTCTTGAGGCGAGTCTTGCGGTCGAGTCTTTTGCGGTCGAGGTCGCCCCTTGGGGGAACACCCCCGGCGTACGCTCGGGGCATGGTTCTTCTGGTGCAGAATGAGTGGACGAGAACGAGGACGTTCGTCACCGCCCACGAACCCACCTACGTGGGCGACGTCCCATCCGCTGCGTCGTCCCGCTCCGCCCGCGAGGAGGCCGAGGACGCCGTCCTCGCCCGCGGCGCCACCCGGGCCTGTGGCAGTGGCCGGCGAGCGGTCGACGAGGAGCCCGATCCGGTGCGTACCTGCTTCGAGCGCGACCTCGACCGCATCCACCACTCGGCCCCGTTCCGCCGGCTGGCCGGAAAGTGTCAGGTGTTCATCGCTCCCGACGACGACCATCTCCGCACCCGCCTGACGCACGCGATTGAGGTGGCCCAGGTCGCTACCGGCATCGCCCGGGCCACCGGGCTCAACGTCGCCCTCACCGCCGCCGCCGCCACCGCCCATGACTGTGGCCACGGCCCCGCTGGCCATGCGTCCGAAGGCGCCCTGTCGCCGTTCGTAAGCGGTGGCTACCACCACGCCGTCTACGGCGCCGACGTGGTGCTCCAGCCGCTGAACCTCTGCCTCGAGACGCTCGACGCGGTGCGGAACCACTCCTGGAACCGGCCCGCGCCGGTCACCCCCGAGGGCGAGGTGGTGGCCTGGGCCGACCGCATCGCCTACTGCTGCCACGACTTCGAGGACGCGGTGCGAGCCGGCATCGTGTCACCCGCCGACCTCCCCTCGGAGGTGGCCGAGGTGGTGGGAGCCCGCCGCAGTCGCCAGATCAACGCCTTCATCGGTTCGATGGTCCGGATCGCGCAGTGCGACGGCGTGGTGGGCATGCACCCCGTCGAGGCTGCGGCCCTCCAAGCGTTCCGGGACTTCAACTACGAGCGCATCTACTTACGCCCCGAAGCAGTCCTGCAAGCCGATCGGGTCGTGGTCCTCATCGGTCAGCTCACCGAGTGGTTCATCGCCAACCCGATGGCCATCGGCGACAGCCCTCACGGTCTGCCAGGTTCACCAGAGGCAATCGCCGCCGCCGTCCGCTACGTCAGCGGCATGACTGACCGCTTCGCCCTCGAGCTGGCCGTCGAGCACCTGGGCTGGAAGCGCGAAGCCCTCCCCCGCGGCGTCTGAGCCCAAAGGGTCGAGCCGAGAGGGCGCTCAGGCCCCCGGTGGGTGCACGTCGATGAGCTTTCGACCGCCGCGGAACCCGAACTTGACGGTGCCATCGCTGGTGGCGAAGAGCGAGTCGTCGCCCCCCTTCTTCACGTTGGCACCGGGATGGAACTTCGTGCCCCGCTGACGGATGATGATCGAACCGGCAGTCACGTACCCGCCGTCGTACACCTTCACCCCGAGGCGCTGGGCGTTGGAATCGCGCCCGTTCTTGGTGGAACCGCCACCCTTGGTCTTGGACATGTCGGTGCCTCCGTGGCCTCAGGCCGTGATGCCGGTTATCTCGATGACGCTCAGCGACTGGCGATGCCCCCACCGCTTCCGCTGGTTGGTCTTGTTCTTGTAGGTGAACCCACGGATCTTGCGGCCCTTGGCGTCGGAGACGATGCGAGCAGACACGGTGGCGTCGCCGATCTGCGCCGGGGTGGCCTTCACGGCGTCGCCGTCCACCACCAAGAGCGGGGTGAACGTGACCTCGGTGTCGGGAGCGCCGAGCCGCTCGACCTCGAGGGTGTCGCCCTCGGCCACGCGGTACTGCTTCCCACCGGTCTTGATCACTGCGTACATAGGAGCGGCAACGATACAGGCCGCCGCCCGCGCAGTCGACCCGACCGCGGCGGCTCGAAGCGGAGGATCTCGCGCTCTTGGACGTTCAGCTATCGAGGAGCGGAGTGTCGATCTTGAACCCAATGCCGTCGCAATGCGGGCACGTGTGGCTGAGCGATTCGACCAGCCCCTCACCGACCCGCTTGCGGGTCATCTCGACGAGGCCCAGCTCGGAGATCTCGAACACCTGGGTGCGGGTCTTGTCGCGAGCCAGAGCGTCGCGAAATGTCTTGGTGACCTCCTTGCGGTTCTTCGTCACCTCCATGTCGATGAAGTCGATGACGATGATGCCGCCGATGTCGCGCAGCCGAAGCTGGCGAGCGATCTCCTCGGCGGCCTCCATGTTGTTGTGGAAGACCGTCTCTTCGAGGTTCTTCTTGCCCACGTTCTTGCCTGTGTTCACATCGATCACCGTGAGGGCCTCGGTGCGCTCGATGATGAGCGAGCCGCCCGACGGGAGCCACACCTTGCGATCAAGCGCCTTGTGCAACTGCTCGTGGACATGGAAGCGCTCGAACAGCGGCAGCTCCTCCTGGGTCGCGTCGTAGAGCTGCACCCGATCGGCAAGTGCGGGGGCGACAACGTCGACGTACCCCTTCACCTCCTCGAAGAGATCCTCGTCGTCGATCAAGACGCTGCGGTAGTTCTTGTTGAACTCCTCGCGGATCACCCGCACCGCCACCGGCGGTTCTCGGTAGAGGAGCTCAGGGCGGTTCGCGCTGTCGGCCCGCCCCGCGATCTGGGCCCAGGTGTCGAGCAGGCTCGCCACGTCGCGCTCGAGCTCCTCGCTGGTCACGTTCTCGGCGGCGGTGCGCACGATCAACCCGTGATCCTTCGGTTTGGCGCGGTCGAGGATCTTGCGCAGCCGCTTGCGTTCGTTGTCGGGCAACCGCTTGGAGATCCCCAGCGTGTTGCTGTTGGGCACCAGGACCACGAACCGACCGGGGATCGACACCTCTTGGGTGAGGCGGGCGCCCTTGTGACCGATGGGGTTCTTGGTCACCTGGCACAAGATCATCTGGCCGTTCTTGAGGACGTCCTCGATCCGGGGATCTCGCTCGTCGAGGTCGTCGGGGTCGAAGCGCACGTCGCCGCGGTAGAGCACCGCGTTCTTCGGCGTGGCGATGTCGATGAACGCAGCCTCCATGCCGGGCAGAACGTTCTGGACGCGCCCCATGTAGATGTTGCCCATGATCTCGCTGACGTCGTCGGCAGGGCGGCTCACGTAGTGCTCGATGAGGGAACGGCCCTCGAGGATGGCCAGATGGGTGGCCTCGGGCCGGACGTGCACGGCCATCAGGTAGCGACCGACGGGCCGGCCCTTGCGCTCACGGCCTCTCCGTCGCTTCAGCGTCTTCTCGTCGAGCTCCACCACCTCGTCGCCCACCGCGGTGCGGATGGCGTCGCTCGATCGGGAACGGTCGTCGCGAAGACGTCCGTTCCCGATCGGCTTGGCCGTCTTGGGCCGACTGCCGCTCTCGCTCTGTTGGTCCTGCTTGTCGTGGTCCTGCTGGTCCTGACCTTGGTCCTGACCTTGGTCCTGGCCTCCGCCGCCGCCACCACGGCCTCGACCGCGCCCGCCGCGCCGGCGGCGACGCTTGCGGCCACCACCCCCGGCCTGACTCCCTCCATCGGACTGGTCGCGCTTCGCCCCGTCCCGCTTCGCCGGGGCCGCGGCACGGTCGTCGGGCGACCCAGCCGAACGGGAGGAGCTCGTGGGACTCGGTGGGGGTGCCGGTCGGCTGTCGCCGATCTTGGGCTTGGACGGAGTGGCTGATCCCTCAGCCGGGCGGGGCTCCGGATGGTCGGTGGACATTGGCGCGAGCCTTTCTCATGACGCCCTCGCAGGGGCGTAGGACTCCTCCGGCGCGTCGAGCGTGATGGGCTCGACGCCTGCGTCGGACGGTCCGATCCATTGGTGGGTGCGGCGCAGCGGCCAGCCGGCGACATCGTCGCCGGACGACGGCCACAGCGCGGCGAGCAGCTCGATGGGCTTCACCGCTCGAGGTTGCGTGGCGAGCTCGGCACGGAGCGCCACGAATCCCTCTGTGTAGTGGTTGCCCACCACGGCGAGTTCACGCACGGCTGGCCGCAGGTCATCGGTGGTCTCCTTGCCCTTGCGGACGCGGGAGAAGGGAACCGAATCGGCCGCGAGCAGCTCGGAGACCCGGCGCTCGGCTTCGGCCGCGGGAACCCTCGCACCGAGGACCCACGAGCAGGACGTGACCACCTGCTGCAGTGAGGAGACCGGAGGATCCAACCCGACGGCTGCGGTGCAAGCCATACCCGAGGGCAGGCCGGCGGTGAGGCGATCGGGGAGGGTGGACAGATCGACGTCGCGCTCCGGTCGAACGTTGACGTCGAGGTATTCGGCGTCGGACTCCGCTCCGGTGGGGAGCGCGAGGCCAAAGCTGACCTTGGGCCGGGGGGAGAACCCCTCGGTGTAGGCGAGGGGCACCTGGGCCCGTCGCAGCGCCCGCTCCCAGAGGCGGGCGGCGTCTCGGTGGGAGGTCCAGCGGACCTTTCCCAGCTTCGTGAATCGCAGCCGGATCCTCATGATCGGGCTCCGGTGAGGGTGACGGGAACTTCGCCGCCGATGCTGAGATCCTGGCCGGTGCCCTGGGATCCGCCGGCGGGCGGCACGGGTGAACCAACCCGGTGTTCGATGCCGACGCCGGTGCATGCCCCGCAGTCGTAGCACGGAGTCCATCGACAGTCGGGGCGCCCCACCTCGGCCAGCGCGTCCTGCCAGTCGTCCCACAGGAAGTCCTTGTGCAGGCCGGCGTCGATGTGATCCCACGCGAGGGCTTCGCTCTGAGCGCGGTGGCGGTACACCTCGGTGTCAAGGCTCAGCCCGTGGCGGGCCATGGCCGTAGTCCACCGGTCGAGCCGGAAGTGCTCGCTCCACTCCTGGAACGTGCCGCCCTGCCGCCACACCTCCTCGACGACAGCACCCATGCGGCGATCACCACGACTGGCCAGCCCCTCGGCCGCCGACGCCCGGGCGTCGTGCCACTTGAGCTGGACGCCGTGCATCCGCCTAGTGGTGTCCTTGAGCAGACCGATCTTGCGGTTGAGCTCGTCGACGGTGTTCTGGCCGAACCACTGGAACGGGGTGTGGGGCTTGGGCACGAACCCGCCCACCGATGCCGTGACCGACGCCTTGTGGGTGTGGCGCCGTCCGATCTCGACGCAGTTCCTGGCCAGCTCGGCGACGCCGAGGGTGTCCTCGTCGGTCTCCGACGGCAGACCGGTGAGGAAGTAGAGCTTCACCCGGCGCCAGCCTTGGGAGAACGCAGACTCGACCGCCCCGTAGAGATCCTCCTCGCCGATGAGCTTGTTGATGATCCGGCGCATGCGCCACGTACCGGCCTCGGGGGCGAAGGTGAGCCCCGTGCGACGGGCCCGCTGAACCTGGGCGGCGATGCCCACGGTGAACGCATCGACCCGCAGACTCGGGAGTGACACCGAGACCTGGCCGCACCCCGCCGACCCTTCGACGGTTTGGCGGACGGCGTCCTCGATGCCGCTGAAGTCGGCAGTGGACAACGAGGTGAGCGCGACCTCGTCGTAGCCGGTGCGACGCAGCCCATCGTCGATCATCGTGCGCACCTGATCGGCGGGCCGCTCACGGACCGGTCTGGTGATCATGCCCGCCTGGCAGAATCGGCAGCCGCGGGTGCAGCCTCGGAAGACCTCGATGTTGAGACGGTCGTGGACCACCTCGGTGAGCGGCACCAGCTGGTTGCGGGGATAAGGCCACTCGGCCAGATCCGCCACCACCCGCCGCTCGACCCGTTCGGGGACACCGGCATGCTTCGGCGTGAGCCCCACGAACCGCCCGCTCTCATATCGCGGCTCATACATCGACGGCACGTAGATCCCAGGAACCGTGCACAGCTCGCGCAGCATGCTGTGGCGCGACGCCGAGCGCCCCGACCGCACCCAATCGGCGACCACCTCGTGAAGATCGGTGACCGCTTCCTCGCCATCGCCGATGGCGAAGGCGTCGATGAAATCGGCCAGCGGCTCGGGGTTGTGAGCGGCGTGGCCACCGGCCACGACGACGGGATGCCGATCGTCGCGACCGGCGCTGTGAATGGGGATGCCTCCGAGGTCGAGGCAGTTCAGGACGTTGGTGTAGACCAGCTCCGCGGACAGGTTGAAGGCGATCACGTCGAACTCGGCCGCCGGACGATGCGACTCGACCGAGAAGAGCGGCAGCCCCTCGGACCGCATGATGGCCTCGAGATCGGTCCATGGCGCGTACGACCGCTCCGCAACGGCGTCAGGCCGCTCGTTGAGGATCTCGTAGAGGATCTGGAGTCCCTGGTTGGGCAGACCGACCTCGTAGGTGTCGGGGTAGACGAGGAGCCACGATGTCGATCCGGGCCGGTGGACCGGCTCGATGGCACCGTCCTCGCACCCGATGTAACGGGCCGGCTTCTGGACCCGGGCCAGTTGGGACTCCAGCTGGGGCCAGACAGTGGTCATGAGTGGCCGCGGAGTCTACTGGCGATCTCGGTTCCCGTCCGTTCGGCGAGGCCAGGCCGCCCGACTACACGAACCGTCGCATGCCAACATTGAGCGCCAAGCCGACGGTGATGAACGCGGTGATGGTGCCCGATCCGCCGTAGGACAGGAACGGCAGCGGGATACCGGTTATGGGCATTATCCCGGTCGCCATCCCCACGTTCTGGAACACCTGGAACACCAGCATCGACATGATGCCAACGCACAGGAGCGTGCCCAGCAGATCGGCTGACAGGCGCGCCGCTCGCCACACCCGGGCCACCAGGAGGGCGAACAGGGCAAGAACCGATGCCGCGCCCAGGAAGCCGAGCTCCTCCCCCACCGCGGTGAAGATGAAGTCGGTGTGCTGCTCGGGTACATAGCTCAGGTTGGTCTGGCTGCCCTCGAACAGTCCGGCACCGGCGAAGCCTCCGGCGCCGATGGCGATCTGGGACTGGTTCTGGTTGTAGCCGGCGCGCTGGAGGTCGTCGGCCGGGTCGATGAAGGCGGTGAGACGGGCTTGCTGGTAGTCCTCGAGCACGTCGAGCCGGAACATCCCGAACACGCCCAGCACGGCGATGAGGCCGAGCACCGTCAGATGCCGTCCCTTGACGCCGGCCGCCACCAGCAAGCCGCCCAGGACGGCGAAGAAGACCAGGATGGTGCCGACGTCGGGCTGGAGGTAGATCAGGCCCACGGGCAGCGCGGTGACCGCCAGCACCTGCGCGACGCGGCGCAACGACACCTCGCCACCGCTTCGAGCCGCCAGCGCGGCCAGGGCGACGATGACCGCGGGCTTGGCGAACTCGGAGGGTTGCAGCTGGAACGAGCCGAGCTGGAACCACGCCTGGGCGCCCTTGGACTCGGTTCCCAACGGAGAGATCACGGCCACCAGGGCCACGACGGCGAGGCCGAACACCAACCATGCTCCGTCACTCAACCGGCGGTAGTCGACGGTGGCGACGACGGCCATCGTCACCAGGCCCACGGCGACGAACAGGAGCTGGCGGTCGAGAAAGGTCGTTGGGTCACCGCCGGACTGCTCGATCGGAGTGCGGGTGGCGGAGTAGATCATCACGGTGCCGAGCACGCTCAGCACGACAACGGGGGCGACGATGAACAGGTCGACATGACGCCAAGGTGCGGCGTCGTCTCGTCGCTTGGCGGTGGAGCGGAGGGGGTCTGAGGCGCCGCCGAAGAGGGTCATCGAGCCACCTCCTCTTCATCGCCCGCCAACGGGGTGGCTACCAGGTCGCGCACAATCGGTTCGGTGTGCCCGGCAGCCACCTCGAGGATCCGACGGGCGACAGGGGCGGCCGCCGTGGAACCGAAACCTGACTCCTCCATCACGACGACGACGGCGAGCTCGGGCGCGTCAGCCGGTGCGAACGCTACGAACACTGCCGTGTCGTGCGTACCGGCGATCTGCGCCGTACCCGTCTTCCCGGCAACGGGATAGCTCGACTGGTCGAACCCCGAGAAGGCGAAAACCGCGGTGCCCTCGGTGCTCGACGTCACGTTGCGCAGCCCGGAGAGCATCGCGGCGGCGTGGTCCGGTGCCAGATCGACGCGCCCCGCGACCACCGCCTCGGCTTCGAACACGGTCCGTCCCAGGCTGGACTCGATCCGGTGCACCACATGGGGTACCAGCCGGTTCCCGCCGTTGGCGAAGGTGGCGTAGGCGTTGGCGAGCTGGAGAGGCGTGACGACGAGCTCACCCTGGCCGATGGCCAGGTTCACGTTGTCCCCTGTGA
The DNA here is from genome assembly GCA_036397895.1 of Acidimicrobiales bacterium. Taxonomy (GTDB): domain Bacteria; phylum Actinomycetota; class Acidimicrobiia; order Acidimicrobiales; family DASWIA01; genus DASWIA01. The sequence goes on along the minus strand of DASWIA010000018.1, from coordinate 36,559 downwards.
ACCATCGGCTCTCCGGAAACGCATCGGGGTTGGCGGCGTGCAACGCCCGGCGAGTCGCCGCGTCGGGAACCCGACCGTCGGCCTCGAACGGAAGGTCTATGCCGGTCTCCGTTCCCAATCCGTAGGCACGGGCGGTGTCCTGGATGCCTTCGCGGTTGGCTGCCTCCTCCCAGAACGACCGCCCCAGTAGGTAGAAGAACACGTCGCTGGACACGGTGATCGCCCGGGTGAGCGCCACGGCACCGTAGGAGCGGCTCCCGGCGTTGCGGAAGGTCCGGTTGCCCACGCGGATCGATCCTCGATCGGTGATCGTGGTCTGGGGGGTGATGAGCCCCTCGAGCAGGGCCGCGGTGGCCGTGATCAGCTTGAACGTCGATCCCGGGGCGTACTCGCCCTGGATGGCCCGGTTGTTGAGCGGAGAGTGGTTGGCCGGGTCCTGCAGGCGGTCGAACAGATCGAACGAGATCCCACCGACGAACTCGCTGGGGTCGTAGGTGGGATGGCTGGCCATGGCCAACACCCCCCCGTCTCGGGGGTCGATGATGACGACCGAGCCCGCGGGCGACTCGTAGCGGCGGCCGGTCTCTCGGTCGACCCGAGCCCGGTTGGACTCCAGACCATCGACGAGCGCCACCTCGGCTGACCGCTGGAGCGTGATGTCGATCGACAGGTAGACATCGCTGCCCCGGACCGGCTCGCGCCGGCCGAGGACACCGAGCGCTCGACCGCTGCTGTCGATCTCGAGCTTCTCGAACCCCACCGAACCCCGCAGCGCGTCCTCGTGCACCAGCTCGACACCGGACTTCCCGATCTCGTCGCCCAACCGGTAGCCCTCACCGTGATGGGCCTCGAGCTCGCGGTCGTTGATCTCACCGACGTAGCCCACGACATGCGCAGCCAGCGGCCCATGCGGATAGGAGCGAACTGCCACCTGATGGGCCGATACGAGCTTGGGGTCGAAGAGGTCGGGGCGTTCCCGGATTGCCACCACGACCTCGTCGCCGACCTCCTCGGCCACCGGGACCGGGAGCACCGGGTTGCGTCGACGATCATCGAGCCGGGTCGCGACGACGTCGACAGGTTCGCCGAGCAACGCCGCCAGCCGGGCCAACAGGACGGGGCGATGGTCGGGGTCGAGGGCCGTCCGATCCACCGTGACCACCGTCGACATGCGGTTGTCCACGATGACCTCACCGTGACGGTCGAGGATCCGACCCCGCGGAGCCGGGAGAGGGATGAGCCGCACCTGGTTCTGCTCGGCCGCCAGCTGGTAGCTGGGAGCGGTGAGCACCTGGAGGTACCAGAGACGGGTGATCAGCGCTCCGAACAACGAGACGGCGACGACACCCAGCACAGCCAGGCGAAGACCCACCGCCGCTTTCACGGCCGTGCCCACCGAACTGCATGCAGGATCGGCACTGCGAGCACCAGGTGCATGAGGCCGACACCGACCGCCACCGACATCCGATCGAGTGTGGTCAGGTGGGCGGCACCTAGCACCGCGGCACCAAGCGCGAACAGAAGGACTGCGGCCATGGACGCGACGGCGACGGCGACCGGCGGGATCCACCACGACCGGCGCACCAGCCGGTCCACGGCCAACCCCGTACCCCAGCCCACCAGGCACCACACCAGCGCGGTGAGGCCGAACGGCGTCAGCACGAGCAGATCGACGCTCAGACCGGCCACGAAGCCGGCAACCGCTCCTGGCTCGGGACCGGCCAGGATGGCGACCCCCACGACCACGACGAGCAGGGGCTCCGGTGCTCCCCCCAGCACCACTACGCCGTCGAGCAATGCGTCGCTGACCAGCCACACGACCAGGCCGAGCGCCGGTAGGCGCCACGAGGACGCCCTCGTTCGGACCGACCTCACCGCGCTCATGTCCGGTCCCACTGCAGCACGGCCACGAAGGTGAGGCGGCCCAGATCAGCGGCGGGGTCGAGCGTCACCTGGCGTTCGAAGGCGCTGGGAGTGAGCCGATCGGACCGGACGGTTCCGACGGGGATGCCGGGTGGGTACACGCTCTCCTCGAGCCCCGACGTCACGACCAGATCGCCGATGGTCATCTCCACATCAGGCGCCACGAGCTCGACGCTCAGGTGACGTCCCCGCCCGTTTCCCGTGGCCAAGGCAACGTCGCCGTCACCGACCAGACGAACGCCGACGCTCTGGGAGCCGTCGGTGATGAGACGCACGATGGACCGCTGCGGTGCAGTCCGCTCCACCCGGCCGACAAGACCTCCAGCGGCCACCACCGGCATCCCCTCTGCTACTCCGTCATCGCTACCCCGGTCGATCTCGATCGCGACGTCGGCGTTGCCGGTGCCGGCCGACACGACGCGAGCGGCCACCGAGGGGATGTCGCCCACGACCTCGAGACCCAGGAGGTCGAGCAATGCGTCACGCTCGCGGACCACGTCTGCGGCGGCGAGGGCGGCCGCGCTGGTCTCGGCGAGCTGGGCCCGGAGTCGTTCGTTCTCGGCCCCAAGGTCATCGCGTTCGAACATGGCGGCCAGCACGTCGCCCACCGGGTCGAAGACCGCCTCGGCGGCATCGCGCAGTGGTTCGATGGCGGCCAACGCGCCGCTGCGTAGGTCGTCGACGGCGTTGTCGGAGTCACCGGCGAGATCGAGGCTGATGGCGGTGACCGAGGCCAGGATGAGCAATCCGAGGGTGACGCGGCTGCGCCCCGATCGTCTGGTCATGACCATCGCCCGAACCTAGTTGGGGCGGTCGGCGGATGAGTTCGCGCCATCGGAGGCCGGGCCGGGTTCAGCGCTCCGAAGTAGAGATGAGAACGCCTTTGAGCGCTTCGAAGTTCTCCAGGCATTGTCCCGCCCCGATCGCCACCGAGGACAGCGGGTTGTGGGCGATGCAGATGGGCATGCCCGTCTCGGATTGGAGCCGGGCGTCGAGGCCGTGGAGCAGGGCCCCACCGCCGCTGAGGACGATTCCCTGCTCCATGATGTCGGCGGCCAGCTCGGGCGGCGTCTTGTCGAGGGTGACCTTCACCGCGTCGACGATGTTGGCAACCGGCTCCTCGAGTGCCTCGCGGATCTCGGCGGTGGAGATGACCACCGTCTTGGGCAGCCCGCTGATGAGATCGCGGCCGCGGATCTCAGCCCACAGCTCCTCCTCCAGCTCCCATGCCGAACCGAGGGCGATCTTGATCTCCTCGGCGGTCCGCTCCCCGAGAGCCAAGCTGTACTCGCGCTTCACGAAGGCGATGATCGCCTCGTCGAGCTCGTCGCCCCCCACCCGGATGGACTGGCTGACGACCGGACCCCCGAGCGAGATCACCGCCACCTCGGTGGTGCCCCCGCCGATGTCGACGATCATGTTGCCGGTGGGTTCCTGAACCGGCAGGCCGGCCCCGATGGCGGCGGCCATGGGCTCGTCGATGATGTAGGCCGGCTTGCGGGCTCCGGCGTACTCGGCCGCCTCCTGCACCGCCCGCTGCTCGACCCCGGTGATACCTGACGGAACGCACACCACCATTCGAGGCTTTGCCCAGCGACGTTGATGCACCCGCTGGATGAAGTAGCGGAGCATCTTCTCGCAGATCTCGAAGTCGGCGATCACGCCGTCCTTGAGCGGACGAGTGACCTGGATGTGGCTGGGTGTGCGGCCGGTCATCCGCTTCGCTTCGAGACCTACGGCCACCGGCTTGCCGTCGCGGATGTCCATGGCCACCACCGACGGCTCATCGAGGACGATGCCGCGCCCGCGCAAGTAGACCAGGGTGTTGGCCGTGCCGAGGTCGACGGCCATGTCGCGGCCGAGTAGTGATCCGAGACCGTGGTCGCTCACCGAGTTGCCCTGACCCTTTCGTCGCCTCGGTGCAAACTAGGTCAGCGGGAGAGGCCGGGGAACCACAGCGCGATCTCGCGTGCCGCGGACTCAGCGCTGTCGCTGCCGTGCACCAGGTTCTCGGTGCGGTTCACGGCGAGGTCGCCCCGAATGGTTCCGGGGGCAGCCTCCTGGGGATTGGTGCTGCCGATCATGAGGCGCATCACCTTCCACGTCTCCTCGGGGCCCTCGACGACCATCACCATGACGGGGCTGCGAGTGATGAACTCGACGAGATCGCCGAAGAACGGCTTGTCCTTGTGCTCGTCGTAGTGGGTCTCGGCGGTGACTTGGTCGACCGTGCGCAGCTCGGCGGCGACGATCTTGAGGTCCTTGACCTCGATGCGACGGATGATCTCGCCGGTCAGGCCCCGCTCGACGGCATCAGGCTTGGCGATGATGAGGGTGCGATCCACGGCGCGGCACCGTAGTTCCCGTCCCCCCCCTCGCTCACACTTCCAGCCGGCCGGTGTGTTCGCGGGCTTCGGCAGCCAGGTAGAGCGACCCGGCGACCAGGACCAGGTCACCGACGCCGGCCACGTCGGCCGCCATGTCCATCGCGGTGGCGGCGTTGGGCGCCACCGCGACCCCTACGCCGGCTGCCTTCACCGCGGCGGCCAGGTCGTCGGCGGGCACGGCACGGGGGGATCGGGGCTCGGTGACCACGACCAGGTCGTCCGTTCCCGGACCGATGGCCAAGGCGTCGACGAGCATCTTCGGTTCCCGGCCGATCTGGCCGACGACGAGCAGCCGGCGCCCGTAGGAGAACTCTTCGTCGAGCGTCTGGCGGAGCCCGGCCAGGGCTTGAGCGTTGTGGGCCCCGTCGATGATCGTGAGCGGCTGGTGCCCGACCACCTCGAGACGTGCTGGCAGCGTTGTGGTGGCGACCGCCTCGGCAACCACGTCGGGGGTCAGGGGTGTTCCCAGGAGAGCCTCGACCGCGGTGAGCGCCATCGCCAGGTTCGTGACCTGATGACGGCCATGGAAGGGCAGGACCACGTCGACGTACTGGTCGAGCGGAGTGCGGATCGTGGCCCGCCAGCCGCCCACCGCCAGATCCTGGGATTCGACGGCCCAGTCCCAGCCCGCTCGGAGCACCGTTCGGGCTCCGGCATCGAGGAACGGCTGGGCCAGGGCATCGTCGGTGACCCCGAGCACCAGCACCCCGCCGGGAGTCACGATCCCGGCCTTCTCGGCCGCGGCATCGAGCGGATCCGCTCCGAGGAACTCGACGTGGTCGACGTCGACCGTGGTGGCGACCGCCACCTGGGCGTCGAGGACGTTGGTCGCATCCCACCGGCCTGCAATCCCCACCTCGACCACCGCTGCCTCGACGGCCACATCGGAGAAGAGGCGATAGGCAGCAGCGGTGACGACCTCGAACCAGCTCGGAGAGCAGCCGGCTGCCGATTCGGCCCGGCGCACCACGGCCAGGACGTCGACCAGCGCGGCGTCGTCCACCGAGCGGCCATTGAGGGCGATCCTCTCGTTGATCACGTGGAGGTGGGGGCTGGTGTAGGTACCGACGGAGACTCCGGCGCTCACCATCAGGCTCGTGGCGAGCCGGGCCACCGACCCCTTTCCGTTGGTCCCCGTGATGTGGATGGCGTCAAGATCGTGCTGGGGTTCGCCGAGCATCGCGCTGAGCGACCGCATCTGGTCGAGCGACGGCAACGGTGGGCGTTCGCGCATTCGCTCGAGGTTCATGTGGGCGTCGAGCCAAGTCAGCGCTTCGGTGATGTCCACCGGCTCACGTTGGCCTGCGTCTCGCGTGGGAGCAAGCTCGATCCGATGGCGGGGATGGCTCAGGGCAGGCGGGTGGGCTCGGTCACCAGCAGCGGCTCGAGGTCGGCCGCCAGTCGCTTCCGCTCCGTGGAGCGCAGACCGCCGCGGGCTGCTGCACCCAGGGCCACCAGCGCCGCACCTGGATGGCCCTGGGAGAGGCTCGTTCGCGCCAGCCTGTCGGCCTCGTCGATGTGGCCGGAGCCCTCTGGCGGGTCGAGGAGCGCGTTGACGATCCGATCGACCTCGTCGGCGTCGTCGGTGTCGAGAAGCAGTCCGGCTCGCACCGCGGCCCGGCCCCGCCGGTCGACCATCTCGACCAGATCGAGGTTGGCGCCGGGGTGGGGTCCGATGCCAGGACGGCCGTGCACGAGCAGGCGCGAGAACGGCAGGGCTCCCGTGAGGCGCAGCCCGAGCGCCATCGCCTCGGCCGCCAGCGGCAACGCGCTAGGAGCACAGACGAACGTGGTGTCGGTCGCCGCCGCCTCGGGGCCCGACGGGTCGTCAGGCCAGCCAACACTGACCATGGGCCAGAGCGCAGCCACAAAGGCGGCGTCGAGCGAACCCTCGTCGCTGACGAGGGGACCGGCGCACCGTCGGCAGGCATCGGGGTCGAGTGCCACCTCGACATGGCCGCAGTGCCCGCACCGGCTGGCCGGAGCAGGATGGCCTACCCCGTCGGGTCGGCTGATGCTCGATGTTCCGAGCCGACGGAGGGTCTCGATCAGCTCGTCACGAACGCTTCCGGGCGTGACCTCCAGATCGGTGCGGACGAGGTCGGCCGCAAGGTTTCCGGCGCGGTGGAGATCGGCCAGCCAGTGGCGGTCGTGACGGGCGACCGCCGCCGTGTCGCACCACGGGCAACGACGCACCCGCTGGGCGATGGTCTCACCCCCGCGCAGGTGGCCCTCCTCCAGAAGCAAGCGCCGCGCTTCTTGGCGTGCCGCGTAGCGCCGCATCCCGCGGAGGGGGCCGGGAGCGACGACGACGCCGTCGGCGCCGAGCACCTCGACGGACCCGATCCGGTGCCGGCGGGCCACATCGAGATCGTCAGCACGGTGGGCGGGGATGACCAGCTGGGGCGATGTGGCGCGGCGATCGGCCAGCACGGGGACGATGCCGGGCTGGAAGGGGATGGTTGCCCAGCCCTTCCTCGCCGGATGGCGCCGGGGCACCACCAACGCGACAACGCCAGGAAGCAGCTCAGGTTCGTCTATCTCGACTTCGACCTCGACGGTCCCCTTGCGGGTCCGAACCGGGATGCCGATGTGCAGTCGCTCGGCTTCAACGGCGCCGGAGGCAGCGACATCGGGCACCACCGTCCGGCAGCGCGGGCAGGCATCGACCACGCCTTCGCTCTCCGCGATGAGCCCTTGGTCGTGCAACCGGATGAACGCTACCGCCGCGGCACGACCCAACCGAGGGTCGTTGGTGGCGACCAGCCGTTCGGGGGAGGCGACGGCTAGGGCATCCAACCCGAGGACGAGATCCTCGAGGACGCGGTGCTCATGTTCGGCGAGCAGCATGGCCAGCTCATCGTGGTGGAGCGCGGCCCGCCGGCGACCCGTCCGGGCCACCGACTCGTCGATGGCGTGCAGGGTGGACGAATCACCAGAGAGAAGCACCGCGTGCCAGACGGCCGGAGTGTCATTGCGCCGTGCCCAGCGCACAAGGGCGTCGATCACCACCGCCACCCCCGCCGACGAGCGGCTGGCCGGGGTGGCCATCGAAACCGGGGCCGAGACGAATCTACGGCCCCGGCCGGTGCCGGAAGGCTCAGGCGTGGGCGAGCTCACGAGCCGCCCGGGCCGCCTGGCTCATCACGGGCTTGGCTGCTTCGGTGGCCGATGCCAAGGAATGCTGAGCGGAGCGCCCCGCCGCTTCCAGGTGGGGGCGGGCCGACCTCGCCGCATCGACGACCACCGGTTTGGCGGCGTGCGTAGCCGACACCACGTTGCGCTGGGCGACACGCGATGCCTCCTCGATGCGGGGCCGAACGACGCGGGCCGCCTCGGCAGCCAGGGCCGCCGCCGCTAGGGCCTGGGGCTTGACCACGTCGACGGCGTGAGCCGCTTGATCGGCGAGCTGGTCGACGAACTCCTCGACGGGGCTCTTCGGGACCCGGACGCGTCGCTCGATCAGGTAGCCGATCGCGCCACCGACCACGGCACCCTGCACGGCAGCCCGCACAACCCGCGAGCGGGTGACATCGGATGGGTCCTCACGCTGCAACGACTGGAACCCAGCGACCCCGGCAGCAACACCACCGCCGATCAAGGCTCCCTTGATCACCCGTCCCATATCGCTGACCTCCTCGCCACCGCCAACCTCGTCACCCGCCACCATCGGATGGACGTAGCCAGCCTAGGTCGTCGGGCAACACCTAGGACGCGGCGCGGCGAGGGGTCTGGTCTTCGACTTCGTCGCGGAGGATCAGCGTGGGGTTGACGCGCCGGCGCACAACCTCTTCGTCGATGACGACCTTGCCGATGTCGTCGCGGCCCGGCAGCTCGTACATGGTGTTGAGCAACACCTCTTCGAGGATGGCCCGCAGACCGCGGGCCCCGGTGCGCCGCTTGAGTGCCTCGTCGGCCACCGCACCCAACGCGTCCTCGGTGAGCTCCAGCTCCACGTCTTCGAAGTCGAACACCTTGCGGTACTGCTTCACCAGAGCGTTGCGAGGCTCGACCAGGATCTCGACCAGGGCGTCGCGGTCGAGATGGGTGACGGCCCCGATGACAGGCAGGCGGCCGATGAACTCGGGGATCAATCCGAACTTCAACAGGTCCTCGGGCAGCACCTTCTCGATGACACGCTCCTCGTCGGCCTGCCCGGCGGAGCGGATGGTGGCGCCGAAGCCCACGCCCTTGTGACCGATGCGGCTCTCGATGATCTTCTCGATGCCGGCGAACGCCCCACCGCAGATGAACAGGACGTTGGTGGTGTCGATCTGGATGAACTCTTGGTGGGGGTGCTTGCGACCTCCTTGGGGCGGTACTGCGGCCTGGGTGCCCTCAAGGATCTTCAGCAATGCCTGCTGCACCCCCTCGCCCGACACGTCACGGGTTATGGATGGGTTCTCGGCTTTGCGGGCGATCTTGTCGATCTCGTCGATGTAGATGATGCCCGTCTCGGCCTTCTTGACGTCGTAGTCGGCAGCCTGGATGAGCTTGAGAAGGATGTTCTCGACGTCCTCACCGACGTAGCCCGCCTCGGTGAGTGCGGTGGCATCGGCGATGGCGAAGGGGACGTTGAGCATGCGTGCCAGCGTCTGGGCGAGGAGCGTCTTGCCGCAGCCGGTAGGGCCGATGAGCATGATGTTCGACTTGGCCAGCTCGACCTCGTCAGCAACCTGACCCAGCTGCACCCTCTTGTAGTGGTTGTAGACCGCGACGGACAGGATCTTCTTGGCGTGCTGCTGGCCGACCACGTAGTCGTTGAGGAAGGAGAAGATCTCCTCGGGCTTGGGCAGATCGTCGAAGTGGAGCTCGGAGTGCTCAGCCAGCTCTTCCTCGATGATCTCGTTGCAGAGATCGATGCACTCGTCGCAGATGTAGACGCCAGGACCGGCGATCAGCTTCTTGACCTGTTTCTGGGATTTGCCGCAGAAGCTGCACTTCAGCAGGTCCCCCCCATCACCGAACTTGGCCACCTGGTTCGTCCTCTCTGCGCTTTTCCGGGTCGTGCCCCGGGCGAGTCGGGTTCCTTACGCGGCTTCCGCCGCCTCTCGAGTGGTGATCACTTCGTCGATGATGCCGTATTCCTTCGCTTCATCCGCGGACATCACGTAATCGCGGTCGGTGTCCTTGCGGATCCGCTCGGGTGTCTGACCCGTGTGTGAGGAGAGCAGCCCGTCGAGCATGGTGCGCATTCGCTCGATCTCCTTGGCCGCCAGCTCGATGTCGGTGACCTGCCCAGCCGCGCCGCCATGGGGCTGGTGGATCAGCACCCGGGAATGGGGCAGGGCGAACCGCTTGCCCTTCTCGCCGGCGGCGAGAAGCACCGCGGCCGCCGACGCCGCCTGCCCGAAGCAGATGGTGGCGATGTTGGGCTTGATGTACTGGATGGTGTCGTAGATGGCGAACAGTGCAGTGATGTCGCCACCGGGGCTGTTGATGTAGACGCTGATGTCCTTGTCGGGATCCTCCGCCTCGAGGTGGAGCAGCTGGGCGCACACCAGGTTGGCGATGGTGTCGTCGATGGGAGTGCCCAGGAAGATGATGCGCTCCTTGAGCAGGCGCGAGTAGAGGTCGAACGCCCGCTCACCCCGGTTGGTCTGCTCGACGACGGTGGGGACGAGGTAGTTCTGCGCTTGCAGCGGGCCGTAGGGCGTGTCGGTCACTCGTCGTCTCCGTGCTCGTGGTCGTGGGATCCGTGGGGTCTGTGGTCGTGAGATTCGGCTTCGATGGCGGGGGCGTCGTCGAGGCCTCCGTCGTCGAGGCCTTCGGGTGGTTCGAGGAGGTCTCGATCGACCTCATTGCCTTCAGGATCGACGACAGTGACGTGCTCGATGAGCCACTCGACGGCCTTGCCCTTGCTGAGGTCCGAGCGTACCTCGGGCAGCCGGTCGTCGTGTTCGAGCCGCGCCCGCAGCTCATCGGGGTCGATGCCCCCACGCTCGGCCGACGTCCGAATCTCCTCGGCCAGCTCGTCGTCGGTGACGCCGAGGTCCTCGGCCACGATGAGCGCTCGGAGCGCTAGGTCAGCCTTGCAGGCGCTTTCGGCCGTGGCCCTGAGCTCCTGCTGGATCTGCTCGGGCGACTGTCCCGTGCTGGCGAAGTACTGCTCGAGGGTGGCGCCCTGGGCGTCGAGCCGGTGCTGGAGCTGGTGGAGCCGGTCAGCCATCTCGTTGCTGACCATCGGCTCGGGCGGGTCGATGCCACAGAGCTCGGCGATGGCGTCGACCACCGACTGGCGCAGGCTCATGATGGCCGTGACCCGCTTGATGCCGCCCAGCCGCTCGGCCATGTCAGCCTTGAGCTCCTCGACGGTGTCGAACTCGGAGGCATCGGAGGCCCATTCGTCGGTGAGGGCGGGCAGCACCAGCTCCTGCACCTCCTTCACCAGGACGCGCAAGCTGATCCCCCCGTCCTCCTCAGACCCAGGAACCGCGGCCGTGAACTCCAAGATGTCGCCCGGCTTCGACCCGTGGAGCTGCTGGTCGAGCTCGGGAACGACGGCGCCGGAGCCAACCTGATAGCCGTAGTCGTCGGCCGTCAGACCGGGAACCGGCTCGCCATCGTGCGTGCCGGAGATGTCGATGGTGACCTGATCACCATCGATCGCGGGCCGATCGGCGGGGCGGAGGGTGGATCCGATCTGGCGGCGAAGCCGGTCGACCTGGGCGTCGATCTCCTCGTCGGAGAGGACCGGCGACGGCACCTCAACCCTCAGCTCGTGGTACCCGCTGATCTCGATGATCGGTCGGGTCTCGACCGTGGCGGTGAAGCGGAGCGGGCCGTCCTGGCGACCCGACGTGATATCGATGTCGGGCGGGGCGATGGCGTCGGTCTCGGTCTCCATCGCCGCCTTGGCGAAGATCTCCGGGAGGGCCTCCCGGATTGCCTGCTCGCGCACGAGCTCGGTGCCCAACCGCTTCTCGATGACCTTGCGGGGCGCCTTGCCCGGTCGGAACCCGGGGATGCGGACCTCTCGGGCGATGGCCCTCACCGCGTCGCCGATGGCGGCGTCGAAGACATCGTCGTCGACCTCGACGGTGAGCTTGACCTTGTTGCCCTCGATGGGCTCGGCGACGGCCTTCACAGCGTGTTGTGGCTCCGGAGGGATCGGTGATGGGTGCTTCTTGATGGGCCGCACAGGGTGAGCGACGGCTGGTGCCCGACGTGTCGGTGCGGAGGTCAGAGTGTACCGGGGGCCGGACTCGCGAGCCGAAGCCGGGATCTCGTTCGAGCCGTGCCCGGCACTACGCTCGCGGAGCCACGGGGCGTGGCGCAGCTTGGTAGCGCGCGTGCTTTGGGAGCACGAGGTCGCAGGTTCAAATCCTGTCGCCCCGACACTGTCGCCCCGACCACCTGCATCCACACCCACATCGGGTGCCCGAGATCTGTCCACCGGCACGAGGGGAGGGGCATCTGTCTCCCACGCCGCGGCGTTGGGTAGCGTCAGCCGTGTCCTGCGGGTGTAGCTCAACGGTAGAGCCCCAGCCTTCCAAGCTGGTGACGGGGGTTCGACACCCCTCACCCGCTCCATCGCCACACCGGCATCCCCACCCGCGACGCAAGCAGATGAATCGCTGGCCAGCCGGCCGAGTCCTCAGCGCGTTGGCTGCCATCCCTTCGCGGGGGCGTGATCGGGCGGAGCGCCCACGCCGTCCCGGGCATGGGCTGGGGGACCACCCTGACCGTCGGTGGCGTGCGGCGGTGGCCCACCGGTGTTCTCGACGACGTCGAGCACCAGACGATGAGCTCCCGCCGCGGAGGTGCTGGCGAACAGGCTGTCGTTCCCGTCATCGGTGAGGAGTGACAGCCCGACCGAGAACCAACCGGAGCCATCGTTCAGAGCGGCAAGGCCATCCCCGTTGAGCTCGAGCACCAGCACATGGTCATCAGGAAGGGACGTGTCGACAGCGAATCCCCCATAGGTCGTGCCCGAACCGAGATCGGCGTAGATCTCGGCACTCACGCCGCCACCGTTGAGGGTGGTCGCATCGGTGCTGACGTCCCAGACGCCCAGCGTCTCCCACGAATCCCCGCTCAGGACTTGTCCGAGCGTGAGCTCGACGCGGGCGCCGACGATCGTGCCGGTGACGCCGCTGACGTCGAAGCTGAGGAAGCCACGTCGCTCACCCCGCATCGTTCCCGTCATGTACGACGAGGTCGCCGGTCCGGCCGTGAGCGTCGGGGACCACCAACCCTGGTTCGGGCCCGATCCGAACGGCGAATCGGCTGTGTCCACCACGACGATCACGGGATCGGATGTCTGGGCGGCACCGAGCGGGGATGACAGCAGCGCGACGGTCAGGCCAACGGCTGCGAGTGGGGCAAGTGCTCGGCGCATCGGGGAAAGCTCCTCGGTTGGATCTGATCCCTTCGCGCCCATCTCGAACATCGACCTCCTTGCACCAGAGACTTGAGCAGCTTTCGGAGGGAGCGACCCGGCAGTCTCCAGAGGCGGCGTAGTCCTCTCGGGCAACACGTAGCCTGGGTCCGATGTCGACCGACGACGACAAGGCACCCCGCATCGGATGGTCGGGGCTGATGCGTGACGAGCTCGGCCGTCTGCCCGAGACCGCGGCCAACATCCGCGAGGCGTCCGAGAACCTCAAACGTGTCTCCGAGGAGCTGGTGACGGTGTCGGCCGTGCTCTCCAAGGTGGTCGCCACCATGGAGGCCACCGGGATGATCGACGGATTGGCCCGCGTGGAGCAGATCGGGCGCGAGGTCGACGCCGTGCGAGCGGCCGTGATCAGCGGCGGTCCCATCGGCGAGGCCGTGTCCTCCCTCGAGCGAGTGCTGGGCGGTATCTCCGACGGCGCCCGCCGCGCCATGGGGTTCGCCACCGGAACGGAAGACAGAGGCGACCGCCGGGAATGAGTCCTCGGCCGGAGGTGCGCTCAGTCAGGTAGCTCGACGCCGAGCTCCGCCGCTTTGGCCGCCACCTCCGTGGGAAAGACGTTCTTGATGAGGAACAGGTCCTGCACGATGGCGTATTCGGGGGCCAGACCCTTGGCGTAGCGCTCGATGTAGGCGAGCTGCTTCGCTATCAACATCATCTCCCTCGGTGCCGTCGCCGCGTAGGAATCCATGAGGTCGATGCTCATCTTCAGCATCTCCCCCAGGTTCATGCCGCCGATTCCCGCCTGGAGCATCGGCCCCAGGATCATGCCCAGCCGCATCCCGAGCTCTTCGTCGGTTCCCGCGTCGTCGGGGAACACACCCACGTTGCGGTAAGCCCGGGCGATTCGGGTGAAGTCACCGTCGATCATGCAGGTGTAGAGGATGTCCTTGACGACGTCTCGGAACTCCGGCGTCAGCTCGCCCATGATCCCGAAGTCCAGATAGCTCGACCGGCCGTCATCGAGCACCCAGATGTTCCCGGCGTGCATGTCGCCGTGGAACGGGCCATGCACGACGACCGATTCGATCCATACCTTCGCCCCCCGGCGCAGGACGAGCTCGCCGTCGACGTTGCGGCGCTCCATCTCGTCGAACTCGTCCATCGGGATGCCCGACATGCGCTCCATGCATATGACGTGGGGACCGCAGTAGTCCCAGTACACCTCGGGTGCAGTGATGTGGGCGTTGTCGCCGAACGCGCCGATGTTGGCGCGAAAGTCGTACTGGCGCTTGGCCTCGAGAGCCGGATTGAGCTCCTGGAAGGTGATGGCGTGCAGGTCTTCGATGACCCCGACCGGGTTGGCGCTGGCCAGGGCGTCGACGTGCGTCATGAGCCTGGCCAACCGGTGCATTATCCGGAGGTCGACGGTCATCAGCGCAACGATCCGGGGCCGCTGGAGCTTCACCACCGCTCGGCGGCCATCGGGCAGAACCACCGCGTGGACCTGGCCGATGCTTGCCGCGCTGAGGGGACGGTCTTCGAAATGCCGGAAGATCTCCTCCGGTTCGCGACCGAGATCGTCACGGATCACCCGACGACTGACCTCGCTGTCGAAGGGTGGCACGTCATCGAGGCACCGCTGGCAGGCATCGGCCAGCGGCGCGGGAAAGACGCCGGGAGAGCTGGCGATGAGCTGGCCCAGCTTCACGAAGGTGGGCCCGAGCGCAACGAACGCATCCACTGCGCCGTGGCTGGCGGCCTCGAACCAGCCGTGCTCGTTCTGCCTTCTCACGACCTGGAGCCGGCGGGCCAGTACCGCTCGCAGCACGTGGAAGATGAGGAGCGTGTAGATCACGATCATGCGGCGGAGCTCGGCCCATCCGAAGACGTCGATGGGCGGTGCGTCGGCGACGAGGTCATCGCTTGGTGGCCCCTCGGCGTAGGGTCCACGGAACGTGGGGTCGAGCGTCAGCAAACGCCGCTCGCCACGTCGAGCCCGGTCGGGGTCGAAGTGCAGCCCGAACCGCGGGTCGGTCTGCTCGATGAGGCCGACCAGCCGGCCCCCGTCAACAACCGGGAGATGCCGGATGCCGTGACGTCCCATCTGCTCACGCGCTTCGAGCACGTCCTCACGAACGTCGATGGTGATAGCCGGCGACGCCGCCCACTCGGCGACGGTTGACGTCATCGGATCGGCCGCGGTGCTGACGAGCCGGACCAGGTCGCGCTCGGTCAGCACGCCGACGGGTACGCCGTCGTCGATGACCACGACCGCGCCGGTACCGGCCGCGTGCATTCGTCTGGCCCCCTCAGCCACAGTGTCGCCCGGAGCGACGGTGGGGACGTTGGTCTGCATCGCCTCCGCGACGGCCATCGGTCACTCGCTCCCTCTGACACGGCGACCGTGGGTCGCGCCGGTTGGGAGCGTCAGCCTGCCTTCGGGTCGGGGATCGATGCGAGTCGACGCACCATCGGGCGTCGCGGCAACGCCACCACACCGTCACCAGCGCGCCCGGTGGCCACCTGGTGAGCCACCACGCCGGATCAGCCAGGCAGCATCTCGGGGGCCGCGCCTGGATCGGCGGCCAGCAGGTCGATCGCGTCGCCGGTGGGCTGTAGCAGCGCTTCGATCACCGCCCACCGCTCGTTGGCTTCGAACTGGTCAGCGAACTGCTCCGTGAACGCCAGCTGGCCGTCGAGCCGCACCGTGATCTCGTGCCCATGCTGAGTCATCACCGGCGGCACGGCCACCACGATCCGGTCCAAGCTGATGATCCGGTCGGCAAACCAGAAGAACTTCGAACGAGCCATCGTTGCTCGATCCCTCCAAGATCGCAGCCTGAATGGCCGCGACACTCCAGCGTAGAGCGGGGGGCGTCAGATGTCACCGGCCACAGTCGTGGCCAGGTCAGAGGACCTCGGAGGTGGGTTGCGGGGTCAGGGCGTGGGGCGGGGCACCGGCAACGCCAGTCGGTGGCATGGACCACAGGTGACCGACGAACTGGTCGAGGAGATCCTCGGCGGCGGCTGGCCGGCCCAGGTGGAAGCCTTGACCGGCGTCGCAGCCCATCGCGCGGAGGAGCGCTAGCTGCTCGGCGGTCTCGATGCCCTCGGCGATGGCGATCATCCCCATCGAGTGGGCCAGCCCGATGGTGGCGGCGACGATCGCCTCGTCGTCACGGTCCGTGCCCAGGCCCCCGACGAAGCTCCGGTCCACCTTCAAGATGTCGATCGGGTAGTGCTTGATCTGGGCCAACGAGAAGTACCCGGTGCCGAAGTCGTCGACAGCGATGGACACACCGAGGTCCTTCAGCGCTCTGAGGTTGGCGAGAGCCTGCTCGGGATCGGCGACGATCGCCCGCTCGGTGATCTCGATGAACAAGGCCGACGGCGTGATGCACGACACGTCGAGAGCGGTGCGGATCAGCTCCGGCAGGTTCGGCTGGGCAAGCTGGCGGCTGGACAGGTTCACGGCGACGGTCGGGCACGAAGTAACCGGGGCCAGGCGGTCGTACCACCGACGGAGCTGGCGGCACGCCTCGCCGATCGTCCACGCACCGATGGGCAGCACCAGAGCCGATTGCTCGGCGACATCGATGAAGGCATCTGGGCGGAGCACCCCGCGGGTGGGGTGGTCCCATCGCAGCAGCGCTTCAACGCCGAAGAGCCGGCCGGTCGCGAGCTCGATCTGCGGCTGGTACAGCAGGCGCAGCTGATCGTCTTTCGCGGCGTGGCGCAGCTCAGCTTGCAGCTTGAAGCGCTCGACCGCCGAGGCCCGCATGGACTCGTCGAAGGTGGCGCTGCGGTTGCGGCCGCGGGACTTCGCTTCGTACATGGCCAGATCGGCGTCGCGGAGGAGCGCCTCGGCAACACTCTCGCCGCGATGGTCGGTGACGATGCCGACGCTGATCCCCAGCACCACCTCACCGCCGTCCAGGTCGATGGCACCAGCGACGGCGTCAGACGCTCGCTCGGCCACTTCGGTGGCGTCGAGATCGGAGTCGGTGCCCTCGCAGAGGATGGTGAACTCGTCGCCACCGAAGCGAGCGATGGCGTCGCCATCGCGCACCGCGGTTCGGAGCCGTTCGGCGACGGTGACGAGGACCTGATCGCCGGCGGCGTGGCCGAGGCTGTCGTTCACGAGCTTGAAGTCGTCCACATCGACGAAGAGAAGCGCGATCGACTCCTCGGTCTCACGGGCGCGGAGCAGAGCCGCCTCGACCCGGTCGACGAAGGCGTCACGCGAGAGCAACCCCGTCAGGGGATCATGGAGCGCCCGGTCGGCGAGGGCTGCCTCCATCCGCCGCCGCTCCGCGATCTCGGCCTCCTTGGCTCGAACCACCACGCTGGTGCGGGCCACGACGAGCGCAACCACCAGCATCGTCGTGATGCTCACCACAACGCGGTCGGCCAACGCCACGAGGCCCACCAGCGTGGCCACGGGAAGGATGAGCAGTGACCCACCGAGCAGGGCGACGCGCGCCGCCGGGAGCTGGGCCCGTTCGGTCGAGCCCCACTTGGTGAGATCGCGCATCGTCGGGTCGAGCGCCGCGGCACCCATCAGCACGTAGGACCCGAGCCACGACGCATCGAGCCAGCCGTGAAGGATGTAGCTGTCGGTGTGAACCTGGAGCAGGTAGGCGGTGTCGCCCACCAGCATCACGATGATGCCGCTGACGAAGAGCCAGAAGGCTCGGGAGGTCGAGCGGGGCCCGAGGAGCAGGTGGCCCACAACGGTCAGCAGCGCGAGGTCCCCCGCCGGATACGCCCCGCTCACGATGGTGTCGCGCAGCGAGATGGCCGGGTCGCCGAGGACCGGGCGAATGAGGACCAACCAGCCGATCATGGCGACGCCGAGGCCGATGACCACGCCGTCGATGAGTGCCTCCATGTCACGCCCTGGCCGGCGCGCCCGCACGAACCAGACCACACCGAGCGCGAGGGCGGGATAGCCGGCGAGGTAGAACACGTCGGCCACCGAGATGAGCGGAACGTCGCCCCCGACCAGCTCGTAGTACGCCCAGACCGCGTCGCCGGCGCTGAAGAGCAGGATCCCTGCGGCGGCCGCGTACCACGCCCCGGGCCGGCGAGGACGGTGCAACCAGATGCCAGCCACGATGGCACCGGCAGCCGCGAGCCCCACACCTTGGTAGATCCAGGTGAGGGCAGCGGTGTCCTCGGGAAGCGCGTAGTAGGCGACGATCGCCGCGAACCCGGCGATCAAGAACCAGATGTGACCCCAGCGGTGCATGACCGCTCATCGGCGCACATTCGGTACGAGTTGACCAAAGATTGTCGTTGGCGCTCGTGGCACCGCGTTCGGTCACGACCTCCGGTTCCGGCGCCTACGGTTGATTCATGCTCTTGATTGGAACACGGAAGGGCTTGTGGTCGCTGGCACCCAGGGAAGGACGGGCGAGGTGGGTGCTCGAGGGGCCCCAGTTCCTGGGCCACATCGTTCACCATGCTGTGGCTGACCCTCGTGAGGACGCCACGGTGCTGATGGGTGTCAGCACCGGGCATCTCGGACCGACTGTCATGCGGTCGGGCGATGGCGGCCGGACGTTCGAGGAGGCGGTGACGCCGCCTGCCTTTCGGGAAGGCGACCCCCACGGCCGGGCGGTCAAGAAGGTGTTCTGGCTCACCCCCGGACACGTCTCCGAGCCGGCCACCTGGTACGCGGGCGGCTCGCCCCAAGGGCTCTTCCGCACCGAGGACGCCGGCCGGACGTGGGCACCTGTCGACGGCTGGAACGATCACCCGCGCTGGGGGGAGTGGGCGGAGTGGCCCGAGGAAGGCACGCCCGACGGGTCGATGCTGCACTCCGTCATAGTCGATCCCCGTGACCCGTCCCATCTCTACCTCGGGTTGTCCGGCGGCGGAGTGTTCGAGAGCACCGACGGAGGGTCCGGGTGGGCGCCGCTCAACCGTGGCTGCGCCGCCGACTTCCTGCCCGACCCCGAGCCCGAGTACGGCCATGACCCCCACTGCGTGCGGATGCACCCGCTCGATCCCGACCGCCTGTACCAGCAGAACCACTGCGGGATCTACCGGATCGACCGCCCCGACAAGGTATGGACCCGCATCGGCGACAACATGCCCCGCGATGTCGGCGACATCGGGTTCCCGATCGAGCTGCACCCGCGTGACGCGGACACGGCGTGGGTGTTCCCGATGGACGGCACCGACGTGTGGCCTCGCACGAGTCCCGACGGCCGGCCGGCAGTCTACGTGACCCGCGACGGCGGCGACTCCTGGACCCGCCTCGATGCCGGCCTGCCCGAGCGGGCCTGGTTCACCGTGAAGCGCCAGGCCATGACGCTCGACGGACACGATCCCGTCGGCGTCTACCTCGGTACCACCAGCGGGGAGGTGTGGGGAAGCGCGGACGAGGGTGGGCACTGGACCCAGCTCGCCGCTCACCTGCCCGAGATCTACTCGGTGGAGTGGGCAGGACCGTGAACGTGCGGATCCCCACGCCTCTGCGCTCCTACACAGGTGAGTCGAAGGTGGTGCAAGCAGAAGGGGCGACGGTAGACGGGGTGCTGCGCGACCTCGACCGCCGCTACCCCGGGCTTCGGTTCCGGGTCGTCGACGAGCAGGGCCGCCTCCGCCGACACATGAACGTCTTCGTCGGACTCGAACATGTCCGCGATCTCGACACACCGCTGGACGGGGTGGACGAGATCACGCTCATGCAGGCGCTGTCGGGCGGCTGAGCGAATCCGCCACGGGGCGCTCGTGTGGCCATGACGACGCTGCGCGCCCCCGCGAGGAATCGAACCCCGGACCTGCTGATTAGAAGGCAGCTGCTCTATCCAACTGAGCTACGGAGGCCAGGAGATCCAGTCTGCCAGCCGCGCCGTTCGGTGGTTCGCATCGGGCGTGAACCTCGCGGCCCCCTGTGCCACACTGATCGCTCCCATGGCGGCCGTAGCTCAGCTCGGTTAGAGCGCCAGGTTGTGGCCCTGGAGGTCGGGGGTTCAAGTCCCCTCGGTCGCCCTCGGAAGCTGGCTCCTCCGGACCTGCCGCCCCGGCGGTGGGTCCGGTAGGATGCCTGCTCCGCAATGCCCCTCTAGCTCAACTGGTTAGAGCATCGGACTCTTAATCCGCAGGTTCGGGGTTCGAGTCCCCGGGGGGGTACAGGCAAAGCGCATGTCAGGTCAGGTCAGAGCGGTGAAAGTCCGCTCTGGCCTGGATCATCCGAAGAGCCATCCCCCCAAAATCCCCCCGATTGGTGTAGCGCCCCCCGTATGCGAGGGGGCCTCCGGCATCGGGAGCCAGGCCGCTGAGAGCTGCGGGTGCCGTTGCCCCCTGTGCGGTTGAAGCAAAGGACAGCAGCAGAAGAGAGCACGGACAGCGCCGCTTCGCGGACGAGAGCGTCACCAACGGCGTCGCCGCGAGCACCGAACCGTGGGTCGGTGGTTCGATCCCGCCCGGGCTACACCGCAACGCTCCTGGCCAGAATCAGACGACCGGGGCCTACCGCGCTCGTTGCCGTCCTGTGCTCGCTCCGTCGTCACCGGCCGGTCGCCCGTCGGGGCAGCCTTGGGAGCGCGATGAGCGCACCGACGACGAACACGGCAGTGGCCAGGTACACGAGCCCGAGGTGGCCCAGGGTGTCGAAGTCATTCCGGTAGTGGGCGGGGAGCGCGACCGCCAGTGCCAGGACCGGCGCGGCGACGGCTGTGACCCATGCCCACATTTGGCCCCGGCGAACACCGAACCACGACAGGGCGGCCACAGCGACGCCCGTGGCGGCGATGAAGCCTGAGACCGCGATGTGCAGGTGCCCGATGTAGTGGAAGAGCGACGGGCTGAAGTCGAGGATCTCGTCCTTGCCTACGCTCACTTCGTTGGCACCGATGCCGAGCTCGAGGAACGAGTCGGTGTAGTTGCGGACGAAGAATATGACGGCGTAGCCGATGAAGCCGGCACCGGCGAGGGTCATCAGCGTTCCACCGAGATGGAGTCGGGCGTCAGCGTCAGCGCTGCCTTCTGGTCGAGCGACGATGGTCGATGCCATGTCTGTCGTCTCCCTCTACTCTGTGCTGCACACGAGGCTGTGGCTCGTGAATGTGGGATCGCCGTCGACGAGGTCGGCAAGCTTCTTCGCCCAGGCGGCCGTCTCGGCTCGCTCGTTGTTGGTCGCGGCCTCCTCCTTGGACGAGAAGTCGACCTCGATCACGTAGTGGCCGCGCCGCTCCTCGTCCGCGAGGATCCGAGTTCGCTGGTACCCGGGAGCGACTCCGACCTGCTCCGAGTGCCACTGGTTCACGAGGTTCCGAACCGGCTGGATCTCGTTGGTCTCGATGCCGATGGTTTGGACGAAGGTCATGGCCGTGCTCCCTTGGGTTCGCTTGCATGTCTTTCAGCTGCAGGGACGAGCGCAACGTGGAAGACATTGCAATCTGGGCGAAGAGGCGAGCAGGCAGCAGCGATCTTCGCCATGATGCAATGACACACGGGTCGCGTTCGTCTTATTCGACGGAGGACGCGACGATGGGAGCGATGGTCGAACCCCACACGACGGACCAGGCGGCGTTCGATCGCGTCGCGCGCACAGAGCTCCGACGCCTCTACTCGCTCGCACGGCACTTGGACCGCGACGCGGCGGAGGACCTGGTCCAGGAGTGCCTCCTGCGCGCCTTTCGGTCGTTCGACTCGCTGCGCGATCGTGAGGCGGCAGGCGGATGGCTCAGGGTGATCCTCACCAACGTCTGGCGCGACCACCTCCGCAAGGCCGCCAGGTCACCACGGGAGGTGCCGATCGATGACGTGGCGGACTTCTCCCTCTTCCGTACGCTGATCGACGAGGACCCTTTCCCGTACTCGGACAGCCTTCACCTCGACTTCCTCGGCGCGTTCAGCCTTGAGGACGTGCACGCCGTGCTCCAGCGGCTGCCCTCTCGCTACCGCACGCCGCTCGTCCTCCGCTACGTCGAAGGCTTGCCGACGAAACAGATCGCGACGGTTCTCGAGATGCCCTTGGGCACTGTGCTGTCGCAGCTCCACCGCGGGCGGAAGCTCTTCGAGTGCGAGATGTGGCGCTACGCCGAGCACACGGGCGTACTCGAGCGTGCCTCGAAGCCCCAGTCGGAAAGAGCGCAGGAGGTGGGGTCGACATGAAGCCCCTCATCAGCTGCCGAGAGGCTGTGCGCGAGCTCTGGCGCTACCTCGACGAGGAGCTCAAGGCGGTGGACCACGAGCGTGTCGAGGAGCACCTCGATCACTGCGTGCACTGCTGCGGCGAGCTGGAGTTCGTCCGCCAGATGCAGAAGCTCCTCGGGTCGCAGCAGGAGCTCGACCTCCCCGCTGACGTGCAGCAACGCTTGGAAGGCCTGATCGACGAGCTCACCCACCCAGGAAGGAGCGGCAAGTGAGCAAAGACCTCATGTCACAGGACCAGATCCTCGGAGCGGTGCGGGGGGCCTACGGCTCGATCCCCGCGGGCGCTGGGCGAGCGATGGCCGAGCGGCTCTACTCGTCGGAGGAGCTTGCCGCCCTGCCCGGCGCGGCGGTCGAGTGGTCGCTTGGCGTCGCCCATCCCGTGCGACACGCCGGACTGCGTACCGGTGAACGCGTGCTCGACGTGGGCTGCGGCGGGGGGATCGACAGCGTGCTGGCGGCCCGAGCGGTTGGGCCGAGCGGCGGCGTGGTCGGCCTGGACCTCCTGCCCGAGATGTGCGAGCGCGCGCAGGCCGCGGCCGAGGCCGCCGGAGTGGCCGGGTGGTGCGAGTTCCGCGACGGCCAGATGGAGGACATCCCGCTCGAGGACGGTTCTGTCGATGTCGTCGTGTCCAACGGGGTCATCAACCTGTCCCCCCGCAAGAGCCGTGCGCTCGCCGAGATCACCCGCGTCCTCGCTCCGGGCGGACGCCTTTGCGTCTCGGATCTGACCGTCGAGGTTGATCTCCCACCCGAGATCCTCACCAGCGACAGTGCGTGGGCCGGCTGCATCTCCGGCGCGCTGTCCGAAGAGGTGTTCACGACGAAGCTCGAGAACGTGGGCCTGATCCACGTGGAGATGTTCGACCGCGTGCCCTTCGGCATTGACGACGTAGCGCTCTACCCGCTGTTTACGCCCGAGGTCATCGAACTGATGCGCACCCTGCTCCCGCCGGACCGACACGATGCCGTCTGCGTGAGCCTCATCGTGCGCGCCCGCAAGCCCTGAACGCGACGAAACCCCGACGACGCGTCGGGATTCTCACTACATCTGGCGCGAACCGCAATGCACACCGCGCGACGGCGTCCTTGTCCGTGAAGGTCCTACACGGAAGGGAGTCGTCATGACGAGCAAGGTGGACGTGGTTGATCTGGAGTCCAGGGTCAAGGACATGTACCGCCAAGTAGCGGAACAGCCGGGAGCCGACTACCACTTCGAGGTCGGGCGGTCAGTCGCCGAACGGGTCGGGTACCCCTCCGACGTTCTCGATCAGATCCCCAAAGGTGCAATCGAGTCCTTCGCAGGGGTGGGCTACTTCTTCGACCTCGCCGCGCTCACGGACGGTGAACGCGTGATCGACCTCGGCAGCGGATCGGGCACCGACGTGTTCTGCGCCGCACTCCAGGTCGGCCCGACCGGACGGGTGGTCGGAATCGACTTCACAGACCAGCAGCTCGACAAGGCCCGCAGGCTCGCGGCCGAGGCAGGCTTCGACCAAATCGAACTGCGCGAAGGGCGCATCGAATGGCTGCCGGTGGACGACGCGAGTTTCGACTGCGTGATCTCGAACGGCGTGATCAACCTGTCGCCCGCCAAGGACCGCGTGTTCGCTGAGGCCGCGCGCGTGCTCCGACCAGGTGGCCGCCTCGCGATCGCCGACATCGTCACGGAACAGGAGCTCACCGAGGCGATCGTCTGCGACGCGCGCCTGTGGGCCTCGTGCATCGGCGGCGCCTCCCAGGAAGGTGCCTACCGTGCCGCGATCGAACAGGTCGGCCTCCAGGTGATCGAGATCCGGCCGAACGCGTACAAGTTCCTCTCCGAGCAAGCCCAGAACGCAAGCACTACCTACGGCGTCAAGAGCGTCACGGTGCTCGCCCGCAAGCCCTGAGCACCCAGAACGGCACGAGATCTGTGCGCACGCCGCCGCGCTTGTTTTCGTGGTAGCCCAGGCTGACCGCGGGGAAGCTGCGCCTAGCTCGAGCGCAAGGTCCGGATCGCACTTGAGGTTCAGCAGAACGACCCTCGCCCGAACGCGTGGGCGATCGGTCGCGCTCGCGGGAGGAAGCGCTTGGCGAGACCGAGGGGCTCAGCGCCGCCACTCAGCCGGCGTCAGGTGGCAGACGCGCCTGCAGATCGGTGCGTTGTACCATCTGTTCACAAACTCGCCCCGTGGCAATGGAGGCCGCCACCATGGCGATGCGCTCGTTGGAGACCGACTACCTCGTCGTGGGTGCGGGCGCGATGGGCATGGCCTTCACAGACGCCCTGATCGACCACGCCGACGTGCATGTCACCCTCGTCGACCGCCGTCATGCGGCCGGTGGTCATTGGGAGGACGCGTATCCGTTCGTCCAGCTCCATCAGGCGTCGCTGTTCTATGGCGTCGCGTCGACGGTGCTCGGTACCGGTGCAGTGCAGCGGCATGGTCCGGAATCAGGGCTCCAGGAGCGCGCTCGGCGGTCGGAGATTCAGAACTACTACGACGACATCCTGCATCGCCGCTTCGTCGGTTCGGGTCGCGTCACCTTCTTCGGCGGGAGCGAGTACCAGACTGACGGCTCCTGCCATCTGGTGACGTCCCGGGTGTCGAGCGAGATCACGCGCGTCGAAGTGCGCCGCCGTGTCGTCGACGCCACTTACCTGTCACCAACGATCCCCGCGACGACACCCCCGCCGTTCGGCGTTGCTGACGATGTCCACGTCGTCGCCATCAACGAGCTCGCCACGTTGGTCGAGGCACCGCGCAGATACGTGATGGTCGGATCCGGGAAGACGGCCACCGACGGGATCGTGTGGTTGTTGGCGAACGGTGTGCAGGCAGACCGGATCGTGTGGGTGAGGCCACGTGAGCCCTGGATGCTGAATCGCGCCGTCGTCCAGCCCGACCCGGCGGTGGCGCTCCAGCTTGCAGCAGACACCATGGCGGCGGCTGCCGATGCCGAGTCACTCGACGACCTGTTCCTGCGCCTCGAGGCAGCTGGCGCGATGCTTCGGATCGACAGCGACACCGTTCCCACGATGGCGAAGACACCAACGCTCGGCGTCTGGGAACTCGAGCTGCTCCGCACCATTGAGAACGTCCTTCGCCTCGGACACATCAAGCACGTGACCCGCCGAGAGATCGCCCTCGACCACGGTGTCGTTCCGCTGGCCCCGGGCTCGTTGGTGGTGCACTGCGCCGCTTCCGGACTGCAGTACCCGCCACTGGTTCCCCTCTGGGGCCAGGACAAGGTTCGGCTGCAAACGATCCGCGTCGGCTTCCCGTGCTTCTGCGCGGCTCTTGCCGGCTTCGTGGAAGCGACACGCGACGACGACCGTGAGCGCAACCGACTGTGCCCGCCCAACACCCTCCCCGACAACCCCGCCAACTGGGCGCAGATGCAGGTTCGTGGAACCCTCGCGGCGCGCACGTATGGCGCGGAGCCGGACATCGCTGCCTGGGCCAACGGCTGCGCCCTCAACCCTGCGCGCGTCGAACCGTCCCGACGCGATGAACCCGAGGTGCGGGCTGCTGCCGCACGTCTGGCTGACGTGGCCGAGCACGGGCTCTCCCGGATGGGCGACCTCGCCCACGAGCCTCTCACGAGTGTCGACGGAGTCTGAGTACCGAGCACTGCGACGAACCACCACTGAAGGCACTCGTGCCGTATCCCCAATGTGCCTGCTTGAGACTTCGGGTGGACGCGACGGCTGGTTCGTAGCGTCTCGAGGTCTCACCGCGGTTGCCATCGACCGCACCGACGTGGAACTCGCCCGAGCCAAGGTGCGAGCGACCTGCAATCAGGTGCCCCAGCTGCTCGACTGGGCCGGAGCTTTGGGTGCGCGCACCTGGGCGATCGAGTCCGCCGACGGGCTCGGCTACCTGTTGTCCCAGCAGCTGATCTGCGCCGGCGAGACCGTCGTCGACGTGCCCCCCCCCCCCCCACACTCGCCGCCCGCGTCCGAGTGCTGGGCACGGGACGGTCGGACAAGAACGACCCGAACGACGCCTTGTCGGTCGCGATCGCCGCGCTCCGCACGCCAGGACTACGCGAGGTCGCGAGCGCTGATCACACGGCGATCCTGCGGTTGCTCGCGAAGCGCAACGTCGACATCGGCAGCCAACGAAGCCGGGTCGTGTGTCGCCTCCACAGCCCGCTGATGGAGCTCTCACCGGGCGGGATCGCCAAGGAACTCAACGCTTCTGACGCCATCGCGCTCCTCGACCGCGTCGAGCCGACCAGCCTCCATGACGCAGATCAGCTCGTCACCGCCGATCGTCGCTGGCCCAGCGAGAACCTGCTCGATGTCTCGGTAGCGATTTGAACGCTGTAACGCCACGGCACAAACCCGGTCGGGGGCAAGCAGCGGGGACGTGTCATACGATATAGAGTTGTCGTATGACGATGCTCAGCTTCCGTGTCGACGATCATGAGGCCGACGAAGCTCAACGGTGGTCCGAAGCACTCGGCATCGGTCGCTCCGAGCTTCTGCGTGAAGCCCTTCGCCGCCACCTCGACCGGTTGGCATCAGAGGGTGATGCAGACCGTTGGGCTGCCGCACCGCTCGACGAGGGCGAGCGAGCGTTGGGCGAGATCGCCGACTGGGGTCCCGCTGAAGACTGGTCAGATTGGGCTGTTGATGCAGCGGGGTGAGATCTGGTTCGCGGCCACGCCGGGCGGCGACCGGCCAGTGCTGGTCCTGACCCGTGACCCGATCGCCGATCGCATCGGTTCGGTCGTCGTCGCCGCCCTGACGCGAACACGGCGCGGTCTCGTGTCCGAGCTCGAGTTGACGAGGGCTGACGGCGTCCCGACCGACAGCGTGGTGAACTTCGACAACATCCACACGATTCCTCGGGAGACGTTCCGCAGGAGAGTGACGGTGCTGCCGCCGGTGCGCATGGCCGAGGCGTGCCGGACGCTCCAGGCGGCGGCGGGCTGCTGACCCGGCGTTAGGCGTTTGGGGGGCGTTTCCAACGGGACCGGCCTGCCGAGCCGGCGTCGAGTCAGACGATGCCGTCTGCCCGAGCCTGCGCATCCGCGGAGGCCAGGACATCTCGAGCGTTCTGCACGTCGAAGGGCTTCGCTTCTCCGGTCTGCGGGTCCCACTGCAACCGAGGGTGGGAGAAGAAGTCGCTGCCATAGACATGGAGCGCCGCGGTCCACTGGCTGGTCGGGTTCTGCACGGCATGAACACCATCGGCACCGAGAAGCAGGACATCGCCGACCTCGCCGCGCCGGTGCCCGGTGACCTCGATCGCGTCCCCTGCCCGCCGGTAGTAGGTGTTGTCCTCGATACCGCCGTAGATGCCAATCGTCGACCACATCTTGTGTTCGTGAGGGAACAGGTCGACCGACGGCGGCCACACGAAGTGCATGATGGTCAGGTCGTCATCGTTGTAGAGGACGTCGATCCGCCAGCCATCGGCTGATCCCATCGCCTTCTCCACGGCTGTTGGGTCACTGACAGCGCGCTCGACGACCTCACGTACGGCGAGCTGTTGAGCGTCCTCGGCGAGCGCGCGTCTGCACTCCTCGACGAACGTCTCAGGGTCGAACATCACGGGAACCTCCTTTGCCGAAATACCTCAAGGGGCCAGTGGGCCAGCGCGTCCCCATTGGACTACGGGGCTGCCCGATCGGTCCAGCCCCCGACGGGATGCCGACAGCAGGGCGAAAGTCGTGATCACCAGCTCGCCGAGACAGGTTTGACGCGTCGACGGGTCTGGATGCGCACTCAGGAACGGGCGTCCCCGAACGGGTGCAGCCTCGGCGACGTCGTAGCGGTTCGCGTGCGTGACGCGTCCAGATCCGGCACTCGGCGCGGGTCAGCGTTGGCAGTCGACTGCGACGGCCAGTGCTTCACAGACCTGGCCCATCCGTTCGTCGCTGAGCCGCCCGAGTCCTTCGACGAGGACGGCGATGGAGACGCTTTCGACGGAGTCGAGGTTGACGGCGGACCGCAGCGGCACCGGGTCGTCGCCCGGCTCGAGGACGACCTCGCTTGCCAGACCGCGGATCGTCGTCGTACATGGACCGATCAGGGCGCGCCGCAGGCGTGGGATGGCGGCGTCACGGGACAACACGACAACCGGGCGCCGCCCGATGGCCGGCAGCTCGCACCACCACACCTCCCCACGCTCAGGCACCGCTGTCACGAGCTCGCAGCTGCATCCCGAAAGGCCGCCAGGTCGCCCCACTCGTCTGGCTCATCCAGCGGATGGTCGTCGTAGGCCGTGTACGCCGCGTCGATCTCGGCCGCCCGGCTGCTCCTGACGAGCGCTGTGAGTGCCGCATCGAACAGCGCTGCATCGTTGAGACCGGATCGAAGCGTTCGCGCTTCGGCGAGGAGGTCACCGTCGACTGTCGTGCTCACACGCTTCCGTGCCATGCCACAAGTATGCCATTCGAGTAGCACAACTGACGGCCGCACGGTGTGGGTGGGTGGCGCCCGACCCGTCGGTGGGCCGACGTGCGTAGCATCTAATCGTGGCGTTCGACGGCTGGCCGGTGGAGGCGATCGAGTTCTTCGAGGGCCTCGAGGAGGACAACTCGAAGGCGTACTGGACCGAGCACAAGACGCTCTACGAACAGTGCGTGCGGGCGCCGATGGACGCATTGCTCTCCGACCTCGAGAAGGCGCACGGTGAGGGGAAGATCTTCCGCCCCTACCGGGACGTCCGGTTCAGCGCCGACAAGTCGCCGTACAAGACCAACATCGCGGCCACACTGGTCAACGGTGGCTACGTCAGCCTCGACGCCGACCAGTTCGGCGTCGGCACCGGCTACTACATGATGGCCAAGGACCAGCTGGCCCGGTTCCGGGCGGCCGTCGACGACGAGAAGGAAGGGCCGACGCTCGAGAAGACGATCGGACGGTTGAGCGACGCCGGTCTCGAGGTCACGGCGCACGACAGCTTGAAGACAGCGCCGCGCGGGTTCCCGAAGGACCATCCCCGGATCGAGCTGCTGCGCATGAAGGGATGCATCGCCTGGCGGTCGTGGGAGGTCGGGGCCTGGCTCGGCACGCCCGAACCGGCCCGCCGGGTGCGGAACTTCCTGAAGACAGCCCAGCCGCTGGTCACCTGGCTCGACTCGATGGTCGGGCCCTCGGAACTGGAAGGCGCCTGGGGGTGACGACCCGCTGGCGATCCCCGAGTGGGCGAACCGACGGTGACGGGGCGCAAGGTTGGAGTCCGCTCCGCCTGATCGGTCGACTCACGACTGCCGAGTGGGTCGTCGCCGGCGTCGTTGCCGTGGCCATGCTCGTGCTCGTCCTGCTCGAGCCCGACATCCTCGAGGCGCCCATCGAGAACTCGAAGACGATCTCGTTCACCGCCGGGGGAACGATCGCGGCGTCGATCGCGCTCGTCGTCATGCTCCGGTTCGGCGTTCCTCCGATGGTTCGCATCGTCGTGCTGCTCGTGCCGTTCGTCCTGGTGAACTGGTGGCTGCTCTCCCCGTTCTTCATCGACGATGTCGTCGACGAGGTGTTCGCCACGTCGATCGAAGACCAACTCGACGGGAGCAGCGAACCGGCGACGACGGTCGCGCCCGAACCCGGGGCGGAGCCGGCCGCGCCCGACGAGCCCGACGACGTGGCGCCGTCCGTTCCGGTGCTCCTCGGTGCTGGGACGTTCGTCGGCCTCGCCGGACACTCCGGGACAGGCGACGCCGGTCTCTTCCAGGATGCCGACGGTTCCTACGCCCTCCGGTTCGAGAACTTCGACATTCAGAACGGTCCCGCGCTGGTGGTGTACCTCGTCCCCGGCGCCGACCAGACGTCCCCGGTGGCGGGCTCGATCGACCTCGGTGCGCTCAAGGGGAACGTGGGCGACCAGACCTACCCGCTGCCTCCGAGCACCGACCTGGCACCGGGCGCCTACACCGCGCTCGTCTGGTGCGACGCGTTCGACGTCGAGTTCGTCGGCGCCACGCTCTCGACCGGCTGACGTGCTCTGCCCCAAGGCGTGCGAATCGTCAGGTAGGAACGCCCACCGAGACGGTGTCGCTGTCGACACCGGAGCGGAGGATCTTTCCGGCCACGACCCCGGTCTCGTGGCCGTCCTCGGCGGCCACCGTGCCGTTCACGAGGACCCATCTCACACCTTCGGGTTCCGACACCAGGCGCTTGCTGTCACCTGGGAGATCGGCTCGAAGCGTGATGGGTGTGCAGCCGACGCGTTCGGGGTCGAAGACGACGACGTCGGCGTGAGCACCCTCACGCAGCACACCGCGATCGGTGAAGCCGAACAATGCTGCCGGTTCCGACGTGAGCATCTGCACCGCTCGCTCCAGCGTGACGAGCTGCCGGCCGCGCAGCGTGTCGCGCAGGAAGGCGGTGACATACGGCCCCCCGCACATGCGGTCGAGGTGGGCTCCGGCATCGGAGCCGCCAAGCATGGTGTGGGGGTGCTCCCACGCCTGGGCCCGCAACTTCCAGCTCTCGTCGTCGTTGTCAGTAGGCGACGGCCAGAGCACCGTCCGAAGCTCGTCGGCGATCACGATGTCCAGCAACGTGTCGAAGGGATCGCCCCCGCGCTCGCCGGCGATGTCGCCCACGTACCGGCGCTCGAGCGGGGTGTTCTCATCGCTGAACGTGTCGCCGATGCGGTAGGTCGCCCAGTCAGTGAGACGGCGGAACACACCGGCGTCGGGGCTCTGGGCCTGAGCCCCCATCGCGGCCCGAATCGCGGGGTCGCTCAGCTTGCGGATCCTGTCGGGCACCGGGAGGTCCAGCACCTCACCCCACCCGGGGATGAGGTTGAGGGCACAGAAGCTCCCGAAGCTCATGTTCATGCCGACGATGGTCGGCATGGTCAGTGCCACCACTCGGCCACCACGTGAAGCCGCGATGTCGCTGGCCTCCATCTGCCTGACGTGCCGGGTGGGGTCGCTGGAATCGACGGTCATCACGTTCCAGTTCACCGGGCGCTGGCCGGCCAACGACATCTCGGTGATGAAGTCGACCTCGTCGTCGTCGAACCGATCGAGGCAGCCAGCCAGGATCACCTCGAGGGTGGTGCCAGGATGATCGGCGACGACGCGGCACAAGCGAAGGATCTCCTCGTCGCTCGCCCATCGGCTGGCGACGGGGTTGCCGTCTCCGTCCTCGTGGGTTCCCCGGCCGGTTGAGAACCCCAGACCACCGGCTGCGAGGGACTCGGCGAGCATGACCTCCATCGCGGTGATCTGCTCGTCTGTCGCCTCGTTGCCTATGGCGTCGGCACCCATGACCTTTCGACGCAACGCACAGTGGCCGACCAAGAACGCAGCGTTGAGACCCACCTTTCCGTCGAGCCGGCTCAGCCACTCGCCGAAGGTCTCCCAATCCCACTCGACGCCCTCTTCGAGGGCGGCGAGGGGCATGCCCTCGACCCTGGCCATCATGCGGCGCAGGTACTCGGCGTCGCCAGCGGCCAGCGGGGCCAGGGTGAACCCGCAGTTGCCGCCCACGACGGTGGTGACGCCGTGGACCAGCGACGGGCTGGCGTAGGGATCCCAGAAGAGCTGGGCGTCGTAGTGGGTGTGGGGATCCACGAACCCGGGGGCGACGACACAGCCGGATGCGTCGAGGACGTGTGAGGCTTGTTCAGTGACCTCGCCGACGGTCACGATCCGACCGGCCCTGATGCCGACGTCGGCCGAGACACCGGGGGCGCCGGTTCCGTCGACGACCATTCCACCTCGGATCACCACATCGAGCACGACCGAGACGCTATCGAGAACCTGATGGGTCGTCAGACTCACCCCACCCGTCCAGCGGGTCAGACGATGGGATCGGCGGGAAGGTCGAGGGCCGGGAGGACGTGACGGACCTCGATGACGTCGCTGGCGGCGCCGGATTCTTGTCCGCTGGCCACGGTGAGGGGGACCTCGATCTCCAGATCGCGGATGAGGCAGAAGTCCTCCTCGCCGGCTTGGCAGTAGTAGACGGTTGCCGCCGCCGACAGCACCGTCTCCCCGCCCGTGGCGTCGATGGCGAACTCGCGCGGGAAGGTGGGCAGAACCTGCCGGTAGGTGGTCTCGCCGACGAAGGCAGCGACGGCCGGCGACGCTGACGTCCACTCCATCGTGAAGGCGCCCTGCTCATTGAACTTGTAGCCGTCGGGAACCTCGATCACGAGCGACAGTGTGACGTTGCCGGGGGCCACCTCCACCGGGTCGAGGCGGACCCGGTCGGCCCGCAGGTCGGTGGACATGGCCGCTCGGGCCAGCTCGAGGTTCTGGAGTGTGAGGGTGTCGGCGGTGCCGGTGACGATGTCAATGGTTCGGATCAGGTGGTTGTTGGTGTCGGCGACGTACAAGATGCCGTTGGCCTCGGAGATGCCGCTCGGCTCGGCGAAGCGCGCCGTCCGCCCGTCGCCGTCGCTCCATCCCGGCGCCCCGATGCCGGCGAGGGTGGTGACGGACCGATCACGGGGATCGAGCACCTTGATCTTGTGGTTGTAGGTATCGGTGAAGAACACGACGCCGTCGACGGCGACCACCGAGTTGGCGTGCTGGAGCAGCACGCCATCGCCCCGGCCGTCGCGGTCGCCGAAGTCGAACAGCCCGGTTCCCACCAGAGTGCCGACTTCACCCGAACCGGGCTCGCCGCCAAGGGTGAGCGTGCGGATCGCCGACGCTTCGGGATCGGAGATGTAGAGCACAGACCCGTCGCTGGTGAGGCCCGACGGCTGGTTGAACCCCGCCTCCAGCGCGGCGCCGTCGCGCAGCTCCTCGCGCCGCGAGCCGGCAAGGGTCTGCACGGTGCTGTCCGCGAGGTCGAGCGTCCACAGCTGATGCTGGCCCGACATCGCGATGTGGACCTGTTCGCCGTCGACGAGCACGTCCCAGGGCGAGTTGAGCGGCGTGGTCACGGCGGGTTGCGGCTCGCGAGGATCCTCGAACCCCTGCTCCCCCGTGCCCGCCACCGTCACAACTAGCCGTGCCTCCAGATCGACAGCGCGGATGAGGTGGTTGCCGAGGTCGGCGACGTAGAGCGTGCGGCCGGCGGAATCGAGTGCCATCCCTTGCGGCCGGTTGAACGAGGCGTCGACATAGGAGTCGTCGTCGCCGCCTGCGCCGTGGGGACCGCCGATCACCTCCAGGATCGCTCCGTCGAGGTCGGTGACGAGGATGCGGTGGTTGTTGCTGTCGGCGATGAACAGACGGCCCGTCGTCTCGTCAGCGAGGATCGAGCCAGGAAAGGCGAGCACCGACGGTGCCGCCCGCTCAGCTTCGAGCACCACGTCGAGCGGACGATCGTCAAGGAGTCCCGCCGCGCCATACTCCTCGACCATGGTGGCGATGACCGAGCCATAGATCTCGTAGATGCCTTCGCCGCTGTGGCCACCCACGATCTTCCCGTTGGGATCGATCAGCACCGTGGTGGGCCACGCCTGGGCGTTGTAGGCGTTCCACACGGTGAAGTCGCGGTCGTTGACCACCGGGTGCTCGAGCTCGTAGCGCACCACCGACTGACGAACGGCGTCGATCTGGCCTTCGCGGTCGAACTTGGCCGAGTGCACGCCGACGACGACCAGCGTGTCGGGATGCTGGGCCTCGAGCCGCTTGAGGTCGGGGATGATGTGGATGCAGTTGATGCACCCCTGCGTCCAGAAGTCGAGCAGCACGACCTTGCCCCGCAGGTCACGCAGGCTCAGGGGTTCGTCGACGTTGAGCCACTCGAGACCGGCCGGAAAGTCGGGGGCGCTCACGTTGCCGACGTGGGTCAGGTCCACCTCGGTGCCATCCGGTGCGGTTACCGACGACCCTCCGCTCGACGTGCACGCGCTCACCACCAGCACGGCCACCGCGACCAGCGGGAGCACGGGAAAGGAGCGGGAGCGCACCCTGACAGTGTGATCGGACCGCCGCTCCACCACACGTCGCCCCCTCGACCCTGCACCCGAGCGTCCCGTTGAGCGGCCAGCGATCAGCGGACCGATCAGATGGTGGCCGCCGCACGGCGGACGCGCTCGACCTCGGACTCCAGATCGGGTACCTCGACCGCCACCGCCTCGTCGCCGGCAAGGAACAGGAACACGACCCGAGCGACGGGGCGACCTGTGACCGCCTCGACGGCGAGGGCGTACGCCGCGCCCTGCGGCGCGTAGCGAGCCAGCGCGGCCGTGACCTGGGCCCGGCTGCGGACAGCGTCGGTCTTGTAATCGACTACGACCAGACCCTCGGCGGTCTCGTACATGAGGTCGATGAAACCTTCGAGCACCAGCACCTCCTCGTCCCCGCCCCCGGTCTCGCCGGGGCGGTCGACGAGAGCTCCGACGTGGACCTCGCGCCAGTGTCGCGCCCGCACTGCGTCGCGGACGATGTCGCTGGCCAGGGCGGCACGGACCTTGCGCTCGATCTCGGACGCCGCCTCGGGGATGCCCTCGACCTGGGCCTGCCACACGGCGAGATCGGCGACATCGGCTCCCGATGGGTCGGCCAGATCTGTGTGCTGCATCACGGCGTGCACGGCACTGCCCACCGACGTCCCGGCGCGGCCTCGACGCCACGGTTCCTCCTCAGGCGGATCGGCGAGCGGGTCGCGCTCGGAACCCGGCCCCCGAGCCTCGCTGCTCGCGTCGCCGGCGTCGAGCAGATGGCGGGCAATGGCCGTGGCCGCTATGGCACCGCCACGCCGCCCAACCTCCACCGATGCAGAGCGGTGGCGATCCCACTCATCAAAAAGGTCGGCCCAGAGCGCAACCGTGGATTGCGTCGGTGGCTCCGGCACCAGCGACACCGGATCGGCCGCCTCGCCGGCGTCGCCTTCGCCAACCGTGGCTGCGTCTGTCCCAGCGATCCGTTCCATGACGTCGTCGTCCCATGCGCCTCCCGTCTCGATGACCGAGTCGATGGCCCGGTGGACACGCTGGCCTTGACTCTTCACCTTCCCGTTCTTGTGGTGGCAGCTGACGAGCAGGTGATCGCGGGCCCGGGTGAGCGCCACGTACAGCAGCCGGATGCGCTCGTGCTCGTCCATGACGTCCTCGAGCGTTCGCTGCGCCTGGTACTGCGTCGACTCCAGCCCGGATCGGATGCGGACGTCGAACCCACCCGTTTCCCCGAAGATGACCTGCGGCCCCGTCACGGTTCTCGGATCCAGCCCCGACATCCCCGACACGACCACGATGCCGAACTCGAGGCCCTTCGATCCGTGGATGGTGAGCACCCGCACCGCGTCGACGTCGGCCTCGGGCAGCACGGGGACGGTGGCTCGAAGCTTCTCGTCGGCTTGGAGCTCAGCCCACCCGATGAACTCGCGCAGCGAACCCGGCTCGCTGTCGGCGAAGAGGCGGGCGTGTTCGATGACGATGCGGTAGAGCCTCCACGCGTCGCGATGGCCCGATCCGGCCAACGCGACCTCCATGAGCCGACGCTGGCGCACGACCGCCTCGACCACCTCGGGAACGGTACGGAACGGACGTGTCCGGTAGCGATCGCGCAGGTCAGCCATGGCGCGTCCGACCGGGTGCTCGGCTGCGTCCTGGGATGCGTCGGGCAGGTAGCTCCAGGGGTGCCCGGCCCGGTGCCACTCGGCGAGGTCGTCGTCGCCGCAGGCGTACGCCGGCGAGCGGAGAGCGCCGATCAGCGCAACCTCGTCGCCAGGGTCGTCGATCGAGCGGAGCACGGCGAGCACGTCGCGGATCTCGGTGGTGGCATACACCAGGCTTCCGGTCTCGAGGCGATACGGAACCTCGGCGGCGTCGAGGGCATCGCGCAGGTACGGCAGCGACGTGCGGCTCGGGAGCAAGATCGCCATGTCGCTCCACTTGGCGCGCCTGGGTTCCGGCGAGCGATCGGGCTGCACCAGCCAGCCTTCGGTGTGAGCCCGGGCCAGCAGCGCGGCGACGTCGGTGGCTTCGGCGATGCGGACCGGCTCGGCCTTGGCTTCTTGGGCACCCCCGAAGGCGACGACGGGTTTGCCGGGATCGTCGTCGAGGCGCTTGCGCGCCGCGTCGAGCGGTTGGTAGGGCGGCTGGGCCACGACGCCGGGCCGACCGTCCTCTCCGTCGCGGTCCGCTCCGGCGCCCATGAGCTGGCCGAAGACTGCGTTCACGACATCGAGGATGGGTTCCGCGGTGCGGAAGTTGGTGGTGAGCTTCGTCTCTCCGTCGGAGTAGCGCTGCTGGGCCTGGGCGAACAGCGCGATGTCAGCGCGACGGAACCGGTAGATCGACTGCTTGGGGTCGCCCACGAAGAAGAGGCGTCCCGGGACCGCGTCGACCCGATCCCACGGCACCGACGGATCGTGATCGGGGTCGGCGGCGATGCGCACCGCCAGCTCGATCTGGATGGGGTCCGTGTCCTGAAACTCGTCGATCAGCAGGTACTGGAACCGCTCGTGCAGGCGTCGCCGCACGCCGGCGTCGTCTCGAAGCACGCGTCGGGCCAGGACCAGCAGGTCGTGGAACTCGAGGCGTCCATCACGAAGGCGGGCCGCCGCCTCTTCACGGGTGTAGTCGGCCAGGTGGGCGCTGAGTCGCCGGAGCACCTTCTGCGTGAGGTCGTCGGTCTCGGAATTGATGGCCGCCGCCGCGTCGGCCAGATCCTCGGCGACTTGCGCCTTGCCATCGTCGGGCCAGTTCGCCGCCTTCCCATAGCCATAGCGGGGTGGCTTCTTCAGCATGACCTCGAGGCGCCGGTACGGATCCGATGCCGACTCGTACTCGGCGATCCGATCCGGGAGATCGTCGAGCAACCACCGGAAGAGGAGGTCGTCGGGATCGGTGCACAGCTCGGCTCGCTCCACCGCCCGGCGAAG
>DASWIA010000017.1:0-18214 GCA_036397895.1 Acidimicrobiales bacterium | reverse complement strand
GTGGGTACCGCTCCCCAGGCGATCCACCCGCCTCCCCGGATGAAACGGGCCAGGACCGAGTAGTCGCTCGGCGCCATGGCATCGACGGGGAACGACAAAAGGTCGGGCCCCGCCGCCACCACCGGCTGCCAGTCGGTCGGCCCGCAGCAGTGGATCCCGACGTAGGTGTCAGCCGACGCGATCGCCTCGACGATGCCGGTGATCGCCGACCGAACCCGCCGGCGGCGTAGCGGGAACCCGGGGTGGGCACACGCCACCAAGCCCGGTTCGTCGACGCACACCAGGATCGGGACCTCGGGCAGAGCGACCCGGGCCCGCTCGACGAGCGCCCGGGCGGAGGAGACGGACACCCGCTCGGCGAGATCGATCGCCTCGTTGCGCGGCACGCCGCCATCGACGAGGGCCAAGGAGAGCGTGACCGGTCCGGTGAGCTGGAGCTTGATGGGCAACGTACGGCCCACCACCTCGTCGAGGAACTCGACGAGACCCGTGTGCACCGGATGGGAGAAGTCAGGAACGACGTTGGCGCCGCCATCGGGCAGAGCGTCGACATCGACGGCCACGCACCCGTCGTCACCCAGTGAGATGCCGGGCACATGACACAGCCACTGGCAGACCATCGTGGCCCCGTGGTGCAGGTGGCTGAGCTGGGGGGCGGCGGGGAGATCAGGTGTGAGGTCGAGAGAGCACCGGACGGCCGCGGTGACGTCGAGGTGCGGCAGGCTGCCCACCCCGGAGGCGGCGCCCGCCGGAAGATCGACGTCACGCTGCGCCGCTGGCCGAAGCCAGGGCACGCGCCGTCGCTCGCGCGCAGGTTGCACCTCGGCCTCCCCCTTCTCGATCCGTCCGCGTCTGACCCGGGTGGGCCACCACCGACCATTGGACAGGCGGGCCCGGCGGCGGCACAAATCGCGTTCCGAAGTTGGTCGGGGTTCGATGGGGTGGGTCCGGGATGGATGCTCCTGGTTGAATCCCTGCGTGGACATGACCCCGCGAACCCGCGACCGAGCCAGCGCGCTGACCTGGCTCATCCTGTGGGCGGCGACGCCGTTCACCGTGGGTGACGCCCTCGCCGGGGCCCTTGCTGGCGCCGACGCGACCACAGCACGGGCGCTGAGCAGCACCGCGTGGGTGGCGTGGGCCGCGGTGGCGGTGGCGGCTGCCGTCCCCCGCAGTGTCGTGCTCACCGCGATCAGGATCGCCGCGCCTGCCCCTCTCGCCGTCGCCGTCGTAGTGGCGATCGGGCACGACCCATCACCGCTGGCGCTCGCTTCGGGGACCACGGTCGCCGTCATGACCGTCGCGCCCGGCCTGGCGCCGTTCTACATCGGCGGCTCCGCCTACGGCTCGGAGCTCCGGGCGCCGCTGCGCCTACCCCCCGCCCTGCTTCTCGGCCCACTCCCCCTCGGGTGGCTGGCCGTGGCCGGCGGATCGACGGCACCCGTGGTGCTGCTGGCCGATCGACGATGGCTACCCGCGGTCATCGCCACAGTTGTCGGGGTCCCGATCGCGCTGGTCGCCGTTCGTGCCGTGCACGGGCTGGCCCGACGCTGGCTGGTGTTCGTACCCGCCGGTGTGGTGCTGCACGACCCCTACACCCTGGCCGACCCGGTGCTGCTGCCACGATCGATGATCGAGCTGATCGGTCCCGCTCCCGCCCGTTCCGATGCCCTCGACCTGACCGCCGGGGCTTGGGGACTGGCGATCGAGGTGCGCCTGCGCGAGCCCCTTACGCTGACGCTCGCCCGGCACGGCTTCCGTCGCCGCCAGCGCGGAGACACCGGTCGCTGTTCACGATTGATCGTGACCCCCACCAGGCCTGGTCGGGTGCTCAGAGAAGCCGACCGCCGCGGCATCCCGTTGGGCTCTGATCAGGCCGCGGCAACCGCACCACCGAGCACGACATCGCCGTCGTAGATCACCACCGCCTGGCCCGGTGCCACCGCGGTCCGCGGCTCGATCCACTCCAGACGAGTCGCACGTTCAGCCACCACCGCACGACACGGCCGGCTGTGCGCTGACGTCTGAACGTCGACCTCGGTGCCGTCGGGCACCGCGCCGTCGGTCCAGGTCCATGCCTCGACGGGCTGAGCCGAACCGAGCGTGTCGGCCGCGGAGCCCACGGTCACCGTTCGGCTGGCGATGTCGACCCGAGTGACGTAGCGGCGCGCGCCGCCTCCGGCCAGGTGCAGTCCCTTGCGCTGGCCGATGGTGACGAGCTCGACGGCCTCGGTGCGTCCCACCTCGTGACCGGCGCCGTCGATCACCCGGCCGGCATGGAGGTCGGCCCGCGCGGACATGAAGCGATGTCGACCCTCGTCGGATCGGATGAAGCAGACGTCCTGGCTCTCGGGCTTCGAGGCCGTGCGCAGGCCCCGTTGATCGGCGAGACGCCGGACCTCGTGCTTGGTGATAGCCCCCACTGGGAACCGGACGCGCGCCAGCTCGTCCTGGCCCATGACCGACACCACGTAGCTCTGGTCCTTGTCCGGATCGGCCCCTCGACGGAGCCGGAGTCGACCATCGGAGCCGGTGTCGACCTGTGCGTGGTGGCCCGTGGCCACGGCCGAGGCGCCCAGCCGAACGCTCTGGTCGAGCAGGGCACCGAACTTGAGATGTCGATTGCACTCGATGCACGGGTTCGGCGTACGACCGGCCAGGTGATCGGCCACATAGGGCGCCACCACATGCGATTCGAAGGCCTCGGACATGGCGAACACGTAGTGGTCGATGCCCAGCTGCTGGGCGACGCGGCGCGCGTCGTCGACGTCGGCCACCGAACAGCACCCGCTGTCGCTCGTCCCTCCCCACAACCGAAGCGTGACGCCGATCACATCCACACCAGCGTCGAGCAACAGGGCGGCCGCTACCGACGAGTCAACCCCGCCCGACATCGCCACCAGCACCGGCCCGTCGCCCCCCACGAGCTCAGCCCCGCAGCCGGGCAACGGCGTCGATGACGACCTCGAGGGCGTGGTCGATCTCGGCATCGGTGGTGGTGGGCCCGAGGGTCAGCCGCAGCGCGCCGGCTGCCCGCTCCGAGGCCAGGCCCATGGCCGCCAGGACGTGGCTGGCCTGGGTGGCCCCCGACGCACACGCACTGGCGGCCGAAGCCGCCACCCCGCCTCGGTCGAGCAGGAACAGCAGCCCGTCGCTGCTCACATCTTCGACACAGACGTGCGCGCTCCCCGCCACCTTGTGCTCTCGTGGCACCGTCTCGGTGATGCCATCGAGTCGCGACACGAGCGTGTCGACCAGACGATCGCGGCGATCGGCCACCGCCACGACGTCGTCGGGTCGGTTCTCGGTCGTGGCCACCAGCGCGGCGGCGGCACCGACGATGCCAGCCACGTTGTGCGTGCCGCTACGACGGTCGCGCTCCTGACCGCCACCCACCAGGAGCGGAGCGACGCTGGCGCCACGGCGAACGACGAGCACGCCGACTCCCTGCGGCCCGCCGAACTTGTGAGCGCTCACCGACAGCACATCCACGGCGGCGGCGTGGGCGGCCACGTCGAGCCACGGAATGGTCTGCACCACGTCGGAGTGGATCTGGGCCTCGGGTGCCTTCTGGCGCACCAGTGCCGCGATCTCAGCGAGCGGCTGGATCGATCCCACCTCGTTGTTGACGCCCATCACCGACACGAACGTGACCGACTCGTCGAGCGCGTCGGCCAGAGCGTCCAGGTGGATCACGCCGTGCTCGTCGACGGGTGCGATCGTGGCACCGAGGTGCTGGGCCGGATCGAGCACGGCGTGATGCTCGATCGCGGAGACGACTACCCGGCCCGGGCGAGCCCGCACACCTCCGACCAGCGCGGTGTTGTCGGCCTCGGTCCCGCCGCTGACGAACACCACCTCACCGGGTTCGCACCCCAGCGCGCATGCCACGTCGTCGCGGGCCTCGTCGATGGCCTGACGCGCCGCACGAGCCGTGGCGTGGGCACCGGACGGGTTCCCGAACCGCTCGCCGAGCCAAGGCAGCATGGCATCGCGGGCTTCGGTGCGGAGGGGCGAGGTGGCCGCGTGATCGAGGTAGGCGTCCACCGGGTCGAGGCTACCGGGGGCCCCGCACTCCGCCCCTCCCCCGACCTTCTCCGGAGACAGGTGGTGGTAGTGGTGGTGTTGGCGGCGGTGGCGGTGGCGGCGGCGGCGGGTTCGCTCTCCGCTGGGCCACGGCAGCGATCAGGGCCAACCGCGTGAGGGAGTCGGCAGGTCGACCGATCGCCACGTCGACGCCACCGAGCCGGGGTTCGATAGCCGAGTAGAGACGCCCGGCCAGATCGTCACGAACATCGGGGGCCAGCGAGGGGGATCGCAACAGCAACCGGCGAACAGCCGACAGGTCGTCGACACCCAATCCGCTCAGATCGATCCGTCCCACCACGTCCTCATAGCCGGCGGGAACATCGAAGCGGGCCGGCGCGACCGGGGAGGACCGCGGCACGCTCACCACGAGCGTGCCGGCCACCAGATCACCCAACCGCTGCGAGCGACGGCTGAACAGGACGGCCAGCACACCAGCCGCCGCCCCGCTGAGCCACAGGTCGACGATGGCCAGCGAGGCCCGCACGGCGGAATGACGGAACCGGACCGGAGTCCCCTCCACCGTCACCACCCGCAACCGCTGGACGGCCTTGCCTGGGGTACGGCCCTGCCACAGCACCTCGAACGCGATCGGGTATCCGAACAAGACGAGGAACACACCCGCTAGGGCGATGACCAGACCGGCGGTGCCACCGCTTCCATCGGCGACCAGGTTGGCGCTGACCAACAGCACGGCGAGCACCGCCCCCTGGATCAGGGCATCGATCAGCCAGGCCAATCCGCGGCTGCCGATCCCGGCCGGCTCCAACCCGACCAGGACGGCCTCCGGCGTGACCAGGAAGTCTCGGCTGTCGGTCACCGGCGCTCCGAACCGAAGGCGACGCGCAGCGGGTCGGTCTCGGTGGCTGCGCCGGTGAAGCCCCGGGACGCCGCTGCGCGGCCCAACACCACCGCATAGCCCAGGAAGATCATCTCGACGGTGGCACCTATGCCAACCCGCGCCCCGGTGGGGAGGCGGGAGCCGGTGACGAACCCCTCGATCAGTCCAGCGACCAGGAACACGAGCACCAGGCCCGCCACCACCACGACGGCCCGCCGACCCTGATCCGACAGCGCTTCGGCTCGACTCCGATCGCCAGGATCGACCAGCGCCCAGCCCAGGGCCAGCCCGGTGCCACCGGCCACGCACACGGCGGTGATCTCCAACAAGCCGTGGGGAAGGATGAGCCCCCAGAAGCGGGCCTGCTCACCCACTGCGGCGAACAGACCGGCAGCCACCCCCAGGTTGGCGCCGTTGACGGCGAGGATGGCCAGGGTCGGGAGCCCCAGACCGATGCCCAATGCGAAGGCGACGATCCCCACCCGGGCGTTGTTGGTGAAGACGCTGGATGCGAACTCGGCAGCCGGCGCCGACGAGTAGTACGCCTCGAAGTCTTCCTCGACGTAGGCGGCTCGCGCCGCGGTCGGGCCGGTGGCCTCGAGGGCCGCGTCGCTGTTGGCGATCCACGTCGCCACCGCGGCGGCGGGCAGGAGCGTGGCCAGCGTGGCCACCAGCACGTAGCGGCGGAGGTGCCAGATGGCGGCGGGAAACGTCACTGAGAAGAGGCCGACGATGCCTGAAGACGTCCGGGCCGGTGTTCCGTACACCGAGGCGCCGGCCCGAGCCACCAGGTCTGAGAGCATGGCCACGAGGTCAGGATCAGCGAAGCGCGATCGGGCCAGGGCCAGATGGGCGGAGGCCTGCTGATAGCGGCGGACGAGCTCGTCGGACTCCTCGGCGGTGAGACCTCGTGTGCCCCGCTTCGACGCCCGAGGTGCCAGTTCGGCCAGCCGCGCCCATCCGGTCTGGCGGTCAGCGATGAAGCGATCGATGTCCACGTGGTCAGGCTATTCATCTGCTGTCGGCTCACAGCCGACCGACCGACTTGACGTCGAGGTAGGCGTCGGTCAGCCGTCCGGCCAGGGCATCGGGCTCGGCGTCGATGACGCTCGCTCCGGCCGCCACTGCCGACGCCGCCAGGCGCCGACGATCGTCGAGCGCGGCCGACGCCGCCGCCTGGCGATGCACGGCGGCCAGGTCGTCGGGGCGCTCGGTCGCCCAGGCCGCGAGCGCGGGATCGACCACCGATCCGATGGTCACGAGGTGCCGGCGGGCGACCAGCGGTAGGGCCGGAACGAGCGTTTCGGGCACGGTCCCCTCGGCCAGCTCGGTGAGCAGGACGACCATGGCTCGCCGCGGGAACCGGGCCAGCGCGGCGGCGAAGGCTCGACGATGGTCGCTCTCGACCAGCGACGGCTGAAGATCGGTGAGGGCGTCCACCATCACCGATAGCTGGCCAGCCCCACCGCGGGGCGGGATCATCTGGCGGACCGCGGTGTCGTAGGCGACGAGGCCGATCCGGTCACCCACCCGAGACGCCACCGCGGTGAGAGCCAGCGCGGCGTCGAGGGTCCACTCGAGTCGAGGTTGGCCCGCCACCCGGGCCGCCATCGTCCGCCCCACGTCGACGAGGACGAGGACGGGTTGGTCCCGCTCGGCCCGCCACACCTTCACCACAGGTCGGCCAAGGCGGGCGGTGGCCGCCTGATCGAGATGACGGACGTCATCGCCGGGTCGATGGTCGCGGAGATGGTCGAGATCGCCACCTCCCGCGCCCCGAACCGCTCTGGTCCCGACCTCGAGGAGCCGCACGGCATCGATGGCCAACGCCGCGGCGCGACGCGAGCCGAACGCCGGGGTCACCGACACGACGTGGATCATGGGCCGGGTGGCCTGGCGGGCTGCCAGCCCCCATGGTCCCTCCACCGACACGACCATGCCGTCGAAGCGAAACCGGCCACGCCGGGTGGGACGGGCGTCGATCTCGACCTCGATCGTCGAGTGGGCCTCGACGTCGGTCGCCAAGCGCCGGGAGCGAGCGCCCAGCGCGGAGTCGGGATGATCGGCGATGGTCGCCCGCAGCCTGCGGTTCGTAGGGTTCGACACCCGGTAGCGGATGGTCATCGGATCCCCGTACGGCACCGTCGAGCGGACCACGCGCTCGACGCCGGGGTGGCGCTCCGGTGCCACCGTGCGGCCGCGGTCGATGGCCCACAGCGCTACGACGGCCGCGTTCACGACGACGAGCGTCAGAGCGGCCGGCCCGGGCGAGCCCACGGCGGCAACCGCTCCGAGCAACGCCACGACGGCGAGGCGTCGGGTCATGATGGTCGGCCGCCCGGTGGTCTCAGCGAGGGACCGGCACCGACGACAGCACGTTGTCGACGATCCCGTCGGCTGTGGTCCCGTCCAGGGCCGCCTCGGGGCCGATCGAGACCCGGTGCCGCAGCACCCACCTCGACACCGACTTCACGTGGTCAGGGGTGGTGAAATCCGACCCTCCCAGCCAAGCCGCCACCCGGGCCGCCCGCAGCAGCATCGCCCCGCCCCGAGGCGACACCCCCAGCGACACCGACGGCAGCTCGCGGGTGGCTCGCGCGAGAGCGGCGACGTAGTCGATCACCGGGTCTTCGACCGCCACCGCCGCCACCGCCTCTTGGGCCGCGACGATGTCGTCGGGTCCGGCCACCGGTTCGATCCCCGCGGCGCGCAGGTCGTGGGGATCGAGACCGTCGCGGTGACGTCGCAACACCTCTGATTCGTGCTGCACATCGGGGTAGCCGATGGTGACCTTGAACAGGAAGCGGTCGAGCTGGGCTTCGGGGAGCGGATAGGTTCCCTCCTGCTCGATGGGGTTCTGGGTGGCCACCACGCAGAACGGGTCGGGCAGGGTGAGGTCGTTCCCGAACACGGTGACCCGGCGTTCCTCCATGGCCTCGAGGAGCGCCGACTGGGTCCGGGGCGGGGTGCGGTTGATCTCGTCGGCGAGCAGCAGGTTGGTGAACACCGGTCCTCGCCGCATCTCGAACCGACCGCCCGCGGTGAGCACCTCGTGGCCGGTGACGTCAGCGGGCATGAGGTCAGGCGTGAACTGGATCCGGGACTGATCGAGCTGGAGCGCGGCCGCCACCGCCTTCACCAGCAGCGTCTTGGCCGTGCCCGGCACGCCCTCGAACAGGACGTGGCCTCCGA
This sequence comes from Acidimicrobiales bacterium, assembly GCA_036397895.1. GTDB lineage: Bacteria > Actinomycetota > Acidimicrobiia > Acidimicrobiales > DASWIA01 > DASWIA01. The sequence continues at coordinate 10,095 of DASWIA010000017.1, read as the reverse complement.
CCACCAGCGCGGTGAGCAGAGCGGTGACCGGTGCGTCGTGGCCCACCACCACCTTGGCCACCTCGGTCCGCACCGCCAAGAGGGCGACGCGAGGATCAGACATCGGGGTGGAGGGTCCGCTGGCGCACCTCATGGATGCTACGGGCGGCGGCGAGGGGATCGGTGTCCCAGGTGGGCGAGGATGGATCGAGAGCCGACTGCAATCCGTCGGTGTCACGACCGCGGCTGGCGGCGGCCTCGACGATGGCATCGACGCCGGCCGCTGATCCGAGTCCGAGATTGGCGGCGATGTCGCGGCGTGCGGCCTCGGCCACGATGGCCACGGCGTGCCGGTTGTGACCGCGACGTTGGTGCAGGCCGCTGGCCGCCAGCACCAGCGCGGCGGCGTCGAGCCGCACCAGATGATCGTCGACGATGGGGCGACCCACCCGGCGGGCCGAGGCGATGCCGAGCACCACCCCGGCGACCAGCACCTGCCACAGCGCGGCGCGCACCCCATCGGGCAGCAGGCCGCCGAGCCCGCTCGACCCTGCCCCCGGCAGCGAAGGTCGCAGCACGACGACGGTTCCGGTGCCGTCGGGAACGAGCAGCCCGGCCGCCACCACGGCGTTGTCCGCTCGGTCGAGATGGGCGTTGAGCAGCGGGGCGGCTCCACCCAAGGCAACGACCTGGCCGTCACCGAAGGCCTGCACCACCAACCAGGCACCGTCCTCGACGGCGAAGCACGCGGTGGCCCCGGCCGGAACCGACAGCGCTTCGACGGGGGCGCTGACCCGCTCGGCGCCGGCAACGGCGGCGAGGTCGCAATCGGCGCGGGCGCCATCGCCGTCGAATCCGCCGGCCGAGGAGGTGCCGCTGAGGACGCTCGACGGGTCGGCGACGACGAGCACCCCGCCTGCCTCGACCCATTGGCCCAGCTGACGACGTTGATCGTCGGTGAGGCGATCGTCGAGGACCAGGACCCGGTCGCCGGTGGTCGGCACTTCGTCCACCACCCTTACGGTTGCGCCGAGGCGTCGGACGGTGTCGAGCAGCGCCCGAGCGCCGGCTGGACCGGTGGAATCGGGATCAAGCGCCGGGCCCCCGCCCCGGGAACCCGAGAAGGCAGCCGCCACCAGCACGGCCAGACCGAGACCAACCCACGGGATCGTGCGGGACCAGCGCCTCACTGCTGCGCTCCCGGACCGGACACCGCCGGCACCTGCCGTCGTGTCGCTCGCTGCTCCACGGCAGCACACGCCGCGTCCAAGGTGTCGACGTCAGTGACCGAAGGCGGGGCATGGGCGTAGACGGCCACCTCGAACACCTCGGTCAGGTCGGCCAGGGCTTCGGCGAGATCAGGCCGGATGGTCGACGCACCCTTCGCCACCTCGGCCGCTGTCCTCCCCACGGAGCTGGACTCGACGATCCCCGCCGTCTCGAGTCGGGCCACCAGGGCGTGGTGGCGGGCCATGACCGCGTCACGCAGCCGGCCCGCAGCGCGGTGGGCGGCAGCCTCGAGCTCCCACGACGTCGGGTCGCGCCCCTGCGACGTGAACACCAGCTCAGCATGCGGGTCTCGACGCACGCCGCGCCCGAACCGCACGAGAAGGACGAGACCGGCGACGACCACGATGATCAGCACGATCCCACCCACCGTCGAGGCGCCATCGGTGCCGACGATCGTGTCGAGGACATCGATGATGCGCTCGATGACCCATCGCCGGGCCAGCGCGATGGGGCTCTCGTCCAGCCCGGCGAAGTCGGGGCCGTCGAGCACGGCATCGGCCGTCCTGCGTGCGGTGTCAGCATCGATCTCGTTGGGGGGAAGGGACGAGACGGTGATCATGGCTGTCCGTCCGAGCGGGCTCGGACCTCATCAGCGAGCAGGGCGAGGTCGAACCCCTCAGACCGGATGCGCAGGTCGAAGTAGACGAGGGTGGCGACGATGGCAGTGAACGGCGTGACGACGAGTTGGGCAACGATCGTTCCCGCGGCAACGAGGAGCCACCCCCATTGGTCCATCCCGACGGCCAGGCCAACGATCTGGGCGGGCCCCGAGAGCACCGTCGACAACACGCTGGCGAGCAGTCCCGAGACGAGCCACACCCCGACAACCGACCACACCCGGCCGCGAACCAGCCGCCACGAACGTCGGATCGCTCGCCACGGGCCGAGGCGTTCCTCGACGAGCGCCGGGGCAACGACCATGAACCGGGCGGCCACCGCCAGTGCCACCAGCGTTCCCATCGCCAAGCCGATCACCGTGATGCCGACGGCGATGGCGGAGTCGACCTCGACGCCGGCGAGCGCCATGCCGATGACGGCGGCCAGCGGCAGGAGCGCCACCGTGAACACCAGCAGGTGCGACAGAAACCATGCCCCGATCAGCCCCAGTCCTCTCCGACGGATCAAGCCGAGCGCGTCGGGCACCGACGTTGGCCGGCCGAGGTAGGCGTCGGCGACGACGGCGACCACACCACCGGCGATCAGCGGGAGCACGACCGCCGAGGTCAGCAGCGACGCCAGCGAGGCCAGGGCACCCGTCGCGTCACCTCCGTCGACGACGGTCTGGGTGGTGGTGGGGTCGTCGAGCACCTCTCCCAGGCCGAGTCCACCGAAGAGGTCGCGTGTGAGCCAGCCGGTGACGATGTTGAGCGGCACCACGAAGATGGCGGTGATCGTCACCAGGACCTTGGCCTGGTGACGCAGCAGCCGGAACGAGTGGTCGAGGATCTCGCCCAGGCGGAGAGGCCGGATGGGCACCGGCCCGGCCCCGAACCGAGCTCCTGACGTCACCGGGGGGGGTGGTGGTGCCCGGTGCGGCCGGCCGTCCGGTGGGCTCGGGGGCCCTCCCCGGGCGGGGGCCGAAGGAGGATGACGCGCAGGGGGCGGAGGCGGAGGCGGCGGCGGAGGCGGCGGTGGGGATCCCGCCGGCGGGGGCGTCTCGGACTCCGTGTCGTCCCAGCTCCACCCGTCGGTCATTGCCCCTCGGAGGCCCTGTCCGTGCTGGACAGCATCCGGGCCATCCGCCGCTTGGGCACCACCGCAACCTCGACGCCATCGCACTCGGCGAGCAGCTCCTCGAGCTCGTCGAGCACGCGCCGCCGGCGTCGTCCGTCGACGAGAGCAACGCTCAGCGAGAGGGTGGATGGGCCCGGCTCGGCGATCCAGTCCTCGACCTCGGGGTGGTCGTCGAGCACAGCGATCCACATCGGCGCCGGCTCGACGGGGATGAGCCGGGGCGTCTCCCGGCCACACGTTCGACACTTCGATTCGTCGAGGACGGCATGCACGGAGGTGCGGAGACGCAGCAATGCGGTGCCCTTCCACCCGATGCCGGTCCACACGACGGACCCTGAAGCGCCGCCGCGGGCCGGCCGGCCGTCGTCGTCGACGACTTCGACGAGCTCGGCGGTCGCATGCGTGTGCAGGTCGGATCCGCCGCGGCAGCTCGACCACACCGTGCGCACTCCCTCGACCCACAGCGCGTCGACCACCTCACCCCCCTGGGCCAGATCCACGAGGCGGTCATGATCATCGGCGCTGATCGGCTGACCCACACCGACGGGGATGATGGTGGTGGGGCGGGCGATGCCCGTCCACGCCTCATCGGCATCGAGCACAGCGGCGAGAACCTCAGGCGAACCGACGACGACGTTGGGCGCCACGGCCGTGACGGCCGCCGGGGTGACCGCCGGGTCGAGGGGGACGACGGCGATGCCAGCCCGTCGGGCGCCGTGAACGAGCTGCCAGAACGGCAGGCGCGGACCGTTGGCCAGCAATGACACGATCACATCGGTGGACCGGACACCGGCGAGCTCGAGCCAGCGCCGACCGAGCTCGGCCAGGGTCTCTATGTCCTCCGACGTCGACCCCACGAGGAGGGCGCCGTGCACGTGCCACTGGATGGGCTTGTAGGCGGGCTCGACCAGCGTTCGGTTCACGGCCGAACCGCGTCCAGTGACCTTGGCGATCGCCGCCCCCCACCGCATGCGCATCGGACCCTCGTGCAACAACGTGGAGTCGGTGGGCCTCAGGACGGCCTCGCGGCCATCGCCCAGCTCAGCGAGCTCGGTGATCGGCAGCCGGCGGAGATCTTCGACCCGCTGGAGCCGCTGGCCGCTCAGCCCGGCCTTGATCAGCCGCGACCGCCAGAACGGCGCGAACGGCGCCACCTCGGACCGGAGGTAGCGGTCGAGGGCGCGACGCTGCCGCTGGCGGAGTCGGGCGCGGGAGTCGCCGGGGGTCAGGTCCACGTCGTGCGGATCAGGACCGCTCCCCCGTCATCGAACATCGGGACGACGATACCGGCGCCATGCCCAGGTCGTCCGGTCGACGACGACACCCGTCCGTCGAGATGGTGTGGGTGACCGGGTGGGTGACGGGGCGGCGCGGTGTGGTGAAGTGGCTCGGTGGAGTCGGCTTCGTACGGAGACGCGTTCGTGGACGTCTACGACGACTGGTATCCGTTGAACCCTGCCGCGGAGGTAGCGGCGATCCGCGGTGCGGTGCCGGCGGGCGGCCGTGTGCTGGAGCTGGGCGCGGGCACCGGACGACTCGCTGTAGCTCTCGCCGATGCCGGGTTCGACGTGGTGGCCCTCGATGGCTCACTGGCCATGCTGGCTGTCCTCGCCGCGAAGGACCCTGCCGGGCGGGTGACTCGGGTCGCCGGCGACCTGGTCGACATCCCGCCCGGGCCCTTCGACGCCGTCGTGCTCACCCGCAACACCTTGTTCAACGTGACCAGACCGGCCCAGGACCGGCTCCTCGGCCGTGTGGCGCCGGCGCTGAGGTCGGGAGGTTCGATCTGGATCGAGGCCGACGAGATCGACCCATCGGCTCCGCCCACCGGATGCGTGCCACGCCCCCGGACCGGCGACGAGCTCGTCATGACGAGCTGGGACCACGATGCCGAGACTTCTACGGTCCGGGGGCGGTTCGTGACCGTCGAGGGCCGCGGACACGCGGTCGAGACGCGAACGTGGACCGTGTACTACCGCAGCCCCTCCGATCTCGACCGCGCCGCCGAGGCAGCTGGGCTGGCCCTCGTGGGCCGCCACGCCGACTGGGCCGGTCAAGCATGGCCCGGTGAGGGTCGGCACGTCTCGCGCTACGTCCACCGCCCGATCCGCTGAGCAGGCGTCGATGCGATCCGCCCACTCGTCCACTACCTTCATGGCCGTGTCCACAGCGTCACCGGTGTTTCCTCGTTGAGCCAGCTCCGGCTCAACCCGCTCACTGGTCGCTGGGTCGCGATCTCGGGATCGCGATCAGGCCGACCGGCGTCGTTCGCCCCTCGTGCCCTCACCGTGGAGAGCGACCCCACGCGCGCCTGCCCGTTCTGCCCCGGTAACGAGGAGTCCACCCCTCCCGCCCTCGAGACCTACGGACCCGGCGGCGATTGGCTGGTGCGCGTCGTCCTCAACCTCTTCCCGGCCTTCTACGGCGAGGAGCAGATGGCCGTAACCCATCTCGGCCCCGTGTGGTCGGAGGCACCCGCCGGCGGCATTCACGAGATCCTGGTGTTCTCACCCAACCACTCGGGCACGTGGGCCGGGCTCGGCGACGAGCAAGCCGGTCTCGTCATGAACGCCATCCACGACCGGATGCGCGACCATTCATCGCGGTCGGGGCTTCGCTACACCCAGGTGATCGTGAACTTCGGCCGCGAGGCCGGGGCCAGCCTCGAGCACCCGCACGGGCAGCTGCTGGCCGTGCCCTTCGTCCCCGGCGAGATCGTCGAGGAGGTGCGCGGCTTCTCGCGCTTTGGCGGCGGATGCCTGCTGTGCACCACGATCGAGGCCGAGACCTCGGTGGGTCACCGGGTGGTGATCGACCACGAGCGGGTCACCGTTGTCGCTCCCTACTGGAGCGGTTCGCCCTACGAGATGCTGGTCATCCCCCGCGCCTGCGAGGAGCACCTCCATGAGGCGGCACCGCGTGACCTCGCCGCCGTCGGCCGGGCCATCCGAGATGCGCTGGCCCGCCTCCAGAAGCTCCACGGCGATCTCGCCTACAACATCGTGTTCCACACCGCGCCGTTCGCTCATGACTCACACTTCCACTGGCACGCCCATCTGGTGCCCAAGCTCACCACCCAGGCAGGCTTCGAGTTGGGGACCGGGGTGATGATCAACATCGTGGCACCCGAGCAGGCGGCTCAGGAGCTTCGGGACATCGAGACATCCACCCGCTGAAGGTCAGCTGATCCATCGAGATGGGACAACCGCCCGGTTCGTCGACTGATTCAGCTCACGGGTACTCGGGCGACCAACCCATCCACCGCCTCGAGTCGGGAATCCACCCGGTGCGGGAAGTCCTCGTGAGCCCGACGCAGATCTCGCAACGCGTGGATGAGCTCGAAGGCAGTGAGGACCAACGCCCGATCGCCGTCGTCGACCGCCAGAAGACCCGAGCCGGCGATCGCCGAGCTGTAGCCCTCGAGATAGCACCGCCCGATCCACTGCTCCCACGCCGCGGCATGGCCGGTGAGGTCGTCGTCGACATCGTCGGACCGCTCGTCGATGGCGACGCGGCTGGCCAGGTGGATCGACCGGAGGAGCTTGGCGATGTCCTCCAGCGGCGACGTGACTCTCCCGACAGCTTCGGCGGCTCGGAGGCGCTCGCCCTCGAACCCGAGGACGAACCAGCCGGCGTCGGTGCGCATGACGCGGCGAAGCGTGAGGTCACCGTGGATCCGGATGGCATGGCCGGCGTCGGCGATCCCGGCCAGACGCTGGGCCAGCTTCTCGATCCCGTCGGCGTCGACGTCGAGATGGCGGACCTCGTCGAGACGTGACCGAAGGCGATCGGCCCACCGAGATGGATCAGCGGGATGCCGACCGAACACGTTGGCCAGCGCCCGGTGCAGATCGGCGATGACCGAGCCGAGCCGTCGAGCCTCGGGCCCGAAGTCACCCGGCGCGTCGTTGGGTGCGGTTCGGCGATCGTAGAGATCCCGCAGGCTGGTGAGTGCGAGCTGCCACCCCTCGGCCCCGCCGGCGACGAACTCGCGGAGGACGGCCAGGTCGACATCGCCACGGCACCAGCCGGCGAGTGGCGCCGACACGTTGCGGAACCCCTGGCTGGCGAGGGCACGGACGGTCTCGACATCGGGGTTGGGGCCGTCGGGCAGCCGCCGGAAGATGCGGAGCAACAGCCGCTCGTCGTAGACGAGGACCGAGGTGGCGACCTCGGCGCCGGTCTGGCGCACATAGGACGCCGACTCGTCGGGAGCGAGGCGCCGCAACAGCATGCGGGCCAGCTCGGGGTCGTGGAGCGCGTTGTAGGCGATGGCAGGACCGAGCCGGGTGGGCACCTCACCCATGAGGGCGGTGGGAATGTGGTCGAGGAACTCGAGCTCGCCGGGCGGTCGGAGCCCGGCGATCACCTGGTAGTCGGTGCGGGCCCCTGACTTCAGCTCACCGGTGACGATGGCCCACACCAGGATGGGCCACTCGTCGTTGAGCACCTCGAGATCACGGATCTCGGCCCGGGCCAGCGCGTGGCGGTCGCCGAGGAACCACCGCTGCTGAGGCAAGTAGCGGGCGATGGCGCTGGCCAGCACGGCCTCGTCGACGATGTCGGTGGCGACACGGGGACTCATCACAGCTCCTCATCGAGGTTGGCGAGTCGGAACCAGAAGAAGCCGTAGGGGGCGAGGGTGAGCTGGTAGGGCTGATGGGTGATGCGTGGAAACGGGGCGCGTCCGATCACCTCGAACGGCACGAGTCCGGCGAAGCGGCCCAACATGAGCTCGACGGGCTGGGCGAATCGCGACAGGTTGTTGACGCACAGAACCCGATCGGCGATCGGGAACGGGGATCTGTCGTCGCCGGGGTCGCCGTCGATGGCGGCGGGTTCGTCGGTGCGGAGGTAGGCCAGGATCGACGGGTTGGCGGCCGGCAGGACCTCGAATTCGCCGGTACCGAACACCGGGTGACGCCGGCGGGCCGCCAGCAGCGAACGGAGCCAGTGCAGGAACGACGACGAGTCTCGCTGCTGGGCCTCGACGTTCACCGCCGCGAACCCGTAGATGGGGTCCATCAACGGCGGCAGGTAGATCTGCTGGTAATCAGCGCGACTGAATCCCCCGTTGCGGTCGGGAGTCCACTGCATCGGTGTCCGCACGGTGTCGCGGTCGCCGAGGAAGATGTTGTCGCCCATCCCGATCTCGTCGCCGTAGTACAGGACGGGGCTGCCCGGCATGCTGAACAGCAGGGCGTGGAACAGCTCGGCGACGCGACGGTCGTTGTCGATGAGGGGGAACAGCCGGCGGCGGATGCCGAGGTGGAGCTTGGCTCGCGGATCCTTGGCGTACTCGCGCACCAGGTAGTCGCGCTCGTCATCGGTGACCTGGGCCAGGGCGAGCTCGTCGTGGTTGCGCAGGAAGAGGCCCCACTGGCAGCCGGGCGGCAACGGCGGTGTCTCGTCGAGGGTTTCGGTGATGGGATAGCGCTGCTCGCGTCGGACGGCCATGAACATGCGGGGCATGAGCGGGAAGTGGAAGCACATGTGGCACTCGTCGCCGTCACCGTAGTAGTCGACGACGTCGGCGGGCAGACCGTTGGCCTCGGCCAGCAGCACCCGCCCGGGGTACTTGTCGTCGACTAGTCCACGAAGCTCCTTCAGGAAGGCGTGGGTCTCGGGCAGGCCTTCGCACGACGTGCCGTCGCGCTCGAAGAGGTAGGGGACGGCGTCGAGCCGGAAGCCATCGAAGCCGATGTCGAGCCAGAAGCAGACGACGTCGCAGATGGCGGCGCGCACATCAGGGTTGTCGTAGTTGAGATCGGGTTGATGGTGGAAGAACCGGTGCCAGTAGAACTGGCCTCGAACGTCGTCAAAGGTCCAGCAGCCCGACTCGGTGTCGGGGAAGACGTTGGCCACTCCTGGGTACCGCTGGTTGTCATCGGACCACACGTACCAGTCGTCTTTGCCGTTGCGTCGGGTCCGGCTGTCCTGGAACCACTGGTGCGCGTTGCTGGTGTGATTGATGACCAGATCGGCGATGACGCGGATCCCGCGACGATGGGCCTCGACCACCAGCTCGCGGGCGTCATCGATCGTGCCGTAGTCGGGATGGACCGAACAGAAGTCAGCGACGTCGTAACCACCGTCGTGTAGCGGCGAGTCGTAGAACGGGAGCAACCACAGGCAGTCGATCCCGAGCCATTCGAGGTGATCGAGCTTGCCGATGACACCGCGCAGATCTCCGTTCCCATCGCCGTCGGAGTCCTGGTAGCCGCGCACCAGCAACTCGTAGAACACGGCGCGTCGGAACCACTCCGGGTCACCGGCGAGCAGCCCGGTCACCTCGTCGGCTTCGTCGCGATCTTCCATCACGGCATGAAGCATGGCGCACGGCGGTGCTGAACGTGGCGACCGGAGCGAAGGGCTCAAGTCCGACCCCACGATCGTCGTTGTACATGGTGGGGAGGCGCACTCACACTGCTCCTCTCTGACGACAACGGCACACCCGCCGCGAGGCGGGGTCGCAACGCCACGGGCCCCTCGAGGGCGGCCGGGCTACCAAATCAGGGAGAGATCAACAACGTGAGCATCCGCAGCACCGTCGCAGCCACAGCCGTTGGGGCCGTCCTCGTCTGGTCCCCGGCCGTGGACTGGGTGACCGCTGCGGGTGCTACGGGGACCTTCGACGACATCATCATCGACAACACCTCAACCTTTGAGCGAATCGTCCCGATCGGGACGGGACACGCCGACGACGTCGACGGTGTCACCTACACCGTGTACAGGGAGGCATTCAGCAACCGACCGTGGCTGCATGTCCGCAACACGGCGAGCGGCGCCAGCTCGCATGTGTCGCTCCCCGCGCCTGATCCGACGTGGAGCGATTGGTACAAGGCGAGCTACGAGGTTGTCGGAGACGAGCTGTGGATGATCTCGGGCGACGGACCAGTGACGGTTCGACGCTGGGGTCTGAGCGGCGGTCCGCTGCCCACCGACGCCACGTTGGAAGCCGACGATGTGTTCGGCGACGCCGACAGTCGGGCTGGTGATCTCACCGTCCTCGACGACGGGTCGGTTGTCGCCGTCTGGCATCAGCAGGGAAACCTCGGCCCTCAAGGCCTCCACATCGCCCGATGGGCGCCG
>DASWIA010000016.1:0-1555 GCA_036397895.1 Acidimicrobiales bacterium | reverse complement strand
GTCAGCTCGCCGATGATGGTCGTGGCGAGCGCCTTACCGAGCTCGACTCCCCACTGGTCGAACGAGTTGATACCCCAGATGACACCCTGGGTGAAGACCTTGTGCTCGTACAGGCTGACCAACTGGCCGAGCACCGAGGGGGTGAGCCGATCAGCCAGGATGACGGACGTCGGGCGGTTCCCCGGGAAGGTTCGGTGGGTCACGACGCCGGCCGGCACGCCGGCCGCCTCCACCTCGTCGCTGGTCTTGCCGAAGGCGAGTGCCTCCGCCTGGGCCAGCAGGTTTCCCATGAGAAGGTCGTGCTGACCTGCAAGGTCGTCATGAGGATTCGTGAAGCCGATGAGGTCGGCCGGCACCACCGTCGTACCCTGATGGATCAGCTGGTAGAAGGCGTGCTGGCCGTTGGTGCCCGGCTCACCCCATATGATCGGGCCCGTGTCCATCTCGACCGGTGAGCCGTCGACACGGACCCGTTTGCCGTTCGACTCCATGTCGAGCTGCTGGAGGTAGGCGGGGAATCTGTCGAGATCCTGGGCATAGGGCAGCACCGCGTAGGTCGGATAGCCGAGCACGTTCCGATACCACACACCGATGAGGCCGAGCAGCACCGGCAGGTTCGACTCGAACGGGGTGTGCCGGAAGTGCAGGTCCATCGTCCGGAAGCCGGCCAGCATCTCCCCGAATGCCTTCTGTCCGACCGCGATCATCAGCGACAGGCCGATCGCCGACTCCATCGAGTAGCGACCGCCGACCCAATCCCAGAACCCGAACATGTTCTCGGTGTCGATGCCGAACTCGGAGACTTCGGCGGCGTTGCTCGAGACCGCCACGAAATGACTCGCCACCGCGGCGTCGTCTCCCAATCGGCTAAGTAACCACGCCCGGGCGCTCCTGGCGTTCGTCAACGTCTCGAGCGTCGTGAAAGTCTTCGACGCCACGATGAAGAGGGTCGTCTCGGGGTTGACCACCGCCAGGACCGACTCGAGGTGCGCCGGATCGATGTTGGACACGAAATGGCACTCGATGTCGGGGTGGACGAAGGGTCGGAGGGCCCGATACGCCATGGCGGGGCCGAGATCGGATCCCCCAATCCCTATGTTCACCACGTGACGGATCCGACGACCTGTATGTCCCTTCCACAGCCCTGACCGCACCCGCTCGGCGAATTGCCCCATCCGATCCAATACCTCGTGCACCTCAGCCACCACGTCGACCCCGTCGATCGAGAACGTGTCATCGGGGGCGGCTCGCAGCGCCGTGTGCAACACCGGGCGGTCCTCGGTCACATTGATCGGCTCACCCGAGAACATCGCCTCGATCCGCTCCGCCAGACCGGCACGATGGGCGACAGCCGCCAGCAGCCGAACGGTCTCATCAGTCACCAGGTGCTTGGACAGGTCGGCAACCAGGTCACCCGCCGCCAGCGTCAACCGCGCCGCCCGACCGGGATCTGCCTCGAACGCCGCTCGCAGATCGACGCCATCAGCGCGATGGGCGACCAGCGCCGCCCACTCCGCCGTCCCTGCAATGGGCTGCATGCTCACACTCCTCGATG
>DASWIA010000015.1:0-1832 GCA_036397895.1 Acidimicrobiales bacterium | reverse complement strand
AACCTTCGGCCCTGCCCTCATCGACGCGCTGCTCCGCCGCGGGGCGGACCGCCTGATCACAGAGAAGGACCTGGTCGCGACCGTAACCGCGTTTACGGCGAAGTCAGTGGCCCTCCATGTCCGTCGTGATCTCCCACGCGCCGCGACCTCAGCGGAGCTGGTCATCTGCGGCGGTGGGGCCGAAAATCCAACGCTGGTCAAGCGACTTCAGGAGGCCCTGCCTCACAGTCGCCTCCTCACGGCCGACGAGGCCGGCTTTCCCGGCCGGGCCATCGAGGCATCAGCGTTCGCCCTGTTAGCCTACCTGACCGCGCACGGTGTGCCGGGCAACCTGCCCCCTATCACCGGGGCGGCCCATAGGGTGGTCCTGGGCAAGATCGTCCCCGGGCGGACGTTCAGAGGAATCCGATGAGAGATCCTGCGTACTACGACGCCGTGATTCGGTTGCTCGGGGAGATCCAGCAGAGCCAGGCTGGGGCAATCAACCAAGCGGCCGATGTGATCTTCTCCTCCCTCGAGGGGGACGGCGTCCTGCATCTCTTCGGGAGCGGACACTCCCATCTGGTCGCCGAGGAGGCGTTCCATCGCGCCGGCGGACTGGTTCCGGTCAACACGATGACCGAGCCGTTCCTAAGCCCCCTGACTGCTCCGAAGAAGAGCGGGCGCCTCGAGCGGGTGAGCGGCATCGCTGCGATCCTCCTCGATTACCACGAGCCACGGCCCGGAGAGGTTCTACTCATCATCTCCAATGCCGGGATCAACTCGGTCCCGGTCGAGCTGGCGATCGAAGCGAAGAAGAGAGGGCTCACCGTCATCGCGATTACGTCGCTCCGCCACGCCAGGTCGGTCGCCTCGCGGCACGCGAGCGGCAGACGCCTCTTCGAGGTGGCGGACCTCGTCCTCGACAACTGCGGCGAGGCCGGCGACGGCGCACTCACCCTCCCCGGCCTTATGGAGAAGGTGGGGCCGACATCGCTCGTGTCCGGCGCCTTCATCGTGAACTCGATCGTCTGCGGCGTAGTGGAGCGATTCCTCGACAAAGGGCTCCCCCCGCCGGTCTATCTGAGCGCCAACCTACCGGGCGGCGACGAGCATAATCGCCGCCTAGAGGAAAAATACAGGGGACGCATTAGGTTATTGACTTGAGCGAGATTCAGGAAGCCATGCGTTCGCTGTTCACCGTTGATCGTCCACGGAAAAACGATCCCATCGCGCTCGGACCGTGAGTCGTGAAACGGAAACGTCTCCAACAGACGGTCCTCCTGCTTCTCCTCTCGACGGCGCTGATCGCGGCCTCGAATGCGACGGACCACGTCACTCGGGTGCGAGAGGTGATCGATGGGGACACGATTGTGCTCCGCGATGGCCGGAAGGTGCGGTACCTGGGGATCAATGCGCCGGAGCATGGGCAACCATACGCTCGGGAGGCGACGAACTTCAATCGACGGCTGGTCAGCCACCTCCCCGTCCGCCTCGAATTCGATCAGGCGCGGCAGGATCGGCATGGCCGGCTCTTGGCCTATGTCTATGCGACGAAGTGCGAAGTGCGTGGTGCGAACTGCGGCGAGGAAACACTGGTGAATGAGCAGCTCCTGGCTGCGGGCCTGGCTCACGTCTTTTTCATGCCGCCAAACACACGGTTCGCCGCGCGGCTTCTTCAGGCGCAGGAAAAAGCACACACTGCCAGGAGAGGGATGTGGAAGGCGGTCCGAGGGCCATTGAAGATCACCCGGATCGAACCGAAGGGCAATGCTGAAGAGGGGAAAGAGGCCCTGGGGGAGTATGTCCGGATCGCCAACGTCTCGGAGCAGAGCTTGAATGTCAGCGGGTAC